>NZ_NRRY01000209.1 GCF_016583905.1 Lamprobacter modestohalophilus | reverse complement strand
ATCGAAACCTGCCGCAAACGCGGGCATCTGCCTTGGCCCTATCTGGCCGCCGTCATCACTGAGCGACGCGCTGGCCGCACGGCTCCAGCGTTGCCGGCTCCAATGGCGGGTGTCTGAACGACTACCCGTGCGAATCGGCATCGGCTGGCGGGCATTAGGGCTGCGCCGAGGCGACACCCTTTATTGGTTCTGGATCGGCGACCATGACGATTACGACGCGCTCTTAAAGACACTCCGCTAAAGCCAATCACGTCATGCCTATCCCATCAGTTTGAGCATGCTCATCCTAGTAACCGTTCAAAAATAAGTTATACATCTTGATTCAAACCCCAGCGGCATCGACGACATAATTCCATGCTCCAAGCTGTGCATCATGGGTGCGGCCTCAACATACTGTGCTCAACAGCAGCACGCCGCCCCAAACTGATCGATCTTCTGCCAGAACTGCGCCCAGCGTCCGACGGTCTGTGTGAGCGCGCGCAGGCTGAGCACGATGCCGGCG
>NZ_NRRY01000208.1 GCF_016583905.1 Lamprobacter modestohalophilus | reverse complement strand
AGGCATAGAGTGCTTGGCGGAAGTCTGCTTCCAAGTGCGCAGGTAAACGGATCATCCAGTCGATCAGTCGGAACAGCTCCAGGATCAGTGCGCGCTCATAGCCGCGCTGATACATCAGGCGGATGAGGCGGAATTTCCAGCCTTTGAGCGTGTCGGCATCATCGGTGACCTTGGCGCGGATCTGGGCCATGACCACCAGGGCGAAGACGTTGTCGCTGGCTTCCAGCTCGGCCCAGCGTTCGGGCGCAGTGTAGTCGAGCAGTTTGACCATCGGAAACCGGAATGCAATCCCGCAGCCCCAGCGCGCTTGGCGATACGATCTGGGACGGAAGCTCGCTGTGGTGTCGGTCAGGACCGCGAGGCTGACGACATCGAGCCCGTAGCGATCGCGCAGTCGGTACTGATAGACAAACATCCGCTCGCTGAAGCCGCGCTCGGCGTCGCCTTGGACTTCGATGTGAATCAGGACATAGAGATCGGCACCGTCCTTGGCACGCACTTTCACCAGTTTGTCGG
>NZ_NRRY01000207.1 GCF_016583905.1 Lamprobacter modestohalophilus | reverse complement strand
GTGCGGCACGTTCGGGGGGATGAAGAGGAAGTCCCCGGCCTCGTTGATGACCGACTGCTTCAGGCCCGGTCCGTAGCGGGTCTCCACCCGGCCCTCCAGCAGGTAGACGGCGCTCTCATAGCCGGAATGGGTATGCGGCTCCGCTGCAGCACCCGGCGGGATCACGACCAGGTTCATGGACAAGCCCTCGGCCCCCGCCGTGTCGCCGGAGATGCCGACGAACTGGGGCAGGCGCTGTTTGGAGACGATCTCCTCCGGCGCCGAGACCACAACGATGGTTTGCTCGCCGGCGTTGGCTGGCGTTGCCGCGGCGGTGTCGGCGGCCTCCTGGTGGTCATGGGCCGGGGCCGTTCCGGCGCCGACGGCCAGCGGCAGGGCGAGCACGATGCTGAGCCGCACCGCACGATGACCGAATGATGGGAATGCGCGATGTTGCATGGTGGCTTACCTGGTCGGATGGCAGACCCTGTCGAGGGTCAGTCTAGGATTTTTGTCGCTGCTCGCCCGCGCCTCACCG
>NZ_NRRY01000206.1 GCF_016583905.1 Lamprobacter modestohalophilus | reverse complement strand
TCGAGACCAACAACTTGAGGATGGCGAACTCTTTGCGCGTGAGATGCACATCGTCGCCCATCACGGACACCAAGCGTTTGACCAGATCGATACGGAGATAGCCGTCATCGTAGATCCCGGCATCGGGCTTCTCTGTCGCCCTGGGCAAGCGCAGCAAGTTACGCACGCGCGCCAGGAACTCCTGGATGCCGAACGGCTTGGTCACATAGTCATTCGCACCGGCGTCCAGCACGGCGACCTTGTCGCTCTCCGATGACCGGACCGACAGGATCATGACCGGCACGCTCGACCAATGCCGCAGCTCACTCAGCACGGATTGGCCATCGGCATCCGGCAGGCCCAGGTCGAGCACGATCAAATCCGGCGTCTGGGTCGCCGCGAGCTCGAGCCCCTTCCCCGCCGTCTCCGCCTCGATGACCTGATATCCCTGGCTCTTGAGACTGATGCGCAGGAATCGACGGATCTGCTCCTCATCGTCGATGATGAGGATGCGCGTCGATGTCGGGTTTTCCGTCATGCGTGC
>NZ_NRRY01000205.1 GCF_016583905.1 Lamprobacter modestohalophilus | reverse complement strand
TCGAGACCAACAGCTTGAGGATGGCGAACTCTTTGCGCGTGAGATGCACATCGTCGCCCATCACGGACACCAAGCGTTTGACCAGATCGATACGGAGATAGCCGTCATCGTAGATCCCGGCATCGGGTTTCTCTGTCGCCCTGGGCAAGCGCAGCAAGTTACGCACGCGCGCCAGGAACTCCTGGATGCCGAACGGCTTGGTCACATAGTCATTCGCACCCGCGTCCAGCACGGCGACCTTGTCGCTCTCCGATGACCGGACCGACAGGATCATGACCGGCACGCTCGACCAATGCCGCAGCTCACTCAGCACGGATTGGCCATCGGCATCGGGCAGGCCCAGGTCGAGCACGATTAAATCTGGCGTCTGGGTCGCGGCGAGCTCGAGTCCCCTCGCCGCCGTCTCCGCCTCGATGACCTGATATCCCTGGCTCTTGAGACTGATGCGCAGGAATCGACGGATCTGCTCCTCATCGTCGATGATGAGGATGCGCGTCGATGTCGGGTTTTCCGTCATGCGTGC
>NZ_NRRY01000204.1 GCF_016583905.1 Lamprobacter modestohalophilus | reverse complement strand
CTTTTTCAGATTTCTTTAAATCTTCGTAGATTGCGCGCAAGTCATGGTTAAACCTTGCAGCATGAGCTTCTCTATTTGATCTAACTTCTTCTATGATTTCGTCAATTGCCATCTTCTTCACCAAGGAGTTCTTCTGGGGTGCAAATGAAAGGCAGAAATTGGCCCTGTTTATCGAGATAGTCCATGATCTTCCTTTGCAACTCTGGATTTGCAATGTGCTTGCAATTCCATGTCAGCAAATAATCAACAGAATGAACTGTTGCGATAGCAATATGCAGGCTATCTTCTGCTGCTTTCGCAGGAATAATCCCTTTTCTCAAAAGCGCCTCTGCCAGTTGATATGCTTCTTCTGTTGCCACCAATAGTGGAATGTTCTTGACTACTTCTAAGCGTTTTTGAGCGGCGGCAGAATCGCCACCAGCACATTCACGCAACACCAGTTCTGACAGGAATAACTCATAGTCATATCGTTTATCCCACCATGCTGAGGTTATTTGTTGGTGAGCGGCACCGATAATGGTTTTACT
>NZ_NRRY01000203.1 GCF_016583905.1 Lamprobacter modestohalophilus | reverse complement strand
GTGACCATCAACGGCTTTCCTGTCCCGACCAGGCACAGTCAACGGCGCGAAATCGACGCCACCGCCGCTGCCGACAACGCCGATGGTGCTGTCTGGCTGCAAGCGACACGCGGCAAACGCGCGCGTCGTGACGTTGCCCGTGCTGACGTCATGCACCTGCTCAAGGAGATCGACGATTTGCGCGACACTGAACCCATGAATCCCGAGGCGCGAAGACCACGCTATCGCAACGGCAACATCGAACGACTATCCCCCCTATCCGCGACAGAAGAGACCGAGCTCCTCATCGTTGTGCTCGACCGCGAAGGTCGCACCGGAATCCCGTCCGAAACCCTGAAGCGCTCGCCAAGCACATCCGAAGAGGCGTTCCGAGCGTTGGACAGGGCGAGCTTTGCCGATGACGGCGATGACCAGGATGTCGAATGGGAAGAGGTGTTCGATGTTCAAGCTCGGTGATGTTGTCCTGCTCGAGCAGTTTCGCGATGCCTTGCACGATCTCTCGCCGCGCAGCGATGCGGAGATCAAAGGCGATGTGCTGACCCGC
>NZ_NRRY01000202.1 GCF_016583905.1 Lamprobacter modestohalophilus | reverse complement strand
CGCCAACACCATCGTCATCAACCGGGCGGACAAGCTGGGCCTCGCCCAGCTGCACCAGCTGCGCGGGCGGGTCGGGCGCTCGCACCACCGCGCCTACGCCTATCTCATCACCCCGCCGGCGAAGGCCATGACCGAGGACGCCAAGAAGCGCCTGGAGGCGATCGAGTCCTTGGAGGACCTGGGCGCCGGCTTCACGCTGGCCACCCACGACCTAGAGATCCGCGGCGCCGGCGAGCTGCTCGGCGAGGAGCAGTCCGGACAGATCCACGAGATCGGCTTTACCCTCTACATGGATCTGCTGGAGCGTGCCGTGGAGGCGCTCAAGGCCGGCCGCACCCCGGAGCTGGACCGCCCGCTGGACCACGGCGCCGAGATCGACCTGGGCCTCCCCGCCCTCCTGCCCGACGACTACCTGCCGGACGTGCACACGCGCCTGGTCACCTACAAGCGCATCGCCAGCGCCGAGTCACCCGCCGAGCTCAAAGACCTGAAGGTGGAGATGATCGACCGCTTCGGCCTGCTGC
>NZ_NRRY01000201.1 GCF_016583905.1 Lamprobacter modestohalophilus | reverse complement strand
GCAAGAGAATCTCCCGCTCGGGGCCCCCAACCACTTCCTGATCAACATCCAGCCGCAAGATGTCGAGCCACTCCAGGAGTTCTTGCGGGAGTCTGGTGTGACTGCCCAGGAGTCGGCGCAACCGCGGGACGCGTCAGCCGATGTGGGAGCGACCAGAATCGATCCGATGATTCGGGGCCGCTTGATTCGGGTCAACGCGCGCTCAGTCAGTCCGTCGGATTTCGCTGATCCGCGCGCGGAGCGTCTCGCCTCGCGTGAGTTCAACCTCAGCTATGCAACACAACTGCAGCCGGATAATCGAATCCGCGCGGGGTCCTGGTGGTCGGGCGAGGACGCGCAGGCTCAGTTCTCGGTCGAGGAAGGGATTGCCGAGACCCTGGGCATTCGCTTGGGTGACGAGATCACCTTTCTGGTTTCCGGTCGCGAGGTCAGCGCGCCGGTCACCAGTTTGCGCGAGGTGCGCTGGGACAGCTTCAACGTCAACTTCTTTGTCATCTCCTCACCGAGCGTGCTGGCCG
>NZ_NRRY01000200.1 GCF_016583905.1 Lamprobacter modestohalophilus | reverse complement strand
CGTGATGGCCCGGTCTTTGTGAGTCTCTGTCATTGGTCTGCTCCGCTACCTTGGTTGACGATGGGTTCTCATCATCGCTTATTGTGCCCGCTCGGGGTGTGTTGGAGGAGCGGGGCGGACCATTCCATTACTGTTTGCTGCAATGCCACTGTTTGCTGCAATGCCAGCAGGTGCTGGCCATCCCGACCAAGCGCTACGCGAAGTGCACGGTCGAGTTTCTCAACGAGCAGGAAACGGGCGCACTTGTGGCGGCACCGGACTTGTCGACCTGGATCGGGCGACGAGATCGCGCGTTGCTGCTGCTGGCCGTTCAGACGGGGCTACGTAGCCAGGAGCTGCGTGCCTTGTGCGCGCGTGATGTCGAACTCAACGCCAGTGCCTTTGTCCGCTGTCTGGGAAAGGGGCGCAAGCAACGCAACACGCCGTTGCGTACCGATGTCGTGGTGATCCTGCGCGATTGGCTGGCTGAGCAATCCCCATATATGGTCCGCCCCGCGATGCAAGAGCCACTTGACTGTTCAGCAGAAGGAAACGTTGCGGCCATATATCCGGCGTCGTGATGAGGTGGCGTGATCGCTCCTCGCGCCCTGATGGAATCCGCGCG
>NZ_NRRY01000199.1 GCF_016583905.1 Lamprobacter modestohalophilus | reverse complement strand
CACGCAGGAACACGGCCATGCCGAGGACTTCATGCTCGGGGTTCTCCTCGCCATAGAGCCCGATCTTGGCGGCGAGGTTGTACAGGGACTTAGCCTTGGGCTGGGCCTGAAACTCGACCACATAGGCAGGGCCTGAGTGGCCGTCGGGCGCGACCAAGCCATCGAGTCGGCGCTCGAGGCTTTTGAGGGTCAGCGAGCAGACCTTGTAGGCGCCTTCAAGCCGCAGACCGCCGGTGAGCACCCGAAAGGCCTCGGGGCCGCTGCGCAGAAACAGATAGATCGGGTGGTCGGTCTTCATGCCTGAGAGGATAGCCGATGACGAGCCTAGTGCGCGGGTTAGGTGAACTTGCTACCCGTCCTTCCTGGCTTGATTCCGGCTTGCCTTATCCCGTCAGCGTTTTTGACCTCATCATCTATGCTCGATTGCAAGACCTGACCGTATGCCGTAACAGGCTGATTAACTTGCGGGTTGAAGTCCCGCTGATGGAGTTGCTCGTACACCACTGTAGTGCCCCGGAGCGGCGTTTGGGTAACCAAGGGTCGTGAGTTTCGTGGGTGCAAAACCGCAGGCCGCAGCGCAAGCGAACCTAGAGGTAGCCTCGTCACTTA
>NZ_NRRY01000198.1 GCF_016583905.1 Lamprobacter modestohalophilus | reverse complement strand
CTGCCAATTCGGATCGGCGCTGCGCAGCAGGGTCTCGAGTGGCTGCGGCAGGGTGGCCCTGGGCTCGTCCTCATACGCCCGCGGCAGCCAAAGCCGCCATTGCTTGAAGTACAGGCCACGCCGCGCGACGTTGACTCGCCGTCGGGCCGCTTCGCGCAGCGCTTCCATCGGTGCGCTCAACAAGGCGACGCGCCAGTCGGCCTGCGCTGGTCCCAGCGCGGCCCAGAAGATCGCAAACGAGCAGCCGGTGAAGTGAAAGCCTGCAGGCGCCTCCGCGTCGATCAGCACCAGGTCCAAGCACTCATCGATGACATCGAGTCGCGCTCGCCTAGACTGACGCGCAAGCAACTCGACGCCCATCGCCAGATCACCGAAGCGCTCGAGCGCACGGGTACCGGTGGCACCCAACGCAAGCCCCTGATAAGCGGGTAGGGGAACGAGGGCGAGAAAGTCGATCGGGTCCATCCGCCCGCATGGGCTCAGGCCAATGCTGACCTCAGCCGGGTAGCGATTCCAATGCCGCATTCAGCTGATGCCAAGCGCGGTGGTACCTGGCCACGCGCACCAAATCCTTATCGCGCAGGCTCTGCAGGCGCAGCACATCGATATT
>NZ_NRRY01000197.1 GCF_016583905.1 Lamprobacter modestohalophilus | reverse complement strand
CGTAAGGTCATGTACTGGGCATAATGCCAGGCGGGCCATTTACCGTCATTGACGTCAATAGGGGGCGGACTTGGCATATGATACACTTGATGTACTGCCAAGTGGGCAGTTTACCGTAAATACTCCACCCATTGACGTCAATGGAAAGTCCCTATTGGCGTTACTATGGGAACATACGTCATTATTGACGTCAATGGGCGGGGGTCGTTGGGCGGTCAGCCAGGCGGGCCATTTACCGTAAGTTATGTAACGCGGAACTCCATATATGGGCTATGAACTAATGACCCCGTAATTGATTACTATTAATAACTAGTCAATAATCAATGTCAACATGGCGGTCATATTGGACATGAGCCAATATAAATGTACATATTATGATATAGATACAACGTATGCAATGGCCAATAGCCAATATTGATTTATGCTATATAACCAATGACTAATATGGCTAATTGCCAATATTGATTCAATGTATAGATCTTCCATACCTACCAGTTCTGCGCCTGCAGCAATGGCAACAACGTTGCCCGGATCTGCGATGATAAGCTGTCAAACATGAGAATTCTTGAAGACGAAAGGGCCTCGTGATACGCCTATTTTTATAGGTTAATGT
>NZ_NRRY01000196.1 GCF_016583905.1 Lamprobacter modestohalophilus | reverse complement strand
GATGTCAACTGGGGCTGCAGTACAGCGCGGCATCGGTACGAACCTCCGGTCAGTCGCTATGTGAATGATGAGAATGACGAGGTTACTATCTGGGAACGGTCTCAGGTATTTAACAGGGTTGCACTAGCGCAGTAGACGGCGCCGCAGGCTGACACGAGGCGTTGAGCGGTGATCACCGAGCGGGCAGGCCAAGTTGGTCTGTCCCCGCGTGCTCCAATCGAAGACAATCTCACTCATGTGCAAACATCCTCTTCAGCGGGGCCATCCCGCACCTCATCTCAGTATCAACAGGTTCATCCAAACCGTCTCCTCGGAGGCCAGCCATTGCCGGCCTCCTGCTCAGAACCAGCCCTCAGATCAACCCACGCTCCGCGAACGAGGTACCATCGCCTTCGCCGATGACGATGTGATCCAGCACCCGCACCTCGATCAGCTCCAACGCCTGCTGCAAGCGCTTGGTGATACGTAGATCCGCCTGACTCGGCTCCGCCACGCCGCTTGGGTGGTTATGCGCAAGACGGCAGCACGTGCCGAAGGGCACTTGTTCATCACCGTGCTTGCGTATCAGTTCGTGCAGTTGATCCGCCAGCGCTTGCGTGAGCAGGGCATCCACGACAGCTGGACGCTCTTGCGCGAGACC
>NZ_NRRY01000195.1 GCF_016583905.1 Lamprobacter modestohalophilus | reverse complement strand
GCTCGAGGTGCTCAATCCGTTCAATCTGCAACCGATCGCGACCGTCGACACCGTCGATCGTCACGGCGTCGAGCAAGCGCTCGCGGTGGCGGATGCCTGTTATCGACAGCGCGACGGTTGGCTGCCTGATTTTGAACGCATGACGATCCTGCGCCGGGCCGCCGAGCTGATGGCGACCCAGATCGAGGTGCTGGCCCTATTGATCGCGCGCGAGGGCGGCAAACCCTTGACCGATGCCCGGGTCGAGGCCGAGCGCGCGGTCGACGGCCTGCGCTGCTGCGCCGAGCTGCCGCGCCACAGCGGCGGGCGCGAGGTGCCGATGCAGGCCACCGCCGCTGGTGCCGGGCGCTGGGCCTTCAGCACCCACGAGCCGATTGGCCCGGTGGTGGCGATCAGCGCCTTCAACCATCCGTTGAACCTGATCGTGCATCAGGTGGCGCCCGCAGTGGCCGCCGGTTGCCCGGTGGTCGTCAAACCGGCTGAGGACACGCCGCTGTCGTGCCTGCGCTTCATCGATCTGCTGCGCGAGGCCGGTCTGCCTCCGGCCTGGGCGCAGGCTTTGGTGACGGATTCGCCAGCGACTGCCGAGGCGCTGGCGACCGATCCCCGCGTCGCCTTCCTGAGCTTCATCGGCAGTGCGCG
>NZ_NRRY01000194.1 GCF_016583905.1 Lamprobacter modestohalophilus | reverse complement strand
CCTAATTCGATAGCATATGCTTCCCGTTGGGTAACATATGCTATTGAATTAGGGTTAGTCTGGATAGTATATACTACTACCCGGGAAGCATATGCTACCCGTTTAGGGTTAACAAGGGGGCCTTATAAACACTATTGCTAATGCCCTCTTGAGGGTCCGCTTATCGGTAGCTACACAGGCCCCTCTGATTGACGTTGGTGTAGCCTCCCGTAGTCTTCCTGGGCCCCTGGGAGGTACATGTCCCCCAGCATTGGTGTAAGAGCTTCAGCCAAGAGTTACACATAAAGGCAATGTTGTGTTGCAGTCCACAGACTGCAAAGTCTGCTCCAGGATGAAAGCCACTCAGTGTTGGCAAATGTGCACATCCATTTATAAGGATGTCAACTACAGTCAGAGAACCCCTTTGTGTTTGGTCCCCCCCCGTGTCACATGTGGAACAGGGCCCAGTTGGCAAGTTGTACCAACCAACTGAAGGGATTACATGCACTGCCCCGCGAAGAAGGGGCAGAGATGTCGTAGTCAGGTTTAGTTCGTCCGGGGCGGGGATCGATCCTCTAGAGTCGACCTCATGGCTGCGCCCCGACACCCGCCAACACCCGCTGACGCGCCCTGACGGGCTTGTCTGCTCCCGGCATCCGCTTACAGACAAGCTGTGACCGTCTCCGGG
>NZ_NRRY01000193.1 GCF_016583905.1 Lamprobacter modestohalophilus | reverse complement strand
GTTGAGGATATCTATCCCACCGACGCCTACCACTCCCTGTCCATCGAGGGCTACCGGGTCAGTGCTGAGTTGATCGAGCAGGTGCGTAGCGGTCACTGGAATCCTGATGGCAACGACGGTGATCGGGGGCAACGCGATGCCCTTGCGGCGCGCGGTTACTGGCAGGCTTATCGTGCCGTCCATGACAGTTTGAAACGGGTCTTGGCGGGTGAGAACGCCGGGGCAGTGGTCGCTCAGGATCACGGCATCTGGTATCGAGCGATGTTTGCGCCAAGCGTGACCGCCGGTCTGGTCCGCCCGGGTGATCTGGCCGGATACCGCAATGACCAAGTCTATATTCGGCGCTCGATGCATGTACCACCAAGGCGCGAAGCCGTCCGCGACCTGATGCCTGCCTTTTTCGACCTGCTTGCCGAAGAAGCCCAGCCTTCCGTCCGGGTCGTGTTGGGTCACTTCCTGTTCGTCTACATCCATCCGTACATGGACGGAAATGGCCGGATGGGCCGATTTCTGATGAATCTCATGCTCGCCTCAGGCGGCTATCCCTGGACTATCATCCCACTGGAGCAGCGAGATCGGTACATCGCCGCGCTGGAGGACGCCAGTGTTCGACGACAGATCGAACCCTTTGCAAGGCTCCTGGCTGGCCTGGTTGAGATGAGACAACAGGCACCAAGGGCAACGAACTCCTGACCCAGACTGGC
>NZ_NRRY01000192.1 GCF_016583905.1 Lamprobacter modestohalophilus | reverse complement strand
CCTGGTACATCGCCAAGGCCTAACGGAACACACCCCATGCCCCCAACCCAAGCGCACCTCACCGACCCCACCACCCCCATCGCCATCATCGGCCTGGGCGACGTCGGTCTCCCGCTTGCGGTCGAATTCGGCAAACAGCGCCCGGTCATCGGCTTCGACATCCACCAAGCCCGCGTCGCCGAGCTGCAAGCCGGCCACGACAGCACCCGCGAGACCACGCCCGAAGACCTCGCCGCCGCGCGCCATATTAAAAACCGCATGGGCGCCCATGTCGCCGAGCGCGTGGTCAAGCTCATGCTCAAACAGGGCATCAACCTCAGCCACAGCCGCGTCCTGGTCCTGGGGCTGACCTTCAAGGAAAACTGCCCGGATCTGCGCAACCCCCGCGTCATCGACATCATCGGCGCGCTCAAGGACGACAACCTCAGTGTCGATCTGCGACGACCCCTGGGTCGACCGCAGCGCAGCCAAACAAGAGCTCGGCATCGACTGCCTGCCCGAGCTGCCCAGCACTGGCATCTATGGCGCCATCATCCTCGCCGTGGCGCATCGCGAGTTCATCGAGCTAGGCGCAGCGGACATCCGCGCGCTCGGTGTCCCTGGCGCCTCGGTCCTCTATGATGTTAAATCCGCATATATGGTCCGCCCCGCGATGCAAGAGCCACTTGACTGTTCAGCAGAAGGAAACGTTGCGGCCATATATCCGGCGTCGTGATGAGGTGGCGTGATCGCTCCTCGCGCCCTGATGGAATCCGCGCG
>NZ_NRRY01000191.1 GCF_016583905.1 Lamprobacter modestohalophilus | reverse complement strand
TCAATGAAGTTGGCGAGTTTCTCATGAAGATCATCGACCGAGAGGAAGTTGCCGCGGCGGATCACTTTGCGCGCCAAGATGGAGAACCACATCTCGATCTGGTTCAGCCAAGAGGCATGCTTGGGCGTGAAGTGACACTGGATGCGGTGGCTCGGATCACGCAGGAAGCGCTCACGCGTGGCCATCGACTTGAGGATGCCGGATTTGCCTTTGACGCCAAGATCGATGTCGAGCTTGCAGGCCTCGGCGACGAGGCGCACAACCGCTTCCGAGCAGTGGATGTTGAGGTTGTCCATGATCAAGTGCCACCGCGTGGTGTCGTCGCGTTGGGCGAGCAGGTCGGCCAAGTACTCAGCAAAGTCCTGCTCGGTGCGCGTTGGACCCATCCGATAGGCGACTTGTCCCGTGACCACATCGAACGCGGCGATCAGGGTCAGGGTGCCATGGCGGATGTACTCGAACTCGTGGCGCTCGACCAGACCGGGGCGCATCGGCAAGGTTTCCGCCGCGCGCTCCAGGGCCTGCACGCCGGTCATCTCGTCGATGCTGTGCGTCTCGATGCCAGCCGCGGCACGCTCAGGGGCCAGCCGATAGGTCTCGCAGACATCCTGGCACTTCTCGTCGAACTGCGCATCGCGGGGCGTGTTGATCCAGCCCCGGGTGCGGTGCGGCTTGAGGTCGGCCTCGCGCAGAAAGCGCCCGATGGAGTCCGGCGAGATGGACTCCACGATGCCGCGTGCGATGGCCTCGGCGGCCAAGTCCGC
>NZ_NRRY01000190.1 GCF_016583905.1 Lamprobacter modestohalophilus | reverse complement strand
TCGGAGGCGACCGTGGTGCCGAAGGTGCCAAGGCCGATCACCGCGAAGCTGCGCTTTTGTTGTGTTGACATCGTGGCTATGCGGGTCGTGATTCCAAGAATGGCGGCGATTCTAGTCCTTGGGCGCCCGCTTGCAAAAGCGACGACGACGTGCTTCGACAAAATAGTACGCCTTTGTTACGCGCTTCCCCGGTCGGTGCCTAGCGCTGTTACGCCCGCGCTCTCTAACCTTACCCGCCTTGGTTAACAACGCTGTGTGAGGTCATCGTGTACGCCATCCTGCTGTTCGTCGTGCTGGCGTTGCTCGTCTATCTGTCGGTCGCCCTGCTGCGGCCAGAGAGGTTTTAGCCATGGGCATCATCGGCGCACTGATTCTCCTGGCCCTGTTCGGGCTGTGTTTTCTGTTCGTGGAATGGGAGGACCAGCTATGAATGAAGTCCTGCTCATCTACGCGGTCGCACTGTTATTGGCCTGGCCGTTGGGACGCTACTTGGCGACGATCTATTCGCCCAGACCGACCGCGCTCGATCGGCTGTTCGGGCCGGTCGAGTGGGTCCTTTACCGCGCCATCGGCGTTGATCCGCTGGCGCCCATGCACTGGAAAGCCTACGGCAAGGCGCTGCTCAAGCTGCATGTCGTCCTTGCGCTCCTTGTGCTGGTGATTTTGATGCAGCAGGGGCGGCTGCCGCTGAATCCGGACGGCATCGCGGGCATGAGCTGGGATCTGGCGCTGCATACCACGGCGTCCTTCATCACCAATACCAACCAGCAGCACTACT
>NZ_NRRY01000189.1 GCF_016583905.1 Lamprobacter modestohalophilus | reverse complement strand
TCGGAGGCGACCGTGGTGCCGAAGGTGCCAAGGCCGATCACCGCGAAGCTGCGCTTTTGTTGTGTTGACATCGTGGCTATGCGGGTCGTGATTCCAAGAATGGCGGCGATTCTAGTCCTTGGGCGCCTGCTTGCAAAAGCGACGACGACGCGCTCCGACAAAATAGTATGCCTTTGTTACGCGCTTCCCCGGTCGGTGCCTAGCGCTGTTACGCCCGCGCTCTCTAACCTTACCCGCCTTGGTCAACAACGCTGAGTGAGGTACATCGTGTACGCCATCCTGCTGTTCGTCGTGCTGGCGTTGCTCGTCTATCTGTCGGTCGCCCTGCTGCGGCCAGAGAGGTTTTAGCCATGGGCATCATCGGCGCACTGATTCTCTTGGCCCTGTTCGGGCTGTGTTTTCTGTTCGTGGAATGGGAGGACCAGCTATGAATGAGGTCCTGCTCATCTACGCGGTCGCGCTGTTATTGGCCTGGCCGTTGGGACGCTACTTGGCGGCGATCTATTCGCCAACACCGACCGCACTTGATCGGCTGTTCGGGCCGGTCGAGTGGGTTCTTTACCGCGCCATCGGCGTTGATCCGCTGGCGCCCATGCATTGGAAAGCCTACGGCAAGGCGCTGCTCAAGCTGCATGTCGTCCTTGCGCTCCTGGTGCTGGTGATTTTGATGCAGCAGGGGCGGCTGCCGCTGAATCCGGACGGCATCGCGGGCATGAGCTGGGATCTGGCGCTGCATACCACGGCGTCCTTCATCACCAATACCAACCAGCAGCACTACT
>NZ_NRRY01000188.1 GCF_016583905.1 Lamprobacter modestohalophilus | reverse complement strand
CAATCCGCGTTATCGCAGTGTCAAGACCATCCTCGAGAAGGGGCTGGATCAACAATCCGATGCGGCTGCGGCCTTTGACACCCTGGCGGAGAGCTACACCGGTGGCGCGCGTTTCTTGCGCGATGCCGCTGAGCTGCTGTCGCACTGATGAACAGGACAACACCCATGAATCCGATGCCTGAACTCGCTCCCCTGCTGAAACAACTGCGCCTCTCTGGCCTCCTTGAGGCCCTGCCGGCGCGTAACCGCCAAGCCATTGAGGAGCACCTGGCCTATACCGACTTCCTCGCCTTGTTGATCCAGGATGAGATCGCCCGCCGCGAGCAGAAGCGCTTGAGCCAACGCGTGCGCCGGGCCAACTTCCGTTCGCACAAGACCCTTGAGCAGTTCGACTTTGCCTTCAATCCTGGCATCAACCGGGCCTTGATCCAGGAGCTGGCTACGGGGCAGTTCATCACGGAGCCAGCCTCGGTGCTGATCGCCGGCCCGAGCGGCACGGGGAAGAGCCATCTGGCCCAGGCCTTGGGCCAGATCGCGGCTTGCCAGGGACAGGATGTGCGCTTCATGACCCAAACCCAGCTGCTCGGCGCGTTGAATGAGGCGCGTGCGACCGGGACCTTTCAGCGCCGCTTCCAGGCGCTGGCTCGGGTGGCTTTGCTGATCATCGACGATTTTGGACTGAAACCGCTGCGCTCGCCGCAGGATGAGGATGTCCATGACTTGATCAGCGAGCGCTATGAGCAGCGCGCAACCATCGTCACCAGCAACCTGGACTTCAGCGAGTG
>NZ_NRRY01000187.1 GCF_016583905.1 Lamprobacter modestohalophilus | reverse complement strand
TGAAAAAGGACCGGGGCCTTCTGATGAGAGGGCCTAGAAGTACAAAGATCAGCGCCAAACGGCGATCCGGCTCAGGTTGAGGACAGGTACTGATCGTGGGAGACGCTGACATCGTTCTGACCGCTTCCTCGCGGGGCCGGGCGGATGCGTAAGACGGCAGGACTTGGCAGATCATCACGCTCCCCGAGGTACTCCCGCACAGCCGATTGGACGACCGCCGTCAGTTGTACCGGCACGGCCTGCTCAGCCATGAATTGCTCGAGTGCTTGCTCGAGGTCATCCGGCAGGGTGATGGTTGCGCGTTTCATGGCTGCGACGGTCTCACCAATGGGTGCTGTTGATACATGATGCGCGCGCTTTGACGCGCTGGTTTACTTGGTCTGGCACCCTGTCGCGATGGTGGCCCACGTCTTCGACATCACTCAACTCGGCGCCATAGGCACTACCCAGCGAGTCCCTGGGCAGCGCGTCTCCAGGCAATAGCAGCGAAGGAAGGCTGTCAATCCTCAAGCTCATCGCGCTGCTCATAGTCCAGACGACGCTGGGCTGCAAAGTCCTCGAAGGCAGCGACGAGCGCGCGCTTGGGAGATGTCGGGGCAAACACTGGTCGCATCGGGGAGCGACGGTTGCCGGTGGCCTTGAAGATCGGGTCCGCCAGCTCCTGATGCTCGAGCGGCCTGTCCGGCAACGCCAACACCGCCCAACCGTTGATCGGATCACCTTGTGGGTTTGCCGTGGTCCACTCGCTCAGAAAGCTGTGCGTCGCCCAATCCGAGCAGGACATGCTCGCGATCCAACTCAAGAATCGCATCAGCGCTGCATCAAACCCTG
>NZ_NRRY01000186.1 GCF_016583905.1 Lamprobacter modestohalophilus | reverse complement strand
GCAATGGGGGCAGCAAACAGGTTCAAGTACCATAACTAAAGATCCCGAAAGTTTACCGTTAACAGTAGAATAGTATATAATTTTCTTTGATCAAAAAATATCACCGGTACAGATCAAGAACACTACCCCGTTGAAGAAGTTGTACTGGGCCTCGGCGTACTGGTTGGCGATTCGGGTCATGAAGAACCCGTAGAGGATGCTGAAGAAGATCAGCCCGAGCATCTGCGCGTTACTGGCAGCAGCAACGATATTGGTCGGCACCATGCGCAGGAAGATGGCGACGATATCGTCGGCGCCCTTGTCGGCGAACTGCGCCTCAAGCTCGCTGGCGTTGGCGCTGAGGCCGAAGACCTCCTCTGCGCTGCCGTCGACGACACCAGGTTGGATCAGATTGACCACTGCGAGTCCAACGATGATGGCCAGGAAGCTGGTCAGAGCGTAGTAGCCGATGGTCTTACCGCCGAGGCGCCCTAAGTTCTCCGAATCGCCGATACTGGCAACGCCGACGATGATCGAGGAGACGATCAGCGGCACGATGATCATCTTCAGGGCATTCAGGAAGAGCTGGCCGATGAAGTCGAAGATCGCGAAGAAGGTCACGCCGAACAGGTTGCCGTCCTCGCCCACCAGCAAGCCAACGATGACGGCCAGGGCGAGGGCGATCAGGATCTGCCAGTGCAGCTTGAGTTTCAACATAGCCATCGTGGTGCTCCGGAGCCCCTGGGATTCAGGGCGAGCGCGTATAAAATTTTGCGAATAGAATCAGTTGCGGCAGTCTATCGGGAAACGAACCCTAGGAGTTTCCCATGTCTGCCAGTCTTGTCGAGCACTTTGCTCCCCTCAGCGACCCGCGAG
>NZ_NRRY01000185.1 GCF_016583905.1 Lamprobacter modestohalophilus | reverse complement strand
ATGAGGTGCTGCCGCTTGATGCAGGACGCTGTCAGGTGCGCTTTCTGATCCCGTCCTGGGCGCCGCTCTATCGGCCTGTCTGTCGCCGAGCCTTGCAGCGTATTGCTGCGCGTGCACAGGTCGTCTCGAGAGGATGAACGCAAGGGATGCGAACGCGACATCGACAAGAGGACCACCACAGGACGCTTACGATGAGGAGATCGCCGAGCCACGCTCGGCGTGATGTCAACTGGATGCAGTCATCATGCTAGTGCGATAGCCCACCTGGCTGCGGTCACCGTCGCGCCGGGCGGCGCCGGCCAAGGCCTGCGCTTGAGGACAGCGGGCATGTTTCCTGTTGCGCAACCCTGGTCTCCCGCCAATCCCGAGGTGGCTACACTTGCCGGCGTGAAACCTCACACAGATAGCCAATGACCATGGAGGTTGACATGCACTTCCTCGACACCGCCCTGAAGATCGCCACCGAGGCCCATGCAGGCCAAACTGACAAAGCCGGTCGACCGTACATCCTGCATCCGCTGCGGGTGATGGCTGCAATGAAGACCGACGACGAGCGCGCCGTCGCGGTGCTGCATGATGTGATCGAAGACACCGACTACGACGTTCCTGCTCTGGTTGCAGCAGGCATTCCTGAACCGATCGCTGAGGCGGTCGCGTATCTCAGCAAGCGCGACGGCGAGGACTACCCGACCTTCATCGCGCGGGTGCTCGAGAACCCGCTTGCAGCACGGGTCAAGCGCGCGGATGTGGCGGATAATATCGATGTGCTGCGCCTGCAGAGCCTGCGCGATAAGGATTTGGTGCGCGTGGCCAGGTACCACCGCGCTTGGCATCAGCTGAATGCGGCATTGGAATCGCTACCCGGCTGAGGTCAGCATTGGC
>NZ_NRRY01000184.1 GCF_016583905.1 Lamprobacter modestohalophilus | reverse complement strand
GATCAGCGGCAGATGGATGGCGATGCTGGTGCCCCGACCGCCCGGTCCTGGAAGCGCCTCGATGCGCCCGCCATGGGCGCCGATCATGCCGCTGCAGATGGCCAGCCCCAGTCCGCTGCCATGCTTGTCCCGATCGCCTTCGCCGCCGGTGAAGAACATATTGAATACCTGTTCGCGTTGATCGGGTGGAATGCCCGGTCCTTCATCCGAGACGGTGATCAGCAGCTCGGCGCCCTCCCGCGTTGCCGCCACCCGCACTTCGCCGCCGTCGGGCGAGAATTTTGCCGCGTTTTCGATGACATTGACCAGCGCCTGCTCGATTAATGCCGGATGCACATAGAGCAGCGGCAGGCCCGGCTCGATGTTCCTGACCAGACGACACTGGCTCAGCAGCTCGCGGGTGCGGCGCAGCGCCGAGTTGAGGATATCGTCGATGCCGATCCAATCCCGCTCCAGTTTCAGTGTGCCATGTCCGAGTCGCGTCATGTCGAGCAGATTCTGGATGTAGCGGTTGAGCCGCTCGCCTTCATATATGGTCCGCCCCGCGATGCAAGAGCCACTTGACTGTTCAGCAGAAGGAAACGTTGCGGCCATATATCCGGCGTCGTGATGAGGTGGCGTGATCGCTCCTCGCGCCCTGATGGAATCCGCGCGCATTCCTGTCCTTATCACTGTTTCAGTCTCGGCGATGCCGGCTGGTGAGGATTACAGGGTTTCAGGAATGCAGGACAAGCCTTTCATGCCATCACAGTGACAGTCACTCTTAGCAACTCGTGGTTAGAAACTCGTGGTGTGGGTGATCGTGCTCGCTCGGATGTGACTCAATCCCTCATCGGTGCTCGCGGCGGTTAAACCGCCTGACTCAAGGCGTGCTTTGGATCGTAGGCCTCGCCTTTGGT
>NZ_NRRY01000183.1 GCF_016583905.1 Lamprobacter modestohalophilus | reverse complement strand
TCCGTCCCGCGGCGAAATCACTCTGTTCGGGAACGATCACCGCAACCAGGCGCCGTGGGCTTTCGCGCACATCTTCCACCCGTCTCAGTGTCTGACAATGGATCAGAACACAGGCGCGAATGCGCGTGCTGACCCGCACCTGCGTCGGCGTCGGCGCATCGACCACTTCGCTCTCGAGGATCGACGGACTGAGTCTGGGCAATTGCTCATAATCGGTCAGCAGCGCATGCACCACTGCCAAGGGTGCATCGACCAGAAAACGCGCCTCGATGCGGTATCGCTGCTCCGACTCGCTGATCTGAAGCATCAGCAGATCCGCCGCAAGCGTCTCCGGAGCGGTTGCGCCGCCGAGCACCAAGAGCGCGGTCAGGATTGATTGGATGACTCGCATGACCCGGCTGAATACCACGATTCGTTCAACGCAAGCGTGCATGATGTGAATAGTTCGTGACGATCCGATGACGCTCGCAGACGGAATCGGTTTGTACAAGAAGCTGGTAGCATCAGGTAATAGACTGTTTATATTGGTTTTAATGGGGTGATTTCAAAGTTGGCACAGGGACTGCTTTATCTCTGGCAAGTCCCGGCAACGGCCAGGACGTCTACCAACCCACTGTCCAACGAGGAACACAGCATGAAAACCATCACCACCACCCTGACCGCGACCCTGTTCAGCCTGGCCGCCGCTGGTGTCAGTGCCGCCGACGTCTACCAGGGCCTGAGCGCCGGTCATCCGGACCTCTCCAGCCAACCGGCTGGCATCGAGGACGGCTTTAGCGTCAGTGCCACACCGCCCGGCGTCGGCAGCCAGATCGATCGCTATCACGGCCTCGCCGATGGCAACGCGGATCTGTTCAATGTCCGTCTCCAGGGGCCATCCGACAGCGGTGAGCGTCCGAACAT
>NZ_NRRY01000182.1 GCF_016583905.1 Lamprobacter modestohalophilus | reverse complement strand
TCCGTCCCGCGGCGAAATCACTCTGTTCGGGAACGATCACCGCAACCAGGCGCCGTGGGCTTTCGCGCACATCTTCCACCCGTCTCAGTGTCTGACAATGGATCAGAACACAGGCGCGAATGCGCGTTTTGACGCGCACCTGCGTCGGCGTTGGCGTAGCGACCACCTTGCTCTCGAGGATCGACGGACTGAGCCTGGACAATTGCTCATAATCGGTCAGCAGCGCATGCACCACTGCCAAGGGTGCATCGACCAGAAAACGCGCCTCGATGCGGTATCGCTGCTCCGACTCGCTAATCTGCAGCATCAGAAGATCCGCCGCACGCGTCTCAAGAGCGGTTGCGCCGCAGAGCACCAAGAGCGAGGGCAGGATTGATTGGATGACTCGCATGACCCGGCTGAATACCACGATTCGTTCAACGCAAGCGTGCATATTGTGAATAGTTCGTGACGTTCCGATTGCGCTCGCAGGCGGAACCTGTTTGTGCAAGAAGCTGGTAGCAGCAGGTAATAGACTGTTTATATTGGTTTTAATGGGGTGATTTCAAAGTTGGCACAGAGACTGCTTTATCTCTGGCAAGTCCCGGCAACGGCCGGGACGTCCACCAACCCACTGTCCAACGAGGAACACAGCATGAAAATCATCACCACCACCCTGACCGCGACCCTATTCAGCCTGGCCGCCGCTGGTGTCAGTGCCGCCGACGTCTACCAGGGCCTGAGCGCAGGTCATCCGGACCTCTCCAGCCAACCGGCTGGCATCGAGGACGGCTTCGGCGTCAGTGCCACACCGCCCGGCGTCGGCAGCCAGATCGATCGCTATCACGGCCTCGCCGATGGCAACGCGGATCTGTTCAATGTCCGTCTCCAGGGGCCATCCGACAGCGGTGAGCGTCCGAACAT
>NZ_NRRY01000181.1 GCF_016583905.1 Lamprobacter modestohalophilus | reverse complement strand
CTGATAACGGCGTGGGTGGCGGGTTCCCGGAATGTTGCGATGGGCCAGTTCGTCGATCAGCACCACGGCCGGCGCACGTTTGAGAATGGCATCCAGGTTCAGCTCCCGAAACTGTGCGCCCCGATACTCGAGCGGCATCAGGGGAATGGACTCCAGTCCCTCGCATAGCGCCTCGGTTTCCTGCCGGCCATGGCTCTCGATGATCCCGATGACGATATCGGCGCCCTCGCGCCGCGCCTCGCGCGCGGCCTCCAGCATCTTGTAGGTCTTGCCGACGCCGGGGAAGGCGCCCAAGAATATCTTGAGCGCCCCGTGCCGCTCGCGCTTGATGGCCGATAGCAGGGCTTGGGGGTCGGGCCGATGATCCGCTGTCAGGTTCATGGCGTTCCGCCGGCCTCTACACCGAGGTCGGCAAGTGCCAGGTTCAACCGCAGCACATTGACCCGCGGCTGCCCCAGTACCCCAAGCACCGGAGACTCCACATGTCCCGCCACCAAGGCCGCGATGGCCGCGCGCGGCAACCCGCGCGCGGCGGCGACCCGGTCGATCTGGAGTTCGGCCGCTTCCGGGCTAATGTGCGGGTCGATGCCCGACCCGGAGGCAGCGATGAGATCGACCGGGATCCCCGTCGGTTCCACGGCATTGGCGGCCGCGATCTCGCTTGAGCTGGCCCTGGCCCGATCGCGCAACGCTGGGTTACTGGACGCGAGGTTGGAGCCGGAAACGCCAAAGGGATCATAGCCGGCAGCCGAGGGGCGGCCATGAAAATAGCCGGGTGCCTTGAACGGCTGGCCGACCAGTGCCGAGCCGATCACCGTGCCATCGCGTTCGACGAAGCTGCCGGTGGACTGCTCAGGAAACAGGACGCCACCGATCGCCACGGTGAGCAGCGGGTAGAGGACAC
>NZ_NRRY01000180.1 GCF_016583905.1 Lamprobacter modestohalophilus | reverse complement strand
CTGATAACGGCGTGGGTGGCGGGTTCCCGGAATGTTGCGATGGGCCAGTTCGTCGATCAGCACCACGGCCGGCGCACGTTTGAGAATGGCATCCAGGTTCAGCTCCCGAAACTGTGCGCCCCGATACGCGAGCGGCATCAGGGGAATGGACTCCAGTCCTTCGCACAGCGACTCGGTTTCCTGCCGGCCATGGCTCTCGATGATCCCGATGACGATATCGGCGCCCTCGCGCCGCGCCTCACGCGCGGCCTCCAGCATCTTGTAGGTCTTGCCGACGCCGGGGAAGGCGCCCAAGAATATCTTGAGCGCCCCGTGCCGCTCGCGCTTGATGGCCGATAGCAGGGCTTGGGGGTCGGGCCGATGATCCTCTGTCACCTTCATGGCGTTACGCCGGCCTCTAGACCGAGGTCGGCAAGTGCCAGGTTCAACCGCAGCACATTGACCCGCGGCTGCCCCAGTACCCCAAGCACCGGAGACTCCACATGTGCCGCCACCAAGGCCGCAATAGCCGCGCGGGGCAGCCCGCGCGCGGCGGCGACCCGGTCGATCTGAAGTTCGGCCGCTTCCGGGCTGATGTGCGGGTCGATGCCCGACCCGGAGGCAGCGATGAGATCGACCGGGATCGCCGTCGGTTCCACGGCATTGGCGGCTGCGATCTCGCTTGAGCTGGCCCTGGCCCGCTCGCGCAACGCTGGGTTGCTGGATGCGAGGTTGGAACCGGAGACGCCAAAGGGATCATAACCGGCAGCCGAGGGGCGGCCATGAAAATAGCCCGGCGCCTTGAACGGCTGGCCGACCAGTGCCGAGCCGATCACCGTGCCATCGCGTTCGACGAAGCTGCCGGTGGACTGCTCAGGAAACAGGACGCCACCGATCGCCACGGTGAGCAGCGGGTAGAGGACAC
>NZ_NRRY01000179.1 GCF_016583905.1 Lamprobacter modestohalophilus | reverse complement strand
GCGACTCGGATGCCGATGGCGACTCCGATGCTGACGGTGATTCAGACGCCGACGGCGACTCAGACGCTGATGGCGATTCAGACGCCGATGGCGACTCCGATGCCGACGGCGATTCGGATGCTGACGGTGATTCCGATGCTGACGGCGACTCAGACGCCGATGGCGACTCGGATGCTGATGGCGACTCGGATGCTGATGGCGACTCGGATGCCGACGGCGATTCGGATGCCGATGGCGACTCAGACGCTGACGGCGATTCAGACGCCGATGGCGATTCCGATGCTGACGGTGACTCCGACGCTGACGGCGACTCGGATGCCGATGGCGACTCCGATGCTGACGGTGATTCAGACGCCGACGGCGACTCGGATGCTGATGGTGACTCGGATGCCGACGGCGACTCAGACGCCGATGGCGACTCGGATGCTGATGGCGACTCTGATGCCGACGGCGATTCGGATGCTGACGGTGATTCCGATGCTGACGGCGACTCGGATGCTGATGGTGACTCGGATGCCGACGGCGACTCAGACGCCGATGGCGACTCGGATGCTGACGGTGATTCAGACGCCGACGGCGACTCAGACGCTGATGGCGACTCAGACGCCGATGGCGACTCGGATGCCGACGGCGATTCGGATGCCGATGGCGACTCCGACGCTGATGGCGATTCAGACGCCGACGGCGACTCAGACGCCGATGGCGACTCTGATGCCGACGGCGATTCGGATGCTGACGGTGATTCCGATGCTGACGGCGACTCAGACGCCGATGGCGATTCCGATGCTGACGGTGACTCCGACGCTGACGGCGACTCGGATGCCGATGGCGACTCCGATGCTGACGGTGATTCAGACGCCGACGGCGACTCAGACGCTGATGGCGATTCAGACGCCGATGGCGACTCCGATGCCGACGGCGATTCGGATGCTGACGG
>NZ_NRRY01000178.1 GCF_016583905.1 Lamprobacter modestohalophilus | reverse complement strand
AGGCCTGGGCTATCAGGAATGCATAAAGCGCTATGAAGATCATCATCCTCGGCGCTGGCCAGGTGGGCACCTCGGTGGCTGCGAACCTGGTCAGCGAGGCCAACGACATCACCGTGGTCGATACCGATGCGCGGCGTCTGCGCGAGCTCGCCGACCGCTTTGACCTGCGGACTCTGCAGGGGCATGGCGCTCAGCCCGATGTGCTCTTGCGCGCGGGTGGCGAGGATGCCGAGATGATCATCGCGGTGACCAATAGCGACGAGACCAACATGGTCGCCTGTCAGGTCGCCTACACCCTGTTCCATACACCGACCAAGATCGCGCGGGTGCGCGCTCAGGGCTTCCTCGACCATCATCAGGCCTTGTTCGGCGGCGATGCCTTCCATGTGGACGTCACCATCAGCCCTGAGCAACTGGTGACCGACTACACCCTGCGCCTGATCCAGACCCCTGGCGCGTTGCAGGTGACCGATTTTGCCAATGGTCGGGTGCGGCTGGTGGCGGTGCGCGCCTACTACGGTGGCCCATTAGTCGGCCAAGAGCTGCGCGCCCTCTACGATCACATGCCGCATGTCGAGGCGCGGGTGGCGGCGATCTACCGTCAGGATCGGGCCATTCAACCCGAGGGCGATACCGTCATCGAGGCCGATGACGAGGTCTTCTTTGTCGCCGCGCCTAAGCACATTCGCTCGGTGATGGGCGAGCTGCGACGACTGGATAAGCCCTACAAGCGGCTGATCTTCGCTGGCGGCGGCAACATCGGCACCCGCCTCGCTCGGGTCACCGAGCGCGACTATCGGGTCAAGGTGATCGAGAGCAATCTCGAGCGCTGCAAGCAGATCGCCGAGTCGCTCGAGCGCACCATCGTGCTGCATGGCGATGCCGCCGACGAGGAACTGTTGTTGGAAGAGAATATCGAGGACACCGATGTCTTCTGCGCCGTCA
>NZ_NRRY01000177.1 GCF_016583905.1 Lamprobacter modestohalophilus | reverse complement strand
ACCGCCTCGGTCAAACAGAGCGCTGGCTTTTCCGCCTTTGCTGCGGCCAAGCATGGCCTGAGAGCACTGGCAGGCAGTCTGGCACGCGAGGTTGGCCCGCAAGGGATTCATGTCGCACACCTGATCATCGACGGCATCATCGATGTCCCACGGGTGCATGAACAGATGCCGGAGATGGCGGCAGCGCGGGGTGAGCAGGGCTTGATCAAGCCCGAGCATATCGCCGAGACGTTGCTCTGGCTGCATCGTCAGCCAAAGGATGCTTGGACCTTCGAGCTGGATCTGCGCCCGGCCAACGAGCCCTGGTAACCATCGACCCAACTGAGAGCGGCTAAATCGTATGAACCCACAGGATCTTGAGCGCGCCCGCAACGCCTGGACCTATCGCGGCCAGCAGCGGCCGCCGTTTGCTGTCGTCCCTGCTGAAGGGCAGGAATCGGTCTGGGATTATCCTCGCCCTCCGGCCTATGTGCCGGACCAGCGCTTGGTTGAGGTCTCTGCGGGTGAACAGCGGATCGCTCGCACCGAGCGCGCCATCCGGGTATTAGAAACCGGCAGCCCGCCGGCGTTCTATCTGCCACCGGAAGCGGTGGATCAAGCCCGGCTGCGGCCCAGCACGCGCCGCACCTTCTGCGAATGGAAGGGGGAGGCGGAGTACTTTGATGTCGAGGGTAGCGCGGGTTGGATCAGCAACGCGCTCTGGCGCTATCCGCAGCCGGAAGGCGAGGCAAGCGTCATCGCTGGCTGGTTTGCCGCCTATCCGAGTCTGCTGCGCTGCGCAGTTGCTGGCGAGACCGTGCGCGCTCAGGCCGGTGGCTTCTACGGCGGCTGGATCACCGACGAGCTGGTCGGCCCGTTCAAGGGCGAGCCGGGGACCGGGCATTGGTAGCCGACCAACGCCGTGCGGAGATCCTCACCTCGCTGACAGCGATCGAGGCAGAAAAGGGGGTA
>NZ_NRRY01000176.1 GCF_016583905.1 Lamprobacter modestohalophilus | reverse complement strand
TGGCGTTAGTGCGCCAAGCGCAGCTTGGCGCTTCTTGCCGGGTGAAAGTCCCGGTCGGGTAAGGGCTAGCCACCCACCCGTATCGCGTGTTGCGCCTCTGGCGGATAGCGACGCTCTGGTCGGAAGACTGGGGCTATCGTGAACAAAAGAGGTGAAGCGTACATAGAGAAACTTGTAGGCCAGAAGGGTGTACGCACCACCCTGAAGCGATTTCAGCCTCGTTAAAAGCATCAAAGCAGACGGCGACAGTGTTAACGCCCTGGAAGCCAACACAGAGGACTCGATAGAACGGCTATGGGCAAGATCATGTGGCACTGCCGGGAAACCAGGCAGCAAACAGAGAAAACAAACATTGCCCTAAGGTTGGTTCATGGCGAGAGTCCCGAGGGTCTGTCGGGGTCCGAGCGCCTGGCATGCAAGCATAGAAGCGTCGAGAACTTGGGAGGCCCCATCGGCTCCCGGAGGGAGAGGTAAGGTATGCGGTTATTGAGACACACACGGGGAAACCCCGGAACTGAATTAGACCGAAACCTAAAGCCAACCGACCGGGGAAGCGCAACTGACCGAGAAGGAAGGTTCGCCGGTAGCGGATGGGGAGTCAGACCGACTCATAGTACTCCGAGCGCGGGAGAGCCGCGCACATGGGGAAGGGGTCGGCGAAGTGATGAAGCCAACAAAGGACACTTCACCCAGACACGACGGGCTGGACTATGAAGCAAACCTCCCTGTTGGGAATAGCGAAAAAGGCGGCATCGGACAAGGCCCATCGATTCCGCAACCTCTTTGGTCTGCTGAATGTCAGCTATCTGCTGGCGTGTTGGCGACTGATTAATAAAGGGGCGGCCAGCGGTGTCGACCGACTGGATGCACGCGCCTATGAAGCCAACCTCCAGGACAATGTGGAAGGACTGGTGGCGGCGGTCAAAGGGGGGTGGTATCGGGCCAAGCTGGTACTCAGAAGATACATCCCCAAGCTCAACGGGAA
>NZ_NRRY01000175.1 GCF_016583905.1 Lamprobacter modestohalophilus | reverse complement strand
ATGTCCGCGAGCACGCTGTGCGCCCCCATACAATAGTCGCAGCGGTTCTCGCGGCTGACGCTCAGCAACACCACCTGTTGCTCGGCTGGCGAGAACGAGGTCTGCTCGAACAGCTCACCCAGGGCCAAGTAGCCCTTCAGCAGCGTTGGCGCGGTGGCCATCTTGCGCATCAGGTTGGGCAGCATGCCGAAATGGCGCTCGGCCTCTGTCAGCGCCGGCAGCGCATCCTTCGGCGCCGATTCAGTGTCATGATTCGGAAAGTTGAAAGACATGGCGTTCTCCAGGGGTCCGTTAACAGGGTCACTCACAGGATCTTAGAGACTGGACCGGTTCGGACGCGAGATCATTGCACTGTGAGCACACCCCAAGCGCGCAAACCCAGACCAGCGCCGCCAGAGGGTGGATAGGCCACCAAGCCCCAAAGCCCGAGCCCAACAGCCGAGAGGACGACGCGATGACCCCACGCCTGCTCATCATCGAGGATGATCGCGCCCTTGGCGAGATGCTCGCGATGCACTTTGAGGACTTGGACTTCGCCGTGACCCATGCAGAGCGGGCTCAGGCAGGACTCGACCAGTTGCGCCAGGGGCGCTTCGATCTGGTGCTACTCGATCAGCAGCTCCCCGACGGGCTCGGCAGTGAGCTCATCGGCCCGTTGCTTGAGATCGACCCGCAGTTGCCGATCCTGATGATGACCGGCAAGCATGATTTGGAGCTAGCGATCGCGGCGATCCAGCGCGGAGCCGCGGATTTCGTACACAAGCCGATCAACACCGATGAGCTGACCCAGGCCGTGCAGCGCCTGCTGCGCGAGCGTGAGGCACTCAGCCAGACAAGTGACAGCCCGCCTGCCGGCTCCTCTGAAGACGAGGCGCCGCGTGATCTGATCGGTCGCAGCAACGCCATGCTGGACGTCAGCAAGGCCATCGCCCGCAGCGCGCGCACCCAGGCGACGGTCTTGATCACCGGTGAGTCCGGAACCGGCAAAGAGG
>NZ_NRRY01000174.1 GCF_016583905.1 Lamprobacter modestohalophilus | reverse complement strand
TCTTCTTCCCAGCGCTCATGGTACAGGCACACCAGGGTGCGAGCAGGGTCCAGTTCGGCATCGAGCAGGGTGGTCAGCAACCGATGACGCTCCTCCTTGCCGGGACGCTGCGGGTCATCAAGCGTGTATTCGATCAGGCGCACCAGCAAGCCGTGACGATCACGGCGCCGATCAGCGGCGCTCGGATACAACTTGGCGAGGTAGGAGCCATCGGGCAAGTGTTGGATCGGGATGAAGACGCGATTGGAGGTGATGCGTGCCAGCAGATGGGCCTGACGCACGCGCACGGCGCTGACGGTGGCGTGGGTGAGAAAATGCCGATCCCACAACAGCAACATATCCGGCTGCAGGAAGCGCAGCAGGGCTGGCGCCATGGTGATTTCCGCCGAGCGCAACGACTTGATCAGCCATGTCCACATGACGTGACTGCCGGTCTCGCACAGGGCCAACACCCGCACCTGCGGAAAGGCCCCGGGCGCGCGGCCACTGCCGGGGCGCCCGAAGGCACGCTCGTTGGCCGGGGTATCAGCCACATTCAGCACGAAGCCATCGATGGCCATGGTGCGCATGCCGCGGTAGAAAGCGCCGGGCGTCTCGGGGCGACCCAGCAACGCGACGACCTGTGCGGCCAGCGCGCGCAGCGGCGCCACCCCCAAACGCTGGCGCGCCTCGCACAGCGTTGAGCGCCCCGGGATGCCGCCTGGGCGAAAGACCTGCAACCAGCGAAAAATCTGGCGATAAGCATCGCGAGAAAACAACCCAAGGGCAATCATGAACCACACCATGAACCACCCCGGTAGGCGCCGACAGTGGGTGCGATCGCGACCGGTCTGCGCCAGGGCGTCATCGACTCGGGCGCGCGGGATGATGCGTTGCAGCGCCCGCAGGCGTTCGTGCGTTGGCCATGCGGCCAACGCCGCTGTCTCCTGGTGTAGGTCGATCACCGTAGCCTCTTGATCAGATTAAGATTTCATGCAATCTAGCCTGATACTTGGCCACGCATTTGGCAAGCCCATTGAACGGTATTGGG
>NZ_NRRY01000173.1 GCF_016583905.1 Lamprobacter modestohalophilus | reverse complement strand
GGACGCGATGGATATGTTCTGCCAAGGGTTGGTTTGCGCATTCACAGTTCTCCGCAAGAATTGATTGGCTCCAATTCTTGGAGTGGTGAATCCGTTAGCGAGGTGCCGCCCTGCTTCATCCCCGTGGCCCGTTGCTCGCGTTCGCTGGCGGTGTCCCCGGAAGAAATATATTTGCATGTCTTTAGTTCTATGATGACACAAACCCCGCCCAGCGTCTTGTCATTGGCGAATTCGAACACGCAGATGCAGTCGGGGCGGCGCGGTCCGAGGTCCACTTCGCATATTAAGGTGACGCGTGTGGCCTCGAACACCGAGCGACCCTGCAGCGACCCGCTTAACAGCGTCAACAGCGTGCCGCAGATCCCGGGGGGCAATGAGATATGAAAAAGCCTGAACTCACCGCGACGTCTGTCGAGAAGTTTCTGATCGAAAAGTTCGACAGCGTCTCCGACCTGATGCAGCTCTCGGAGGGCGAAGAATCTCGTGCTTTCAGCTTCGATGTAGGAGGGCGTGGATATGTCCTGCGGGTAAATAGCTGCGCCGATGGTTTCTACAAAGATCGTTATGTTTATCGGCACTTTGCATCGGCCGCGCTCCCGATTCCGGAAGTGCTTGACATTGGGGAATTCAGCGAGAGCCTGACCTATTGCATCTCCCGCCGTGCACAGGGTGTCACGTTGCAAGACCTGCCTGAAACCGAACTGCCCGCTGTTCTGCAGCCGGTCGCGGAGGCCATGGATGCGATCGCTGCGGCCGATCTTAGCCAGACGAGCGGGTTCGGCCCATTCGGACCGCAAGGAATCGGTCAATACACTACATGGCGTGATTTCATATGCGCGATTGCTGATCCCCATGTGTATCACTGGCAAACTGTGATGGACGACACCGTCAGTGCGTCCGTCGCGCAGGCTCTCGATGAGCTGATGCTTTGGGCCGAGGACTGCCCCGAAGTCCGGCACCTCGTGCACGCGGATTTCGGCTCCAACAATGTCCTGACGGACAATGGCCGCATAACAGCGGTCATTGACTGGAGCGAG
>NZ_NRRY01000172.1 GCF_016583905.1 Lamprobacter modestohalophilus | reverse complement strand
ATACCCGCCGTCTTCACAGCTGAACCAGTCAGCGCAAGGGTTGTGTTCCAGAACTGTTGGCAAATACTATTAATGCTCAATAAATCAGGAGCTTGAGTGGTGGGCACAACAGATCTGGAGCACTACCCGGCTGCGAATCTGCCAACCTTTGCCGCTACTGGCCATCGAAGACGACTGTCAATCCTTGGCGAATGCGTTGATCACGGCCAAGTTGATTCCGGCGACTGAGCAGGAAGACGCGCTGCATATTGCCCTTGCCACGGTGGCCAAGGTCGATTTCGTCGCGACATGGAATTTCTCGCATTTGGTTGGACCTGTGATCAAGTTTCGTTTGCAGACGCAGATTCAAGCCATGGGTTTTTCACCGCCGATACTGGCAACCCCAGAAGAGTTACTGGAGGTGTTGACATGACGCTATCCATGGACCCCGTTTTGATCGGGCGCACAGAGACCCGTTCGGCTCGCCTGGGTGTTGAGGACCCGCTCCTGCAGGAGCTCTGGGCCATTAAAGCCGACCTGAACGCCGCCGCCGGATACAGTGTGGAAAGGCTGGCTGTAGAGGCCAACACATTCGATCTCGAGGCCAAGTTAACGAGCTTGCAGCAGGCAATCCAAGACGGCCAAAACAGCCGGGAATGACCCGATCAAGGAACCAAGCGAGCTGGGTCATCAATTTGCCTACGGAACTGTAAACCGCGAACAGCAACCCATGTTCAACCACAGCTCAATGATGGGAAAACAGATCCGAGAGTCTGCTCCTGAGCGCCCGCCGCGCAAACCCCAACCACCCCTTGACCCAACCGCCCCCAGCTGATCTCATACTCGCCGTCTTCACAGCTGAACCCATCAGCGCAAGAACAATCCGACCACAGCCTCCGCCCTTGCCGACATGACAGGGGCGGGCGGTAGCCTGCCCGCAACCTTGATCCGATGGACCCAGCACCCGGTGAACGAAGACCTCAGCTTCCTCGTCCTGCGCCAACTCCAGGCCAACCCCATGCCCCCAACCCACGCGCACCTCACCGACCCCAACACCCCCATCGCCATCATCGGCCTGGGC
>NZ_NRRY01000171.1 GCF_016583905.1 Lamprobacter modestohalophilus | reverse complement strand
CGCGCGGCGTGGCCTGTACTTCAAGCAATGGCGGCTTTGGCTGCCGCGGGCGTATGAGGACGAGCCCAGGGCCACCCTGCCGCAGCCACTCGAGACCCTGCTGCGCAGCGCCGATCCGAATTGGCAGCCGCCACAGCGCTCGCGGTTCTGTGTTGAGCAGTGCGAGCAGTTTCGGCTGCCCGAATTGCACCTGCCGCGCCAGGGCAAGCGCTTTCCGCAGCCTGACAAGCGGGTGGTCCAGCAGATGCTCGATTGGAGCATGCAGCGCCTACTGCCGCGCGGCGATGGGCCGCATAGCAATCATGAGGAGCTGGCCTTCTGTCTGCCGAGCCTGGAGCAGAGCTATTTCAGCGATCACTTCGATGTACGCAACCTGTTTGCCCATCTGCGCCTGAGCCGGCTGATCGATGATCAGGAGCGCTGGATCATCCTGATCGACGAGGTGCAGAGCGATTGGCGACGTGATCTGCGCCGGCAGCGTCTCGGACGGCCGTTGCCGGAGCGGCGCCTCGCGCGCGGTGGGTCGCTGCGAACCACACCGCAGCCGGTGCCGGAGTGCCCGCTGGGCGGGGATTGGTTGGCGGTGGTCGTCGAGGCCTTGGTCGCCTATGCCGTCACGGAAGGCGCCGAGTTGATTGCCTGGGTGCCGGGTGCGCTGCAGGTGGAGCTGGCCGAGGGTCTGCCGCTGCCGGTGGCGCAGCGTCTCTATGATCGGGATCTGCCGGCGGCCCTACGCGCCGTCATCGCGCGGGATCAGCTGGAAGGTCTCGAGCCGTTGACAAGCAGCTTCGACTACCAAACCTATGCGCGCAACCTGCGGTTCGAGCACCGCCGACATGAGGGCTGGCGGCTGCTGGATGCCAGCAATGGTCTGTCGCGGGGGCCATTTGCCGATCTGGAACAGGCGACCGACTGCTTTCAACGTCTGGCTCAGCCGGTTGTGGAACGGCTGCCGGCGCTCTCCTTGAAGGTAGCTGCTGACTGAGGGAGGTCTAGGCTCACTCGGACCCGACCCAGCAGAAATGCTCGGTCCGCAGTTGCGTCTCGCCCTGCCAGCGATAGGCGCAGAGGATGCCCGGCTC
>NZ_NRRY01000170.1 GCF_016583905.1 Lamprobacter modestohalophilus | reverse complement strand
CGCGCGGCGTGGCCTGTACTTCAAGCAATGGCGGCTTTGGCTGCCGCGGGCGTATGAGGACGAGCCCAGGGCCACCCTGCCGCAGCCACTCGAGACCCTGCTGCGCAGCGCCGATCCGAATTGGCAGGCGCCACAGCGCTCGCGGTTCTGTGTTGAGCAGTGCGAGCAGTTTCGGCTGCCCGAATTGCACCTGCCGCGCCGGGGCAAGCGCTTTCCGCAGTCTGACACGCGGGTGGTCCAGCAGATGCTGGATTGGAGCATGCAACGGCTGCTGCCGCGCGGCGATGGACCGCATAGCAATCATGAGGAGTTGGCCTTCTGTCTGCCGAGCCTGGAGCAGAGCTATTTCAGCGATCATTTCGATGTGCGCAACCTATTTGCCCATCTGCGCCTGAGCCGGCTGATCGATGATCAGGAGCGCTGGATCATCCTGATCGACGAGGTGCAGAGCGATTGGCGGCGCGATCTGCGCCGGCAGCGTCTCGGACGGCCGTTGCCGGAGCGGCGCCTGGCGCGCGGTGGGGCGCTGCGAACCACACCGCAGCCGGTGCCGGAGTGCCCGCTGGGCGGGGATTGGTTGGCGGTGGTCGTCGAGGCCTTGGTCGCCTATGCCGTCACGGAAGGCGCCGAGTTGATCGCCTGGGTGCCGGGTGCGCTGCAGGTGGAGCTGGCCGAGGGTCTGCCGCTGCCGGTGGCGCAGCGTCTCTATGATCGGGATCTGCCGGCGGTCCTGCGCGCCGTCATCGCGCGTGATCAGCTGGAAGGTCGTGAGCCGCTGCCGAGCAGCTTCGACTACCAGACCTATGCGCGCAACCTGCGGTTCGAGTACCGCCGACATGAGGGCTGGCGGCTGCTGGATGCCAGCAATGGTCTGTCGCGGGGGCCATTTGCCGACCTAGAGCAAGCGACCGACTGCTTTCAACGTCTGGCTCAGCCGGTTGTGGAACGGCTGCCAGCGCTCTCCTTGAAGGTAGCTGCTGACTGAGGGAGGTCTAGGCTCACTCGGACCCGACCCAGCAGAAATGCTCGGTCCGCAGTTGCGTCTCGCCCTGCCAGCGATAGGCGCAGAGGATGCCCGGCTC
>NZ_NRRY01000169.1 GCF_016583905.1 Lamprobacter modestohalophilus | reverse complement strand
GCCTTGAACGGCTGGCCGACCAGTGCCGAGCCGATCACCGTGCCATCGCGTTCGACGAAGCTGCCGGTGGACTGCTCAGGAAACAGGACGCCACCGATCGCCACGGTGAGCAGCGGGTAGAGGACACCGCACAGCAGCATCAGCACCAGGGCGCCGCGCAGCGCCTGGAGCCAGCGTCCGACTGGGGTCGCGGAGACTGTCGGGGCAACGGATTGGGCGTGATTCATCACCATCTCCTACATCACCAAACCAAGACCAAGATCGATGAGCTTGATCGCCGGGAACGGCAGCAACAGCCCGCCCAACCCGTAGATCAAGAGGTTGCGACGCAGCAGCGCGTCGGCACTGAGCGGGCGGAGGCTCACCCCACGCAGCGCAAAGGGGATCAGCGCCGGGATCACCAGGGCATTGAAGATCACCGCCGCCAGCACCGCCGTGGCTGGGCTGTTGAGCTGCATGATGTCGAGGGCCTGCATGGCCGGCACGCTGGCGATGAAGATGGCCGGTAGGATGGCAAAGTACTTGGCCACGTCGTTGGCCAGCGAGAAGGTGGTTAGCGCGCCACGGGTGACAAGCAACTGCTTGCCGATCTCCACCACCTCCAGCAGCTTGGTCGGATCGGAATCGAGATCCACCATGTTGCCCGCCTCCTTGGCGGCCTGGGTGCCGGAGTTCATCGCCAGCCCGAGATCCGCTTGGGCCAGGGCCGGCGCGTCGTTGGTGCCGTCGCCCATCATGGCGACTAGGCGTCCCTGGGCCTGTTCGCACCGGATGTACTCCAGCTTGTCTTCCGGCGTGGCCTCGGCGATGTAGTCCGCCACGCCAGCCTCGGCGGCGATGGCGGCGGCGGTCAGCGGATTGTCGCCGGTGATCAGCACCGTGCGGATGCCCATGGCGTGCAGGCGCTGGAAGCGTTCCTTGATGCCGGTCTTGATGATGTCGGACAGGGGCACGACGCCGAGCACCCGGTCGTCCTCCGCGACCACCAACGGCGTCGCGCCGCCTCGCGCCACGCGCTCCACCAGCGCGGTGGTCTCGTCGGGATAGGCGCCACCGTTCTCGGTGACGAAGCGGCGGATGGCATC
>NZ_NRRY01000168.1 GCF_016583905.1 Lamprobacter modestohalophilus | reverse complement strand
GGTTCATCCCCTGGCTGCTCTGGCGCGGCTTCTACCTGCTCTATATCCCGACCCTGGCGCGCAAGGCGCGGCTCTATCTGGAGTGGAACTGGGCGATGTTCTTTCCGCCTGATATCGCCCATCTGCGCTTTACGCGGACCCTCGACGACAGCAGCGATGAGGTGTCCCAGGATCAGGGTGCCCAAGGCGTGACGGAACGCTCGTCAACCCCTGTTGCCGAGCGTGATTGACGACCCGACGCCTCAGTCCGCGCGCCAAACCACCAGTTTCTCGATGCGCATCTCCTCGAAGCTATAGGGCATCCCGCCGGTACCCAGCCCCGATTGGCGTAATCCGGCGAACGGCATCCAGTCAGTGCGGAAGGCGGTGTGGTCGTTGATCATCACCGCTGAGGCCGCGAGCCGTTCTGCGGCATCGCGTGCAAACGCCAGCTCGCGTGTGAACACCGACGCCTGGAACGCGAACGGCAAGGCATTGGCCGCCTCGATCGCCGCATCGACCTCGGCATAGGGATAGACACAGATCACCGGACCGAACAGCTCCTGTGTGCTGACCTTGGCCGTCGCCGGCGGGTCGAACAGCACCGTCGGCGCATAACATGTGCGCGAGAGCGGCTCGCCCCCGCAGAGCAAGGTTGCGCCCTGCCCGATCGCCTCGCGCACCCACTGATCCACGCGCTCGACCTCGGCCGGACGAATCAGCGGTCCGATCGCGGTTTCGGCCAGGGTCGGATCATCGACCCGCATCTCGGCTGCGGTCTCGGCCAGCGCCTGTGCCAGAGTCAGTGCCTGATCCTGATGCACGTAGACGCGCTGCACCGAGACGCAGACCTGACCGGCATGATAGAGACCACCCTTCGCCAACAAGGGCACGACCTGCTGCAGATCGACGCCACGATCGACCAGCACCGGCGCCGCGCCGCCATGCTCGAGCGCGCAGCGCGCTCCGGGCGCGAGCCGCGAGCGCAGATGCCAGCCAACGCGCGCACTGCCGATGAAGCTCAGGAAGGCGACGCGGGGATCGGTCGCCAGCGCCTCGGCGGTCGCCGGCGAATCCGTCACCAAAGCCTGCGCCCAGGCCGGAGGCAGGCCGGCCTCGCGCAGCAGAT
>NZ_NRRY01000167.1 GCF_016583905.1 Lamprobacter modestohalophilus | reverse complement strand
GTCGAATGGGAAGAGGTGTTCGATGTTCAAGCTCGGTGATGTTGTCCTGCTCGAGCAGTTTCGCGATGCCTTGCACGATCTCTCGCCGCGCAGCGATGCGGAGATCAAAGGCGATGTGCTGACCCGCTTGGTGCAGCTCGTCCTGCGCTGGATCGTCAGCGACCAGCCGTTGGAGCATCTGGAGCGGTTGATCGCCTTGATCGACCAGGTCGCCGACCGCGACACGGCGCTGCAGAGTCTGGAATCGCTGCTGCGATATGATGTCCAAGGGACACAACGGGTCGACGAAGACGACATTTGAGCCGCATAACTGGTAGATCGATCACAAGCTGCTGATCAGCGTTGCGCCGGATGGGTCCTTGAGGCAGTTATCGTGAAGGGTTTTGGTTAGAGGAAGGAATGTCTAATGACCAGTCTACAAACAATTGTCAAATAGCACCAAGCCAGAGCAGCGCACTGGGCGGGCGAATCGGTCGATTGGGGAAAGCGTCGAGAAAAGTGGTTATCGGTGCTTCGGCAGCTGATGGACGCTTTGCGTGCGTCTTTCAAGGATGCGGGTGTGCCCATGGATCAGATCGTGGACACTCGACATCGCCTCACCGAGGAAACACTCGGGGCCTATGAAGCACCGGGGCTCGAGGTCACGATCGGTCGAGACCTTGTGGCCTTCATCCCGGTTGCGAGCCTGATCATTGGGGGCTATGGACGTGTCGATGTCATTGGACCTCGCGACCAAGTCAAATTGATCGCAGACAGGGCGCAGTCTGTCGATGAAGGGGAGCCTGGGATGCCTGCCGAGGAGTGTGATTGGGTTTGGTCGGCCTACCCGGATCGGTCCCGCCGAGGTGGGTTTCCACTGGATGAGGCGGGCTTGGCCAACGTGCTTGAGGTGGTGCTGGGTGGGGCATGAAGGAGTCGGTCTTCCCCGACATCGATGGGGCCTTCACTTGGTATATCGCGACCAAGGATGGGCTCCGCGGACTGCGTGCTGCGATCCAATGCGGTGCCGCTGAACATATATGGTCCGCCCCGCGATGCAAGAGCCACTTGACTGTTCAGCAGAAGGAAACGTTGCGGCCATATATCCGGCGTCGTGATGAGGTGGCGTGATCGCTCCTCGCGCCCTGATGGAATCCGCG
>NZ_NRRY01000166.1 GCF_016583905.1 Lamprobacter modestohalophilus | reverse complement strand
GACTCCGCGATGCCAGCCGCTCGAAGAGATCCCAACTCGGGTTCATCATCAACACGTCCTTCGCCTGGGCTGCGCTCCTGAGCACGGATGTCGGGGTTTCCACAGCCTGGGCTGAAGCCGCTGGAGGTGAGGCGATGGCAGGTTTCAGCCCCGTGAACGGTTACCAGTAAAGAAAAAAAAGGCTTCTTCCATGTTAGTCAAAACCCACACGTAACCTTCGTTTCCGCCCTTAAGCTTAATTGGTGTTTCGTCAGCGTGGACCAACTTACCGGTAACGATTCGCTCTTTAATTTTTTCACAAGTATTTGTGTAGAAATCGGCTGCAATAGACTTAATATGATGCACCGTTGTTTCAGAAATACTAAAGCCAAACAACTCGTTAATGCTTCGAGCAATCGTTCTTTGTAATAGGCAGAGATGTATAACATGATAGATAGAATAGGCGACAAAGCCTTGCCCATACTTTCGATTTGACCACGACGACGGATAGACTTTTGTAGATTCGCCGCAGGATTTACAGTGAAATTCGCGCGCTACATATTTGACTACATCTCTCGAAATTCCTCGTTTTGTAAATTTAAGGTCATAAACAGTACGTTCTCCTACTTTTTCTTTTGAAAAGCTCTTTTCCCCACATCGCAAACACGTATTTGGGGCAACAGGGTCAATGACCCTATTAGGTTCTACCTTTTGACTAGAAATCGCCTGCCTTTTTGAAATCGTCTTCAATCTTCTGGACGAATTGACATAAACCATATCCCGCTGATGATCCCAGTAAGCTGCATTATTAATGGCTTGGAAATCATCTAACAAAAAGTCTCTTCTTGACCGCCCATGCGTTTCAGTATCCGAAAAATTACTATCGAACACTATTGCTTTTCCAGATTGTTCTGAGCAGAGTTTAGAAACTGCTTTTGTAACAAGCGAAAGAGCCCGGCAGTCATCCGAATTGTAAATGATCAACTGCTGCTTCAGTTTATGGTCGTGCGTATTCTCCCATTCGGTCCGCCACAAAACCGACCTTGCTCCCGACGGGCCTTGATCATCCCTTGGTCCAAAACTGAGTATTCCGGTAGGCGATCAACCACGCTGAAGGCGTGGCAGGAGCGCCGGGTCGGCGTACCCTTGGAAGTGCAAACTGACCGAGGGAAAAGCCGTTGC
>NZ_NRRY01000165.1 GCF_016583905.1 Lamprobacter modestohalophilus | reverse complement strand
CACGGTTTGATGAGGGAGGGCTGGTATCCCATGACTAGGATTCGGCTATTGAGGCACCGCCAAACGAAAGGGGCGGAAACAGATAGGCCGGGTCTACGGGCGCGGGATGCCTGCTCTCTACTCTACCCATCCAACATTCATCGTGTAGGCCATCTCAAGATTCTCCCGTTGATAGATGAGGTGCATGCGTTCGAGCAGTTCCCAGTGTCCACCTCGACTTGGATGCGGATGGCGAGCGCGGTAGTGGATCAGTCCTTGGCGGATGCGATCTTGCTCGCTGGCAAAGAGTTCCCAGGGCGCGTTGCGCGGATGCTTGGCGATGGCGTTCAGGACGATCAGGCGCACCGGCTGTCCGCCCCAGGGGAGCTCATAAACGCCTTCCCAGGCGGTGGGCGTTAGGGGATGCCGACGCTGCAGGGCCTTGGGACAGCGGGTGGCGACGGCGTAGAGGCCGAAGGCGTCTGGCCGGTGGCGCTTACCATCGGGACTCAACCTGAGCTTGCGGTAGTTGACGTAGTGGCCGATCAGCTCATCAAGGGTCCAAGCGGTGAGCGCTTCGTGCTGGGATTTGTAGGTCAGCAGGTTGTGCGGGCGCAGGTTCTCGAGCCCGTCGGGCAGTTCCAGCGGGCGGTGTGCGGCCCCTTCTCCCTTGGCCTCAATAATGGCGACATCGAGCAATCTGCTGCGAGGTTGCTTTCCTGCACGGGATTCCGGCTTCCCGGCCGGAATGACGGAGGGGGGTGGCCGGAATGACGGGAGCAGTGGCCGGCATCACGGAGGACATGCCACGACATCAAACGTGATCGCCTCACGAACGTGATCGCCTCACGAACATGTTCTTTTCAATGGCGCTCGCCCTTATCGCCGAGCAAATGCTTGACGCTGGTCGCATCGAAAATGTCATCCAGCCAGGTGTCGAGCTGCGCTTCAGAGGCTGCGCTGATGCGCTGCGCGGCCCAGCGTGGTAATGGGCCGAAGCGACGACTGATCTGTCGACGCAAGGTTGCGACCTTCGCCTCGGTTCTGCCCTCGGTCTTGCCCTCGGTCTTGCCCTCGTCTGCCCTCGGTCCTGCCCTCAGTCTTACCCTTGGCCTCGCCCTTGGCAAAGATCGACTGATAGGCCTTGGTCTCCTCGAGCGGAGTCACGAGATTCAACATGGTCCAAATCTCCTCATCGGTAT
>NZ_NRRY01000164.1 GCF_016583905.1 Lamprobacter modestohalophilus | reverse complement strand
ACCTGCTGCGCGTCGTAGCCGGCCTCCTGAAACGCGGCGACCTCTGCCTCATCCACCCAGCCCCGCGCCGCAACCACCGCAGTGGTGAAGCGGCGCAGGGCCTCGAGTCGTGGATCAGGCAAGGGTTGGCCCTCCCGCAGCGCTTCGGTCACCGCCTTGGGCACACCGGCCATGTCCGCGAGCACGCTGTGCGCCCCCATACAATAGTCGCAGCGGTTCTCGCGGCTGACGCTCAGCAACACCACCTGTTGCTCGGCTGGCGAGAACGAGGTCTGCTCGAACAGCTCACCCAGGGCCAGGTAGCCCTTCAGCAGCGCTGGTGCGGTGGCCATCTTGCGCATCAGGTTGGGCAGCATACCGAAGTGGTGCTCGGCCTCTGTCAGCGCCGGCAGCGCATCCTTCGGCGCCGATTCAGGGTCATGATCAGGAAAGTTGAAAGACATGGCGTTCTCCAAGGGTCCGTTAACAGGGTCACTCACGGTGATCTTAGAGACCGGACCGGTTCAGACACGAGATCATTGCACTGTGAGCACACCCCGAGCGCGCAAACTCCAACCAGCGCCGTCAGAGGACGGACTGGCCACCGCCCAAGCCTCACCGCCCAAGCCCAAGCAAAAAGCCCGATTCCGACACCTGAGAGGACGACGCGATGACCCCACGCCTGCTCATCATCGAGGATGATCGCGCCCTTGGCGAGATGCTCGCGATGCACTTTGAGGACCTGGACTTCGCCGTGACCCATGCTGAGCGGGCGCAGGCCGGACTCGACCAGTTGCGCCAGGGGCGGTTCGACCTGGTCCTACTCGATCAGCAGCTCCCCGACGGGCTCGGCAGTGAGCTGATCGGCCCGTTGCTTGAGATCGATCCACAGTTGCCGATCCTGATGATGACCGGCAAGCATGACCTGGAGCTGGCGATCGCGGCGATCCAGCGCGGGGCCGCGGATTTCGTACACAAGCCGATCAAGACCGATGAGCTGACCCAGGCCGTGCAGCGCCTGCTGCGGGAGCGTGAGGCGCTCAGCCAGACAAGTGACAGCCCGCCTGCCGGCTCCTCTGAGGACGAGGCGCCGCGTGATCTGATCGGTCGCAGCAACGCCATGCTGGACGTCAGCAAGGCCATCGCCCGCAGCGCGCGCACCCAGGCGACGGTCTTGATCACCGGTGAGTCCGGAACCGGCAAAGAGG
>NZ_NRRY01000163.1 GCF_016583905.1 Lamprobacter modestohalophilus | reverse complement strand
AGTCGCCGCGACGCAGGGCCGTGGCCGGCACCTGCTCCTCATCGTCGCCCTGGCCAGAGCCATTCCCGAACCCCTTCCCCCGCACACGCCGGGCCACGAGCTGCTCTCGAGTGGAGCGCAGGCTCTCGGCTTGTGCCCGGCCCCGCGCCTCCGCCAGCGCCTCGGCCGCGTTGGCAAACAGCAGGGTGAACAGCAGCACGAGGCTGATCGCCAGATCGAAGCCCCAGGGACGACCGGCCAGCAGCGCGTCGCCCGTCAGCCACAGGGTCACCAGGGTGCCGACCCCGACCACGAACATCACGGGGTTGCGCGCCAGCCAGCGCGGGTCGAGCCGCCGCAGCGACTCGCCCGCCAAGCGGGCCAGGGTCTCGGCGGTGAGCAACTTGGATGCATTGCGTTGATGTTTCATCATGTTTTCTCCAAGGCATCAGCTCGCCAACGACAGGAACTCGGCGAACGGGCCGAGGGCCAGGACCGGGAAGAAGCTGAGCAGCGCGAACATCAGGATCACCCCCAGGGTCAGCACGGCGAAGGTGGGCGTCTCCACGGCCAGGCTGCCCGAGGTGGTGGGCGCGACGCGCTTGCCCGCCAGGTGGGCGGCCAACGCCAGCGGTGCCAGGATGGGAATAAACCGCCCGAGGATCAGCGCCAGGGCGCAACTGATGTTCCACCAGGGCGTATCGTCGCCCAACCCCTCGAAGCCGGAACCGTTGTTAGCGAAGGCGGAGGTGTATTCGTAGAGCACCTGGCTCAGGCCATGGAAGCCCGGATTGGAGTTCTGAGCCAGGCCCGGAATCGCCACCGCCGTGGCGGTCAGTCCGAGGATCAGCAGCGGCTGGATCAAGAGCGCGATGCAGATCAGCTTGATCTCCTTGGCCTCCAGCGCGCGGCCATAGACCTCTGGTGAGCGACCTACCATCAGGCTGCCGAGAAAGACCGCGAGCAGCAGGAACAGCAGGAAGTTGATCAGCCCCACGCCGACGCCGCCAAAGGTGGCGTTGATGAACATATCCATCAGCGTCGCGGCGCCGCCCAGCGGGTTGAAGGAGTCGTGCATGCCGTTCACCGAGCCGTTGGAGGTCTGGGTGGTGAAGCTGCCCCAAAGCGCCGTGGCCGTCGCGCCGAAGCGCACCTCCTTGCCCTCCAAATTCGGACCCTCGGCCGCGAGGCCGGCAAAGGAGGCGTTGGGTTGGTTCTCCG
>NZ_NRRY01000162.1 GCF_016583905.1 Lamprobacter modestohalophilus | reverse complement strand
CAGGGCGAGCGCGTATAAATCCTCAGCCAAAGACGACCTTAGCGCGGTAGTCATCGTTCCACGTGGCCTTGCGGCGCTTCTTGACCATGCGTTGCTTGGAGGGTTCGCGTTCGAGCAAATTCATGCAGAGATGGCGGATCGAGGTCAGAATTGCTGGGGCGTTGCCTTTGCGGATGCGGCAAGCGTCTTCGCGAAACAGGACATCCAAGCGCCAGTGTAGAGGATTCTCGACGCCCCAATGGCCGCGCACCGCCTCGGCAAACCGCGGCGCCTGTGCCGAGATGGAGTTGATGAAAAAGCGTCGTTCGACGCTGTAATCCTCCCCGATCCAACATTCACGCTCCACCATGCCGATGCTGCGCAGCCCCTTCCAGCGCTCGGTCTCCGAGAGGGTGCTCAACGTCTCGGTGATCCAGTACCGGCGCACTTCCAGGCGCCCATGGTCCTTGTCGGTCTCCTCGGTGAAGTCATGGGGGACATCGGCAAACTCACCGGCGCGCGCGGTGTCGAAGAAGTCCTCAACCTCGTCGTGGAGTGTGCTCTGATTGCCTTTGAGCCCAAGGACATAGTCGCCACCTTGATCGATAATCTGCTCGGCGATCTTAGTCTGGCAGCCCATCGCATCGATGGTCACGATACAGCCTTTGAGTTCAAGGAGTTCTAGCAGCACTGGGATCGCTGTGATCTCGTTGGATTTCTCCTCGGTGGCTTCTTGCCCCAGCACCAGCCGGTTGCGATTGCCCCAAGCGCTCACCATGTGCAACGCCGCTTTTGCGCGCCGGCGATCACGCGAGCCGCGTGCGCTTTTCCCGTCAACGGCCACGACCTCGCCGTCGGTGACCGCGCTGATCGCGCGCGTCCAGCTGACGAAACAGGCTTGAAAGGTCTTGGGATTCAGCCGCGAGATGACGCTGGCGATACAGTCGTGCGATGGAATCCCGTTGGCAAAGGGCGCAAACTTGCGCAACCAGTCGAGTTTCTCCTTGCCGAATTCCTCCATCGCTTCCCAACCCTCAGCACCACTGATCATCGCGCAGACCACGAGGAGCAGGATTTCCATAAGTGGATAGAGTTTGTTGCGCTCAACTCGCGGGTCGCTGAGGGGAGCAAAGTGCTCGACAAGACTGGCAGACATGGGAAACTCCTAGGGTTCGTTTCCCGATAGACTGCCGCAACTGATTCTATTCGCAAAATTTTATACGCGCTCGCCCTG
>NZ_NRRY01000161.1 GCF_016583905.1 Lamprobacter modestohalophilus | reverse complement strand
GCGCAAGAACAACCCGATCACCGCCTCCGCCCTTGCCGACATGACAGGGCGGGCGGAAGCCTGCCCGCGACCTTGATCCGACGGACCCAGCACCCGGTGAACGAAGACCTCACCTTCCTCGTCGCCATCATCGGCCTGGGCGACGTCGGCCTGCCGCTCGCGGTCGCATTCGGCAAACAACGCCCCGTCACATGAAACCACCGGCACCCACGACCCCGCGTCGGCGCGAGCCGACCCACGACAGCGGCTACAAGCTGCTCTATGCCCACGCCGCCATGGTGCGCGACCTGCTCACGGGCTTCGTCCCCGGCGACTGGGTCCACAGCCTCGATCTCAGTACCCTCGAGCGCTGCAGCGGCAGCTACGTCACCGAAGACCTGCGCGACCGTGCTGACGACCTCATCTGGCGCCTACGCTGGGGCGAGGACTGGCTCTACGTCTACCTGCTGCTCGAATTCCAATCCACCATCGACGCCTGGATGGCGGTACGCATCCAGACCTACATCGGCCTGCTCTACCAAGACCTCATCCGCGCCGAACAGCTCAGCGCCCATGGACGTCTGCCCCCGGTGCTGCCGATCGTGCTCTACAATGGTGCCCAAGTCTGGAACGCCGCCGAGACCCTCGAGCCGCTGATCGAGCCCGCGCCATCTGTCCTGGCCGATTATCGCCCCCAGCAAGCCTATCTGCTGCTGGACGAGCAACGTCTGGCGAAGGTCGAGCAGGCACCGACCCGCAATCTCAGCGCCGCGCTCTTTCGCCTCGAAGCCAGCCGCAGCGCCGAGGACGCCCTGGCCATCGTGCGCGCCCTGGTCGACTGGCTCAAAGAGCCTGAGCAAAGCAGCCTGCGTCGCGCCTTTGCCGTCTGGTTTGGACGGGTGTTCCTCCCCAAGCGCCTACCCGGGGTGTCGGTCACCCCCATGAACGATCTCAGCGAGGTCTATCACATGCTAGCCGACAACGTCGAAACCTGGACTGACCAATGGAAGCAGCAGGGCCTAGAGCAGGGCCTGGAACAGGGTCTGGAAGAAGGTCGCGAAACCACCCGGCACATCCTTTCCCGCTTAGCCCGCCGCCGCTTTGGCCCCGAGGTGGCCGAGCAGAGCCAGCCCCTGCTGGCCCGCATCAGCGACCCCGATCAGCTCGAAGAGCTTGCCGATCAACTCCTGCTCAGCCCCGACGGCGACACCTGGCTGACCCAGCTCAAACGCGCGTCTTGAG
>NZ_NRRY01000160.1 GCF_016583905.1 Lamprobacter modestohalophilus | reverse complement strand
CGTGATGGCCCGGTCTTTGTGAGTCTCTGTCATTGGTCTGCTCCGCTACCTTGGTTGACGATGGGTTCTCATCATCGCTTATTGTGCCCGCTCGGGGTGTGTTGGAGGAGCGGGGCGGACCATTCCATTATTGTGGAACCTGTGCAAGCGTCCGGTGAAGGTGGCAACAAGGCCAAGCTCGAGGTTTCGCACTGAACATTCCCGACCGGGAAAGATGACTTGCGCAGAACCCTGTTCTAGCTGAGACTTTCCCGAACGGGAAAGAGGCCGGACCATGAGCCGTATTCAAGACCCTGACCAACTCGGTGATGTATTGCGTGCTGCGCGCAAGCAGCTCGGGCTAACGCAGCCCCAGTTGGCCTTAGCGGCAGGGGTCGGCGTGCGTTTCATCGTTGATCTGGAAGCCGGCAAGCCGAGCGTGCGGCTGGAACAGGTGCTACGTGTGATCGATGCCTTAGGAGGTGAGTTCGAGCTCTGCGGGTTGCCCTCTGCCGCACCCGCCCTTTACCGCGAAGACACCGACCATGGCGCCTGAGTTGGAGGTCTGGCTGTTCGCTGAGCGGGTCGGCAGCCTGGCGCTGGCCGATGCGAGGCTGACGTTTCGTTGGTCGTGCTCTAGATCTGTTGATTCGCCAGTCAAATTACTGATTTATAACGATTAGGGTATTCAACAACAGAACTAGAGCATTATCCGACCTTCGATCTAGGTGGCCCCTAGGACATTCGTTTCTGCTTTCGCCATGCCAACCCGCCTAGCGATGTCAGCGCGGAGAAGAACAGCCAGCCTGCCGCGGGTAGCGGCACCGGGGTTACTGACGACGTGGTTGTGTAGGTTAGCTCTGTTAGGCCGTTATTCCATCCGTCTGGCCCGAAACTGACTAGGAATCCACTAGTAGATGTGAGATCCGGAGTCACCGTAAACGGTGAAGTATTCGATATGGTTGCGGTGTCGGTCAGCAAGGGATTGGTTGTATCAGAGAGATCGAAAATACTGTAAGGAACGTTGGGGTTCCTTGAAAGATAGTTACCGAGTTCTAAGGAATCTAGGGTCAGCGATGCCCCACCAAGCGGTTCGATTTTGAAGAAGCACTCTGAGTTGGTGGCGTTAGTGCGCCAAGCGCAGCTTGGCGCTTCTTGCCGGGTGAAAGTCCCGGTCGGGTAAGGGCTAGCCACCCACCCGTATCGCGTGTTGCGCCTCTGGCGGATAGCGACGCTCTGGTCGGAAGA
>NZ_NRRY01000159.1 GCF_016583905.1 Lamprobacter modestohalophilus | reverse complement strand
AGTATCGACAGGTCCTGGTGCGGATGCGCCAGGGTGATTCAGACCGCCAGATCGCCGCAGCGCGACTGATGGGGCGCAGCAAAGCCGCCAAGCTCAGGCGCGTCGCCAGCGAGCACGGCTGGCTCGAAGCCGAGCGCCCATTGCCCGATGACACGGCGCTGGCCGAGGTCTTGGGCCAGCGCGAGACCAACCCCGGGCCAAGCTCCCAAGTCGAGCCCCATCGCGAGCGCATCCTCGCCTGGACGCGGGCCGGCATCACCGGCACCACCATCCACCAAGCCCTGGTGCGCGAGCACGGGTTCAGCGGCAGCTACTCGGCCATCCGCCGTTTTCTGCAAGCCAACGAGCCCGCCCCGCTCAAAGCCACGGTGCGCCTGGACTTCGCCCCTGGTGAAGCCGCCCAAGTCGACTTCGGCGCCGGCCCGCGCCTCCTCGACACCGACACCGGCGAACTGCGCAAGACCTGGGTCTTCGTCATGACGCTGTGCTTCAGTCGGCATCAGTACGCCGAGCTCATCTGGCGCCAGGATGTCGCCACCTGGCTCGCCTGCCATCGCCACGCCTTCGAGTGGTTCAACGGCGTGCCCAAGCGGGTCATCATCGACAACGCCAAATGCGCCATCATCCTCGCCCACCGCCGCGACCCCGAGGTGCAGCGCGCCTATGGCGAGTGTGCTGAGGGCTACGGCTTCAAGATCGACGCCTGCCCACCGCGCGAACCTCAGTTAAAAGGGCGCGTCGAGGCCGGGGTGAAATACCTCAAACAAGCCTTCCTACCCTTGCGTGAGTTTCGCTCCCTGGCAGATGCCAACGCCAAGCTGCGCCAATGGATTCTGGCCGAGGCCGGCAACCGCATTCACGGCACCACCCGCGAGCAGCCGCTGGCCCTGTTCGAGTCGGTCGAGAAAGCGCTGCTCGGGCGCCTGCCGGATGCCCCGCCGGAGCTGGCCGTCTGGGCCAAGCTCAAGGTCCATCGTGATGCCCACGTGCAGTTTGAGAAGGCCTATTACTCCGTGCCCTTCCGTCTGCTCGGCCAGACCCTCTGGCTGAAGGCGACCTCGGACGTGGTGCGTCTTTACCAGGAGCACCTGCTGGTGGCCACCCATGTGCGCCAGTTACGCCCCGGTGCGCGCAGCACGGTGGCCGATCACATGCCGCCCAACGCGCTGGCCTTCGCCATGCGTGATCCGCAGTGGTGCCTGAAGCAAGCCAACGCCATCGGCCCGCAGTGCCGGGCGCTCATCGAGCGGCTGTTCG
>NZ_NRRY01000158.1 GCF_016583905.1 Lamprobacter modestohalophilus | reverse complement strand
TGTACAAGGCCCGGGAACGTATTCACCGCAGCGTTGCTGATCTGCGATTACTAGCGACTCCGACTTCATGGGGTCGAGTTGCAGACCCCAATCCGAACTGAGACCGGTTTTTTGGGATTCGCTCCATCTTGCGATTTCGCAGCCCTTTGTACCGGCCATTGTAGCATGTGTGAAGCCCAAGACATAAGGGGCATGATGATTTGACGTCATCCCCACCTTCCTCCGAGTTGACCCCGGCAGTCTCCTATGAGTCCCCGCCTTTACGCGCTGGCAACATAGAACGAGGGTTGCGCTCGTTGCGGGACTTAACCCAACATCTCACGACACGAGCTGACGACAACCATGCACCACCTGTACACCGACCTTGCGGGGCACCCATCTCTGGGTGTTTCCGGTGTATGTCAAGCCTTGGTAAGGTTCTTCGCGTTGCATCGAATTAATCCACATGCTCCGCCGCTTGTGCGGGCCCCCGTCAATTCCTTTGAGTTTTAGCCTTGCGGCCGTACTCCCCAGGCGGGGAACTTAATGCGTTAGCTGCGGCACAGACCTCGTGGAATGAGGCCCACACCTAGTTCCCAACGTTTACGGCGTGGACTACCAGGGTATCTAATCCTGTTCGCTCCCCACGCTTTCGCTTCTCAGCGTCAGTAGTGGCCCAGAGACCTGCCTTCGCCATCGGTGTTCCTCCTGATATCTGCGCATTTCACCGCTACACCAGGAATTCCAGTCTCCCCTACCACACTCTAGTCTGCCCGTACCCACCGCAAGTCCGAGGTTGAGCCTCGGATTTTCACGGCAGACGCGACAAACCGCCTACAAGCTCTTTACGCCCAATAATTCCGGACAACGCTCGCACCCTACGTATTACCGCGGCTGCTGGCACGTAGTTAGCCGGTGCTTCTTCTGCAGGTACCGTCACTTTCGCTTCTTCCCTGCTGAAAGAGGTTTACAACCCGAAGGCCTTCATCCCTCACGCGGCGTCGCTGCATCAGGCTTTCGCCCATTGTGCAATATTCCCCACTGCTGCCTCCCGTAGGAGTCTGGGCCGTGTCTCAGTCCCAGTGTGGCCGGTCGCCCTCTCAGGCCGGCTACCCGTCGTCGCCTTGGTGAGCCGTTACCTCACCAACTAGCTGATAGGCCGCGAGTCCATCCCAGACCGAAAAACTTTCCAAACGGTAGCCATGCGGCTCCGTCTCGTATCCGGTATTAGCTCCGGTTTCCCGGGGTTATTCCAGAGTCTGGGGCAGGTTACTCACGTGTTACTCACCCGTTCGCCACTGATCACCCAAGAGCAAGCTCTCGAG
>NZ_NRRY01000157.1 GCF_016583905.1 Lamprobacter modestohalophilus | reverse complement strand
GCGGGCGTGGAGGGCACCCTCCGCAAACTCATCACCCTCAAATTCGGCGACATCCCCGAGTCGGCATCCAAGCGCCTAGAGCAAGCCACAGACGAGCAACTGGACACCTGGGTCGAGCAGATCCTCACGGCTCACTCACTTGACGACCTGTTCACGACAAGGTGATGACCGCACCAGCTTCGAGCTCGATCTCGAGCCCGCGCTGACCACCATGCGCCTGCTAACCAGCCGGGCTAAACCGTGGTCCGTCCCGGGTTTCTCCGCTACTCTACCGGGTTTCTGCCGATATCGCGCTCAGGTGCCGGGGCCTGCCTATCCGAGCCGGCTACTGTTCGCTATCATCGTCGTCTAACCACGGCATTTGTCATGGAGGCTTGTCATGACCACGGCAGAAAAAATCTTTGAGGAAGCTCAGACCTTGCCCGAGTTTGAGCTGCGTGAAGTGCTGGATTTTGTGTGCTACCTGAAGTCTCGCCCGCGCCAGCCGCCGGCCTGTGAAACCGATACGGAAGCAGAGGCCGACTGGGCCGAATTCAAGAAAGGTGCCGGTCTTTGGTCCGGGAGATTTGTCCGCGAGGCCTGCTATGACCGCAAGATTCTTCGCTGATACCAATGTTCCCGTCTACGCGCTAGACGCCGACCAGAAACGGCGTGAGCGGGCGTTTTCGATCATGCGCCGGCGTCCGGTTATCAGCACACAGGTCGTGAATGAATTCATCAATGTGCTGACTGGCAAGCAACGCGTGCCGCGTGAGCAGGCCAACCGTTATGCACGCATTCTGCTTCGCCGCTGCGACGTTGTATCGCTGACTCCGCAAACGGTCGAGAGAGCCATCTTCATCGGCGAGCGTTACCAATGAGCCACTGGGATGCCCTGGTGGTTGCAGCGGCCCTGCTGAGCGGTTGCGATACGCTGTACTCTGAAGATTTACAGGATGGCCAAGTGTTCGAGGGTAGCCTTAGGGTAAACAATCCGTTTGTTCTGTCGGGTTGAGCCGAGGCATCAGCACTAGCCTGCTCAAAGACAGCCAGATCGCCCAAGCCACCGGCCTGAGCCTGGCCCAGATCGAAGCGCTACGGTCTCAGCCTCCGTCTTGACACAATGCGCTGGCCTAATCCGCTAAACTCAGCCCATGGCGACCACCGAAACCAACACCGACAACACCCCGGCTGCAACGGTCGCAACCAATAACGACCAGGGCAGCCCCAAGCACGACGAAGGCGGCCCCAGAAACGACCAAGACAGCCCCTGGAAAGAAGCCCTCGAACGCTTCTTCCCCGAGTTCCTCGCGCTATGATTCCCGGCCATCCACGCCGAGATTGACT
>NZ_NRRY01000156.1 GCF_016583905.1 Lamprobacter modestohalophilus | reverse complement strand
ACCGCCTTGATCTTCAGCGAGGCCGAGGCCGGACCCGCGCTCGCCGATCCGAACGGTGATCTGCTCGACGGCGTCCCGGTGGTCTCACCGCTGGCTTGGAATCTCAGCTACCGCTTTCCGGTGCATCACATCAGCGCGGACTTCCAGCCGCACGCGCCGGACCCTGAGCCAACGCATCTGGTCGTGTACCGCACACGACAGGAGCGCATCGCGTTTCTGAAGATCAACGCGGTGACCCAGCGGCTGTTGGTGCTGCTGCGAGAACAGAGCCACCGGAGCGGACGGGATCTGCTCAACAGCATCGCGCTCGAGCTTCAGCATCCACGGCCGGCGCAGCTGATCGAGGCCGGTCGCAGCCTGCTGGACGATCTGCGTGAGCGCCAGATCCTACTGGGCACGCGCCGACAGTAAACAGACCAACCGGAGCCCGTCATGCCCGATGCCTCCAGCACGCCCATTACGGACCCCGACCGTCGCCCCCGGATCGTTATCATTGGTGGCGGCTTCGCCGGTGCGACCGCAGCCAAGGCCCTCGAGCGGCGCCTGCGCTCGGCCGAGATCCATCTGCTCTCGGCGGAGAACCATCTGACCTATAACCCACTGCTGCCGGAGGTGGTCGGCGCCTCGGTGCTGCCCGGTCATGTGGTCGCGCCCTTGCGCCAGATGGTGCGCCGCGCCAAGGTCCATCAGGTCCAGGTCACCGGCATCGACACCGAGGCCCGCCGTGTCCATTTCCGCAATAGCTCCGAGGGCGGCCACCTCGACTATGACCATCTGGTGCTGGCCTGCGGCAGCCGCGCCAATCTGCACATGATCCCCGGCATGGCCGAGCACACGCTGCCGCTGAAGACCGTCGGCGATGCGCTCTATCTGCGCAATCGCGTCATCGCCCGGCTCGAGGACGCCGAGCTGACCGAGAACCCGACCTTGCGTCGCTGGCTGAAGACCTTCGTAGTCATCGGTGGTGGCTTCTCCGGGGTCGAGGTCGCCGGCGAGATCAGCGACTTCCTCACCGAAAGCCGACGCTGGTATCGGCATTCACAACTGGAGCCGGCACGAGTGGTTATCGTCCATGGGGGTCCACACCTGTTGCCAGAGCTACCGGAGCGACTCGGCCGTTTCACCGAGCGCAAGCTGTCGCGGCATGGCGGGGTCGAGGTGCGGCTCGGGACCCGCAGTGAGGCCATTGATGCGCAGGGGGTGACGCTCAACAAAGGCAGCCGTATCGATGCCGGCACCGTTGTCAGCACCATCGGCACCACGGCGAACCGGCTCATCGATGCCCTGCCCGCGGACAAGGAACGAGGCCGCTTGCGCGTCGAGGCCGATATGTCGGTGCCCGGTCTACCGGGTGTCTGGGCGATCGGCGATTGTGCGGCAGTGCCGAACAGCCGGGCCGATGGTGCGCCCTGCCCGCCGACGGCGCAGTTTGCGTTACGCCAAGGCCCGCAGCTCGCGGCCAACATCGCCCGGCACGAGCGCGACGAGCCGACCCGCGCGTTCGGCTATCAGCCCAAGGGCCTGATGTCTGCCATCGGTCATAACCGCGCCGTGGCTCGGGTCTATGGCATCA
>NZ_NRRY01000155.1 GCF_016583905.1 Lamprobacter modestohalophilus | reverse complement strand
GCAGGAAGTCGCCGAGGAAACCATCCCGCCGCGTCGTCACCGGATCAATCCCCGCGTCATCAAACAAAAGATGAGCAAATGGCCCAAGAAGCGTGCGCACCACCGACATCCTCCTCAGCCGACCAAACCCTTTGAGGAGAGCATCGTGCTGTGCCATTGAACGGTATTGGGTTTAAGCGCCTCTGGTAGCGGCCGGATCAGCGCGTGGAAGTCGCTCGGCATCCGCCAGCGGCTCTGACCATGATAGAGCACCAGCGGATAGACCGGCGGCAAGGTCTTGGCCTCGGGATGCTGCTTGCGGTAGGCATCGCCTTGCAGCGCGATGTAGCGCAGCAGTTGCAGCAAGACCCAGTAGTCGGGATGGCTCTTGTGCTCAAACAGGATGTAGACGTGGAGTGCGAGGGTGGCTGCAGCATCTTCTAAATCAACTGCAGCGGCCGGATCAGCCTGCTCAGGCACGGCTGGATCAGCCTCATCGGGCACCCTGCTCAGGTACGGCTGGATCAGCCTGATCGGGCACACGCCATTTCAGCCGATAGACCAGATCTGAATAGGACGCGCGCAATTCCTTGGAGACGTAGCTGTCTTTGCTGATCTCCAGACTGTCAAGATCCACCACCTCAAGCAGTTCAGTTGGCCGTTGCTGGCGCAAGAAATCCTGCGCGATCTCGCGCCGGGTGAAGCTTTCGCGGAAGTAGACGTCATGGGGGTTGTTGATCTCGTCGATGGAACGAACTGGACCAGATTGGACTGTTGCGGCGAGCACCCTGCACCCATGCACGAGACGCCCGCCGCAGCCGCGATGATCGCGTGCAGCCGTCCTGTGCTGCTCGCTATACTGCTCACTCTCGCCCCGCCGCGACCCCAGCGTCGGTCACCCAAATCCCTGCCAGAGCAACCACTGATGAGTGCGGCCTTTGATCTCTACACCAAGTTGAAACACACCTCGAGCGATGAGGAGCGTGCTGAGGTGATTGCGCAAGCCTTTGATGCGCTCGAAGCCCGTTTCCCTCAGCTCAATGATCTCGCAACCCAGGGCCATGTCCGTGAAGCCGAGCTGCGCTTGCAGAAGGAAATCAAGGAGGTTGAGGCGCGGCTGAAGAAGGACATCAAAGATGTTGAGCTCCAGATCATGGAGGTCGAAGCGCGCCTACAGAAGGACATCAAGGAACTCGAGGCGCGCCTACAGAAGGACATCAAGGCCCTTGAACTCCAGATCAAAGAGGTCGACGCACGCTTACAGGAGCGAATCAGCCAGCTCGAAGTGAGCCTGCACCAAGCACTGGCCGCGCAGACCCGTTGGCTCATCGGCGGCCTCGCCATCCTCGGCGTCGTGCTGAAGCTCGCGGATGTGCTGATCGGACCTTGACGACGCTCGACGGCGCTGTGGCTTGAGCGCTCGGCGCTGGCGCGCCATCAGGACCGCAACCGCAGGCTGTTGTTGGCGCGGCTCAGTGAAACTCCGCCTCCGGGGTCTCAGCGATGAGGATGCGCTCTGGTGTCTCGCGTAACAAACCGAGGGCGCTAATGCTCGTCGTGTTTACGGCGATGATCCTTGCGCAAAGGTCTCAAGCAATTCCATGTCTTTCTGCAAGAGGGTATTGATCAATTGGTCGAAATCCAG
>NZ_NRRY01000154.1 GCF_016583905.1 Lamprobacter modestohalophilus | reverse complement strand
CTTGCGCGCGAATGACGCCATTGCCGGCCAGCACCATCGGGCGCTCGGCCTGCGCGATCAGCGCCGCGACCTCGGCGAGACGATCTTCGGGCGGCCAGGGGGTGCGCGGATTCTGCACCCGCAGGGGGGCCAGCTCCGCCACCTCCGCAGCGGCGATGTTCTCGGGCAGCTCGATGAAGCTCGCCCCCGGCTTCTCCAGGGTCGCCTCCTTGAACGCCTTGCGCACCACTTCCGGGATCACCTCGGGCTCGCGCACCGAGGTCGCGTACTTGGAGATGGGCGCGAACAGATTGACCAGATCGACGATCTGGTGGCTCTCCTTGTGCAGCCGATGGGTCGAGCCCTGCCCGGCGATGGCCACCACTGGCGCGCGGTCGAGATTGGCATCGGCGACACCGGTGATCAGGTTGGTCGCGCCAGGGCCGAGCGTGCCCAGGCAGACCCCGGGTCGACCGGTGAGGCGGCCATAGACATCAGCCATGAAGGCCGCGCCCTGCTCATGGCGGACGGTGATGAAGTGGATCGGGCTGTCGATCAACGCATCCATCAGGTCGAGGTTCTCCTCACCGGGGATGCCAAAGATGTACTCGACACCTTCGTTCTCGAGACAGCGGACAAAGAGCTCAGCGGCACGCATGGGGGACTCCAAGGGTTGAATGGGCCTCGCTAGCAGGCGAGACAGGCTGCCGGCCAGGGCTGTCCATCGGTGCCGGGGATCTGATCGCTATAGCGCGCGAGGGTCTTCATGCCGATCCCGAGGATCACCTCGAGGACCTGCTGCCGGTCGTAGCCGGCCTGCTCCAGCGCGGCGACCGCGGCCTCATCGATGTGCCCGTGCGCCTTGGCCAGCGCGGCGGTGAACTGCCTGAGGGACTCCAGGCGTTGATCGGGAAGGCGGCCTCCTTCGCGCAACGCCTCGGTCATGTCCGTTGGCAAATCCATCATGTCCGCGAGCAGACCATGGGCACCCATGCAGACGGCGCAGCGGCTCTCGCGACTGACACTGAGCAGCACCACCTGTTGCTCCTCGCTCGAGAGTGAGGTCTTCTCCAACAAGGCGCCGAGGGCCAGATAGCTTTTCAGGGAGGCCGGCGCCGCCTCGAGCGTGCGCAGCGGTTTGGGTAGTCGGCTGAAGCGGCGCTCGGCTTCGCTCAGCGCCGGCATGGCCGGCAGGGCGTCCAGCGGCGCCGATGACGCAGCCGGGTCAGGAAACAGCGAGGGCATGAGGTGCTCCTGGCAGCGGTTGGGCGGATCACTGCGCCTTGAAGGCGAATGATTGGACTGACCTCGCTGGCGAGGCGAGGGGTTGAGTTCACTCGCGGCCATGGATCAGGGGACGCGTGAGCCATTGTTGAAGGACGCTCGCGCTGGCTTGCCGCTCGCAACAAACAGCTGGTGGATGCTGCGCAGATTGACCGGCTTTTTCAGATAGGCGCGGACATGCGGCGCCAGCCCCGGATCAGGCTGCAGATCATGGGCACCGCTCATCAGCACGATCCTCAGCCCCGGAGCGCGCGCCGCCAGCTCGGCCCCCAGCTCACGGCCATCGCCATCCGGCAAGCGGATATCGATCAGGGCTCCGCGCACCGGCTGTCGCGCGATGAGCGCTCGAGCCTCGGCGCAGTC
>NZ_NRRY01000153.1 GCF_016583905.1 Lamprobacter modestohalophilus | reverse complement strand
CATCGGCGAACAGCGAGACGATCAGTTCGCGGTGACGGCGATCCTTGAGCGCGTTCATCAGCGTTTCCGGCTCGGGTGCAATGCCGTCATCGCTCAGTGCCAGGATCGCGGCGAACACCTTGCCGTGGTCGTCATCGCCGAAGTCAGCCGGGGAGACCAGGTCCACAACGCGCGAGACGGCGTCGGGCTCGATCATCAAACCACTGAGCAGGGCGCGCTCGGCGCGGCTGATGATTGCACGCTGAGACGCGTCTTGGTGTTGCCCCCATGGCTTGGGGAGGCCTTGTGTGGTTAGGCTCAAGATTCGTACCTCAGAAGCAGATGTCATCGACGTTTATTGACTCCGTCACTGTGCGCGCGGCGTGCAATTGGTTGACGAGGGCGTACATCTCTTCGGGTGTCGCGCCGGCCGTGAGGGCGTTGATGACGGCGTCGATCTCATGGCTGGGCCAAGCGACGGCGCGTTGGCCGATCTTGACCGGGCGTGGCAGCAGGCCGGCGGCGATATCAGCATAGACACTGGCGCGGGAGCAGCCGATGCGGCGTTCGACTTCGGGGCGGCGTAAGAGAGAGCGGGTGTGGGGCATCGTTGCGGCATCCTAATAGTGGAGATCAGTGCTGGGCGGGGAGCGGTCCCGCGCCCAACGTGCTGTCTTCAGTACTCAGGAAGCGCCGCCGGTGCTCAATACCGGCCTTGGCCTAACGGCTGTTCAGGGTCGGAAATGCTTTGGCGGGCAGCCTGGCGCTGAAGACCTTGCTAGCATCCACTCGATACGGCTTTGCCCGCGACAGTGAAAGATCATCGATTTCGGCACGTTTCGCGATGCAGCGGTGCCTGATGGTCTCCGCAGCCAGGAATTGGCGCCGCTCTTGTCAGATCAGGATCGATCTGAAACGAGCAACTGCACTGGCGTTTCTTATCTTCGGCCTTGCTCATAACTCGGTCCACCCTTGACATCTGGGCGTTTGCAAAAATTCTAAGCCATTGTTTTTTAAGAGCCTAGCGGTAGCAATCTTGACCTGATCTCTTGGTTTTGGACTGACTTATGATCAATGCCTTATCTTCCTCTGCGGCAACGCGAGGGGCATATCCAGAAACTGCAGAATCAAGCGAGTCTGGTATCGCCTCCTTTGCCGGTGAGTGTCTGCGATCGGCCACAACCGGACATTGCGGTCTTCGACAGAGAGTGGCACAGTGCCGCCAACAGTGGATGCTGACGCGCCCAGCCTCCAACGGCAGGTGTCCGCCCGAAGCGAACGTTGCCCGATCTTGCGAACGATGGCAGTTTCTGAAGAGATAGCGTCCGTGAAGGTTTTCTCCACTAGCCGCTCGACCGTATATGTTACACGGAGCGTTATCGGCGATGTACGACGAATAAACACGGTTTTAGCGCACGTGGCTTGACGGGAGCGCAGGCCCAAGAGTAAAGACGTCCAAGATTGAAATGTCCGCTGAAAAGCAACGAGATCAAGCGCTGTCAATTCTTCAAGGAAACTTGAGGGTAGTCGTTCAGACACCCGCCATTGGAGCCGGCAACGCTGGAGCCGTGCGGCCAGCGCGTCGCTCAGTGATGACGGCGGCCAGATAGGGCCAAGGCAGATGCCCGCGTTTGCGGCAGGTTTCGATCA
>NZ_NRRY01000152.1 GCF_016583905.1 Lamprobacter modestohalophilus | reverse complement strand
ACCCGATCCAAGGCGGCCATCATGAACGCTCGCCCAGCGCAGCACGCAGCTTCTGGCGAGCCCGGAACAGCCGCGTGCCAGCCCCTGCGCCGCTGAGGCCAAGCCGCGCGGCGATCTCTTGCTGCGAATAGCCATGCAGCACCTGCAGGATCAGCGGCTCGCGATACTCCGCCGGCAGCGCACGGAGCGCCCGGCGCAAGACAAAGGCGTCGGTGGAGGTGTCATAGTCTTGCGCAGGCTGCGTCGGCAGCTCCTCGGTCGGCATCGCGCTCTCGCGCGGTTGGATGCGCTCGAAGCGGCGCGCATTCTCGCGGCGTACGATGGTCTTCATCCACCCCAAGGCAGCCGCTGGGTTCTGCAGCCGTGCAAACGAGCGCCAGGCCCGCAGCAGACTGTCTTGGACGAGGTCTTCAGCGATCTCTTTGTTACCGCAGAGCCTGTAGGCGTACTTGAAGAGACTGTGCCGATGGGTCTCGGCGAGGGCCTCGAAGCTCGGCGCCTCAACCGGCTCCAGCGATGGGGTGGACGCGAGTGCAGCAGAAACAAACATGGACGGACTCCCGAAGTCGATGAGCGATCTGCCTGCTCTATTGCAGCCGTCGTGCCAGCTTTTAATACCTTGTTTTTGATTGACTTTATAGAAATCGCGCCAGACCAAGAGAACGTTTCGTTAACACGATCCGTTGCAACGCGGTATCGGTTCGCTGCAGTGCGGTCATCAGCTGTCGGTCATCGGTACGAAAGATCTGCTGCGCACGGCGGGTCTTCATCCGGTATTCCAAGCGCTATCCGCGTCGCGCAGCAGGCTCACCCCATGAACTGTCTTTCCTTTCGCCGCCAACTGTTGGTCGATCCGCAAGGACGACAAGCCGATCTCCAGGCCCATGCGGCGCAGTGCGCGCCTTGTGCGCGCGCGCTCAAGCGGGCGCTGGCCTTCGAGGCGAGCCTCAGGGCGGCTTTGCAAATGGACTATGGCGATAACGATGCCGACGACGCGCATCGCGAGGGCGAGTCGGATGACCGTGGCGATGCTGATCCACCGGAGTCGGTCTATTGCGTGAACGGTTGCTGAGGCAACCCCCTCTTCCCGGTCGAGAGATTCAGCGCCATGTCGACACAGCGACCGCTTCAAAGACCGCTCGCCGGCCTGACCTCCTGCATTGGCCTCGTCGCCCTACTGAGTGGCACGCCCGCGCTGGCCGAGACGACGATCGAGGGCCGGATCAACGGCCTGCGCTGTGCCGAGGGCGGCCATGTCTGCCCGCTCGAGAATCTGGATGCCCATCTCTCATTCGAGCTGGAGTTGGTGCTGCAGCTGTCCGATGGCCCGTACTATTTCCTCTCCAACGTCCCGCGCGACACCAAGGTCCGTCATGTGCGCAAGCAGGTCAGGGTGATCGGCACGGTGATTGAGCCTCATCGATGGATCTCCGTCGACAGACTGCTCGTCGAGGATGGTGATGGCTACCGCGAGGTCTGGAGTCCGCAGGCGCAGCAGCAAGCCTTCGAGGATATCTATCACCGTGGCTGGGACGCCACGCCACCAGTCAGTGACCCGGTCAGCGAGCGGCGCTGATGCGGGTGCCCTTACCCGCCGATTGGATCGAGCTGTTGCAGCTGGCACGGCGGGCGGC
>NZ_NRRY01000151.1 GCF_016583905.1 Lamprobacter modestohalophilus | reverse complement strand
CTTGCGCGCGAATGACGCCATTGCCGGCCAGCACCATCGGGCGCTCGGCTTGCGCGATCAGCGCCGCGGCCTCGGCGAGGCGATCTTCGGGCGGCCAGGGGGTGCGCGGATTCTGCACCCGCAGGGGTGCCAGCTCCGCCACCTCCGCAGCGGCGATGTTCTCGGGCAGCTCGATGAAGCTCGCCCCCGGCTTCTCCAGGGTCGCCTCCTTGAACGCCTTGCGCACCACCTCCGGGATCACCTCGGGCTCGCGCACCGAGGTCGCGTACTTGGAGATGGGCGCGAACAGATTGACCAGATCGACGATCTGATGGCTCTCCTTGTGCAGCCGGTGGGTCGAGCCCTGCCCGGCGATGGCGACCACTGGCGCGCGGTCGAGATTGGCATCGGCGACACCGGTGATCAGGTTGGTCGCGCCAGGGCCGAGCGTGCCCAGGCAGACCCCGGGTCGGCCGGTGAGGCGGCCATAGACATCGGCCATGAAGGCCGCGCCTTGCTCATGGCGGACGGTGATGAAGTGGATCGGGCTATCGATCAACGCATCCATCAGGTCGAGGTTCTCCTCACCGGGGATGCCGAAGATGTACTCGACACCTTCGTTCTCGAGACAGCGGACAAAGAGTTCAGCGGCACGCATGGGGGACTCCAAGGGTTGGAAAAGGGTCTCGCTAGCAGGCGAGACAGGCTGCCGGCCAGGGCTGTCCATCGGTGCCGGGGATCTGATCGCTATAGCGCGCGAGGGTCTTCATGCCGATCCCGAGGATCACCTCGAGGACCTGCTGCCGGTCGTAGCCGGCCTGCTCCAGCGCGGCGACCGCGGCCTCATCGATGCGCCCGTGCGCCTTGGCCAGCGCGGCGGTGAACTGCCTGAGGGACTCCAAGCGTTGATCGCTCAGGCGGCCTCCTTCGCGCAACGCCTCGATCATCTCCGGTGGCAAGTCCATCATGTCCGCGAGCAGACCATGGGCACCCATGCAGACGGCGCAGCGGCTCTCGCGACTGACACTGAGCAGCACCACCTGTTGCTCCTCGCTCGAGAGTGAGGTCTTCTCCAACAAGGTGCCGAGGGCCAGGTAGCTTTTCAGGGAGGCCGGCGCCGCCTCGAGCGTGCGCAGCGGTTTGGGTAGTCGGCTGAAGCGGCGCTCGGCTTTGCTCAGCGCCGGCATGGCAGGAATGGCAGGCATGGCGTCCGGCAGTTCCGATTGAACATCCGGGTCCGGAATCAGCGAGGGCATGAGGTGCTCCTGGCAGCGGTTGGGCGGATCACTGCGCCTTTGAAGGCGACTGGTTGGACTGACCACGCTGGCGAGGCGAGGGGTTGAGTTCACTCGTGGCCATGGATCAGGGGACGCGTGAGCCGTTGTTGAAGGACGCTCGCGCTGGCTTGCCGCTCGCAACAAACAGCTGGTGGATGCTGTGCAGATTGACCGGCTTTTTCAGATAGGCGCGGACATGCGGCGCCAGCCCCGGATCAGGCTGCAGATCATGGGCACCACTCATCAGCACGATCGTCAGCCCCGGAGCGCGCGCCGCCAGCTCGGCCCCCAGCTCACGGCCATCGCCATCCGGCAAGCGGATATCGATCAGGGCTCCGCGCACCGGCTGTCGCGCGATGAGCGCTCGAGCCTCGGCGCAGTC
>NZ_NRRY01000150.1 GCF_016583905.1 Lamprobacter modestohalophilus | reverse complement strand
TCGGCCGTGGCGCGCACACCGACCCCGCGCGCAGCGAGGAGAATGATCTGGGCGCGCTTGACCAATCCTTGGGGCGCGTTGTGTCGGCGCTCCAGCGCTTGCAGGACGCGAGCGTCTTTGTCAGAGACGTCAACTGGGGCTGCAGTACAGCGCGGCATCGGTGAGAACCTCCGGTCAGTCGCTATGTGAATGATGAGAATGACAAGGTTACTATCTGGGAACGGTCTCAGGTATTTAACAGGGTTGCATTAGGCTTTGTCAACCGCTTCGGCTACGGCGTGCAACGGGCGCAGGCGCTGTTGCAAAAAAATGGGAATCCCCCAGCGGACTACGCATTCGATGACCGAACGGTGCTGGTAAAAGTGCATCAAGCGCAGTCATGAAGGCGGTCGCCTTTTTCAACAACAAGGGGGGGGTTGGCAAGACATCCCTTGTGTATCACTTGGCCTGGATGTTTGCGGATCATGGCGTCAAGACACTGGCCATCGATCTTGATCCTCAGTCCAACCTCACGGCGATGTTCCTTGACGAAACGCATCTCGAGACCCTCTGGCCGGATGATGAGCATCCGGATACCGTCTACGGCGCCATTAGCCCCATCCTTCGCGGACTGGGGGACATTGCCCCGCCGAAGATTCAGCACATCACCGATGATCTCGGGCTTGTTGCCGGCGACCTCGCCCTTTCGCGCTTCGAGGATAAGCTCTCGGATGCCTGGCCAAGATGCCATCACGAGGATGAATCGGCCTTCCGGATCATGACCGCGTTTTATCGGTTGATCCTCTGTTCGGCGCAAGCGTCGACAGCGCTCGTGCTGATCGATGTTGGACCCAATCTGGGCGCGATCAACCGCGCAGCCTTGATTGCCGCTGATCAGGTGGTCGTACCGCTTGAGCCCGACCTCTTCTCGCTGCAAGGGCTGAAAAACCTCGGGCCAACGCTGCGTGAGTGGCGAAGGATCTGGGCCGAGCTGCTGAAAAAGGCACCATCTGATTTGCGCATGCCAAAAGGCAAGATGGAACCCAAGGGGTATGTCGTCATGCAACATGGCATGCGCGATTCGCGTCCAGTGAAAGCCTATCAGCGATGGCTGAATCGCATCCCCAAAACGTACCGCGAAGCCGTGCTCGATGAGTCTGCGGGCACCACACCGGCGGTTGCGTTAGATCCCTACAACCTGGCGTTGCTGAAGCACTATCGCAGCTTGATGCCACTTGCGATGGACGCCAACAAGCCGATGTTCTTCCTCAGGTCGGCAGACGGCGCCATCGGTTCTCACCAAGAGGCTGTCAGATCCTGCTACCAGGACTTCGAGCACTTGGCGACGCGCATCGCCGCTCACGCCGGAGTCGCGTTGGAGCGGTGATTCGGTTGGCGGCCGGAAACCAGGCCATGGACCCAGCAACCACCGAACACCAAGCAAAACGCCAACCGCCGCGCACAACGCAACCTTACCCCATGCCCCAAACCGACAGGGTAGGGCGGTAGCGTGCCTGAAGGTTCGACGTCAAATCCGCATATATGGTCCGCCCCGCGATGCAAGAGCCACTTGACTGTTCAGCAGAAGGAAACGTTGCGGCCATATATCCGGCGTCGTGATGAGGTGGCGTGATCGCTCCTCGCGCCCTGATGGAATCCGCGCG
>NZ_NRRY01000149.1 GCF_016583905.1 Lamprobacter modestohalophilus | reverse complement strand
GCGCTCTCCTTGAAGGTAGCTGCTGACTGAGGGAGGTCTAGGCTCACTCGGACCCGACCCAGCAGAAATGCTCGGTCCGCAGTTGCGTCTCGCCCTGCCAGCGATAGGCGCAGAGGATGCCCGGCTCGACACCACTGTAGTCGAGGCAAGCAACCTTGGGGGTGAGCGGTGCGGGCTCCCCGTCGAGCCAGTAGTGGCCGATGAACAGCGGTCGTGTATCGCTGTAGCCCGGTCGGGCTGCGGGCGGGACCGGAACGCTCGGTAACTGGTCGCGTTGCTCGGCATCAAGCAAGGCGATGTCGCGCAGGTCAGTGGCGGTCTCATCCCACCAGCGCACCCGCACATCGGTGCGCCAATGGCCGGTCTTGTCCTGATAGCGATGGCCGTCTGGCAGCGCCATCTCGAGGCCTTTGATCAGGCTCTCGAGTGCGGCATAAGCGGGATGACCGCAACGACTGGCGGCGATGAAGCCAGCCTCGGTCAGTCGGTTGGCGTCATCAAGGAATGGGCGGATCGCGGCGAGCTGTTGCTCCTCCCAACAGGCGTGGATGAGGCGCAGGCCGGGGAGCTCGAGATAGAGCGGCAGGCTGCGGAACCAGTCGATGATGTCGGCGTGGACCTCGGGCTGATGCTCGACCTCGTTCAAGAAGTCCTGATGCTGGCGGCGGTTCTTCTCGCTGCGCGGGCGCAGATGGGTGCCGGGTGCCTCGGGGTCTTCGGTGGCGAAAGCAATGGCGTTGAATTCGTGGTTGCCGAGCACGGCCTGGGCGCTACCGGCCTCGACCATGGCACGGACGATGGCGACGGTCTCGCGCTGCTGCGGACCGCGGTCGATGAAGTCGCCGACAAACAGGGCTTGGCGCTGGGGATGACGATAGGCGCCGTCGGTCTCGCGGTAGCCGAGCTGCTCGAGCAGTGTGCGCAAGCGTTGGGCTTGGCCGTGGAGATCGCCGATGAGGTCGTAGGCGTCGGGGCTGTAGGCGTCCATGAGGTGGGCTTCCGTTGGCGGCTGGGGCCGGGTTGGATGATCAGGCCGGGGCCGTCTCGGGACGTGACGTCTGCTCCTGCGTTTCGACCTCGACTCCGGGCGATTCGCAGCGGTTGCAGAGCACGGCCAGCGTGTCTTCGTCGTTCGGTTTCACGCTGAGGCTGCCGTCGGACTCCTCGACGTAGCATTCGTCGCTGAGGTTGTAGGCGACATGCACGCGCAGGCGATCGACGAGCGTCCCACAGCGTGAGCAGGGCACGGCCAAACCGGCCGGCGGATAGGGGCGGGTCAGGCCAAGCGCGGCGATCCAGTCAGGCTCGGCCGCGGACCAGCACGGATGACTGCAGTAGCGGCCGATCTCCTCTGCGCTGTCTCTGACGATGTTGACGCACTCAACCAGTTCGGAAGGCCAGTTGTACCCAGGCAGATCCTTGGCTGGAACAATGCTCATCCACTGCAGAGACCGCGTGAGCGAGAGCCCGCAGGGGGTGCTCGGGCCGCCGCAGTGGTCGCAGATCATCGACGCAAGGTCATCGTGTGTTAGTGACATGAGGAGCAATCGACCTTACTCAGGCGGCGCGTCTTCGTCGCCCGCGCAGAGCACCTTGCAGCGCTTTTTCGCGTAGCTCCAAGCCGAGAAGCCGCCACCCTCGATCCAAGG
>NZ_NRRY01000148.1 GCF_016583905.1 Lamprobacter modestohalophilus | reverse complement strand
TCCTTGGTGAAGAAGATGGCAATTGACGAAATCATAGAAGAAGTTAGATCAAATAGAGAAGCTCATGCTGCAAGGTTTAACCATGACTTGCGCGCAATCTACGAAGATTTAAAGAAATCTGAAAAAGGACATATTCATATGGGTCATCCTTTTGTTGAGCCGCCGCTTAAACAAACACCCGCTAACAAGTCGCTTCACCGGACCACTGCTCCGCTATCGCTACTCAGTGGCCGGTGATCTTGGTCGTTAGGCGCAAAAGATTAGCAACATGCAAACCGTTTACGTTGAAACATCAATTGTTAGCTACTTGCGCCAAAAGCCAAGTAGCCAAATCGTAACGGCAGCACGTCAACTGCTGACGCATCGCTGGTGGAATGAGTAGCGCTGTCAATACGAGCTTGTCATCTCGCAATATGTAATTGATGAAGCTTCAGCAGGAAACTCCACGCTTGCAGCAGAACGTATGCTGCTGCTTGATGATATTCCGCTTTTGCCGCATGCGCCTGAAATTGTGACACTTGCAGATGATATTATGTCGCTTGGTGTCCTACCCGAAAAAGCCCAAGTGATGCGCTTCACATCGCGACCGTTGCATATCACGAGATACAGTATCTATTGACCTGGAACTGTAAACATATCGCAAATGCAAAAATACTTCCTCGCATTCACGATTTGCTTGTAAAGAAGGGTATTCCAATCCCTATAATTTGTACTCCAGAGGAGTTGATAGGCGATGACATATAGCAATTCTGATTCAGTAATCAACCAAATACATCAAACGCGCGAAGAAATTTCTGAACGATTTGGTGGAAGCATTGCTGCCATCGCTGAAGATGCGGAACGACGCCAGTTGGAGTCAAAGCGATTAATTTGGAAGTCTAATAAGCCTAACTCGGTGCTCCAGCCGAAGCCGGTTTCGCTCTCGCTCAACCGGCTCGGCTGAGCGTGGCGTTAGGCGATAACGAACAACACTTGTTGACTTTCTATGGATTTCGAAATCGTCGGTAGCATAAGGGAAATTCAGCCTATTGCGACCGGAACAGGAATCCGAGCTTTAACGAGGCTGAATAGACAATACGGGCGCGGAAAATGGAGAAAATTGAAAGGTTTTGCGGCCGTCCGTTTGTTGGATGGCACTGTTCATACAGCTGAGATCCATTGGTACGAAGCTCACGGCATCGGCAAGAAAGAATTTAAACTCAAATTACCGCTTCTTGACTAGCATCATGAATACCCCCCAAACAGAAAGTTCTACTTTTGCGGTCTGCATCAACAACGACGGATATCCGGCGTCTCTGGAAATCGGAAAAATCTATGAAATTTTGACCGACGAAAGCGCGGAATCTCATGGATATTTTCGGGTCATCGACGAAAGCGGCGAGGATTATGCATACGCAAAGGATCGCTTTTACCCTTTAAGTATTCCCATGGCTTTGGAACAAGCGCTTTTCCGCGCGGCGTGACCACAGAATCAATTGTCGGCCTAACACGGTGCTCCAGCCGAAGCCGGTTTCGCTCTCGCTCAACCATCTCGGCTGAGCTTGGCGTTAGTGCGCCAAGCGCAGCTTGGCGCTTCTTGCCGGGTGAAAGTCCCGGTCGGGTAAGGGCTAGCCACCCACCCGTATCGCGTGTTGCGCCTCTGGCGGATAGCGACGCTCTGGTCGGAAGA
>NZ_NRRY01000147.1 GCF_016583905.1 Lamprobacter modestohalophilus | reverse complement strand
GCGAGCTGATCGAGCGACTCAAGCAGGGCAAGGTCTACATCCCTGAACAGGCCCGCGCGGCACTCGATGGGTTTTTCAGTCCGACCAATCTGTCGGCCCTGCGCGAGCTGACCTTGCAGACGGTGGCTGAGCGCATCGACCGCGATGTGCGTGAGGTCATGCGCACGCAGGGGATCGCCGGACCCTGGCCGGTGCGCGCGCGCATCCTTGTCGCCATCGATGGCGTCGGTAACGGGGAGGAGCTGGTGCGTCTCGGTCGGCGCCTCGCCGAGCGGCGTCGGGCGCCCTGGAGCGTCGTGTTCGTCGATCGCGGTGACATCGGTCCCGAACAGCAGGCCGGTGTCGAGCGCACCTTCGAGCTGGCCGCCCGTTTAGGCGGCGAACCCGTGACGCTGCGTGGCTTGGATCCCGTGGAGGAATTGCTCGCCTTCGCGCGTGAGCACAATGCCACCACGCTGGTGGTGGGGCGCAGCCGGCACCGACCCTGGGCGGGACGCTTCGGCACCACCTTGAGTCAACGCCTGTTGCGCCAGGGTGAGGAGTTCGAGATCACCTTCGTGGCCTCAAGATCCGCCCGCGTGCGCCGTCGGCGGCGCTGGCTCCGGCGACTTGAGCCCGCGCGTGACTATGTCCTGTTACTGGCCGTGGTGGCAGCGGCGACCGGGATGGCCGCCGCCATCGAGCCGCTGGTTCCCTTGCCCAGCCTGTCGCTGGTCTTCATGACCGCCGTGCTGCTGGTCGCGGTGCGCACGGCCATGCGCCCGGCATTGATCGCCGCGGTCCTGAGCGCCGCTGCTTACAACTTCTTCTTTACCGAGCCGCGTTATACCTTTGCCATGTCGCGCACGCATGAGCTGGTGACCGTCGGCTTTTTTCTGATCATGGGCTTGATCGGCGGCCAGTTGGCTGGTCGCCTGCGCCACCAGGTGCTCGCGCTGCGCGGCACCAACGAACAGACGCAACGGCTGCTGTCCCTGAGCCGCCGACTGGCGGCCGCGGTCGATCTCGCGACGGTGCATCGCGAGGCGACCCTGGCCATCGCCGAGCATCTGCACGTTCCGGTCGTGCTGCTCGCACTCGGTGATGGCGATAAGCTGGCACAGGCAGCCGCCTCACAGGACGAGCTGGAGCTCAATGACAAGGCCTGGTCGGCGGCACAATGGGCATTCGATCATCGGCAACCGAGCGGTTTTCAAACCCAAACCCTCTCGGCGATCGATTGGCGCTTTCTGCCCCTGGCCATCGACCAGGACTGCTTCGGTGTGCTCGGTGTCTACCAACCAAGCCAGGGTTTCCAGAGTGAACAACTCGCCGCCATCGACGCCCTGATCACGCAGGTGACCATGGCCATGGCGCGTACCCGCCTGGCCACCACCCTGGAGCAGGCCAAGGTCGCGGAAGAGACTGAGCGCTTGCGTTCGGCACTACTGTCATCGGTGTCCCACGACTTGCGCACCCCGCTGGCGTCGATGATCGGCGCGGCCAGCAGCTTGCGTTCGTTGGACGAAGCGCTCTCCACCAAGGACAGACACGAGCTGCTTGATTCCGTGATCAGTAATGGAATGGTCCGCCCCGCTCCTCCAACACACCCCGAGCGGGCACAATAAGCGATGATGAGAACCCATCGTCAACCAAGGTAGCGGAGCAGACCAATGACAGAGACTCACAAAGACCGGGCCATCACG
>NZ_NRRY01000146.1 GCF_016583905.1 Lamprobacter modestohalophilus | reverse complement strand
GATGTCAACTGGGGCTGCAGTACAGCGCGGCATCGGTGAGAACCTCCGGTCAGTCGCTATGTGAATGATGAGAATGACGAGGTTACTATCTGGGAACGGTCTCAGGTATTTAACAGGGTTGCACTAGAAATCGTCGCTGCCCGGGCACAAGCTTAAGCTGTTGCCCAATACGGCAACATCTTGGCATAAAAGCAGGCCACATGCTGGATGGCCTTGATCATCGATAGGTCCAAAACTGAGTGTTTCAGTAGGCAATCAAGCGCTCTGAAGGCGTGGCAGGAGCGCCGTGTCGGCGTACCCTTGGAAGTGCAAACTCACCCAGGGAAAAGCTGTTGCCCGATGCCCCTACCGCTGTTGACTCTAGTGCAGATCGATGCACAACGCCAATCCATGCTCGCTTTGATCGAGCCAAGCACCTGCAGGCGGTGGCGCAAGCGCAGCAGGCTGGGCAGAGTCAACGCGCGGCGATCACCAGCGCCGGGGTCGCACGCAGCACCGTGCGTCACTGGAACGCGGCCTCTGCGACCCCGGCACCGGCGGGGCTGGCGGCCTTCGTTGAGACCCCCGAAGGCGTGGTGTGGCTGCGCCAGATCCTGGTCGCGGCACACTGGAGCATCAGCGAGCAGGGCGGCGCGGGCGTGCGCGTGGTCTGTGACTTTCTTGAGCGCAGTGGACTCTCGGCGTTCATCGGTGCTTCCTACGGCACGCAGCAGGTGTTCCAGGTCCAACTGGAGGAGTTGATCGTCACCGCTGCCGCCACGTTGCGCGAGGCGCTGGCCCAAGCCATGCCCCATCGCACACTCAGCATCGCCGAAGACGAGACCTGGAAGGACGGCATGCGCTTGGTGAGCATGGATGCGGTCTCGAACTTCATCCTGCTCGAGCAGATCAGCGCTGAGCGCTCGGCGGCGGCCTGGACCCAGGCACTCGAGGATGGACTCGAGGGGCTGAACGTCACCGTGGTGCAAGGCACCAGTGATGAGGCCAAGGGGTTGTTGGCGCATGTCGAGCGCGATCTGGGCGCGCATCATTACACGGACCTGTTTCATCTGCAGCATGAGGTGAGCAAGGCCATGAGTCTGTCGCTAAAGCGCGCTGAGCAGCAGGCCGAGACGGCGGACGCTCAGGCGAAGGCGGCCTGGCAAGGGGAATGCGCGGCCGAGCAGGCCTCTCATCGCCGCCGCCATGGCCCGGGACGCCCACCGGCGTTTGCCGCGCGCATTGATGGGGCGCTGAACGCCTACGTCCAAGCCAGCCTCACGCATGAACGTGCCCAAGCGCAGCGCGCTGAGGCGAAAACCCTGATCGGCGCCTTCAGCCTACATTCCGCGCGCTTAATGAGACTATCGTAGAAATAGCATTGGTAATTTTTTTCAGTCCAACGCCCGGTAGTGCTCTAGACGTGGTTTATCCGTAAAATCTATAGCATAATATAGATATTTGCTTTTTATAAGGTTATTAGTATGGCCGAGATCCCAGTGCTATGCCCGCAATGTGGTTCGGATCACGTCAAAAAACGCGGAAAAACGAATCAAGGTAAGCAACGCTACGCGTGTCACAACACATCCTGTTTAACTTATACCTTCATCTTGGGCTATAGCTATCAGGGGCATCTTCCCGAAGTCAAGAAGAAGATCATTGATATGGCCTTAAATGGGAGTGGGATTCGCGATACAGCTCGTGTTTTATCAGTTTCTCAAACCACCGTCATCAAACACATA
>NZ_NRRY01000145.1 GCF_016583905.1 Lamprobacter modestohalophilus | reverse complement strand
GATCGCGCTAATCTCCTCCTCACTGCTTTTGGCGTCAGCCGCGCAAGCCGAGACCGCGACCGAGGCGCCCCTGCCCAGCTATCAACAGGCACTGGACGCCTTTCAGGCGGAACGCGCCAAGACCGGCAGACCCAAGCTCCATGCGGCCGATCGGGCCATCATGCAACGGGCCGCTGAGGATCTGGCGACTGCAATGCCAGAGCCAGGACTGGCAGTCGGCACTCAGGCGCCCGACTTCAACTTGCCAAACGCCTTCGGCGAGCGCGTGCGGCTCTCCGATCTGCTCGCCGAAGGACCGGTGGTGCTGACCTTCTACCGCGGTGCCTGGTGTCCCTACTGCAATCTGCAGCTACGCGCGTTGCAGCAATCCCTGCCCGAGATCGAGGCCCGCGGCGCGCAGCTCGTCGCGGTCACGCCGCAATTGCCGGACAAATCCCGTGAGCAGGTCGAGGACGACGGCTATGCGTTTGAGGTGCTGAGCGACCTGGATGATCGTGTGATGCAAGCCTATGACCTCTATTTCGAGGTCCCTGCCGACCTGGATGCCGTCTACCGTGAACGTCTCGGCTTGGACCTGGCCGAGTACAACGGCCCCGATCGGCGGGTGTTGCCGGTGCCGGCGACCTTTGTGATCGATGGTGACGGCGTGATTCGCGCTGCGTTTGCCGACGTCGATTATCGCAAGCGCATGGAGCCGGCCGCGATCATTGCGGCGTTGGATCAGGTCGGCGATTAGCGGCGGAGGCGAGCGCTCCATCCCGTCGCAGATGGGGAGTGTTGTGAGCCAGATCGCGAGGCATGAGGTGCAGCTCCGGGCGCCTCACGCGCAGACAAGCCAGGCTGGCAGCGACCCTATTGTCTGTCATCCCAGTGGCGTTAAATGCAGCAACACATTCAGCCACTGCTCGGCCTCGCGCCAGGAGCGCCGATCAGCTGTGGTCCAGAGTTCCATCAGCATCAGCTCGGGCACGCTGTCGAGCAGCTCGGCCAGCGCGGTCTCATTTAGGTCGGTGAAGTGACGTCCATCGCTGTCGCGCTCGCCAGCACCGTACTTGAACGAGACGTAGAGCACGCCCGCAGGGCGCAGCGCCCGCGCAAGACGTTGCAGCACAGCGGGCAGCTCGGCCAGCGGAACATGCAGCAGGCTCGCGCAGGCCCAGATGCCATCCAAGCGCTCGCACCAGTCGATCGCCTGGAAGCGCTTCACCTCGACCGGCAGTCCTGTGTGCATCTCGGCCAGGCGCGCCAGCGGCGGTGACGGCTCAATGGCCGTGACGGCATAACCCTGCTCGCGAAACGCACGAGCATCGCGACCGGAGCCGCAGCCAGCGTCGAGAATCGCCGCGCCCGGCGCTAGCTTGGCCAGAAACGGCGCATAGAGCGGCGACATGTCGACGTCGACCGTCGCGGCGAAGAACGGCTCGGCATCGGCGTCATAGCGGGCGATGGTCAGATCGGTGAAGGTGGCTGCGTCGGTCACGGGAGACCCTTGGACTGATGGGAGGATGGGCGCGCAGAGGTCTGCGGCAAGTCGCTGAAGACGATCATGCTCGCTGGAACCAGGTGGTACCGGCTGGGAATTGGGAAATCGGCGAGCTGATTGCGATGCCAGCTCGGCATCCTGTACGCATTGCTCCGGGCGGAGCAAGGGGGAACGAGGTGAAAACGGCGGCAGATTCAGAGAGAGACGTCGTCAGGCGTCAGGCTCTGGGGCCGATGGCCCCAGACTGCAATCCTG
>NZ_NRRY01000144.1 GCF_016583905.1 Lamprobacter modestohalophilus | reverse complement strand
CCCTCTACCGCCAGATCATCACCGCCGGCACCCACCCGGCCAGCAGCATCCGCGTCGCCGAGGCCGCCAAGGTCATCGAGAACACCCAGCGCGACCTCAACATCGCGCTCATGAACGAGCTGGCCCTACTGTTCGACAAGCTCGGCATCGACACCCTTGAGGTTTTGGAAGCCGCCGGCAGCAAATGGAACTTCCTCCCGTTTCGCCCCGGCCTGGTCGGCGGCCACTGCATCGGCGTCGATCCCTACTACCTCACCCACAAGGCGGTCACCATCGGCTACCACCCCGAGGTCATCCTCGCCGGGCGGCGCATCAACGACCGCATGGGCGCCCATGTCGCCGAGCGCGTGGTCAAGCTGATGCTTAAACAGGGCATCGACCTCAGCCACAGCCGCGTCCTGGTCCTGGGGCTGACCTTCAAGGAAAACTGCCCGGATCTGCGCAACACCCGCGTCATCGACATCATCGGCGCGCTCAAAGACTACAACCTCAGCGTCGACGGCTACGACCCCTGGGTCGACCGCAGCGAAGCCAAACAGGAACTCGGCATCGACTGCCTGCCCGAGCTGCCCAACGCCGGCACCTATGGCGCCATCATCCTCGCCGTGGCGCATCGTGAGTTCATCGAACTCGGCGCAGCGGCCATCCGCGCGCTTGGCGTACCTGGCGCCTCGATCCTCTATGACGTCAAATCAGTCCTGCCGGTCACCGATGTGGACGGGCGGCTCTGACTAGAAAACATGGAGGCCCGATGCCAGACCCGAGTCGATTGTGACCGCAAAATTCAACGTCTCCTGGGCTGATATCCTCGTTACTGCGGCTCTAAAAATCCCGAGCCCAAACGCATTTGCGGAAGCCTAGCTGATGATGCGAGCGACCATGGCCGTTCGACGAAGGAAGGCGTTGGTGTTACCTTCTGATACAGAGGGGTCATCCGCGTCGAACAGCATAGCAAGGACGTAAGTTGTATATCGCGGCACAATAAATTTGTTCCCGCACGCGTTAGACATGACGCTCTGTGAATAAAGGGCACTGCACTGCCTCCGACAACCAAAACCATGATCCCACGCTATTTCAGCGGCCAAATAAGTCCTGTATTTCGCGGCATGATGACGCTCGCAATGGGATCAGGTGCAGCGCGCCTGATCGGGGTCGCGTCAATTCCAATTCTAACGCGCATATATAGCCCCGAAGACTTCGGGGCGCTTGCGAGCTTCACTGTTTTGGTATCAATGATATCGCCGGTGCTGACGCTGCGCTACGTAGTGGCTCTCCCTCTTCCACGTCGTGACGGTATGGCCATGAACCTCATGGCGCTGTCAGCGTCGATCATGGGAATTATGGCCTTAATCGTCACCGTCGGACTATGGCTTCTCGCGCCCCTGCTCATGGGGCTACTGTCGATGGAAGTGTTGGTCCCTTACTGGTGGCTAATCGCGCTGGGGGTCACTGCTGCGGGCGTTTACGAACTGTTGTCAACTTGGGCCACCAGGAGAAAAGCATATATCACGATCGCTAAGACTGAAGTGCTACAGTCCCTTAGCGGTTCACTCTTGAAGATCGGCCTCGGCCTACTTGCTCTCAAGCCAATAGGGTTGCTAGTTGGTCAGGTCGTAGCGCGGCCTTGATCATCCCTTGGTCCACTGTTGCTAAGCCGCCACAAGCGTGAGGTAAGGCCGCTTCGCTGGTCGCGGTCGTCGTCGCGCCGGTCGGGCCGGCCAGGGCATGCGCTCAAGCACCTGCTCGA
>NZ_NRRY01000143.1 GCF_016583905.1 Lamprobacter modestohalophilus | reverse complement strand
GCGCCGAGCCCCCAGCAACCCCCAAGCCCTCAAGCCTCAAGATTCACCAAGCCACCGCGGCCGGCCTGGGTCATCTCCGCGATCTGCTCGACCAAGCGCATCATCTCCTCCGGCGGGATCTGGCGGAGCACATCGCCCGACTCGCTGTCGACAATGCGCGTGATCAGGCGCTCGCCGGGCGGCTCGCTCATCTCGAACTGCACGCCATCATTGTTCATCACCTCGTTCACCCGCTGCAGCGGCTCCTCCAGATCACTGCGGCCCGGGGCCTGATTGCTCTCCGCTTGCGCCAGCGTACTGCCGACGCTGGGCAACGCCTGCAGCAAGCCCTCCAAGCGCTGGCGCGGGTTGAGCTGGTTGACCGGGGCGGTGTTTGGGGCGGTTTGGCTGATATCGGTGATGGCACTGGACATGGGAGTGGGCTCCTTGTCAGACGGTTAGCAGAATCGGACGCTGAGTCGAAGCGCGACCCGATAGCCGCGAAGGCGAGGGCGACACTGCGTGCACCGAGACGATCAGCCTCGAGTTCGAGTTTGAGCCCCGCGCTCGCGACCATGCACCTGCTGACCAGCCGGGCTAAACCGTGGTCCGCCCCGGGTTTTCACCTCCATCGCGCTGCCCGCCGTCGGCAGCTGCAGCAAACCCTCCAGGCGCTGGCGGGTTCAGGAAACGCTTGCTCATCGAAGGCTTCGCTGCTTCCGAGAACGCCGCCCATCCCCCCGTATCCTGCTCTACAATGACCTTGAGCGCTGGCCGGCTGCTGAAGACCGCGACGAGCACATCCGCACCGAGCCACCGCAGTTTCTAAACGCCTGCCCGCCGCACCTGGGCGCTGACGGAGACAGACATCGCGATGCGCACGCTCCTCGACCCCACCAACGACTACGTCTTCAAGCGGCTCTTCGCCGACGCCCCAGACCTACTGGTCGCACTTATCAACGACCTCCGCCCCGACCTCCCCGCGATCACCTCGGTCGAGATCCTCAACCCGACGATCGAACCCAGCGAACTCAACCGCAAATACATCATCCTCGACGTCCTCGCTCGGGATGCCGAAGGCCACTGCTACAATGTCGAGATCCAGGTGCGGCGCTACGGCGCTTGGCACAAACGCGGGCTGTTCTATCTCGCCCGCACCCTGGGCAAACAGCTCAATGCCGGCGAAGACTACCAAGACCTGCGGGCCTCCGTCGGGCTGCACCTGCTCGACTTCGACCTCTTCACCGCCACCGACGCCGAACGCCAGCAAGCCCTCTGGCGGTTTGAGATGCGCGATGAATGCCAGCCCAACGTCTCGCTCGGGAACATCCTGCAACTGAACCTCCTCGAACTCACCAAGGCCGATCGACTGGGTATGCCACCCGGCCCACTGCGTGACTGGATCACCTTCTTCAAACACTGGCGAGAGGAACTGACGATGGCGACGATAGCCCACGAACCCGTCAAGCAAGCGATGAGCCGAATCCGCGAGCTCAGCGCCGACGAAAAGGCGCGCCAGCTCGCCTTTGAACGCGAACGAGCGCTCCACGACGAGGTGTCTTTTCTCAATGAGGCGAGGCGAGAAGGCCTTCAGGAGGGCCGCCAAGAGGGCCGCCAAGAGGGCCGCAAGGAGGGCCGCAAAGCGGGCGTGGAGGGCACCCTCCGCAAACTCATCACCCTCAAATTCGGCGACATCCCCGAGTCGGCATCCAAGCGCCTAGAGCAAGCCACAGACGAGCAACTGGACACCTGGGTCGAGCAGATCCTCA
>NZ_NRRY01000142.1 GCF_016583905.1 Lamprobacter modestohalophilus | reverse complement strand
CACTCGCTGAAGTCCAGGTTGCTGGTGACGATGGTTGCGCGCTGCTCATAGCGCTCGCTGATCAAGTCATGGACATCCTCATCCTGCGGCGAGCGCAGCGGTTTCAGTCCAAAATCGTCGATGATCAACAGCGCCACCCGTGAGAGCGCCTGGAAGCGGCGCTGAAAGGTCCCGGTCGCACGCGCCTCATTCAACGCGCCAAGCAGCTGGGTTTGGGTCATGAAGCGCACATCCTGTCCCTGGCACGCCGCGATCTGGCCCAAGGCCTGGGCCAGATGGCTCTTCCCCGTGCCGCTCGGGCCGGCGATCAACACCGAGGCCGGCTCCGTGATGAACTGCCCGGTCGCCAGCTCCTGGATCAAGGCCCGGTTGATACCGGGATTGAAGGCGAAGTCGAACTGCTCCAGGGTCTTGTGCGAACGGAAGTTGGCCCGGCGCACGCGTTGGCTCAAGCGCTTCTGCTCGCGGCGGGCAATCTCATCCTGGATCAACAAGGCGAGGAAGTCGGTATAGGACAGGTGCTCCTCGATGGCTTGGCGGTTGCGCGCCGGCAGGGCCTCAAGCAGGCCAGAGAGGCGCAGTTGTTTCAGCATGGGAGCGAGTTCAGGCATCGGATTCATGGGTGTTGTCCTGTTCATCAGTGCGAAAGCAGCTCAGCGGCATCGCGCAAGAAACGCGCGCCACCGGTGTAGCTCTCCGCCAGGGTGTCGAAGGCCGCCGCTGCATCAGGCTGTTGATCCAGCCCCTTCTCGAGGATGGTCTTGACACTGCGGTAGCGCGGATTGTCGAAGCTCAGTGCGCGCTGGCAGGCCGCCTCTAGGCGCGCGCTCCCGTACTTCTCACCCAGGCGGATCACGCCTTGGGCGGCACGCAGGTGCTCCAGCACCCGGTCGGCGAACAGCCGCTCGATGAGCGCTCGGCACTGCGGGCCGACCGCTTTGGCCTGCTTCAGGCACCACTGCGGATCACGCATGGCGAAGGCCAGCGCGTTAGGTGGCATGTGATCGGCCACCGTGCTGCGTGCACCGGGGCGCAGCTGACGCACATGGGTGGCCACCAGCACATGCTCCTGGTAGAGACGCACCACGTCCGAGGTCGCCTTCAGCCAGAGGGTCTGGCCGAGCAGACGGAAGGGGACGGAGTAATAGGCCTTCTCAAACTGCACATGGGCGTCGCGATGGACCTTGAGCTTGGCCCAGACCGCGAGCTCCGGCGGGACATCCGGCAGGCGCCCGAGCAGCGCTTTCTCGACCGACTCGAACAGGGCCAGCGGCTGCTCGCGGGTGGTGCCGTGAATGCGGTTGCCAGCCTCGGCCAGAATCCATTGGCGCAGCTGGGCGTTGGCATCCGCCAGGGAGCGAAACTCACGCAAGGGTAGGAACGCTTGTTTGACGTATTTCACCCCCGCTTCAACGCGCCCTTTTAACTGAGGTTCGCGCGGCGGGCAGGCGTCGATCTTGAAGCCGTAGCCTTCGGCGCACTCGCCATAGGCGCGCTGCACCTCGGGATCGCGGCGGTGGGCAAGGATGATGGCGCATTTGGCGTTGTCGATGATGACCCGCTTGGGGACGCCGTTGAACCACGCGAAGGCGTGGCGATGGCAGGCGAGCCAGGTGGCGACATCCTGGCGCCAGATGAGCTCGGCGTACTGATGCCGGCTGAAGCACAGCGTCATGACGAAGACCCAGGTCTTGCGCAGTTCGCCGGTGTCGGTGTCGAGGAGGCGCGGGCCGGCGCCGAAGTCGACTTGGGCGGCTTCGCCGGGTGCAAAGTCCAGGCGCACCG
>NZ_NRRY01000141.1 GCF_016583905.1 Lamprobacter modestohalophilus | reverse complement strand
CGTGATGGCCCGGTCTTTGTGAGTCTCTGTCATTGGTCTGCTCCGCTACCTTGGTTGACGATGGGTTCTCATCATCGCTTATTGTGCCCGCTCGGGGTGTGTTGGAGGAGCGGGGCGGACCATTCCATTACCACCAGCGCCGTAGTTACTGCAGGACGACGAGAACACAAATCGCTCAACCCCGGCCGCCTTGGCTAATCTCGCCAGCTTCACAGTGGCGCGGTGATTGATCTCGGAGGTCAACTCGGGGTTGAGGTTACCAAGAGGATCATTCGACAGACCTGCCAAATGCAAGACCGCGTGGTACCCCGTCAGGTCGGCCTGCGTCAGGTCGCGAACATCCTTAACCGTGCTCGGAACCTCGGGTGGCGTACCACCAAAGTCGCAAGCCGCATAGAGATCGCTGTCGATCCCCGCAACGTCAAAGCCCTCGGCACGCAACATCGGCATCAAGATAGCGCCAATATAGCCGTTATGTCCGGTCACCAATACCTTCACTACAGTTCTCCCAGGTTTCCATAGTAGGTTGAATGCCTGCCAGAGCGCGTCTAGCCGGCACTTATCTCGGATGTTGTCGATGCATTGCTGAACGCTTCATGGCGAAACGCTTTCATGCTGGCCTCTTTTCGATTGCCAGGCGCAATGACGAAGGTTTTGAAGAGGTATATGAAATCGTGCCTATGCTTAAGACGATTGCAGATCTGGCCTAGGCAGCTAGGCAGCGGCTGCCTCGTCTAAATAGACAGCTGGAATTGTATTTTTGAGTCTTGCAAGCTCAGCCTTCCTTTCGTTGAGCTTATGGCTCGGCTGCATGCCGATCTTTGCCAGGATCTGCTCCCATCTGTACACCCAGTCATGTCGCATTAGGGCTTCGCGGACATTATTGCGACGTGCGAGTTCAACGCGTTCAGGTTGGCGGTTTAGGTCGGCAATGACATCTGTGATCGTCGCATTCTTCCCATAGACTGGAATCACTGCGTCTTCCCAATCAAAATGAGACCGATAGATATCGGTATCTACTGGGCGCCCGATCATCACACTGCCACCTGCTGCGCCTTCGAAAAACCGATTCCCAACCTCTTGTTGTCCTGCGGTCTCAGCGCCGCAGTCAAGCTTTGCCGGATTGACGATGAAGTAGCGGCTGCGCTGAATAAGCTGAGCGGATAGCATTCGGTGCTCACGATAGTCAGAAACGCACCACTCCTTCCGTGAATGGATATCGTAACTATCGTACAGATAGAAAAGGCCATCGCGCTGCCGCGCCTGCAGCAGCTCACGATGCATCTCGGCATCGCGCCGGCCCATGCTGTAGACATCGATGGACCGCCATTGGGGATTGGGCCAGGGACAATAGCGAATTGCATCCACTGCCGGAGGAAGGTAATGACAGGGTCGACCGATTTGAGCAGATAGCGGTTCAACCGAAGCCGCACAATTGACGAAAATGTGATCGAAGTCAGCTAGCCGACTGACTAGACGCTGATTGTCAGAAATCGCTCTTACCCAAAGCTCACTGAGATAACAAGCTGAGATTCTACTGCTTTTCTTCCAGTCGTTGACAAGGTCGAAGGTTTGCAGATCGTTAACAAATTCGCAGGTCGTCAGAAAGAGATCATAGTCTCCGGCTATCCGCATCGGTTCAATACCAGGATCAAAGCGGAAACTTGGCATCCGGTAGGCTAAGCGGTTGCGCCAGCGCTGTATGGCTGTTTCGGTGCCTCGCGGCCTGGGTGCAATCAAATCAATGTCATCGCAGCCGCAGATAATGTCTTCGAATTCATAGTTTGCACGGGTGCAGCCTTGTAATGATGTCGCCTTGAGGAGTACGCTATAACCTCCTGATGAAGCAGACAGTGAGGTGGTGGTGATGGCGCAAGTGATCCGGCGTTCGGGTGACGAAGTGACAGTCGAGGTGACGGTGCGCCTGAGTGGTAGCCTGCTGGAGA
>NZ_NRRY01000140.1 GCF_016583905.1 Lamprobacter modestohalophilus | reverse complement strand
GGTAGAGTAGAGAGCAGGCATCCCGCGCCCGTAGACCCGGCCTATCTGTTTCCGCCCCTTTCGTTTGGCGGTGCCTCAATAGCCGAATCCTAGTCATGGGATACCAGCCCTCCCTCATCAAACCGTGCATACAGTTCTCCCGTACACGGCTTTCCGATGTGCTTCACGCCGAGGCATGCGCCGATGTCCAGCCTGCGGTGGTTGGGACTTTGAACAATCCAAGGTGGTCGTAGACATGCGCATTGGGAAAGCGGGTGTATCCTTGCGCCCGGCTCTGGAGCTTGTGGCGGCGACGCAGTTGCGTGCGCATCCGCTCCTCGGCATGCGTTTTTACCCGACCAAGAACCCTTGAGCAGTTGCGATAGTGGAAGTAGCCTGACCAGCCCCTGAGGGCTTGATTGACCTCGCCGATCATGTCCCTGAGCGCCACCGGGGTTCGGCGACGCGCGGTCAGTTCCGTGACCCGGTCCTTGATGCGTTGCTCGGCCCGTTTCGATGGCTCCACGTGCGGGTAACCCTTGCCGCTGCGACGGCTCGTTCGCCAGGCAATCCGAAACCCCAGAAAGTCGAACCCGTCGGCGCGCGCATCGACCACATGGGTTTTCTGCACGTTGAGCGTGAGGTCCAACTTCTCGAGGACCGCCGTAAAGACGGCCATGGGCTTCTCGGTGCCGTGGCGACAGAGGATCACCGCATCGTCGGCATAGCGCACCAGCCGTGCGCCGAGTCGACGCTCCAAGTCGTGCCGCACCCAGATCCGGTCCAGGAGATGCAGATACAGGTTTGCCAACAGGGGTGAGGCGACGCCGCCCTGCGGGGTTCCCCGTCGATTCCCTTTTCCGCCCGTGGGACGGCGCTTGCCTTGCTCGTCTTCCTCAATGACCGGGGCTTTCAGCCATTGCCGGATGAGTCCCAACACGGGACCATCGACAATGCGTTCAGCCACCACGGCCATGAGCTTGGCATGGGGAATCGTGTCGAAGTATTTCGATAAATCCGCATCGATGACTTGGGTGTGCCCCCGAAAGAGGGCCTCGGCAATCGCATCGATCGCATCATGGGCCGAGCGCTGCGGGCGGAATCCATACGAGTGCTCGCAGAAGTCCGCCTCGAAGATCGGCTCCACCACCAGCTTGAACGCCATCTGCACGATCCGATCCCGGATCGTGGGAATCCCTAATGGGCGCTCGCTGCCATCCGGCTTGGGTATCCAGACCCGACGCACGCCATCCGCGCGATACGTCTTCTGCTCCAGTTCCTCACGCAGTCTTGCCAAGTAGGCGTCTTTTCCGATTCCTGCCTCGATCGCCTTGAACGTGACACCATCAATCCCCGGTGCCCCGCGATTGGCGCGGACGCGCTCATAGGCATGACTCAGAATGTCCGCCCGATAGAGTTTGTCGTACAAGGCATAGAAGCGGAACGCCGGCTCTTGCTTGGCCTTGGCGTAGAGCTTCCGCTGCAACGTCCTGATCGATGTGGGAGTTGTTAGCGACATGGCCGCAATCTCCTGATCCTCCGCGCGTTGGTTGCGTGCACAAAGTAGGGCTCCTTTCCTCGGGCCGGGTTATGTTGTCCCAGGCCCTCAAACGGTACTATGAGCCCCTCCGACTCCCGTGATGGCCCGCGTCGACTTCGGACTCGCCTTATACGGCACGGTTGACGGTTCTGCGCCGCCACCGTCACGGGTCTCCCGCACTGGGACCGATCAACTTCCACCACATGCCACCCCTGCTACCCCGGAAGAATCGATGGGACGCTCTCGTTGTCTCTTCCCACCGGCGGCGGCCTTCCCCTTCTGACCACAGGGTCGGCTTCTTCGATTAAGTGACGAGGCTACCTCTAGGTTCGCTTGCGCTGCGGCCTGCGGTTTTGCACCCACGAAACTCACGACCCTTGGTTACCCAAACGCCGCTCCGGGGCACTACAGTGGTGTACGAGCAACTCCATC
>NZ_NRRY01000139.1 GCF_016583905.1 Lamprobacter modestohalophilus | reverse complement strand
GCAGGAAGTCGCCGAGGAAACCATCCCGCCGCGTCGTCACCGGATCAATCCCCGCGTCATCAAACAAAAGATGAGCAAATGGCCCAAGAAGCGTGCGCACCACCGACATCCTCCTCAGCCGACCAAATCCTTCGAGGAGAGCATCGTGCTGTGCCATTGAACGGTATTGTATTTAAACCCTCCCGGCATGCCAACCGACAATCACAGCGCCAAGACCGCATCGCCCAAGCGCGACGATGACAGTCCCTGGAAAGAGGCCCTAGAGCGCTTCTTCCCAGAGTTCCTCGCGCTGCTGTTCCCGACCGTGCATGCCGAGATCGACTGGTCACAAGGGGTGCAGTTTCTCGACAAGGAATTCCAGCAACTGGTGCGTGAAGCCAAGACCACCAAGCGCTATGCCGACAAGCTGGTTGGTGTCACCCTGCGCGATGGCACTGCGGTCTGGGTGCTGATCCATGTCGAGGTGCAAGGCGAAGCGGAAACCGCCTTTGCCGAGCGCATGTATACCTATCACTACAAGATCCGCGATCGCTACCAAGTGCCGGTGGCCAGCCTCGCGGTGCTCGCCGACACAGACCAAGGCTTTCGCCCGCAGCACTACGGCACCAGGCTCTGGGACTGCCGCGTTGACTTCCGCTTTCCGATGGTCAAACTGTTGGACTATGCCGAGCCCGAGCGCTGGGCTGAGCTGGAAGCCAGCGACAACGTCTTCGCCCTGGTGGTCATGGCACAGATCCGCGCTAAGGTCACCGATGATGCCGAGACGCTCAAGGGCTGGAAGTTCCGCCTCATCCGCCTGATGTACGAGCGCGGTTATGAGCAGGCACGGATACTCGAACTGTTCCGGCTCATCGACTGGATGATCCGCCTGCCCAAGGCGCTGGAAGCCGACTTTCGCCAAACACTCTATGCCTACGAGGAGCAACAGCGTATGCCGTATGTGACGACCGTCGAACAAGCGGGGATTGAGAAGGGTGTCCAGCTGGGTGTCCAGCAGGGCGAAGCCCACATCCTGCTACGCCTGGTGAATAAGAAGTTCGGTGCAGAAGCGGTTGCGCACTACCGCACGCGCATTGAATCGGCAGAGCCTGAGCAACTGGAGGCCTGGTCAGAACGCATCCTCAGCGCCGAGACGCCGGAGACGATTTTCCACTGAGGCGCGGCGATCCGCTGAGCTGCGCCGCGAAGGCAACTGTTGCTAGACCAACTCACCGCCGAGGCAGAAGCCGAATGCCTGCTCCCGCAGTGATCGCGGCCATTCCGTCCTCGAAGCCGGAAACCAGGCCATGGACCCGGCAACCAAGCAGCAAGCACCGAACAAGCCGTCCAACCCGCGCCCTGGCCGCCAACCTAAGCTCACGCGCTCCGATGTGAAGCGCCACGCACGCCCCGGCGAGACTTGGGAACAGGCCGAGGCGCGGCTGTGGCGAGCGCGCAAACCCCAACCAACCCTTGACCCAGCCGCCGCCAGCTGTTCTCATACTCGCCGTCTTCACAGCTGAACACCTCAGCGCAAGCACAACCCGATCACCGCCTCCGCCCTTGCCGATATGACAGGGGCGTGCGGAAGCCTGCCCGCAACCTTGATCTGACGGACCCAGCATCCGGTGAACGAAGACCTCACCTTCCTCGTCCTGCGCCAACTCCAGGCCAACCCCAAGCAGACCCAACTGCAGCTCTCACAGGCCATCGGCATCAGCGTCGGACGCACCGATTACGTCGTGCGCGCCCTCATCGAGCGCGGACTGCTCAAAGCCGAGCACTTTCGCAACAGCAAGAACAAAAGCGCCTACGCCTACCTGCTCACCCCAGAAGGCATCGACACCAAGGCCCGCATCACCGCCCGCTTCATCCAACGCAAGCGCGCCGAATACGACGCCCTCAGGGCCGAGTTCGACCAACTCACCGCCGAGGCCAAAGCCGAAGGCCTGCTGCCACAGTGATCTTGGCAGCGCCCAGTCTGTGATC
>NZ_NRRY01000138.1 GCF_016583905.1 Lamprobacter modestohalophilus | reverse complement strand
AGGCCTGGGCTATCAGGAATGCATAAAGCGCTATGAAGATCATCATCCTCGGCGCTGGCCAGGTGGGCACCTCGGTGGCTGCGAACCTGGTCAGCGAGGCCAACGACATCACCGTGGTCGATACCGACGCACGGCGTCTGCGCGAGCTCGCCGACCGCTTTGACCTGCGTACACTGCAGGGGCATGGCGCTCAGCCCGATGTGCTCTTGCGCGCGGGTGGCGAGGATGCCGAGATGATCATCGCGGTGACCAACAGTGATGAAACCAATATGGTCGCCTGCCAGGTCGCCTACACGCTGTTTCATACGCCGACCAAGATCGCTCGGGTGCGCGCTCAGGGCTTCCTCGATCATCATCAGGCCTTGTTCGGCGGCGATGCCTTCCATGTGGACGTCACCATCAGCCCTGAGCAGCTGGTGACCGACTACACCCTGCGCCTGATCCAAACCCCCGGCGCGTTGCAGGTGACCGATTTCGCCAATGGTCGGGTGCGGCTGGTGGCGGTGCGCGCCTACTACGGTGGCCCATTAGTCGGCCAAGAGCTGCGCGCCCTCTACGATCACATGCCGCATGTCGAGGCGCGGGTGGCGGCGATCTACCGCCAGGATCGGGCCATTCAACCCGAGGGCGATACCGTCATCGAGGCCGATGATGAGGTCTTCTTCGTCGCCGCGCCTAAGCACATTCGCTCGGTGATGGGCGAGCTGCGGCGACTGGATAAGCCCTACAAGCGGCTGATCTTCGCCGGCGGTGGCAATATCGGCACCCGCCTTGCCCGCGTGACAGAGCGTGATTATCGGGTCAAGGTGATCGAGAGTAATCTCGAGCGCTGCAAGCAGATCGCCGAGTCGCTCGAGCGCACCATCGTGCTGCATGGCGATGCCGCCGACGAGGAACTGTTGTTGGAAGAGAATATCGAGGACACCGATGTCTTCTGCGCCGTCACCGATGACGACGAGGCCAATATCCTCTCAGCCATGCTCGCGAAGCGTCTCGGCGCACGCAAGGCGATGGCGCTGATCAACCGCGCGGCCTATGTGGACTTAGTGCAGAGTGGCCCGATCGATGTCGCGATCTCACCGCAACAGGCTACGATTGGCACCCTACTCAAGCACGTGCGTCGCGGCGATGTGGTGATGGTGCATTCGTTGCGCCGCGGCGCCGCCGAGGCGATCGAAGCCATCGCTCACGGGGACCAAAGCTCGTCGAAGGTGGTCGGACGGGCAATTGAGGCGATCAATCTGCCCAAGGGTGCCAGCATCGGCGCCATCGTGCGTGGCGATCAGGTGTTGATTGCCCACCGCGACACGATCATCGAATCCGAGGATCATGTGATTCTCTTCTTGCAGGACCGTCTGCGGGTGGCCGAGGTCGAGAAGCTGTTCCAGGTCGGCGTGACCTTTTTCTAGCGGCGCACGCCGAGTGCCGGCGCTCGAACCGCATTTCCCATTGACTCTGTCCGTTGACTCAAGATCCAAGGAGACGATCCCCGCATGCATTGGCGAGCCATCGTGCGCTTGTTCGGTATCTTGTTGCTGCTCTATAGCATCAGCTTCTTACCCTCTATCCTGGTCTCGCTCTGGTACGCCGACGAACAGTGGCCCGCCTTCGCGCTGTCCTTAGCCTTCACCGCGAGTGCGGGCCTGATCCTCTGGCTGCCGAACCTGCGTGAGCGCGAGCAGCTCTCGGTGCGCGATGGCTTCTTGATCGTCACCCTGTTCTGGGCGGTGCTTGGTATGCTGGGCGCGCTGCCGTTCATCCTCGGCCTGGATTGGGGCGTCACCGATGCGGTGTTCGAATCCATCTCTGGATTCACCACCACTGGGGCGACGGTGATCGAAGGCATCGACAGCTTGCCGCGATCGATCCTCTACCATCGCCAGCAGATCCAATGGCTCGGGGGCATGGGCGTGATCGTGCTCGCGGTGGCGATCCTGCCGCTGCTCGGTGTCGGTGGCATGCAGCTCTATCGGGCCGAGACCTCCGGCGTCG
>NZ_NRRY01000137.1 GCF_016583905.1 Lamprobacter modestohalophilus | reverse complement strand
GCTGCACCGAAAGCAGGAGCATGCGCAGACTCAGCATCGAGAGGACTGACTGAATTGAAAGCCCGGTTGAAAGATTGACCAATTCGGTTGAAAGAACTCGGCCATCACACCGGTCTTAAGGGGTCAGTTCGTCGCAACCAACCTTGACCTGCGTGCGCAATCATCGACCAGGCTCGATCCGCTTGCGCAACCATCGCCCTCTGGCTGTCACCCCTTCTCGAGAGACCATCATGCAGAAGCAATCCTTACCCCTGATCGCGCTAATCTCCTCCTCACTGCTTTTGGCGTCAGCCGCGCAAGCCGAGACCGCGACCGAGGCGCCCCTGCCCAGCTATCAACAGGCACTGGACGCCTTTCAGGCGGAACGCGCCAAGACCGGCGGACCCAAGCTCGATGCGGCCGATCGGGCCATCATGCAACGGGCCGCTGAGGATCTGGCGACTGCAATGCCAGAGCCAGGACTGGCGGTCGGCACTCAGGCGCCCGACTTCAGCCTGCCGAACGCCTTTGGTGAGCGCGTGCGGCTCTCCGATCTGCTCGCCGAAGGGCCGGTGGTGCTGACCTTCTATCGTGGTGCCTGGTGCCCCTACTGCAACCTGCAGCTGCGCGCGCTGCAGCAATCCCTGCCCGAGATCGAGGCTCGGGGTGCGCAGCTCGTCGCGGTCACGCCGCAATTGCCGGACAAATCCCGTGAGCAGGTCGAGGACGACGGCTATGCGTTCGAGGTCTTGAGCGACCTGGATGATCGGGTGATGCAAGCCTATGACCTCTACTTCGAGGTCCCTGCCGATCTGGATGCCGTCTACCGTGAGCGTCTCGGCTTGGACCTGGCCGAGTACAACGGCCCCGATCGGCGGGTGTTGCCGGTGCCGGCAACCTTTGTGATCGATGGTGACGGCGTGATTCGCGCTGCGTTTGCCGACGTCGATTATCGCAAACGCATGGAGCCGGCCGCGATCATTGCGGCCTTGGAGCAGGTCGGCGATTAGCGGCGGAGACGAGCGCTCCATCCCATCGCAGATGGGGAGTGCTGTGAGCCAGATCGCGCGGCATGAGGTGCAACTCCGGGCGCCTCACGCGCAGACCAGCCAGGCTGGCAGCGACCCTATTGTCTGTCATCCCAGTGGCGTTAATCGCAGCAGCGCATTGAGCCACTGCTCGGCTTCGCGCCAGGAGCGCCGGTCAGCCGTGGTCCAGGTCTCCAGCAGCGTCAGCTCGGGCACGCTGTCGAGCAGCTCGGCCAGCGCGGTCTCATTCAGGTCGGTGAAGTGACGGCCGCCGCTGTCGCGCTCGCCGTGTCCATACTTGAACGAGACGTAGAGCACACCCTCGGGGCGCAGCGCCCGCGCGAGACGTTGCAGCACAACGGGCAGCTCGGCCAGCGGCACATGCAGCAGGCTCGCGCAGACCCAGATGCCATCGAAGCGCTCGCACCAGTCGATCGCCTGGAAGCGCTTCACCTCGACCGGCAGTCCTGTGTGTATCTCGGCCAGGCGCGCCAGCGGCGGTGACGGCTCAATGGCCGTGACGGCATAACCCTGCTCCCGAAACGCACGGGCATCGCGACCGGAACCGCAGCCAGCGTCGAGAATCGCCGCACCGGGCGCCAGCTTGGCCAGAAACGGCGCATAGAGCGGCGACATGTCGACGTCGACCGTCGCGGCGAAGAACGGCTCGGCATCGGCGCCATAGCGGGCGATGGTCAGATCGGTGGAGGTGGCTATGTCGGTCACGGGAAACCCTAGTGTCGGGCTGATAGGAGGATCGGCGCGCAGAGGTCTGCGCCAAGTCGCTGAAGACGATCCTGCTCGCTGGCACCAGGTGGTACCTGCTGGGGATTGGGGAAATCGGCGAGCTGATTGCGATACCTGCTCGGCATCCTGTACGCATTGCTCCGGGCGGAGCAAGGGGGAACGAGGTGAAAACGGCGGCAGATTCAGAGAGAGACGTCGTCAGGCGTCAGGCTCTGGGGCCGATGGCCCCAGACTGCAATCCTG
>NZ_NRRY01000136.1 GCF_016583905.1 Lamprobacter modestohalophilus | reverse complement strand
GATCAGCGGCAGATGGATGGCGATGCTGGTGCCCCGACCGCCCGGTCCTGGAAGCGCCTCGATGCGCCCGCCATGGGCGCCGATCATGCCGCTGCAGATGGCCAGCCCCAGTCCGCTGCCATGCTTGCCCCGATCGCCTTCGCCGCCGGTGAAGAACATATTGAATACCTGTTCGCGTTGATCGGGCGGAATGCCCGGTCCTTCATCCGCGACGGTGATCAGCAGCTCGGCGCCCTCCCGCGTTGCCGCCACCCGCACTTCGCCGCCATCAGGTGAGAATTTTGCCGCGTTTTCGATGACATTGACCAGCGCCTGCTCGATCAATGCCGGATGCACATAGAGCAGCGGCAGGCCCGGCTCGATGTTCCTGACCAGACGACACGGGCTCAGCAGCTCGCGGGTGCGGCGCAGCGCCGAGTTGAGGATATCGTCGATGCCGATCCAATCCCGCTCCAGTTTCAGTGTGCCATGTCCGAGCCGCGTCATGTCGAGCAGATTCTGGATGTAGCGGTTGAGCCGCTCGCCTTCACTGATGACAGAATCCAGCAGCTCTTGTCTGTCCTTGGTGGAGAGCGCTTCGTCCAACGAACGCAAGCTGCTGGCCGCGCCGATCATCGACGCCAGCGGGGTGCGCAAGTCGTGGGACACCGATGACAACAATGCCGAACGCAAGCGCTCGGTCTCTTCCGCGACCTTGGCCTGCTCCAGGGTGGTGGCCAGGCGGGTACGCGCCATGGCCATGGTCACCTGCGTGGTGAGAGCATCGATGGCGGCGAGTTGCTCACTCTGGAAGCCCTGGCTTGGTTGATGGACACCGAGCACACCGAAGCAGTCCTGGTCGATGGCCAGGGGCAGAAAGCGCCAATCGATCGCCGAGAGGGTTTGGGTTTGAAAGCCGCTCGGTTGCCGATGATCGAATGCCCATTGTGCCGCCGACCAGGCCTTGTCATTGAGCGCCAGCTCGTCCTGTGAGGAGGCCGCCTGTGCCAACTGACCACTATCACTGGGTGCGAGCAGCACGACCGGAACGTGCAGATGCTCGGCGATGGCCAGGGTCGCCTCGCGATGGACCGTCGCGAGGTCGACCGCGGCCGCCAGTCGGCGGCTCAAGGACAGCAGCCGTTGCGTCTGTTCATTGGTGCCGCGCAGCGCGAGCACCTGGTGGCGCAGGCGACCGGCCAACTGGCCGCCGATCAAGCCCATGATCAGAAAAAAGCCGACGGTCACCAGCTCATGCGTGTGATGCATGGCAAAGGTGTAACGCGGCTCGGTAAAGAAGAAGTTGTAAGCGGCAGCGCTCAGGACTGCGGTGATCAGTGCCGGGCGCATGGCCGTGCGTACCGCGACCAGCAACACGGCGGTCAGGAAGACCAGCGACAAGCTGGGCAAGGGAACCAGCGGCTCGATGACAGCGGCCATCCCGGTCGCCGCTGCCACCACGGCCAGTAACAGGACATAGTCACGCGCGGGCTCAAGTCGCCGGAGCCAGCGCCGCCGACGGCGCACGCGGGCGGAACGTGAGGCGACGAAGGTTATCTCGAACTCCTCGGCCTGACGCAACAGGCGTTGACTCAAGGTCGAGCCAAACCATCCCGCCCAGGGTCGGTGCCGACTGCGCCCCACCACCAGCGTGGTGGCGTTGTGGTCGCGCGCGAAGGCGATCAACTCCTCCACGGGATCGTGGCCGCGCAGGGTCACGGGTTCGCCGCCTAAACGCGCGGCCAGCTCGAAGGTGCGCTCGACACCGGCCTGCTGTTCGGGGCCGATGTCACCGCGATCGACGAACACGACGCTCCAGGGTGCCCGACGCCGCTCGGCGAGACGCCGGCCAAGACGCACTAGCTCGTCACCGTTACCGACGCCATCGACGGCAACAACGATGCGCGCGCGCACCGGCCAGGGTCCGGCGATCCCCTGCGTGCGCATGACCTCACGCACATCGCGGTCGATGCGCTCGGCCACCGTCTGCAAGGTCAGCTCGCGCAGGGCCGACAGATTGGTCGGACTGAAAAACCCATCGAGTGCCGCGCGGGCCTGTTCAGGGATGTAGACCTTGCCCTGCTTGAGTCGCTCGATCAGCTCGC
>NZ_NRRY01000135.1 GCF_016583905.1 Lamprobacter modestohalophilus | reverse complement strand
CCGGCCGGGAAGCCGGGACCTAGGCCATGGATGGTGAGCGGGCAGCAACCTGCTGAGCTTTGGTGTTTGCTGCGAGGTTGCTTTCCCTGCACGGGATTCCGGCTTCCCGGCCGGAATGACGGGGGAGAGTGACCGGAATGACGAGCGAGATAGCGGCCGGAATGACGGAGGGGGGAAGTGGCCGGATTATCCGACGGAAGAAGACAGCAGCCCCTCGAAATAGGCAATCGTCGGCCGCAGCCCCTCTCGCAGCGCAATCGTTGGCTCCCAACCCAGCTGTTCGCGCGCCAGCCCGATGTCCGGCTACGCCTGCGCTGCGCGTTCGAATGCTTCTTCAGCCCACTGATTCAGACTTTTGCCGGCAGTCTGTGCTGCAAGGGTGGCAGCGGCGTGTACTTCCGGACGAATCCGCAGCATGATCTTTCCAGACGCCGGTTTTTCCGGGCGGATGCCCTGTTCGGCGCAGTCGGCCAGGTAGTCGTCGAGCGCTCCGGTAAACGCAGCGCGCAGCTCGGCCACCGAATCTGCGTGAAAACTGATGATGTCACGCACACCCAGTACCCGACCGGTAAAGATATCGTCGCGTTCATCGAATACGATGCGGGCCGTATAGCCCTTGTAGGTCATGCTGTTCATGGCTCGACTCCTGCCCGCCGCAGGAACACGCGGGCTTCTTCGACCTGGTATCGTTTGGCTTCCTTACCCGGATGCGGGCGGTGACAGCGCCACTGGATGCCCTGCAGCACGAGCTTGACCCGCGATCCTTCTCGCTCCAATACCGCGCCACCCAGGTGCACGACCAGCGCCTCGATGTCGGCAAACACGATCGAGGCACTGGTCGGGGTGCGAAAGATGGCTTCCAGCGTTTTGCGGTGCCTGTTCTTTATGCTGTCGATGCTAGCAGAAAGTGATAGCAACCTGGAGTGGTTAAAATGACGGGTGGGAAAGTGGCCGGAATGACGGACGGGCCAAGCACCGCAAAGACCAACGCCTCATCGCCGCACAAACTGCGGCGGCTTAGAGAGATGCATCAAAACCTGAGTCCAAACACGAAAAAACCGAGCGAGCGCTCGGTGTCGATGGCCCCGGCCTCGTGCTCCCAGGCGTTCAAGGAATCACCACCTGCGTCCCCGGCAGTCTTGCCTTGAGCATCCCCTGCAGCGCCGCCTTCGCCCCCGCATCCCCATGCACGAGGCGGATCTCCCTTGGTGGGGTCGAAATCCCGCTGACGAAGTCGATCAGATCCTGCTGGTCCGCATGCGCGGAGTAGCCGCCGATGCGGTGCACCTGGGCGCGGATGGGGTAGCGCTGGCCGTCGAGCTGCACGTAGCCGCCGCGTGGTCCATAGCGCTGGATGTCGCGCCCGGGGGTGCCGGCCGCCTGGTAGCCGACGAAGAGGATGTCGTGGCGCGGGGCGCCGAGGTCGCCGGAGAAGACGACGCGCTGCGCGGTCTGCTGTGGCCGCACGACGCCACTGGCGGTGCTCGGCGCGACGCCGTCAGCGGTCGCGCTCGGCGCTAAGCGGTCCCCATCCGCGGCTTGCGGGTGAAGCCGACCTTGAGGGCGTCTTCGAGCACCATCGGCAGCAGCTCGGCAGAGGCGGGACTGCAGAGGATGGGGCCGCGGTAGCCGGCGGCGAGCAGATAGGGCAGCCGTCCGACGTGGTCGATGTGCACATGGGTGATGACCAGGGCTTGGAGGGAGGCGATCGGGAAGCCGATCTCCAGGTGCTGGGCACCAGCGCCGTCGGGGCCGGCCTCAGCGCCTTGGAAGAGGTTGCCGCGCCATAGCCTCTAATGGTCCCTGCGCTGCTTGGCTAACCAGGCTTCGATGGCGGCAGGATCAAGCCCCTTGAGGCGCTCTTCAGGTTCGAGCCCCTTGAGGCGTTCCTCGGGATCATAGCGCTGAAGTATTTCGTCCGGATCAAGCCCCTTGAGACGCTCTTCAGGTTCAAGCCCCTTAAGCCGCTCTTCTGGAGTCATGTTGGCGAGCACCAGTTCATGGGTCTCGCGGAGAAAGTCTTCCATCGTGTAGGCCATCTCAAGATTCTCCCGTTGATAGATGAGGTGCATGCGTTCGAGCAGTTCCCAGTGTCCACCCCGACTTGGATGCGGATGGCGAGCGCGGTAGTGGATCAGCCCTTGGCGGATGCGATCTTGCTCGCTGGCAAAGAGTTCCCAGGGCGCGTTGCGCGGATGCTTGGCGATGGCGTTCAGGACGATCAGGCGCACCGGCTGTCCGCCCCAGGGGAGCTCATAAACGCCTTCCCAGGCGGTTGGGGTCAGTGGGTGCTCGCGCTGCAGTGCCTTGGGACAGCGGGTGGCGACGGCGTAGAGGCCGAAGGCGTTTGGCCGGTGGCGCTTACCGTCGGGGCTCAGCCTGAGCTTGCGGTAGTTGACGTAGTGGCCGATCAGCTCATCAAGGGTCCAAGCGGTGAGCGCTTCGTGCTGGGATTTGTAGGTCAGCAGACGGAGGGGGGGTGGCCGGAATGACGGGGGAGCAGTGGCCGGCATCACGGAGGACATGCCACGACATCAAACGTGATCGCCTCACGAACATGTTCTTTTCAATGGCGCTCGCCCTTATCGCCGAGCAAATGCTTGACGCTGGTCGCATCGAAAATGTCATCCAGCCAGGTGTCGAGCTGCGCTTCAGAGGCTGCGCTGATGCGCTGCGCGGCCCAGCGTGGTAACGGGCCAAAGCGACGGCTGAGCTGTCGACGCAAG
>NZ_NRRY01000134.1 GCF_016583905.1 Lamprobacter modestohalophilus | reverse complement strand
CGCCCAAGCATGCCTCTTGGCTGAACCAGATCGAGATGTGGTTCTCCATCTTGGCGCGCAAAGTGATCCGCCGCGGTAACTTCCTCTCGGTCGATGATCTTCATGAGAAACTCGCCAACTTCATTGATTTCTTCAACGACAAGCTGGCCAAGCCGTTTCGCTGGACCTATACCGGGAAGCCACTCGCGGCTTGATTGGCTGGTCGGTATCAGGATTTTCACAGCAAAGCACTAGCGTTTCCCCCATACCCGTGCGGCAGGGTGAAGCCGCTGGTCGCTCGCCATCAACGTAGCCATTCGCTGCCTCGTGCAGAAGACTCCCTCGGAGTCACCAACGTCCATCCCAAGCCGATTGGCCTCATCGTCCGGGGTCGCCCCAAACCGATCCTGACGCAGCAACGCCTCTGTGTCCGCCACTCACGCGCGACACTCGGCGCCAAGACCTCCTCGCGTCTGTCCACCGCAGGCGACGCTGATCGCTGCCCCTCTTTGCTGTTTTTTCCCTGTCCAAGGCCGTGCTGCATCTGATGGCGTGCATGTCGGTCACCCATGGACAGGCGGCACGGGTTGCCAAGCAGCTGGCCCTGATCGGTACCGCCGGTGAGTTGGCGACGGCGGCAGGCATCACCGGCTGGCCGGCGGGAAGCGCGGCTGACGCGGTGCTGGATGCCTACCAGCTGTGGCAGAGCGAGCAGGGCAGCGGGCAGACCGAGGATCGGCAGATCCTGGAGTCGGTGCGCAGCTTCATCGAGCGCCATGGCGAGAGCCGTTTCGCGCCGCGCCATGCGACCTCAGCGCACCCGATCCGCGAGCGAGCCGGTTATACCGAGGAGGACCCAGCGACTGGGCAGGTGACCTATCTCTTTCTGGCCAGTGGCCTGCGTGAGGCACTGAGCGGGCAGGATCTGAAGCGAGGCTTGATCGCCCTGGCAGGGCCGGCTGGCTGGTCAAGGGCAGCGGCGACAAGCATCGGCTGCAGCGCAAGATCCAGGGTAAGAATACCCATGTCTATGCGGTGTCGTTGCCGGATGACGTGCTCGATGATGCAGAAGCGAGCCAAGCATGACAGCGCTGGAGATAATGGAGGCGGCCTATCCGGCGGGTGGCAGGAGGGAAGCGGAGCGTTGCGGAGAGCGATGTCCACTTGGGCGGCGATTCCTCTAACCTGTTCCCCGCGCATGGGGCGACAAAAGCGGATATGTTGGACAGGCTGTTTCTGGACTGCTGGTAGACTACAGCGCTAGCAGTCAGCCGATAGGCATCGAGATCACTGTGCCCATAGGGGGCGACGTTGCGGAATTGAGCCGGGTTCTTGTCCATCTGCACGCCCCTGCGTTGACTAATGAGGGCATCGGGCGGCCTGGGCTTGGGACGCAAACATGTCGCGGTTTGCCGCCATTGACATCCGCTGAGCAGGAGGCTACCGGACCCTGATCTTTTACCGCCAGACGCATCGCGCCTTCTTCATCTACGGATTCGCCAAGAGCCAGCAGGCCAACATCGGCAACGAGGAAGAAGCGGCCTTCAAGAAGGCGGCGCGGCACGTCCTTGAACTGACGGACGAGCAACTCGCTGCGCTGATCCAGAACGGGCAATTCTCGGAGGTTGAACAGGATGGCGAAACAGTATCGTAGCGACGCGATGGCCTCGATCCATGAAACCATGGAAGCCCTCCAAGAGGTGGGCGCCATCGACAAGCAGACTATGCGCGAATTCGATGACGCTTGTCTGACGCCGGTTGAGCCCCTCTCTCCCGAAGCCATCCGCGCCCTGCGTGAGCGCGAGCATCTTTCTCAGCCCGTTTTTGCGCGTTACCTCAATGTCAGCAAGAACTTGGTCTCCGACTGGGAACGCGGCGTCAAGCGTCCCGGCGGGCCAGCGCTTCGGCTGCTGACCGTCATCGAGAAGAAGGGGATTCAGTCAATCGCCTGAACGTGCCCCTGAGTCGAAAGGAAGCGCGCGGTGGTGATCCCTCTCTGATCAGGGCGTAGTCGTTCAGACACCCGCCATTGGAGCCGGCAACGCTGGAGCCGTGCGGCCAGCGCGTCGCTCAGTGATGACGGCGGCCAGATAGGGCCAAGGCAGATGCCCGCGTTTGCGGCAGGTTTCGATCA
>NZ_NRRY01000133.1 GCF_016583905.1 Lamprobacter modestohalophilus | reverse complement strand
CGAGCACCCGGTCGTCCTCCGCGACCACCAACGGCGTCGCGCCGCCTCGCGCCACGCGCTCCACCAGCGCGGTGGTCTCGTCGGGATAGGCGCCACCGTTCTCGGTGACGAAGCGGCGGATGGCATCCGGCGCACCCTTGCGGATACGCCGGCCGTCGGGCTGGTCGATGCCGGAGAGGCGGGTCTTGGCGGAAAACGCCAGGACGCGCGCCTCGGGGTCGGCCGCGACCGTCGCGCCGCGATCTCGCGCCAGCGCGACGATGGATTTGCCCTCCGGCGTGGGGTCGGCCAGCGAGGCGAGCATGGCCGCATCCCGCAGCCGCTCCGGCGCGACCTTGGTCAGCGGCAGGAAGTCGCTGGCCTGGCGGTCGCCGTGGGTGATGGTGCCGGTCTTGTCCAGCAGCAGGGTGTCGATGTTGCCGGCCACCTCCACCGCCTTGCCCGACTTGGCGACCAGGTTGGCGCGCATGGCCCGATCCATGCCGGCGATGCCGATGGCCGGCAGCAGCCCGCCGATGGTGGTGGGGATCAGGCAGACCAGCAGCGCGACCAAGACCGGCACCGAGACCTCGCCACCGACGAACAGGGCAAAAGGCACCAGGGTCGCCACCACGATCAGGAACACCATGGTGAGCGCGGCCAGCAGCACCGTGAGCGCGATCTCGTTGGGCGTCTTCTGCCGCTTGGCGCTCTCCACCAGCGCGATCATGCGATCGAGCAGTGACTGGCCCGACTCCACCGTCACTTCGACCAGGATGCTGTCGGTCAGCAGCTTGGTGCCGGCGCTGACGCCGCTGTTGTCGGTACCGGCCTCGCGCAGCACCGGCGCCGATTCGCCGGTGACCGCCGACTCGTTGATGCTGGCGGCCCCTTCGACGATCTCACCGTCGGCGGGAATCAGCTCTCCCGCCAGCACCCGCACCCAGTCGCCGCGACGCAGGGCCGTGGCCGGCACCTGCTCCTCATCGTCGCCCTGGCCAGAGCCATTCCCGAACCCCTTCCCCCGCACACGCCGGGCCACGAGCTGCTCTCGAGTGGAGCGCAGGCTCTCCGCTTGTGCCCGGCCCCGCGCCTCCGCCAGGGCCTCGGCGGCATTGGCAAAGAGCAGGGTGAACAGCAGCACGAGGCTGATCGCCAGATCGAAGCCCCAGGGACGACCGGCCAGCAGCGCGTCGCCCGTCAGCCACAGGGTCACCAGGGTGCCGACCCCGACCACGAACATCACCGGATTGCGCGCCAGCCAGCGCGGGTCGAGCCGCCGCAGCGACTCAACCGCCAAGCGGGCCAGGGTCTCGGTCGTCAGAAGTTTCGATGCCTTGCGTTGTTGTTTCATGATGTGTTCTCCAAGGCATCAGTTCGCCAACGACAGGAACTCGGCGAACGGGCCGAGGGCCAGGACCGGGAAGAAGCTGAGCAGGGCGAACATCAGAATCACCCCCAGGGTCAGCACGGCGAAGGTGGGCGTCTCCACGGCCAGGCTGCCCGAGGTGGTGGGCGCGACGCGCTTGCCCGCTAGGTGGGCGGCCAACGCCAGCGGTGCCAGGATGGGAATAAACCGCCCGAGGATCAGCGCCACGGCGCAACTGATGTTCCACCAGGGCGTATCGTCGCCCAACCCCTCGAAGCCGGAACCGTTGTTAGCGAAGGCGGAGGTGTATTCGTAGAGCACCTGGCTCAGGCCATGGAACCCTGGGTTGGAGTTCTGCGCCAGGCCCGGAATCGCCACCGCCGTGGCGGTCAGTCCGAGGATCAGCAGCGGCTGAATCAGCAGCGCGATGCAGATCAGTTTGATCTCCTTGGCCTCCAGCGCGCGGCCATAGACCTCTGGTGAGCGACCTACCATCAGGCTGCCGAGAAAGACCGCGAGCAGCAGGAACAGCAGGAAGTTGATCAGCCCCACGCCGACCCCGCCGAAGGTGGCGTTGATGAACATATCCATCAGCGTCGCGGCGCCGCCCAGCGGATTGAACGAATCGTGCATGCCGTTCACCGAGCCATTGGAGGTCTGGGTGGTGAAGCTGCCCCAAAGCGCCGTGGCCGTCGCGCCGAAGCGCACCTCCTTGCCCTCCAAATTCGGACCCTCGGCCGCGAGGCCGGCAAAGGAGGCGTTGGGTTGGTTCTCCGACCAAATGTTGATGCCCGTCAGGACCACCGACATCGACAGCATCACGCCCATCACCAGGAGCGTCAGACGACGCCGGCCCGTCAGATAACCGGCCATGAACACCAAGGCCATCGGGATCAACACGATGGCGACGGTCTCGACGACATTGGACACCGGCGTCGGGTTCTCCAGCGGCACGGAGCTGTTCGGCCCATACCAGCCGCCGCCGTTGGTGCCCACCTGCTTGATCGCGACCATGGGCGCCACCGGGCCGACCGGGATACGCTGCTCGGCAAGCTCCGCGCTGGGATCGAGCGGGGTGGCGGTCTGGGCGCCTTCAAGCGTGTTGGGCACCCCCTGCCAGGCGAGCAGCAGCGCGGTGATGAAGGCTACCGGCAGCATCAGCCGGACAATGGCGCGGACCAGATCGGCATGGAAGTTACCGACGGATATCGCCCCGTCCGCAGTCGTCGGGGTCTCCTCACGCCGCGCGAAGGCCGTGCGCAGGATGGCGACAAGCGCCGCGACGCCTGCGGCCGGCGTGATCACCTGCAGACTGACGATGGCGACCAGATGGGCGAAATAGGACAGCTGCGCCTGCCCCGAGTAGTGCTGCTGGTTGGTATTGGTGATGAAGGACGCCGTGGTATGCAGCGCCAGATCCCAGCTCATGCCCGCGATGCCGTCCGGATTCAGCGGCAGCCGCCCCTGCTGCATCAAAATCACCAGCAC
>NZ_NRRY01000132.1 GCF_016583905.1 Lamprobacter modestohalophilus | reverse complement strand
CTCCCCCGTCATTCCGGCCGGGAAGCCGGAATCCCGTGCAGGGAAAGCAACCTCGCAGCAAACACCAAAGCTCAGCAGGTTGCTGCCCGCTCACCATCCATGGCCTAGGTCCCGGCTTCCCGGCCGGGACGACGGAGGCATGAGCCGGCACGACGGAGGCATGAATCGGCACGACGGTTTTCTCAACGCAGTCGTCATCGTGAATCGTGACTGGACTCAGGAGTTGATCTTGGCATGAAGATTTCCGTGATCACAACGCTGTGTAACGCGGTGCAAACCATCGACGATTGCCTCGACGCGATGGCCGCTCAGTCGCATGCCGATCGGGAGCATCTGGTGATCGACGGCGACAGCACGGATGGCACCCTTGAGCGGTTGCAGCGCCGGCGTGATCAGCTCGGGGTGCTGGTCAGCGAGCCGGACGGCGGCATCTACTTTGGGCTCAACAAGGGCCTCGCCCTGGCCACTGGAGAGGTGATCGGCATCCTGCATAGCGATGATCTCTATGCCGACACCGAGGTGCTCGCGCGGGTGGCGCGGGCCTTTGCTGATCCGGCGGTGCAGGCGCTCTATGGCGACTTGGTCTATGTGGCCGCGGACGACACCCGCCGCGTGATCCGCCATTGGCGCGCCGGCGCCTTTCGCCCGCAACGGCTGCGCTGGGGCTGGATGCCACCGCATCCGACGCTGTTTCTGCGCCGCTCAGTCTACGAGCGCGTCGGCGTGTTCGATACAGGCTACCGCATCGCCGCGGACTATGACCTGATGCTGCGGGTGCTCAGCCAGCTGGAGGGGCCGTTGGAGGGGCCGGGGGATGGGCAGGGGGATCGGCACGAGCAGGGACCTGAGCATCGGCAGGGCAGGGTGGTCTATGTGCCCGAGGTACTGGTGCGCATGCGCCTGGGTGGCAAGAGCAACCGCAACCTCAAGCAGATCGCCCAAAAGTCCTGGGAGGATTATCAAATCCTGCGCCGGCAGGGCCTAGGTGGCCCGCCGGGTACGGGTCCCCTGGGGGCGTTGAGCGCACTGGCGTGGAAGAACCTGTCTAAGCTGCCGCAGTTTGTGCGCCGCTGAGGAGGGGGTGATTTCGGCCACCGCTCCCTCCATTTCGTGTGCTTGACGTTTCTTCGTTCAGTTTTCAGACTCGGCCCTTGGTTTCTTCTACGAAGATGTCGTGATGCAACGCACGATCGATAGCAAGATCCGGGAGGTGACGGATCGAATCGTCGCCACGCTCGCACCCGTGCAGGTGGTGCTGTTTGGTTCTTATGTCTGGGGCGAGCCCGACAGCGACAGCGACCTGGATTTGTACGTGATTGTGCCTGACCAGTCAGAGCCAGCCTATCGTTTGGCACGGCGGGCCTACCATGCCTTGCATGGCGTGAACATTCCCGTGGACTTGGTGGTGCGAACCCGGACGGAAGCGAACCGCAAGGCGGGTGTGGCTTCATCGTTTGATCACGACGTGCTCTCCCGTGGGTTAGTCCTTTATGGCTAACACCGGCGCTAACGGGGCTGGCGAGTGGATCGAAAAGGCTGAACGTGATCTTGCTTCGGCCTTACGCCTGTTGGATGGCACGCCTCCGTATCTCGATACGGCGGTCTACCATTGCCAGCAAGCTGGCGAAAAGGCGCTCAAGGCTTTTCTTGCTCACCGTGGACAGCCGATTCGCCGTGTCCATGACTTGGTTCTGCTGGTCGACACCTGTGTCGGGCTAGGTCCCGGCTTCCCGGCCGGGACGACCAGCGTCGCGCTATGAGCTCGAGTGCTTTTCAGGGACGGACCACGTTTTTGTCTCTATCCGAGCGCGTTGGTCTTCGTCTATCCTGCCGATCATGAAGACCGACCACCCGATCTATCTGTTTCTGCGCAGCGGCCCCGAGGCCTTTCGGGTGCTCACCGGCGGACTGCGGCTTGAAGGCGCCTACACGGTCTGCTCGCTGACCCTCAAAAGCCTCGAGCGCCGACTCGATGGCTTGGTCGCGCCCGACGGCCACTCAGGCCCCGCCTATGTGGTCGAGTTTCAGGCCCAGCCCAAGGCTAAGTCCCTGTACAACCTCGCCGCCAAGATCGGGCTCTATGGCGAGGAGAACCCCGAGCATGAAGTCCTCGGCATGGCCGTGTTCCTGCGTG
>NZ_NRRY01000131.1 GCF_016583905.1 Lamprobacter modestohalophilus | reverse complement strand
CGTGATGGCCCGGTCTTTGTGAGTCTCTGTCATTGGTCTGCTCCGCTACCTTGGTTGACGATGGGTTCTCATCATCGCTTATTGTGCCCGCTCGGGGTGTGTTGGAGGAGCGGGGCGGACCATTCCATTACTGCCGGCCAGTGAAGTGGATGCTCGCCTTTAAACCCCACCGGATCAGCCATGCTGAACCCCTACCAGAACATTCAGTCAGCGCTCCAGACAGCCCCCAAGACCTGGCTCATCACCGGCGTCGCCGGCTTCATCGGCTCCAACCTGCTCGAGACCCTGCTCAAGCTCGACCAGCGCGTCATCGGCCTCGACAACTTCGCCACCGGCCACCAGCGCAACCTCGACGAGGTTCAAACCAATGGCACAGCTTCTGGCGCCCATCGCACCCTCTGTGGCAGCATCTAGGCCCTGACCAGTCAGCAGGGGAGCGAAGCCGGTGAGCAGAGCACTTCAGAACAAGCCCCTAGCCGAGGCGATCTTTGAGCTGAGATGGGCCTTAGACGCGGTGGCCGGGCGCCAGGTCGATCCCTACTATCCGATCATGCTGGGGGAATTCTTCGCCGCGGTGAAGGAAAGGTACCCATACTGGGAGCCCTTAGTGCCCCCTGGAATGCCGGTTGAACTGGCTCCGCAGGGAGTCCACCATCGATTCCGGGCTGCTGCGGGTCAGTGGCCACTGGTCCAACTCGGTCCAGGCATCATGACGGTCAATGATACCGAAGGATACCAGTGGGAAGGTTTTCAGAAGATCTGCATGGAGATGGTAGAGACGCTGATCGGTCTGTACAGTAGTCAGAAGAGAGACTTTTCGCCGGCCCTCATCAGCCTGAGATACATTGATGCACAGGCATTGCACGGCGTTCCCGTAACCGAGTTTCTGACCAAGCTCAAACTGAAGTTGGAGCCGGGCGCGACACTCTTTGATTCAGGTTGGATACAAGGGCCAGAAACAAAGCACCTCGCACTTGCGCTCAGTTACGAGTCGGTCAAACCCAAAGGCGTTTTCACCGCTCGCTTCAACCAGGGTGAAACCGACTCTCAGCCTGGCTTAATCTGGGATACGCAAATCCTCTCCTCAGGCGACGACTTGCCAGTCGGGCAAGGCGAAATCGAGCAATGGCTGCACGCCGCGCATGCCACCACGAGCGATTGGTTCTTTCGACAAATCGAGGGTGAACTCTTGGAGGCCTACCAATGATCCCAGCTGTTGACATGCCACCGCTGCAGACCTGCACCGTCGAGACCAACCTACACGTCCACTACAAGCGGCAGATGTTCGATACGGCCTTGACCAATCCAAGGGTCGAGCTAAGGCATCCGAATGGGCAAGATGAGACTGACCCGATGGTCACGCAGCATTTTCTGCAACTGATTGACAGGGAAATCGGCGACCATCCGGACCTGCTGATCCCTGCCGACGAAGCCCAGATCGAACGTCTCAAAGCACTACTCAAGGACGTCGAGGTCTGACTGGGCTTCATGGAGAGGAACGGCTGGACGCTCTACTACCTTCCTCTGTTCAAGGATCGACTAGACGCTTTGGAGCAAAAGCTGACGGACCTTGCAGAAAAGCATCCGCAGCGCCTAGCCAGCCATCCTCAGGCCAAGCTACTAAAAAAGGTCTTGCTGGCAATTGAAAACGAAGTGCCGCACAACCCGGCCGCGCCTACCTTTGAGCTTGGGCATACCCTCGGCGTTGAGAATGCCCATTGGCGGCGAGTCAAGGATCGGCTGCCGCCAAGATACCGGCTGTTTTTCCAGTTCGCTTCCAGCGACAACAAGATCATCTACGCCTGGCTGAATGACGAAGCAAGCCTCCGTAAGGATGGTTCCAAGTCAGACGTCTATGTCGTCTTTCAAAGGTTGCTCAGACAAAACAGGGTTCCCTCGGACTATGCCACGCTACTGGCACAATCCCGGTCGCCTGAATGACTGCTGAACACCCGATAAGGAGCCCCAGGTTGTGTTCCAGAACTGTTGGCAAATACTATTAATGCTTAATAAATCAGGAGCTTGAGTGGTGGGCACAACAGATCTGGAGCACTACCATCCAACGCAAGCGCTTTGAGTACGACGCCCTCAAGGCCGAGTTCGAACAACTCACCGCCGAAGCAGAAGCCGAAGGCCTGCTCCCCCCGTGAGCCCGGCCCACCCAACCGTCAACC
>NZ_NRRY01000130.1 GCF_016583905.1 Lamprobacter modestohalophilus | reverse complement strand
GCGCCGAGCCCCCAGCAACCCCCAAGCCCTCAAGCCTCAAGATTCACCAAGCCACCGCGGCCGGCCTGGGTCATCTCCGCGATCTGCTCGACCAAGCGCATCATCTCCTCCGGCGGGATCTGGCGGATCACATCGCCTGACTCGCTGTCGACAATGCGCGTGATCAGCCGCTCACCGGGCGGCTCGCTCATCTCGAACTGCACGCCATCATTGTTCATCACCTCGTTCACCCGCTGCAGCGGCTCTTCCAGATCACTGCGGCCCGGGGCCTGATTGCTCTCCGCTTGCGCCAGCGTACTGCCGACGCTAGGCAACGCCTGCAGCAAGCCCTCCAAGCGCTGGCGCGGGTTGAGCTGGTTGACCGGGGCGGTGTTCGGGGCGGTTTGGCTGATATCGGTGATGGCACTGGACAGGGGAATGGGCTCCTTGTCAGACGGTTAGCAGAATCGGACGCTGAATCGAAGCGCGGCCCGATCGCCGCGAAGGGGAGGGCGACGCTGCGTGCCCCGAGACGATCAGCCTCGAGTTCGAGTTTGAGCCCCGCGCTCGCTACCATCCGCCTGCTGACCAGCCGATCTCAACCGTGATCCGCCCCGGGTTTCGCGTCCGGTGCTTCGCCCTGTTTTCATCCAAGCGTTCAACCCGCTAGACTGTTTCAATGACCCCCAAGCATCCCAACAGCCCAGACAAAGCCCGCTTACGCGAATGGCACCGGGCCTTTGGCATCGCGCTGGTGGAGGTGTTCGCCGACGTTCCCTGGCGAGTCGAACTCGAACAAGAACTCGCACTGACCAGCCAAGAACTCGATGTCGCGATCATCGAAGCCGCAGAAGCCGGTGGCAAAGCCCCGCTACCCGATCCGCTACCCGATGGACTCGAGAATCTGCGCGCCATCAACCTGCTGAGCTACAAATCCCGCCATGAAACCCTGGGTGTCTGGTCGCTGGATGAACTGATCGGGTATTACGTCCTCTACCGCAAAGTCAACGTCACCGCCGAGCAGGCCCGCCATCCGCGCGACGCCTTCGGCCTCTATGCCGTCGCCACACGCTATCCCAAAGGGCTCGCGCGCAGTCACGGCCTGCAACCCACCGCCTGGAAAGGCGTCTACGACCTGCCCTGGGGCGGGCATCGGGTGCGGGTCATCGTCCTCAACCGGATCAGCAAACACCCGCGCAACGCCCCCTGGGAACTCTTCGCCAGCGAGCAGGATCGCATGCGCCAAGGGCTCGAACACTACCGCCACCGCCTGCGCGAGCCCAACCAAAACGGCCGCTGGACACTGCTCGAACGACTGCACCTCATCTTCCAACGCGAGGCACCCGAGATGGCCTACACCCTGCAAGACTTCATCCGCGAGACTCATGAACTGGTGATCGAAGACGCGCTCAAGCGCGACCCCGACGCGATTCTCAAGCGCCTAGACCCCGAGCAGCGCCTCAAAGGCCTCGACCCCGAGCAGCGCCTCAAGGGGCTCGACCCCGAGCAGCGCCTCAAAGGGCTCGACCCCGAGCAGCGCCTCAAAGGGCTCGAACCTGAGCAGCGGCTCAAAGGGCTCGAACCCGAGCAGCGGCTCAAAGGCCTAGACCCCGAGCAGCGCCTCAAAGGGCTCGAACCCGAGCAACGCCTCAAAGGGCTCGACCCCGCCATCATCGAAGCCTGGCTGGCGAAACAGCGCCGGGATCACTGAGCGCGCGTCCGCCTCATCGACTGGATGATCCGCCGGCCAGCAGCCCGCTCAGCGGCATCATCCAGGTCGAGATCGCCTCAGGCGATAGGGCCTCCCTGCAAGCCGCTGTCGACCGGCTGGTGCGCCTGATCCAGGCCGACCCCAACAAGGCCCGCCTCGATCGGCTCATCACCCGCTGGCTCAAGCGCCATCTCCAGCGCCTTGGCGCACAGATCGACCTTACCCAGATCAACTCACTCGTCGAGGACAAAGCGATGTTGGCCGAAAACCTACTACACTGGGCAGAACGCGAGCGCCAGGAGGGCCGAAAAGAAGGCCACAAAGAAGGCCGCCAAGAAGGTAAAAAAGAAGGCCAAAAAGTGGGCCGCAAGGCGGGCGTGGAGGGCACCCTCCGCAAACTCATCACCCTCAAATTCGGCGACATCCCCGAGTCGGCATCCAAGCGCCTAGAGCAAGCCACAGACGAGCAACTGGACACCTGGGTCGAGCAGATCCTCA
>NZ_NRRY01000129.1 GCF_016583905.1 Lamprobacter modestohalophilus | reverse complement strand
AGCGCGCCCCGCTGGCCCCATAGCGCGCGAAACTGCCGCCACCGAGGTCGACCAGCACCCGCGCCTTGCCCTCCAGCCACAGCAGATAGCCCGCGCTGGTGCGCTCCTGCTGGGCCTCTGGGCCGCCAGAGCCAAGCACCTGCACCGCAACCGGTGCCTCACAGGTGCTGGCAGCGATGCTGCTCTCCGCGCCAAGGCTGGCCAGGAGCAACAACCCTGTGGCGACTCGCCATCGTCGTGATGGTCGGGCCGCGGCATCACGGCGCAGACTGGTCCACAACGGAATGCGCTGGTGCCAGCGCAGTGTGGAGGTAAAGCTTCCGCGGAACCGGCTGAGAAACGAAACGGCACTATCGGGGGTCTCTTGCATGGTGATTACCTCGTTTTGGGGTGGCGCCATGACGGCTGAGGTGGCCGCGAAGGTTCGCTGCAGATCACCCGTTAGGACCGTCCCCGCGGCGGCCTTCTTTCGCCATCCATCGAGCACTCAAAAGGAGCACTGCAAGAAAACGCGCGCCGCTCGGGTCTCAAAGGGGCAAACGGATCACATCCCCAGCCCCAGCCCCGAGGACCACCCGATGCCGGCCGATATCGATCTCACCACCCGTGTCGAGCTCCCACGCGCCGAGCTGCCCCAGGCTGAGCCCAGCGTCCTGGTGATCTTCGGCGCCAGTGGCGACCTAACCCGACGCAAGCTGATCCCGGCGCTGTTCCATCTCGCCGGCGAGGGCTGCCTGGCGCCGGAGCTGCAGATCATCGGCATCAGCCGCGATCCGATCGACGACGATGAATTCCGAGCCCAGCTCAAGGAGGCGACCGCCGCCTCCGCCGAGATCCCCCAGCTCGACGAGACCGCCTGGAACGCCTTTGCCGAGCGCCTGCACTATCTGCCCGGCGACTTCACCGAGGCGGGCACCTACCAACGGCTGAGTGAGACCCTGAGCCACCAGCCCACGGCCAACCGGCTGTTCTATCTGGCCACGCCGCCCTCGGTGGCGCCGACGAACCTTCGTCAGTTGGCCGCAGCCGACCTGAACCGCGAGCAAGACGGCTTCGCACGGGTGATCCTTGAGAAGCCCTTCGGCCATGATCTCGACTCGGCGCAGGCACTCAACGCCGTCGTCGCTGAGGGCTTCGATGAATCACAGGTTTATCGCATCGATCACTATCTGGGCAAGGAAACGGTCCAGAACATCCTCTTCTTCCGCTTCAGCAACGCGCTGTTCGAGCCGCTGTGGAACCGCAACCAGGTCGATTACGTCGAGATCACCGCCGCCGAGCCGCTCGGCGTCGGTCATCGCGCCGGCTACTACCAGGAGTCCGGCGCACTGCGCGATATGGTCGCCAATCACCTGCTTCAGCTGCTGGCACTGACCGCGATGGAGGCGCCGGTCACCTTCGACGCCGATGCGGTACGTGACAAGAAGATCGAGGTCTGGCGCAGCATCACCCCGATGACGCCCGAGCAGGTCGCCGAGCGCACGGTGCGCGCCCAATACAGCGCCGGCGAGAGCGAGGGCGCCTCGGTCGCCGGCTGGCTTGAGGAGCCGAAGGTGCCGGCGAGCTCGCGCACCGAGACCTTCGCCGCGCTCGACCTGCGCATCGACAATTGGCGCTGGGCCGGCGTGCCCTTCTATCTGCGCACCGGCAAGCGCCTCGCGCATCAGGTCACCGAGATCGCCGTGCACTTCCGCCATCCGCCGATGCAGCTGTTCCCGCACGAGGAGGCGCTCACGGCCAATGTCATCGTGATGCGCATCCAACCCGACGAGGGCATCAGCCTGGCATTCGGCGTCAAACAGCCCGGCGGCGAGCGCCGCGCGGTGCCGGTGTCGATGGACTTCTGCTACCACGCCGCGTTCGGCGACAACCCGCCCTCGGCCTACGCGGTGCTGCTGCTCGACGCCCTGCGCGGTGATCCGACCCTGTTCACCCGGCGCGATGGTGTCGAGGCGCAGTGGCGCCTGATCACCCCGATCGAACAGGCCTGGGCAGCCGACACCGCCGTCCCCTTGCCAGGCTATCGCGCCGGCAGCGACGGGCCGACCGAGGCCGATGCGCTGCTGGCCCGTAATGGCCACCATTGGCGCGCGATCGCCGACAACGTCGGGGCCTGCGTGCGCTGATTCGCCAGAGATACCGTTCAACCGCTCAACCGGGCCACAGGAGCACCAATGAATCAAGAGGCCAGACAGCGCG
>NZ_NRRY01000128.1 GCF_016583905.1 Lamprobacter modestohalophilus | reverse complement strand
ACCCGATCCAAGGCGGCCATCATGAACGCTCGCCCAGCGCAGCACGCAGCTTCTGGCGAGCCCGGAACAGCCGCGTGCCAGCCCCTGCGCCGCTGAGGCCAAGCCGCGCGGCGATCTCTTGCTGCGAGTAGCCGTGCAGCACCTGCAGGATCAGTGGCTCGCGATATTCCTCAGGCAGCGCACGGAGCGCCCGGCGCAAGACAAAGGCGTCGGTGGAGGTGTCATAGTCCTGCGCAGGCTGCGTCGGCAGCTCCTCGGTCGGCATCGCGCTCTCGCGCGGTTGGATGCGCTCGAAGCGGCGCGCATTCTCGCGGCGTACGATGGTCTTCATCCAGCCCAAGGCAGCCGCTGGGTTCTGCAGCCGTGCGAACGAGCGCCAGGCCCGCAGCAGACTGTCCTGGACCAGGTCTTCAGCGATCTCTTTGTTACCGGAGAGCCGGTAGGCGTACTTGAAGAGGCTGTGCCGATGGGTCTCGGCGAGGGCCTCGAAGCTTGGCGCCTCGCTGGCGGTGGTCGATGGGGCGGAGGTCAGCGCGGCAGAAGCAGACATGGAAGGACTCCCGAAGTCGATGAGCAATCTGCCTGTCCTAGTGCAGCCGTCGTGCCAGCTTTTAATGCCTTGTTTTTGTTTGTCTTTCGAGAAAGCGAGCAAGACCAATAGAACGTTTCGTTAACACGTTCCGTTGCAACGCGGTATCGGTTCGCTGCAGTGCGGTCATCAGCTGTCGGTCATCGGTACGAAAGATATGCTGCGCACGGCGGGTCTTCATCCGGTATTCCAAGCGCTATCCGCGTCGCGCAGCAGGCTCCACCCATGAACTGTCTCTCCTTTCGCCGCCAACTGTTGGTCGATCCGCAAGGACGACAAGCCGATCTCCAAGCCCATGCGGCGCAATGCGCGCCTTGTGCGCGCGCGCTCAAGCGGGCGCTGGCCTTCGAGGCGAGCCTCAAGGCGGCATTGCTGCTGGATTATTCAGACGGTGATGACGACGACGCGCATCGCGAAGGCGAGTCCGATGACCGTGGCGATGCCGACCCGCAGGAGTCGGTCTATTGCGTGAACGGTTGCTGAGACAACCTCCTCTTCCTCGTCCCCGTCGAGAGATTCAGCGCCATGTCGACACAGCGACCGCTTCAAAGACCGCTCGCCGGCCTGACCTCCTGTATTGGCCTCATCACCCTACTGAGTGGCACGCCCGTGCTGGCCGAGACGACGATCGAGGGCCGGATCAACGGCCTGCGCTGTGCCGAGGGCGGCCATGTCTGCCCGCTCGAGAATCTGGATGCCCATCTCTCATTCGAGCTGGAGTTGGTGCTGCAGTTGTCCGATGGCCAGTACTATTTCCTCTCCAACGTCCCGCGCGACACCAAGGTCCGTCATGTGCGCAAGCAGGCCAGGGTGATCGGCACGGTGGTTGAGCCTCATCGATGGATCTCTGTCGACAGACTGCTCGTCGAGGATGGTGATGGCTACCGCGAGGTCTGGAGTCCGCAGGCGCAGCAGCAAGCCTTTGAGGATATCTATCACCGTGGCTGGGACGCCACGCCACCAGTCAGTGACCCGGTCAGCGAGCGGCGCTGATGCGGGTGCCCTTACCCGCCGATTGGATCGAGCTGTTGCAGCTGGCACGGCGGGCGGCGACCGATGTCCATGCCATCACGGACGCCGATATCGCGCGCCTGTGGTCGCTGGGACTGAGCGATGCCGCTGTGGTCGAGCTGGCCAGTGTGATCGAGCTGTTCATCGCGCTGAGCTTCTTTCTCGATCTGTTCGCGGTACCGCTGGATGAGCCGCCGAGCGCAGACTCTGACCGCAAAAACGACAGTTGAAATCTCCTCACGCCAGGTTCGGCCTTCAGACGCTCCGAGAGTGAACAACAACCTATTCGTAAGCCAGACCTTGTAGGCCCAGAGCACCGATTAGGCCTCGTCGTCGGACTCCCGGCGCCGGTGTTGGCCGAACAGGAGCCCAACGCAAAGCACCGCGACCACCCCGGAGACGCCGAGCTGGATGGTCAAGGCAAAGCCGCCGCTTTCCGACTGCCCCTTCTGCATCGCGGTTTACGCGACACAGCATTCAGCGAAACGGCGTCCGGTGCGAACAGCCCCCCACGTCAATGGTGCCAATACGCAGGAAGAAACAGGATCAACAGGGTAAAGATCTCCAGCCGCCCGGCAAGCATACCGAAGACGCCGAGCCATTTGACCACATCATCGACGCTTGCGAAGTTGGCAGCGACCTCACCCAGGCCGGGACCGAGCAGGTTGACGGTCGCGACGACAGCGCCGAAGGCCGATTCCAGATCCAGTCCAGCGGCCATCATGGCGATGGTCAGCGCCAGGCAGACCGCCACATAGAGCACATAGAAGCCCCAGATCGAGAACAGCACGTCCTCCATGATCGGGCGCTTACCGACCTTAATGGTGATCAGCGCATGCGGATGCGCCAGCTGTTTGAGCTGGCGAATGCCCAGCTTGGCCAGGATCAGCACACGCAGCACCTTGATGCCGCCGGCGGTAGAGCCACCGCAGCCGCCGGTGAAGGAGAGCACCACCAACAGCAGCGGGATATGCAGTGGCCAGAGGCCAAAGGTGGCGGTGCCGAACCCGGTGCTGGTGAGGATGGAGGCAACCTGAAAGGAGCCATAGCGCCATGCCTCCGCGAGCGTCGCATAAGCCGTGGTCATGAATAGGCTGAGACTGATCAGCAGCGCGCCGACGATGAAGATCAGCAGGTAGACCAGCACCTCGGTATCACGCAGATAGGCACCGAGATCGCGTTTATGCCAAGCCAGGAAGTGGACGGCGAAGTTGACTCCGCCGGCGACCATGAAGACGATCGCGATCAGCTCGATGGCGACGCTGTCGAAATAGGCGAGGCTCGCATCATGGGTTGAGAAACCGCCCGTCGCCACCGTGGTGAAGGCATGGCCGATGGCATCGAAGGGGCTCATGCCGGCCAGCCAGTAGCTCAGTGCACAGGCCGCAGTCAGCGCGAAGTACAGCGTCCAGAGCACACGCGCGGTCTCGGCGATGCGCGGGGTCGGCTTCTCGTGCTTGGCGACGCCGGAGGTCTCGGCCCGATAGAGCTGCATGCCACCGACACCGAGCAGCGGTAGGATTGCGACCGCGAGCACGATCACGCCCATGCCCCCGAGCCATTGGATCTGCTGGCGATGGTAGAGGAT
>NZ_NRRY01000127.1 GCF_016583905.1 Lamprobacter modestohalophilus | reverse complement strand
GAAGCGGTCAGAACGATGTCAGCGTCTCCCACGATCAGTACCTGTCCTCAACCTGAGCCGGATCGCCGTTTGGCGCTGATCTTTGTACTTCTAGGCCCTCTCATCAGAAGGCCCCGGTCCTTTTTCAAAGGCGCCCTCGCATCCGCAGGGTTGATCAACAGCTTCTCGGCGTTCTCCACTGATCACACTCTCTACCTATTCGATCAGGCCCAGGAAGACCTCCTCTTGACCAAAGGAGGACGCCCCGTCGTCTCCAAGGAGCCCATCGGCACGAACGGATATCGGCTCGGCGGCAGCGAGCGCCGACTCCTCATCTTCGACGCGCACGAGCGCCTGGTGCTGATCCTGCGTCTCACCAAGGACAAGCAGCTGCGCGATGCCGGTCTGATCGGCGATCCAGAGGCACTGCGGGCCGACTTTCAGGAACTGATGGCCCAGCTCGCGGTACCGCTGAATGACAAGTTTGCGTGGGTCGCAGGCCAACTCGGTTATCGCGTCATCGCCGGCGCCCTGCAACCGGTGCAGCCAGCGCCAACCCTAGATGATCCGCGCGTCAGCTTGAGCGTCACTGAGGACCAGGTCGAGATCCTCTTCGAGCCGGAGGATCGTGACCTCCTCGCGGATGCGCAGGGCGAGCAGGATGCGCTCGGGAACAACCTGGATGACCTGCACATCAGCCTGCCGCCGGTGCGCATGACGCTGTTCAAGACCGGCGCCCTGACCCTGGATGGCGCCATCCAACCCGACGCCGATGATCCAGACTATGGCGTTCTCCAGGAGGCGGTTCGCCAGGCGGCCAGTTACCTCAGCGTCTCACTGAAACCGGAGATCGAGCGCCTGTTCGGCCTGCAACGCCAGCCCAATGGTCAGTACCGCCGCGTTGAGACGACGCCACAACCGATCGATTGGACCTTCGTCGGCGATGGCCAGCAGGCGCGCTGGATGCTCGATGACGCGATTGCCGCACCGGCGGTCTGGTACCGCGACGGGACCATCGGCTGCGCGGCTGAGGACTGCGAGCGGCTCATCGCGGCCTGCGACAACCTGCGCCAGTTCCTCGCTTGGCGGGATGCGCCGGTGATTGCCCCGATGATTGCACGGGCTGAGGCACCGGCATCTGGACTGGAGTCTCGCTCATGAGCGTGCTTCCGCTGTGCCTGGGCTTTGGGCCGCGCAGGGCGGGCGTGATCAGCGCTCTCGTCGACGCGCCGGACTTGGAGGAACCCGTCGCTGGTTATCACATCGCCTCAGCCGCCTCTCGCGCGCATCCGCTTCCTGCTGATGTCCTGGCACGGTGTGACTGGCTGGCATTGGTGGTCGATGCCGCCGAGCCGGACGCCCTGTCCGAGGCCTGTGCCTGGGTTTCAATGCTTGCGGATGAGGCGATCTATCTGCGCTTCGCCTGAGCTCACCCAATGACACCAACTTTCGTGCGAAAACCGAAGGTTGAATCAACATGAAAACCTAACGATAGGACAACATAATAAACGAATAAAAACGCAGCACGTTATCCTAATCATCCAGAAGCCTGGGCTTCGAGCAACGAGGCAGATCGATGGCCGCCCCCTCCAAAAAACTTGCCGAGTCACTTGAGGTTCTCAAGACCCTGCAGAAGGAAGGCGGTGTCGCGATCCGGTCGGTGGATCTGTCACGCGTTCATCGCGAGCGCTTGCTCAAAGGCGGATTCCTGAGAATGGTCATGAAAGGCTGGTACATACCGGCCCACCCCGGTGAGCCTGGTGGAGAAAGCACGATCTGGTATGCCAGCTTCTGGGGTTTTTGTGCTGTTTATCTTCGCGAGCGCTTCGGTGACGCTTGGTCGCTTTCAGCAGAACAGTCCCTCCTGCTGCATACCGGAAACCGAACGGTACCCGGCCAACTCCTGGTTCGAACCCCCAAAGGGGGCAACAAGGTCATCACATTGCTTCACGGGTCATCCGTGCTTGATGTCCGTGCCGCCATGCCTAAACCAGAGGAGACCGTCGAACTGGACGGTCTCAGGCTGTACTCACCCTGTGCAGCCTTAGTGTTCAGTGCACCCGGTTTTTTCCGCCAGTTTGCGACCGAGGCACGGGCGGCGCTTGCCATGGTTCAAGAGGCCTCGGATCTGCTTCGCCCGCTGCTTGAAGGGGGGCATAGCACCATCGCCGGTCGCCTCGCTGGTGCACTGCGAAATATCGGTCGTCGCAGCATGGCTGAAGAGATCGTCACAACCATGCAAGCGGCTGGTTACACCATTCGCCTAGAAGATCCGTTTGATACAACGGCGACAACCTTGCTGACTAGGCGTGACATCTCCCCCCAAGTCAATCGCATGCGTCTCATGTGGGAGTCCATGCGAGAGCCCATTGCGACGTGTTTTCCGGCGGCCCCTGGACGGCCGAAGCAACCACAGGATTATCTGGCGGAGGTTGAGGATATCTATCCCACCGACGCCTACCACTCCCTGTCCATCGAGGGCTACCGGGTCAGTGCTGAGTTGATCGAGCAGGTGCGTAGCGGTCACTGGAATCCTGATGGCAACGACGGTGATCGGG
>NZ_NRRY01000126.1 GCF_016583905.1 Lamprobacter modestohalophilus | reverse complement strand
GATCACAGACTGGGCGCTGCCGAGATCACTGCGGGAGCAGGCCTTCGGCTTCTGCTTCGGCGGTGAGTTGGTCGAGCTCGGCTCTGAGGGCGTCGTATTCGGCGCGCTTGCGTTGGATGAAGCGGGCGGTGATGCGGGCCTTGGTGTCGATGCCTTCTGGGGTGAGCAGGTAGGCGTAGGCGCTTTTGTTCTTGCTGTTGCGAAAGTGCTCGGCTTTGAGTAGTCCGCGCTCGATGAGGGCACGCACGACGTAGTTGGTGCGTCCGACGCTGATGCCGATGGCCTGTGAGAGCTGCAGTTGGGTCTGCTTGGGGTTGGCCTGGAGTTGGCGCAGGACGAGAAAGGTGAGGTCTTCGTTCACCGGATGCTGGGTCCGTCGGATCAAGGTTGCGGGCAGGCTTACGCCCGCCCCTGTCATGTCGGCAAGGGCGGAGGCGGTGATCGGGTTGTTCTTGCGCTGACTGGTTCAGCTGTGAAGACGGCGGCTATGAGAACAGCTGGCGGCGGTTGGGTCAAGGGTTGGTTGGGGTTTGTGCTCTCGCCGCAGCCGCGCCTCGGCCTGTTCCCAAGTCTCGCCGGGGCGTGCGTGGCGCTCCGCATAGGAGTGCGTCAGCTTGGGTTGGCGGCCTGGGTGCGGGTTGGACGGCTTGTTCGGTGCTTGCTGCTTGGTTGCCGGGTCCATGGCCTGGTTTCCGGCTTCCCGGCCGGAATGACGGTAAGGTGAGCCGGCTCAAGACGCGCGTTTGAGCTGGTTCAGCCAGGTGTTGCCATCGGGGCTGAGCAGAAGCTGATCGGCGAGCTCTTCGAGCTGATCGGAATCGCTGATGCGGGCCAGCAGGGGCTGGCTCTGCTCGGCCACCTCGGGGCCAAAGCGACGGCGGGCTTGCCGAATCAAGATGTGCCGGGTGGTTTCGCGACCTTCCTCTAGACCATGCTCGTTCTCTCCGAACAGCTCAGCTTGACGCTGCTCTTGCATCGCCAGCTCCTCCGCATCGGGGGCAAGTTGGTCGATGCGCAAGAGTTCCCCGGCGGAAAACAGCTGCTCGCGCATCGTCTCGCGTGACGCCATATCGAGCGGCGCGATTCGCGTCTCGCCGCCTTGGGAAACCACCGCTAGGAAAACCTCGGGGGGCAGGCTGCAATCGTCGAGGAGATCCGGGCTATGGCTGGTCACCAGCACCTGGGTTTTGGCGGCAGCGCGTTGCAGCGCCTCGCGCAGCGCAGCGCTAGCGGCGGGGTGCAAGGCCGTCTCTGGTTCCTCGATCGCAATTAGGGTCGGCGAATAGTCTGGATTGCCTTGCAGCAGTGCGACGAGAACCCCCAATGCGCGCAAGGTGCCATCCGACATATTCTGCGCCAAGAACCGCCAGGGGTGTTTAGCGCCCGACATCTCCTGCTTGAATTCCAGGGTTTCCATCGGCCCGACTTGCTTGCGCTCAACATCCTGCACCATCGGGACGACGGATTGCAGATACTCCTTGATGCTCGCCAGATCGGATTCCACCCGTTCCAAGTGACCAACCACACTTGCAATGTTCTCTCCGCCCGCTTTCAGGAGGCGCCCGTCTTGTGGCTTCTGAAGCTCGCGCATCAACTTTGGATTGAGGTTATAGAACCCCATGGCCGTCAGGGCATCGAAGACTGGCCGAAACGCTTGAAGCCCAGACGCCGAGACCAAGGCCAACCGATCAGGTGTCACCGACGGGAAAGCGACTTCGCTGGTGCTGTGCAACTGCCCTCGCTCAATCTTGAAGAATGGCCCTTTGCTCTGGCGTCCGATGACACACTCCTCAGTCTGCACTTCATAGGCGCGGTCCTTCAGCGCCCGGATGTTGAAGGCATAGCGTGCGTGCTGGCCACTTGGCAGGATGACTTCCAAGCGGATACCGAAATGGGTCGGGTGGCCGCTGGAGCGACGCCGCACCTCACTCAAACCGCCGCGCTCATTCAGCGCGTTGTCGAGCGAACCAGCGAGGGCGTCGCGCACAAGATGTAAGGCGTCGAGAAAGTTACTCTTCCCCGCGCCATTGCCGCCGACCAGATAGGTCAGCGGTCCGAGCTTGACATCGCAATGCCCGATGCTTTTGTAGTTGCGGAGAATGACGCGGGTGATGAACACTGGATTGCCTGACTAAACGACGATGGCGCGCGCCAGGGTGTCGTCCGGGCGCAGATAGGCGGTGGCGCCGAACAGGCCGGTGAAGGCGGGCGCGAAGTTCAGTAGACCAAACTGTTCCGGACCGAGATAGCGCGCCACCCAGACGCCGACGAACAGCCCGACGCCCATGCGCAGCAGCTTGTCGATGAACAGCCAACCGATGTTATCGACGATCTTGACCAGGTTTGGCCGATGCGCGATGCGGCGGTGGATGAAGGTGGGGATGAGGTTCAAGGTGCTGGCTTTGGCGTTGATCTGTCAGAGCCGGGCGTCGACTTGGCTGGCCGGGAGTAATGGAATGGTCCGCCCCGCTCCTCCAACACACCCCGAGCGGGCACAATAAGCGATGATGAGAACCCATCGTCAACCAAGGTAGCGGAGCAGACCAATGACAGAGACTCACAAAGACCGGGCCATCACG
>NZ_NRRY01000125.1 GCF_016583905.1 Lamprobacter modestohalophilus | reverse complement strand
CCCCCGGAGGGACCGCGCCGGCCCCCCATGCCGGCCCCTGCCATATGAGGGCCTGATATACGACAGCCTGGGAAGTCATTTTTCGATTAGCCCAGACTAACGGCACAGGATTAGGCGGACTCATCCACCATTGGTGGCGCGAACAGCTCGAGCATCTCGTCGAGTAGTCCGGCCAGGCACCCCCTGTGCTCGTGGTAAGCCTTGGCGGCCTCGGGGAAGCGGTTTTGTCGGCTTCGTTCGGGCAGGGCAGTCTCGTAGTCGGCAACCCACTCGTTAAAGCGGCCCTCAAACAGCCTTCCGGAGTCCCACAGATCAGCACGCGAGAAAACCGGCTCGAGTCGCGCTCGTAGCTGATCGGGAAATGCACGCATGACCTTGACCCTGTGCTGTCCGTTGCCGTAGAACTCTCGATTGGGCCGATCCATTGGCGCGTTGACGATGCTGTCCATGTATCGCAGCACTACGCGGGCCTGCTCGGTATGGTGTCCGCACTGCCACAGTGCGTGCGGGTCAAGCGCTACTTCCATCGCCATCGCGCGTTGCCTGATCGTCGCTTCTCGGGGTTGGTTTCGCCACATTCGCCTAAGCGTGTCGTCTTCAGTCCAGACCTTTTCAAATCGCTGATGGCTGATGGTCTGAATTGCCGGGTCTTTCCAGCCCAACTTCATTTGAATCCGCCGCTTGGATTGCGCGCGTTGCTCAGGGGGTAGCACAGGGTTATAGGTCGAGACTTCTTCCGCTGTATTCATCGCTCAATTCTCCTGTGTTTCAGGTGGCACCCACCAGGTTCTATAAGTCTGCTCGGCTCCTAGCCATTCACGTTGTCGGGTCCATCCGAGTTGCTTCAACGCTGGACCAACCTCCGAGACGCTGGCACGGTTGATCCCTGATCGGGTCCGATACTTGGCCGCTAAGGCGTGCTGGAAGAACTCCATGTGTCGGCGCTTGTGCTTCTCGTCGTCGGGCATGTCGTTGATGAAGTCTCGCAAGCGGTCAACCATGGATCGTGCCCGCAGGGCGAAGGCGCCCCGCTTGGTCGCTTGCTCGGCCTCGGCGGCTTCCTGTGCTCGTTGCTGTGCTTCGTGCTGAAGCGCTACCAGCTTGTTTTGCTGCTCGTCATACCAGGTCTGCATCTTTACGGCGCTCCGTAATTGTGGGTTGTGACAGTGGTCAGGTGGCGGTGCCTCAGTGGGCCAAATCCGGTCAGGGTTCCAGGGTGTGTCAGGGTTAGCCGAATTAACCCTGACCGCGCAAACCCGCGTGGTTACTGGGCCGGTCAAGGTTGTCAGGGTTGTATGGGGTTTTTTTCGCAAGTCGCCAGGAAACCCTTTTTGGCTCAATCTGAGCGTGAAGAGCGCACAGAGGGGGTGTTTTCCTACTAACTTCTAAAATAACCTTGACAACCTTGACAACCTTGACCAGCCCAGTAGTGGCGCGGGTTTGCGGCGTCAGGGTTCCGGAAAGCAACCTTGGCAACCCTGACATGCCTCAGATCTCCCCTGTGCCGTCGTCCGGCCAGTCGTTGGCGTCTCCATTGAGCGCAGCGGCCTCAAATTGCCCCCGTGCTTCGGGTAGCGGTGGGAACCCCACACTCTGTTGTCGTCTCCCGTCAACCATCGGACGTGAGTGCAGACTGCCGGGAAGGGTCTTATTCATCCGACGCCAGAAGGCTGACGGGTCCATCTGGGCGTAGCGGATACCGTGCTCCTTGACGAAGAGGTCGTAGCACTCCTTGATTCGCCCTTTACTGTGCGGCCCATCCCATTCAAGTCGCAGACCGTTCGCCTTCCACTCCCCGTCACACAACGCGTTGTGCAACCAGCGATTGAACGCATCGAAGGAATGCGTTTTCTGCTCGGTCAGGCTTCGGGTTGTCGGCACCTTGCGGATATTGAAACCGCTTAGGTCTAAGCTCAGCAGATAGTGAAGCAACGCGCCGGCCCCGCCGTCGATAAGCCGGTTCAGCTCGGAAAAATACGCGTGGTCTTGCCTGTGCTCTGTCGAGACTTCGAGCACTAGGTAACGTCGCTCGTCTGCCCCCGCAGGAATCACCCAATCGGCATTAGTCGCCATGATGATCTTTAGGCGGTTCGGGGCTTGAATAGCGTCTACGCCCTTCCGCTCGATGATTAGCGTAGGCTCAGTTATTAGACCCTTGAGCACTTCGCTACCGGCGCGGTCGCCGACGAAGAATGCCTCATCCGCGAAGAGCAAACAGCAATCACGCAAATGCGCGTTGAAGTTGCCCGTCAGGTGTCTACTGTGCGTGATGTGGCGCGCGTGGTTGCCGAAGAGCTGACAAACCAGACGCCCGAACGTCCCTTTGCCCGTCCCGCGTGCCTCGCTCTTGAGTACAACTGCAACTTCGGCCTGGCGTTCAGGGTGCTGGACACTGTAGGCAAGCCAGTGCATTAGATAGCGAAACGCTACCTTGTCACGCGCGCAGATAACGCGATAGATGAACTCCCTAATACTACTTTGTTATCTTGCTCTATGCATCTGATATTGTTATCATTTTTCCAGGCAGCTCGTAACAAATAGATTCTGGACGTCTCATGGTCAAAACCCAAAGCCTTGCACGGCAAGATCCCTTGCGCTCGCTGAAAGAGAATCTGGCGTTTCACATTGAAGAATACCACCAC
>NZ_NRRY01000124.1 GCF_016583905.1 Lamprobacter modestohalophilus | reverse complement strand
CATGCGGCCAACGCCGCTGTCTCCTGGTGTAGGTCGATCACCGTAGCCTCTTGATCAGATTAAGATTTCATGCAATCTAGCCTGATACTTGGCCACGCATTTGGCAAGCCCATTGAACGGTATTGGGCCTAGCCCGGTCTGCGCCTGCTTGATGCCGACACCGGCTACGGCCTCTCCGTGCTGAGCCTCGCCCAAGCGCTGCAAGGGTAGGGTGCTCGCCGCAACAGTCCAATCCGGGTACAGTTCTGCCCATGGACGAGATCAACAACCCGCATGACGTCTACTTCCGCGAAAGCTTCACCCGGCGCGAGATCGCGCAGGACTTTCTGCGCCAGCAACTGCCGGCTGAGCTGCTTGAGGTGGTGGATCTCGACAGTCTGGAGATCAGCAAAGACAGCTACGTCTCCAAGGAATTGCGCGCGTCGTATTCTGATCTGGTCTATCGGCTGAAATGGCGTGTGCCCGATGAGGCTGATCCAGCCGTGCCCGATCAGGCTGATCCAACCGTGCCTGAGCGGGCTAATCCGGCCGCTGCAGTTGATCTAGAAGATGCTGCAGCGACGCTCGCGCTCCACGTCTACATCCTGTTTGAGCACAAGAGTCATCCCGACTACTGGGTGTTGCTGCAACTGCTGCGCTACATCGCGTTGCAGGGCGATGCCTATCGCAAGCAGCATCCCGAGGCCAAGACCTTGCCGCCGGTTTACCCCTTGGTGCTCTATCACGGCCAGAGCCGCTGGCGGATGCCGAGCGAGTTCCATGCCCTGATCCGGCCGCTACCAGAGGCGCTTAAACCCTAGGTGCCGCAGTTCCGCTATGCGCTGCACGATCTCTCACCACGCAGCGATGTGGAGATCAAAGGCGATGTGCTCACGCGCTTGGTGCAGCTCGCGCTGCGCTGGATCTTCAGTGACCAGCCGCTGGAGCATCTGGAGCGGTTGATCGCCTTGATCGACCAGGTCGCCGACCGTGATACCGCGCTGCAGATTCTGGAATCGCTGCTGAGATATGATGTCCAAGGGACACAACGGTTGGAAGAGGATGACGCCCGCCGCTTGTTGGAACAGACCGCACCGGGAGACCCCATCATGCAGACGTTTATTGATCGGTATATTGAGCAAGGCCGCGAGCAGGGCAAAGCCGAGATGCTGCTGCGCCAGATGGAGCGCAAATTCGGCCCCACCGATGTCCGGCTACGCCAACAGATCCAAGAGGCCGATGCCGAGACCCTACTGGCCTGGTCCGAGCGCATCCTCACCCTGAGACGCCAGAGGCGGTGTTTCACTGAGCGTCGATGCCGTAGTGAAAGGTCTTTACCTGGCTTCAGCCGCTGTCATCATGGCTTCCGAGGCTGCTTCGGTTCCCTCGATGAGTCGATGCCCTAGCGGAACGATCAGTGAGGCTTGGGGCATCGTCGATCGAATTTGAATGATCTCGTCATGCCAGGTCGTCGCGTAGAGACCTTGATCGAAATTGCGCTGAATCGTCAACAACGACCGGAGGAAAGGGCTGTCATCATTGGCACCATAGGTAATCATGGCGCTGAAGTGCATCAACGCTTCCGCGTTTAATGGCTTGATCAGTTTTTCTAGCAGGTAGCTAAGCCGTGCGCGTTCGTTCGGTGTAAACCAATCTGCCCACAGAATTAAATCCCAGAAGATATCGTCAGGCTCTTTGCAAACCAGGCATTTTACTTTGATAGGCCCGCGCTCTCGTTCGACGGTACCCAGATTTCTGGCGAGTGTTAAAGCGAGATTGCGCATAATTGCTCCACAAGCCGTCGAGTGGCTTCCAACATCAGAGTGAACTCTTCGCTCTGCACCGCGCGAGGGTCTTGGTAGCGAATGGCCTCGGTCCATTTGCTGGCGATCTGCCAATCTTCAGCGTTCTTGATGGCCGCTTCTTGGCCAGTGAACTGCAGTAAGAAGGGTAGTTTATGCGATTTCAGCACGCGCAGATCGCCATCGGTGCGGTAGCTGTCCCAGTGCAGGTGCTTGGCGATGGCATATTTCAAACCTAGCTCAAGGCAGTAACCACCCAGATAGATGGCATTCGCATAGCGTTGATGCTCGGCAAGCAAGACCGCATCACGATATTTTTGTCTCAGATTGGCTTCAAGTTCTTCAAGTGTCATCTTATGCCAACCCCGCGCTACTCGGCAGATTAATGATGCGCCGTGCCAGCGATTCCGCCACCGGCAAGGGCGCCGCGCGGGCGCTGCTGATACGGCGGCAACTTGTGCATCAGCGTCTGCAGCCAATCGTTGCGCTCGCAGCTGGGCGGTTCCTGCAGCAGCCGCACCTCTGGTGGTCCGGCGAAGGCATCACGATAGCACAGCGCGAGGCGCCGCTTGGAGCATCTGGAGCGGTTGGTCGCCTTGATCGCAGGGCGAGCGCAACGGCGAAGCCAAGCGGCGGCTGCGCCAGATGGAGCGCACATTCGGCCCCACCGATGCCCGGCTGCGCCAACAGATCCAAGCGGCCGATGCCGAGACCCTACTGGCCTGGTCCGAGCGCATCCTCATATATGGTCCGCCCCGCGATGCAAGAGCCACTTGACTGTTCAGCAGAAGGAAACGTTGCGGCCATATATCCGGCGTCGTGATGAGGTGGCGTGATCGCTCCTCGCGCCCTGATGGAATCCGCGCG
>NZ_NRRY01000123.1 GCF_016583905.1 Lamprobacter modestohalophilus | reverse complement strand
ACACGCTTGATGACCCGCAGCGTCCCGGCAAGGAGGAGCGTCATCGGTTGCTGACCACCCTGCTCGATGCCGAACTGGACCCTGCTCGCACCCTGGTGTGCCTGTACCATGAGCGCTGGGAAGAAGAGATTGACCAGCCATGCTGCCTCCGTAGAACTGTCAGGCGGGTTGGCCGGCGGATGCGCCGGCGGAGGATTCGGTCTGTTTCACCCAGCGGCGAGGGGCTTGGCGCCGCGAGCGCAGGCGTGCAAGTTCGTCGTCATCGGCCCAGATTAGCCACTGCTGGTGACCGCCACGCGGGACCTGACGGGCTTGCAACCAGCCTTTGCGCAACCAGCTAAAGAGCGTGACGGCCGGCATCTCCAGTGTTCGGGCGAGCTCGGGTAAAGACCATTCATGGGCGTCGCGCTCTGGCCATGGTGCCGCCTTGGCATGAGTCGCGCCCGCGGGTAGGCCCTGGTGGGCGAGTCGATTGGCGACCATGGAGCCATTGAACGTGGCCCGGCGTTTCGCCGGTCGCCAGCCTTCGGCGTTGAGCTGCTCGGCGATCTGCGTACAGCGCTGTCCGGCCTGATGCAACGCCAGCACGCGGGCGAGCAGTTGCGGGTAATCGCTCAGTTGCTCCAAGCGTGCCACAGGTCGCATCAAGTGGGTGCGGGTGTGATGGCCGCCGATCCAGTGGACCTCCACGGCCACGCGCTCGCTGTCATCGATGACGGTCACGATCACGCGCTCGATGAGCAAGCGGACGATCGCTTGGCGTTCGGCATCGCTCGTGGTCTTGGCCTTCCAGAGCGCGGGGATGTCCGCAGCCAGCGCTCGGATGCGCGCGCGCTCGGTCTGCGAGAGCGTTTGAGGCGCGTTGGCGAGAAAACGCGCATCGTCAGCCTTGAGGTGCGTCTCAGCACTCAAGGCCGCCTCCCACTGCGCTTCCAAGGTGCGCGCGACTAAGCGATGCTCGGGCTCGACCCCGTGGTACTGGCGCTCAGCGCGCTCCGCTTCGTAGCGTGCCCGCTCAAGTCGCTGTTGCCAGGCCGCATGATGGCGCGCGCGTTCACCCTCGAGGTCGTCGGCGACCTGCAGACTGATCTCCAAGGCCGCCGGCTGCAGGGCGTCCAACACCAGGCGCGTGATCAAGGCGTCCAGCGTCGCACCGCTGAGCGATTGACACCGCGGCGCACCATCGTCGACCGCATCGCGCGAGCAGCTGTAGCGCAACCCTGTGGCATTGTTGGTGTATTGGGTCATCATGCTCAGGCCGCAACGCCCGCACACGAGGCGTCCTGACAGCAACGAGGGACCTTGACGAGCGACACCTCCAGCCTGTGCCGTGTTGGCGGCGAGCTGACGCAGATTGGCCTCATACTGCGCCCAGCTGATGTAGGCCGGTAGGCGATCCTTGAGCAGGACCTCCCACTGCTCGGGGCCGGTGACCGTCCGTCCGGTGGAGGGGCGCCCCGGCTGGCGGCGGCGCGGGTCGGTGGGACGACGGCCATAGACATAGGCGCCGGCATAGGTGGGGTTGTGCAGCAGGTTACTGAGCGTGACCCGATTGGGCCGACGCCACTGCAGCTGCCCGGTCTGCGCACCGCTGATCACCCGATAGGGCCGTTGGAGCTGATGCTCGACCAGGTAGCGCAGCACCCCGTTGATCGTTGCGCAGCGCTGAAACTGCACGAAGATGGTCTCGATCACCCCGCGCGCTTGGGCGTCCGGGTCTTTGCTCACCGCCCCGGAGGGTGCGCGCACATAGCCCATGGGCAGCAAGGTCTTGAGCTCGCCACGGCGCGCCTTGGCCCGCTTGCCTTCGAGCATGCGTTGCTTGAGGATGTGCAGCTCGGCTTCGGACATGGTCCCCTTGAGTCCTAGCAGCAACCGATCGTTATACGTCTGGGGATCATACAGGCCGTCGGCGTCGCCAATCAGCGTGGAGAACAGCGCGCAGACCTCCAGCAGCTGGTACCAGTCACGCGAGCTGCGCGCTAAGCGCGAACTCTCGATGCCGAGCACCAGGCCCACATGATCCAGACTGACCTCGCTCATCAGGCGCTGAAAGCCCGGACGCCCCTCGGCGCTTGCCCCGGAGCGCCCGAGGTCATCATCGATGACCTCAACATGCTCAGGTGCCCAGCCGAGTGCAACCGCCCGCTCAGTCAGGGCGTATTGCAGCCGGGTCGATTCCTGATGGCGCTCGACCTGCTGCAGCGTCGACTGGCGCACAGAGACGATGGCGAGACGGTTGAGATGGCACGCCTGGATCTTGCCGACCACGAACGCGGCCGCCGGGCGTTGGACCGGCGAGAGGGTGGCACTCATCGACGGTCTCCTGCCCCTGGGCGGGCTGCAGTTGGCGTTCCACCAACCGGCTCAGCAGCGCAATCAGCGGCGCTCGCCGCGTCAGCGGCGCTCGCCGCGTCAGCGGCAGGGTGCTCCAGTCGATCGGAGCCGGACGCGTCACGCCGCTGATCCAGCCATTGCGCGAGCCTCAATAACGCCTTTGATTCAAGTATTGGTGACGTTTGCGGCGCTGTCAAAAAAACTTCTATAGCGGTTTCTGTGATGGGGTATCGAAATCACCTTTGACGAACTCAAGACCCATCAGCGCGAACGTCCCGTGCTGCGCAGTCAGACCCCCGCCGGGGTCGTGCAAGAAGTCGATGCCTTGATGCTCGCTCATTATCTGATCCGGGTGCTGA
>NZ_NRRY01000122.1 GCF_016583905.1 Lamprobacter modestohalophilus | reverse complement strand
ATGCCAACCTTGATGACCCCGAGATCATCGCCGCGACCAGCGACGCCAGCGGCGCGATCCCCACATCGGTCTTGGTCCATGATGCACTGGATCACCTGCTCTGCGGGTTCGCGCCCAGCGGTCATCGCGCCGAAGCGATGGCCCTCGAGCAGCTGGCGCGACGCACCGGCTCCGACCCAACGCCCGACTATCGGCAAATGGCCCGCGAGGATCTGCTCACCGGCCAGGTGGTTGGCGAGCCACTGTACCGATTCATCGGCGCAGAGCTCCGTCATCAGCTCCCGATGACGGCGACCGACTGGGATGATCGCTCGGTGGCGAACGCGCTGCGCGAGCGACTCGGTGACGAGGCACTGATCGAGCAGCTGGTCCAGCGCATGGCCGGGCTCGGGCATGCCGGTCGACCGCACGCCCTGCTGAGTTGGCGCGTCACCGGCTTTGCGTACTCCCACCGCACCGAGCTTGGACTGCGCCTGCAGCGCCTGCTCGAGCAGATGGACGCCTGGGTCGACGCCGAGGGATTGACCGAAACGTCCGGCGAGATCCGCATCGGGCAAGGCGGCTGTGCCTTTGCCGCCGAGCAGGGAGCGCGCTTGGAGGTTTAACAAGGCTGTTCGTCGAGACTGCGTTCGGCCGCCTAGACGCCATTCTGGACCCGGGACTGAGCCCTGTCAGCGCATCACCGGCCCCGCGGCTCAAGCCCGAAGCAGTCCAGATCCGAGGCAACGCTCAGCGCGCCCGGATAGACAGCGCGAATCCGCGCCAGACTGTCATCCAAGGCCCGCTCGGAGCGGCGCATCAGATGGCTGAGCACCAGATGCTTGACCTCGGCCGTCTTGGCGATCTCGGCGATCTCCGAGGGCAGGGCATGTAGCCCTGCGGCGACCGCTCCCGCCTGCTCGGGCACGGCATGGTCCATGATCATCAGATCAGCATCGCGCGCAAAGTCGACGAACCAGGGATCATCGCCATTCAGATCCCCGCTGAAAACGATGCGTTGCTCGCCTACATCGATGCGGTAGGCCAGCGCCGGGACCGGGCCATGGCTGACGCCGATGGCGCTGACCTGATAGTCATCCGTCTCCAACACGGGGATCGGCTCCTGGCTGTCCGCCTCCAGCGTGTGGCGCTTCAGCCTAACCAGCCCGTCGCTGCCATCGAGATAACCGGCGAGGTAGCCGAACGCCCCGGTCTTTGCAGCGAACAGCCCCTGCAGATAGCCCTCGAGATCCGGGTAATCCCCGCCGCCGGTTGGGCCGGCTATCGGCAAGGCCCGATTACGCGGGCTGAAATAGCCGCTTTTCAGCAGCGGCGGCAGGTCGGTCGCATGGTCGGCGTGCAGATGCGTGAGCGCGATCAGCTCGAGGTCGGCAAAGCGCGCGCCGCTGGCCCCATAGCGCGCGAAACTGCCGCCACCGAGGTCGACCAGCACCCGCGCCTTGCCCTCCAGCCACATCAGATAACCCGCGCTGGCGCGCTCCTGCTGGGCCTCCGGGCCGCCGGAGCCGAGCACCTGCACCGCAACCGGTGCCTCGCAGGCGCTGGCCGCGGCACTGCTCCCAGCGCCCAGGCTGGCCAGGATCAACAATCCCTTGGCGAGTCGCCATCGTCTTGATGGTCGGGCCGGGGCGTTGCTGTGCAGGTTGGTCCACAACGGATCGAGCGGGTGCCAGCGCAATGTTGAAGTGAAGGTGTCGCGGAAACGGCTGAGAAACGAAATGGCACTATCGAGGGTCTCTTGCATGATGATGGCGTCATTCCGGGATAGATTCATGGTGGCTGAGATGGCCGCGAAGGTTTGCTGCAGATCACCCGTTATGACCGTCCTCGCGGCGGCCTTCTTTCGCCATCCATCGAGCGCTCATAAAGAGCACTAAAAGGAATACCGCGCCGCGCGGGTCCAAGAGGCAAACGGATCAGATCCACTGATCACATCCACCCAACCCGAGGCCCGAAGACCACCCGATGCCGGCCGAGATCGATCTCACCACCCGTGTCGAGCTACCGCGCGCCGAGCTGCCCCAGGCCGAGCCCGGCGTCCTGGTGATCTTCGGCGCCCGCACGCTGATTCCCCACAGACACCGCTGAACCGGACCACAGGAGCACCAATGAATCAAGAGGCCAGACAGCGCGCTTGGCGACTACTCGAGGAATCGGTGGTCACCTATCACGGCCAGCCGGTCGGGACCGTCGCCGCCCATGATCCCGAGACCGAGGCGCTCAACTACGACCAGGTCTTCACCCGCGACTTCGCCATCTCCGCCTTTGCCTTCCTGCTCGACGGTCGCCCCGAGATCGTGCGCCACTTTCTGACCGCCGCCGTGCGCCTGCAGAGCCACGAGCGACAGCTCGATTGCTTCAAGCCTGGCGAGGGGCTGATCCCGGCCAGCTTCAAGGTCACCGGTGAGGGCGCCGATGAGCAGCTTGTCGGTGACTTTGGCGAGCACGCCATCGCCCGCGTCGCCCCGGTGGATTCCGGCTTCTGGTGGCTGCTGACGCTGCAGGCCTATGTGCATGTCACCGAGGACCGCGCCTTCCTGCATCAGGCCAGCGTGCAGCAGGCGATCCGGCTGCTGCTCGATCTGAGCATGACCAGCCGCTTCGACATGTTCCCGACCATGCTGGTGCCGGACGGCTCCTTCATGATCGACCGGCGCATGGGCGTCTATGGCTACCCGATCGATATCCAGGCGCAGTTCTT
>NZ_NRRY01000121.1 GCF_016583905.1 Lamprobacter modestohalophilus | reverse complement strand
CGTGTGTTAGTGACATGAGGAGCAATCGACCTTACTCAGGCGGCGCGTCTTCGTCGCCCGCGCAGAGCACCTTGCAGCGCTTTTTCGCGTAGCTCCAAGCCGAGAAGCCGCCACCCTCGATCCAAGGGTCGTCGCCAAACATCTTGTAGGCTTCATAGAGGGCCTCTGCGGTCATGCCCTCTTGGTGGCTGGACTCGAGGAACTCATCGACGATGCGCTTACAGGCCTTGATGGCTGAGCCACGGTCGCTGAAGTCGCCGTGTTTGTAGTCGCCATCATCGTCGCCGTAGTGGAAGTTCTCTGATACGCGCACGGTAACGGTCATTGTTTGTGCTCCCTCGTGAACCCCTTGGGATGAAGCATAAGCCCTTCGGGCATATTGGTGCTATATCGCGTTGCAGGAGCCGTGAATACGCTGGGGATGCCAGTGTTACAGGCCCACAGAGGCGTCGCTCCAGAGGTCGGCTTCGGACAGGCGTATCAGTTTTTTTCCTGTAAGTTGAAGCGTTCTGTGAACTTGGAATATTCGTTTTCAAGCTCATCCACAAAACGCTCGAGTTCGTGGCGCTTGACAACCATTTGAAGAGATAGCCCTTCCCCATGGTAAGCATCAGCATCTCTGAAGTTATACGCATCAATCAGCGCGACAAACGTATAGGTGTCATCCGGGAGCTTGCCTTTTTCTTTTTTGAGCTGCCTTCGCGCCTCTAGTTTATCTTTAAACTCTTCGCGTAAAAAGATCACTTTATAATGCGGATCTAAAAATGGAAAATACTCCTCAGGATAAAGTGCGACAATAATATCTGGCTCTAGCGGCTCCCAGTAATCGGCTTGGTCGCTCTCAAGCACCTTTTTCAGAAATGGCAAGAAACGGTCGCGTTGGTCATCATTAGCTACAAAGGCACCCTCACTCCGTTTCCCCCAGCATTCGTCGCGCTTTTTCAGCACTTCTTCTCTAAGGAGAGTCTCGCCGTCCCAAAGAAAATATATTTGGTACTGTACCCATTCGTCATCAAAGCCAGTGTATTCAAAGGTGAAGCTTAACTTTCCAGATTTCAGTGATGCCATATCATACTCCAAACATCTAGACTATCCAGTAAGGCCCACACTGCTGCAGCGATGTATTTATGTTTCAGAATTTTAGAGCAGAGTGGATGCTTTTGTTGGGGCTCAACAGACATCTGATCGACCGCAGACGATTAGCGGTGTCCACACGCTTAAGTTGCCTCCTTACTTTCTCTAATCCACGGCCCCTCTGGCTGCGCTGCCTGGCGTATTGAACGGCGCTAGCTATGCGGTTGGCTTTCCTAAGAGAAGGCGCCAAACATAACGCACGTGAACTTCTGAGGGTAATGTCGCACGGCAAGAGTCGGGGGTGTTAGCGCAATTGGGTGCTTGGCCGCGGAGGATGACTTGGGCCGCCATGAGGTCGCGCGCCGAGTCTTGGAAGCCTTCTGAAGTCCGCGGGTGTTGAGCTGTGCGAGTAGCGCCGGATGCCCGGCAAGTCGCTCCGCGAGGGCGGTGCGGACCTTGTTTTCGCTGATCCAATCGCTGGCGTTTTCGTTGGCGGCGCTGGCCTCCTCGGCGTCGAGCCAGGCCATGGCGAAGCCGCCAAGCCAGAGGCGTTGGATGGCGGGATTGTCGAGCGGCGGGAGTAACGCGGGTTTGGCGCCGGGCTTCAAGCGCGATGCCGAGTATCCGCTGGAGGCGGAGCTGTTGGTGCTGGATGAGGCCTCGATGCTGGATACGGTGCTGATGAACCAGCTGCTGCGGGCGCTGCCGGATGAGACTGCGCTGCTCTTGGTCGGCGATGTTGATCAGCTGCCGTCGGTGGGTCCGGGTCGGGTGCTGGCGGATCTGATCGCCTCGGGGGCGATCCCGACGGTGCGCCTGACCGAGGTGTTCCGTCAGGCGCTGTCCTCGCGGATCATCGTCAATGCCCATCGCATCCATAGCGGCGAGTGGCCGATCGCCCCGGCAAAGGGGGAGACCAGCGACTTCTATCTGATCGAGGCCGCTGATGCGGACAACCTGGCCGAGAAGCTCGTCGCCAGTGTCACGCAGCGCATCCCGAATCGCTTTGGGTTCGATCCGCTTGCGGAGATTCAGGTGCTGACGCCGATGAATCGGGGTGGGCTCGGCACGCAGGCGCTGAATCTGGCCTTGCAGCAGCGACTCAATCCCGATGCGCAGCCGCGGCTGCAACGCTTCGGCACCACCTATGCGCCGGGCGATAAGGTGATCCAGCGGGTGAACAACTACGACAAGGAGGTGTTCAACGGCGATATCGGACAGATCACCCGCATCGATGCCGAGGCGGGCCTGGTGGTGGTGGCGATCGATGGCCGGGCGGTCGAATATGAGGCCAGCGCACTCGATGAGCTGGGCCTGGCCTATGCGATCAGCATTCACAAGGCGCAGGGCTCGGAGTATCCGGTGGTGGTGATCCCGTTGGCGATGCAGCACTACGCGCTGCTCGAGCGCAACCTGCTCTATACCGGGGTCACCCGCGGGCGGCAGCTGGTGGTGCTGATTGTGGAGGCGAAGGCGTTGCGCATCGCGGTGGGGCGGCAGCAGGCGACGCGGCGGATCACGCGCTTGGCGGAGCGCTTGGGTGGGCTTGGATGAGTGGCTGGACAGCGGCGGTGCGGGCTGTGGTGGTCGCTGGTCAGGGCGGCGTTTGAGCGCCGCCCGGCTTCGCTCCCTGGATCAAAGTGCTTTCTTGCAGAAGTACCAATCACTGCACTCGTAGCCCTCGGCCATGCGCGCCTCGGCCTGCTCGGCCGTCGCTGGCGGCGGCACGATAACCTTGTCGCCCGGCTGCCAGCCCTCGGGGGTTGCAACACCGTGTTCATCGGAGGTCTGCAGCGCCTTGACCAGCCGCACGAACTCATCGATCGAACGCCCGTTGCTCATCGGGTAGTAGACCATCGCGCGGAGCACACCATTGGGATCGATGATGAAGGTGGCGCGCACGGCTGAGGTGTCGCTGGCGCCGGGCTGGATCATGCCGTAGGCCTTGGCCACCTGCATCGAGAGGTCGGCGATGATCGGGAAGCCGATCTCGACACCGAACTTCTCCTTGATGTTGCGCTCCCAGGCGA
>NZ_NRRY01000120.1 GCF_016583905.1 Lamprobacter modestohalophilus | reverse complement strand
GGCGCCCAAGGACTAGAATCGCCGCCATTCTTGGAATCACGACCCGCATAGCCACGATGTCAACACAACAAAAGCGCAGCTTCGCGGTGATCGGCCTTGGCACCTTCGGCACCACGGTCGCCTCTGAGCTTGCGCGGTTCAATAATCACGTGCTGGGGATCGACATCCTGGAGCGAAACGTGGCCAACGTCGCCGAGACGCTGGCCGAGGCGTTGATCGCCGACGGGCGTGATGAACAGGCCCTGCGCGAGGCTGGCGTGGGTAATTACGACGTGGCGGTGGTGGCCATCGGCGAGGAACTGGAAGCCAACATCCTCTGCACCATGAACGTCAAGATGCTCGGTGTGCCCACTGTCTGGGTCAAGGCGATCAGCCGCACCCATCACCGCATCCTCAGCAAGTTGGGCGCCGATCGCGTGATCCAGCCCGAGCAGGAGATCGGCCGCCACATCGCGCAGATGCTGCACAACCCACTGGTGCGCGATTATGTCAGCCTTGGTAACGGCTTCCATGTGGTGGATTTTCGCGTGCCCGATGGGCTTGCCGGGAAACGGATCGATGCGCTGGGCTTGAGCGATGCGTTCGAGGTGCGCGTCCTCGGCCTGATGCGTGGCACGGAGTTCATTTCCTGCAAGCGCACGGAGGAGGAGCTGCAAGCTGACGACAAACTGCTGCTGCTGGGGCGCCGCGAGGACATGCGTCGCCTCGGTGACAGCCTCTGATCGGTGCGCCCACCGGCTCTCTGACAAGCGTTCTGATTCGGCCCATGCGCCTGAAATGGCTCCGCAAGGGCGGGAGGCTCCAGATTCCGCCACCCGCCATCCTCGCCTTGCTCTATGCGACGCTGATCGCCGTCGGAGCCGGGCTATTGAAACTGCCGATCGCCACCCCGGCGCCGATCTCCTGGTCCGACGCGTTCTTTACCGCCACCTCGGCAGTCACCGTCACCGGCCTGGTGGTGATCGATACCGGCAGCCAGCTCACGCTGTTCGGACAGGCCGTGGTCATGGTGCTGATCCAGCTCGGCGGGCTGGGGCTGATGACCTTCGCGGTGCTGGTGCTGACCATGCTTGGCCTGCCGCTGAGCATCTCCCACCGCATCTACCTGCGCGACGACCTCAACCAGACCTCGATCACCGACCTGCTAGCGCTGGTGCGCGGCATCATCCAAGTGGTGTTGGCCTGCGAGCTGCTCGGCGTGGCGCTGCTGGCCATCGTCTTCGTGCCCGAGTTCGGTTGGGCCAACGGGCTCTGGCAGGCACTGTTTCACACCGTCTCGGCCTTCAACAACGCCGGCTTCGCGCTGTTCCCGGATAGCCTGTCGCGCTGGGTCGCTGATCCGATCATCAACCTGGTGATTCCGGCGCTGTTCATCTTCGGCGGCCTCGGCTTCGTCGTCGTCACCGAGCTTTACGGCAAGCGCAGCTGGCGCCGTTTTTCGCTGCACACCAAGCTGATGATCGTCGGCACGCTGGGCCTGATCCTCTGGTCGGTGCTGCTCTTCGCCGTGCTGGAATGGACCAATCCGGCAACGCTGGGTGGTCTCGATGGCATCGGCGAGCGGCTCTGGGCCAGCTGGTTCCAGGGGGTGACGACGCGCACCGCTGGGTTCAACACGGTCGATATCGGTGGCCTTTATGACAGCACGGCGATGATGTTCATGTCGCTGATGGTGATCGGCGGCGGCAGCACATCGACGGCGGGCGGCATCAAGGTGACTAGCTTCATCGTGCTGCTGCTGGCCACCCTGGCCTTTTTCAAACGCCGCTCACAGCTTCACGTCTTTGGGCGCAGTCTGGGGGCTGAGGAGGTCATGAAGGTCCTGGCGCTGGCCATGGTGAGCCTGATGACAGTGCTGGTCGCTATCTTCCTGATCATGCTGACCTATGAGGGCGATTTCCTCGACGCCGCCTTCGAGGTCACCTCCGCGTTCGGCACGGTCGGTCTCTCGCGTGGCACCACGGGCGCGCTGGACGAGCTGGGACGGACGGTGATCATCGCGGTGATGTTCATCGGGCGCGTCGGCCCGCTGACGCTCGGCTTCTTCCTCGCCACGCGGGCCAAGGCTCGGGTCGCCTATCCGGCGAGCAAGGTATTTCTGGGATGAGCCCATCCCGCTCGCGCCGAACGCCCGCCTGCTGGTCCCTATGCTGGAGCCCAAGGACGAGGATGGACTGACCCACTGCGGGCAACGGGTGCCAGTGCTTGCCTGAGACGCAACCGTTCAGACCGGAGCCGCGCAGCTAGCACCCTCCACCGAGCGGCCCAAGTGCAGCAGCTCGATGCGCTCGGGGCGCTCCAGCAATTGGCAGGCGACCAGATAGCCGGCGGCGCTCCAGGTCTGGCGCCGGCGTGCCTGCTGACCGACCAGGCGGCCACGACGGCCGTCGTAGTACTCAGGCCAGTCGTCTTGGACGAGGCGCCGCTCGGCATCGCTCAGCGCACGCTCGACCAGCTCATCGGCACCGGTGCGCAGACCGACCAGGGCCAGCAGCCACAGCAGCACCGGCCAGTTGCCGCCATTGTGGTAGGACCAAGGCCGATTTTTCGGGTCGCAGCCGGTGAGGAGGCGCCAGTCCTGGCCTTCCAGCGCCGGGAAGCAGAGCTTGAGCGGCATCTGGCCGATCAGATCGTCATAGCGCTGCGCGATCAGCTGCATCAGCGCAGCGGTCTGCGCCTCGGTCGCCAGCCCAGCCGCGCAGGCGAGCAGGTTACCCTGAGCGAAATAGCGATAGTCGAGCCGGCCGGGGCCGACGTTGCCGAGCAGATAGCCGCCGGTCTCCGGCAGCCAGTCCATGAGCCAGTCGGGGATGGCGTCAGGATGGATATTGAATTTGTTGACCGCGGCCGGTCCGTATTCATCGATGCCGTAGCGGTAGATCTGGTTCAGCCGCTCGAGGTCGAGCCAATAGTAGGTGCGCACGTGATGGGCCAGGTGCGGCAGGCGCTCGTGCAGGGCATCGCGATAACGCGCGTTCGCCGGCTCATCGGCATCGAGCAGATCGGAGGCGGCACAGAGCGCGGCGAAGAACTGCGCCTGGATATCGATCGGGTAGCCATAGACGCCCATGCGCCGGTCGATCATGAAGGAGCCGTCCGGCACCAGCATGGTCGGGAACATGTCGAAGCGGCTGGTCATGCTCAGATCGAGCA
>NZ_NRRY01000119.1 GCF_016583905.1 Lamprobacter modestohalophilus | reverse complement strand
CGTGATGGCCCGGTCTTTGTGAGTCTCTGTCATTGGTCTGCTCCGCTACCTTGGTTGACGATGGGTTCTCATCATCGCTTATTGTGCCCGCTCGGGGTGTGTTGGAGGAGCGGGGCGGACCATTCCATTACTGTTCTAGAGATCGACAACACCCCAATCAAGTTCGAAATCGTGCTCGAGGCCCGCGTCCAGCTCGGTTGCGAGCGGGTTCCACAGCTGCCGATCCCGGTCTTGGATCGCGCCAGCCAGATCGCTGAGAAGCTGCTCGCCAATAGCGATCGCGGCGCCGATCGCGGCACCTGCGCCCGCGATGCCATCGACCTGATCATGATGTTCCATCACTGGGGCGAACCCCGGGCTCAGGCCTGGGAGATCGCCGAACGCGCCTATGGTCCCCTGGTCAGAGCCGATCTCGAAAAGACCCTGGCCCGCCTCGCCGGAGATCCTGCTTGGCTGACCGATTGCCTTTCGCGACTCCAGGTCAAGGAAAGCGCGCGCCACATCATCCGCGGCTGTCTGTCCGAGCGCGAGGGTCTGCCCGTCCTTTAGGCAGACGCCTCAGCAGCATCCACGAATTCGGCACCACCAAGAGCACCTCGCTGATTCCTCTGATCAGTCGATCAGTCGATCAGTCGATCAGTCGATCAGCGGATCAGCGGGTCAAAACATCAGCCGACCAATCCAGCCGCCCGCCGTGCCAAGGCCTCACCCGTGATGCCATTGAACGCCATGATCTCCGCCGGTGACGCTGTCGTCTCACCCCGCTGCCAACCAACCAGATCCCGCGCCTTGGCCCGCGAGCGCAGCATCACCGACTCCAACGCCACCGTGCCGCCACCGCTCACCGCTAGCAAGACATCGCCGTCGAACAGATCGGCAAAGGCGGAGTCATCCATAAACTGCCCATCCGCCTCTGAGCTGTGCGACCAGGCCACATCCCCCGCCCGGTACAAGCGCCGCGGATTGGCCACCGCCGCGATCCGCACCCGATGCCCAGCTGCCTCCAGCGCATCTTTGGCCTCGAACACCGGCAACAGCACCATATCCCCCGTCACCGCAAACACCACCAACGAGCCCGAACCCGCCGCCGACTCATAGAGCGAGACGGCACCGGCCTCGATCGCCTCGCGCGCCTGCTCTGGCGTGGTATAGACCGGCAGCGCCGACTTGCTGGCAACAATGCTGATGCACTTATTGAATTGCGAGGTCGCCCAAGCAAAGGCCGCCTGCATCATGTTGGCATCCGCCGGATACAGCAGATAGCTATTGCCATTGCGCATCTGCCCACCGATGTAGTTCTCGATCTCTGGGCGCTGATGGGTCCAACCATTCCGGCCCTGCTCCAGCGCACCCGCAGTGAACATGCTCACCACCGCTGGCGTGCGTCGCCGCAGCTCCGCCATCGCTTGCGCCACCGTCTGCACGATGGGCCAGCCATTGATTGCAAAGCTCTCATACGACAGCCATAGCGAGCGGCCACCGAATAACGCAATCCCGGCCGCCAGCCCGGCGCAAGCATCCTCATTCAGCGGCTCATAGACCTGGCCAGTCGGCGCCTGGTTATAGAGTGCATCCAGGGTCGGATGGCGAATCTTCAGCCGCTCGTTGATCACCTTCATCGCCGAAGCCTCATTGCCATCGGCATTGGTCACCACGAACTGCGGATCGCGCTCGCCCAAGACCGCGACCATCTCCGCCATCGCCGTCGAGGGCACCGCCTTGTCGCCAACCGCAAAGGCCTGCATCGGCAGCTCGCCGATCTCTGGCAGCGCCCGCTCGGACTCGGTTACCGCCACCTGGCCGGCCGGACCACCGCCAGCCCGCGCCATCAGGGTGCGCACCAAGGCCCAAGCCTCAGGCGCCAGCGCCCCATGCTGCAGCGCCTTGGCGATGCTCGGCTTCTCTGGTTTGTCGCCCGGATAGAGGTTGTGCGACTTGGCGCCGCGCGCATGCACGCCGGCGCCCTTGAGCTGCTTGATGATCACTGCGGTCAGTGTCCCGCTCATCGCTGACTCGGCCGCCTGCTGCATCCCCTCCAGCACCGCGCGGGTGAAGGCCGCGCGCGCTCCGTCGCTGAACAGGGTGCTGTCGACATAGGCCTCCGGCTGATCGGCATCGTCGAAGGCCTTAGCATCGATCAGGATCACCCGCTCGAAGCCATGCACCTGCCAATAGGCGGTCATCTGCGCGTTATCCATCAGCGACACCATCGAATGGTGCTCTTGGCTATAACCGTTCCAGATCAGCACCGGCAGGAAGTTGGTCACCTGCGGATAGCTGGTGTTGAAGTGCTTCATCGCCGAGAGGATGTAGGGCTCGCCAAGACCACCATCACCGATGGTGCAGAGGAACAGCTTGTCGCGATTCAGATAGGCGCCGGCCATCGCAAAATGCTGCCCCTGACCAAGCGGTCCGGCCGGTGCCAACAGGCCCGGAATCGCACCCGAGAGATGCCCAAGCAACCCATCGCGCTCGCGAAAGCGCTGCTGCATCTGGGTCATGGTACTGATGCCCATCGCCTCCAACGAGCCGTCGAGGAACATGCTGCTGTAGAAGCCCGGCGCGTGATGGCCGACCTCAGTGACGATGTTCTTGTGGCCGAGCATGATCAGCGCCGCGATCGTCTCGGCGGAGCTGGCGAAGCCACCTGGATGCCCGGATTCCTTCGACGCACAGAGCTGCAGCGTCGAGTAGCGCAGCGCATCGGCGATCAGCCGGGTTTGGAACACTGCCGCCTCATCGACCTTAGAGATCGCCGACTGTCCCTCACCGATGGCCGGCTCGGAGAGCACCGTGAAATGCTCCGGCAGCGTGCCGAAATGCAGCACGCCCTCACAGAAGGCCGGGATGCTGGCCGATTGAACCTGAGATTGGCCAGCGGCGGCGGAAGCAGATGCGCTCATGGATGAAGATCCTCTTGGTGAGTGTGTCGGCAGTTGTCGATGTGTCGGCAAGCCCGCCTCGGCCTGGCATGCACTGGGCCCGGCATGCATGCCGACCAACGGCAGGGGCGGCGACGGGCTCTATTGACTTGCCGCATAGAGTGAGACTCGCGACCACTTTTCGCAATAAGGAAAAGATTCCATAATGCGGGAAACCCACAACTGAGCACCCGCAACGATGACCAGCGCCAAGCCCCCGCCCTCGTCAACACTGACATCCGCC
>NZ_NRRY01000118.1 GCF_016583905.1 Lamprobacter modestohalophilus | reverse complement strand
GACGCGCGCGTTTGCCGCGTGTCGCTTGCAGCCAGACAGCACCATCGGCGTTGTCGGCAGCGGCGGTGGCGTCGATTTCGCGCCGTTGACTGTGCCTGGTCGGGACAGGAAAGCCGTTGATGGTCACCAGGGCGCGGCAGCAGGCGGGCCGGATCAGCCGCCCTTGTTCGCGCAGCCAGGCGGCACGGGTGGCGAAGCATCACCTGTTGGGCTTCGGCTGGCGGCAAGGCTCTATGAAACACCGCCTCCGGGGTCTCAGTGGTGAGGATGAGCTCGGACCAGCGGTGTCCAACGCTGGAAAACGGCATGGAACAAGCTGCTGAAAGAGCAAAAAGGTCTGCCGCAGCTTGATGAAGCCTTTCATCAGGTGGTTGGTCGATCAGCCTGGGAGATTTTTAGTAAACAAACTCAGGTTCCACGATTACCCGGCCAGACCCAAAGCGATAACACACCGCGCTATGGACTGCTCGCTTGCCGACACAAAATTGTGCATGGAACGCACTCGCCTCGGTCAAACGAGATTGAATTACTCGGCGTCTGGGGCGCAGAAGCCATCACCCGTATTCTCTTTGTGCCCAATCTCTGCGAGCGTCCCGTCCGGATTGCCCACGCATCAACGCTAACCCCCTATGCTAAGCGCTTCCAGTCGACTCAACCACTGGCAAAAGCCAGGGCACGCTTCGCGCATCATGTCGACACCGATCTGCTCGGCAATCAATGGACCATGTAGTGATTTTCTGTATTTAGGCGATGAAAACGTCTGTTCAAGCCGCTTTGATGGCGAGGTGCTAGGGTTATCATTGATGTCCTCGGGAGTCGCAAACTGACGCCTGATTAATTCGAGTTCTTCACGTTGTCTATCGTTCCAATCCTCTTCCAAGTCGAAGGCATTTGGCTGACAAAACAACAGCGCCTCAAACTCGTGCCGCTGTATATAAGGGATAATCCGCTCTTCACTATACCCTGCACCTAACGCACTTTGGGCAATTTCGGCGATCTCATTCGTGAGTTCCTCACAGCTCATTTCTCCTTTTTTCTTAAAGCCATAGTAATCAAGAAATGTGGTGACACAATCAAAGCCTCGATGAAGCAGACGTATATATGAAACAACACGATCCACACTGACATTCCCACCGCCATCTTTCCTAGCAGTTTTACCCAATAGCTGTGGCGTTGCATAAACAGAATACTGAGCAAGATGCGGAGCTAGGCACTGCTTAACGAAGCCTTCCTCAGTCTGCCCCTCGCAGATAATTGCTAAGCGCATCATGGTCGTCCTCCGATGACATTTTGCAGCCAGATGTCCGACAGCGTGAACCCCTCCTTTAGCCACTCCGAATAGTCCGATGAATCCAGTTGCCGCAAGTCTGTGGCACCTTCGTCATCGAAATCGGCTACGACTATGTCATCCAGATCGAAGCAATCCACAAGATAGGGTGACTGAGTCGAAAGGATAATCTGGTGATTCTCGGAAACACTTTCAGTCATCTCTGCGACCAACGTGATTGCTGCAGGGTGCAATCCAAGTTCAGGCTCGTCAATCAAAATGATATCGGGAAGCATGTCGTCCGGCAGCGACAGCAAGGTCACTAGGCAAAACAGGCGTAGCGAACCATCGGATGTGAGGTGGGCACCGAAGACCTTACCGCCCTGTTTGCTGCGCCATTGCAGAAGGACTTTTCCGCTCACCGGCTCCAACTCGAAGCCGCCGAAGCTCGGTAAAACACGCCGGATCTGTCGCTCAATGAGCGCATAGCGCTTGAAATGGTGCTCTCGCAGGTAGAGCAGCACAGCCGCCAGATTACCGCCGTGGGAACGGAGTCGCTGCTGGTCTGTGGCGTCCCAACGTAACTTGATCGGAGCCGTGTCAGAGGTATCGTGAAACTGATAGGTCGCGCATTCGCGCAGCATGTGCACAAGGGTGCTCGCGATCCGACGCTGGCTCTCCGGGGCTTGCTGATCACCGGCAACCTCAGGCAAGCGCGCCTCGCCCCCACCACCATCGAGTTCAAACCAGCTGGCCTCAGTGCCTCGACCATGCTGTGAGTAGCGAAAGGCTTCTTCGACAAAGATCAAACGATCCCGTGCCGTCGAATGCGCCAAGCCAAAACGGTAATCGTTGAAGCCTAGACTAGAATCGATGCGCAAACTCGCCTTCATGATTGGCGTTTGCTTGGCCCCCATAAACAACTGATCGTCGCCACCACCCCATTTTTCGACGAAGCCGCCGAGATCCCGTGGTTTCAACATCCAGCTCAACATCTCGAAAAAGCGAACAAGATTCGACTTGCCAGCGCCGTTGGCTCCGATCATGACCGTCAACTGGCGCAGTTCGAGTGACACCTTCCGCAGACTGCGGAAGCCTTCGATCTCAATGTGTTTAAGGCTGGCCTGTAAGGTATTTCGATAATGCTGCTGATTCATGATGTAACGCTATCGTCGAAGCATTTAGTACTAACACTATAGAAGGAAAACTCTATCTATTCCATGTAAAAAATTGCGTCCAGCATTGCGGCCCTAACATCCCAGACTAACTTCTCTTTTGTTTATTATTTCAGCAGCATTCCAATATTGCCTAATTAGGGTCTCTACCTCGCCTGGGAGGTTTTCTGAACCTTGTGTCGTCCCTTCGATAAGCAACATCGCTTCGGAGTTGATACTGAAAGCCGCAGTCGTAAGGTTTGCGCTACCCATAAAGACCGCCCAACGGCTTTCGCTTCGAAAAAGATAGAGCTTTGGATGAAATACGCCTTCAGGCTGTAGCACAAAGCGCACGCTGTCTGACGCACAGAATGTATCGAGAACATCTGGGTGAGTTTGGTAAAAATGAGTTCCGATCACGCCGAACACAACTGACGAATGCTTGTTACGAAGCAAGTCGTAGATCACATTTCCTTTCGATGCCCATGCAACTGCAAAGCAAATGTCGGAATAATCGTTGATAAGGCGACGGAACGTTGCTTTAATCTGATCGTTCTTGTATATGAGTTCCATTTTTCTTCCTCTTGAAAAGAGTGTTGCTAGGATACCGATAGTCCAGCAATCGGCATACTCCTGCAGAGCTTGAGCAGGGCGAGCGCGTATAAAATTTTGCGAATAGAATCAGTTGCGGCAGTCTATCGGGAAACGAACCCTAGGAGTTTCCCATGTCTGCCAGTCTTGTCGAGCACTTTGCTCCCCTCAGCGACCCGCGAG
>NZ_NRRY01000117.1 GCF_016583905.1 Lamprobacter modestohalophilus | reverse complement strand
CTGGATTTCGACCAATTGATCAATACCCTCTTGCAGAAAGACATGGAATTGCTTGAGACCTTTGCGCAAGGATCATCGCCGTAAACACGACGAGCATTAGCGCCCTCGGTTTGTTACGCGAGACACCGGAGCGCATCCTCATCGCTGAGACCCCGGAGGCGGAGTTTCACTGAGCAGCGCCAACAACAGCCTGCGGTTGCGGCCCTGATGGCGCGCCAACCTCGAGCGCTCATGCCACAGCGCCGTCGAGCGTCGTCAAGGTCCGATCAGCACATCCGCGAGCTTCAGCACGACGCCGAGGATAGCGAGGCCGCCGATGAGCCAACGGGTCTGCGCGGCCAGTGCCTGGTGCAGGCTCACTTCGAGCTGGCTGATTCGCTCCTGTAAGCGTGCGTCGACTTCCTTGATCTGGAGCTCAACGCCCTTGATGTCCTTCTGTAGGCGCGCCTCGAGTTCCTTGATGTCCTTTTGCAGCCGCGCTTCAACCTCCTTAATTTCCTTCTGCAAGCGCAGCTCGCCTTCGCGGACATGGCCCTGGGTCGCGAGATCATTGAGCTGAGGGAAACGGGCTTCGAGCGCATCAAAGGCTTGCGCAATCACCTCAGCACGCTCCTCATCGCTCGAGCTGTGTTTCAACTTGGTGTAGAGATCAAAGGCAGCGCTCATCAGTGGTTGCTCTGGCAGGGGCGTTGGTGACCGACGCTGAGGTGCGGCGGGACTGGAGTCATCAGTATAGCGAGCTGCACGGGAGGGCTGCACGACGTTGGCGCGGGTCAATGCGCAACCGGCGCAAGCTCGCGAGGAGGGAGAATCAGGGACTTACCCCTCAATGCTGCGAGCAGCAGGCGTCTCGTGCATGGGTGCAGGGTGCTCGCCACAACAGTCCAATCTGGTACAGTTCGTTCCATCGACGAGATCAACAACCCCCATGACGTCTACTTCCGCGAGAGTTTCACCCGGCGCGAGATTGCGCAGGACTTTCTGCGCCAGCAACTGCCGGCTGAGCTGCTTGAGGTGGTGGAGCTCGACAGTCTGGAGATCAGCAAAGACAGCTACGTCTCCAGGGAATTGCGCGCGTCCTATTCTGATCTGGTCTATCGGCTGAAATGGCGTGTGCCCGATCAGGCTGATCCAACCGTGCCCGATCAGGCTGATCCAACCGTGCCCGATCAGGCTGATCTAACCGTACCTGAGCAGGCTGATCCAACCGTGCCTGAGCGGGCTGATCCGGCCGTGCCTGAGCGGGCTGATCCGGCCGCTGCAGTTGATCTAGAAGATGCTGCAGCGACGCTCGCGCTCCACGTCTACATCCTGTTTGAGCACAAGAGCCATCCCGACTACTGGGTGTTGCTGCAACTGCTGCGCTACATCGCGTTGCAGGGCGATGCCTACCGCAAGCAGCATCCCGAGGCCAAGACCTTGCCGCCGGTCTATCCGCTGGTGCTCTATCACGGCGAGAGCCGCTGGCGTATGCCGAGCGATTTCCATGCCCTGATCCGCCCGCTACCAGAGGCGCTCAAACCCTACGTGCCGCAGTTCCGCTATGCGCTGCACGATCTTTCGCCGCGCAGCGATGTGGAGATCAAAGGCGATGTGCTCACCCGCCTGGTGCAGCTAGCGCTACGCTGGATCTTCAGCGACCAGCCGCTGGAGCATCTGGAGCGGTTGATCGCCTTGATCGACCAGGTCGCCGACCGTGATACCGCGCTGCAGATTCTGGAATCGCTGCTGCGATATTATGTCCAAGGGACACAACGGGTCGACGAAACCGACGCCCGCCGCTTGTTGGAACAGACCGCACCGGGAGATCCCATCATGCAGACGTTTATTGATCGGTATATTGAGCAAGGCCGCGAGCAGGGCATCGAGCAGGGCATCGAGCAAGGCCGCGAGCAGGGTAAGGCCGAGATGCTGCTGCGCCAGATGGAGCGCAAATTCGGCCCCACCGATGTCCGGCTGCGCCAGCAGATCCAAGAGGCCGATGCCGAGACCCTACTGGAGTGGTCCGATCGTATTCTTACCGCTGAGACGCCGGAGGCGGTGTTTCATTAGCGCCGGGATCAGCGCTGCCCTTGCCCCTCGCGCAACGCCCGCGACAGCTACTGATACTCTCGCGCCTGCTCCACGCGCCCCATCTGCTCAAGGAGCACCGCCAGGTGATGCGCGACCAGAAAGCGACCACGCCCCTGCACACTGCCCTCAAGCTGAGAAAAACGAGGGACGTCACCCTCCTAGAAAGACCAGGGCACCGGGATGACACTTGAGCGCACGAGCGAGGGACTTGGCCTGCTCGATGTCGAGGGCGGAGCGGTCGGATTCGATCTCGACTAACGCCGCCAGCGGCAGCCCAGCGCGCGTGGCGAACTCCTTTTGGGTCAATTCCTGAAGCTCGCGCAGGATGCGCACGGATTCCCCAGGCGAGCCCTCGATGCTGCGCGTAGCCGGGCGAAATTCGTTCATGTCACGTTCTCCGGTCATCATGTGGCGTCACGCTCACAGCTGGCGACGACGGTGGTTTCACCCACAAAGCCAACGTTCTTCAGAGGGTCGATGTGCTGCTTGGTCTTGTCGTCCGGGCAGATGATGGCGCCGCCCTCGCAGGTGTTGAAGACCTTGGTGGCGTGGAAGCTGAGCACCGAGAGGTCGCCATGGCGCAGGATGCTGCCGCCTTGGTCCTGCACGCCGAAGGCATGCGCGGCATCGTAGATAACCTTGAGGTTGTAATTGTCGGCGATGGTCTGGATGGCCTCGACGTCGCAGGGGTTACCCTACACATGCACCGGCAAGAGGGCGGTAGTGCGCGGGGTGATGGCGGCTTCGATGCGGTTGGGGTCGAGGTTGAGCCTGTGCGGGTCGATGTCGACGAACACCGGCTGAATCTCGTTCCAGAGCAGGGTATGCGCAGTGGCGACGAAGGAGTAGGGCGTGGTGATGACCTCGCCGGTGATGCGCAACGCCTGCAGCGCGGTGAGCAAGGCCAGGGGTGCCGTTGGCGAACAGCGCTAGGTGCTCGACGCCCAGAGACTCCGCGAGCGCCTGCTCCAACTGGTTGTGGAACCGGTGAGCAGCAGATCCCGTTTCGCCTGCGCCTGAAGGCCAATGCGCGCATCCCTCGCTCCCGCTCGGGCGAAGAGAGGCCCGGTTGCTCCGTGAGTTTCAAGATCTGCAGGTCCAAGAGCAGCGTGTGCTGCGAAAGCCGCGTTGGCTCTGGGGCAGCTCCTGTACCTGAGCGCCAAGCGCTTAGAAGACGGCGAGTGGCTGCTCATCGCCAGTGATGCCTATGCCGCTCAAGCTCTCAGGGCGAGCGCGTATAAATCCTCAGCCAAAGACGACCTTAGCGCGGTAGTCATCGTTCCACGTGGCCTTGCGGCGCTTCTTGACCATGCGTTGCTTGGAGGGTTCGCGTTCGAGCAAATTCATGCA
>NZ_NRRY01000116.1 GCF_016583905.1 Lamprobacter modestohalophilus | reverse complement strand
GAAGCGGTCAGAACGATGTCAGCGTCTCCCACGATCAGTACCTGTCCTCAACCTGAGCCGGATCGCCGTTTGGCGCTGATCTTTGTACTTCTAGGCCCTCTCATCAGAAGGCCCCGGTCCTTTTTCACAGCCAATCCAGAATCGAACGGGTCGCCCAGCCGGCGCTCAGATCCCAATCCGCTCCGCCTCATCGAGCGACACCTTATCGTGCAGCGCACGACCGCCAGCCGGCGTGCCTCTTCATCCGCACTGAGCACTCGGATACGGCTCATCGCCAGCTGGACCGGTTTGTGGGCTACCTTCGCCATCGTCAGCTTCTCTTGCCAGTGTTTGAACAAGGTCATCCAGGCGCGCATTGGGCCGGGTGGAAGCCCCAGCCGATCGGCCTTGTTCAGTTCGATCAGGTTCATCTGCAGGATGTTCCAAAAGCTAGACAACAACGCCGGCAGACTATCGGCCATTCTTTTCCGACAGCGAATGCCTATCCGGGTCCATGCGGACATGTAGAACGCGGACGATTCGGATCACCGAGGGTGTGACCAAGTAGTAAACCAAGTGCTCGTTGATCTGCAGGCAGCGGTAGCCGGGTCGCAGCTCATCTCGGGCCTTGCCAAGAGCAGGGTGCTCTCGCAAGAGAGCCATCCCGGCATCCAGCTCGGCGAGATAGTGATCGGCTTGCGTCTCGCCCCAAGTCTCGAAGCCGTAGCGCCATATGTCCTTCAGGTCTTGCCGGGCGCGCGGTCGCTTGACGAGTTCACGCATCTAGACCCGCTTCCCGTCGAGCTTCGCGGCGAATTTCATCCATGTCGAGTGGTGAATCGGCACCGCTTTCCTCGCCCTCAATAAGCGCCCGACGAAGCGCTTCGATTTTTTGCTCGCGCTCTTCGAGGAGCCGCAGACTCGCACGCACCACCTCGCTTGCCGACCCATAGCGTCCTCTTTGGATCTGCTGCGTGATGAACCCCTCGAAGTGTTCTCCAAGGGAGATGCTGGTGTTTTTGGCCATGATGAAAACCTCCTCAAGGAGCTAAAAATACCAAGAATTGGTATATTTTAGTATTTTCTCCAGACTAGTCCCGATAGGTCAAAAGCACCATCTGGGAGGAGGCGAAATTGACCAGTGATAACGCGCCTAAATCCCAATCCGCTCCACCTCATCGAGAGAGACCTGGTCGCTGCGCCGGTCGTAAAGTCGCGTGGTCTTGGGATCGGAGTGCGCCGCCATCTGCTGGGCGTGCTCGAGCTTGGCCTCGGGGTTCTCTAGGTAGACGGTGATCCCGGTACCTCGGAAGGTGTGGTTGCAGATCCCGGTCGTCTCAAGGCCGGCCTGCAGCGCCCGACGCTTGACCATCGCCCAAGCGCGTTGTCGGTCAAGGCGATTAGACCCAAGCTGTTTGGTCTTGCGGTCCACGGAGCGGAACAACGGCTCGTTTGTGTCCTCGGCGATGCCCGCAGCCTCGATGTACTTTTGCAGCCAGTCCTTCAGATTATGCTGGCAGGGCATCTCGTGGCGCTTGCCGCCTTTCTCATGCAGGCGCACCCACAGCGTCTCCTGCTTGCGGTAGACATCCTTGACGTTCATCGTCAACGCTGCCGAGATCCGCGCGAAGGTATAGACCATGAGCCCGATCAGCGCCCGATCCCGCAGACCGACCAGCGTCTCAGTTGGAATCGACCGCAGCAGCTGACGGGCCTCGGTCGGCGTCAGGATCGGCGTCTTGCCCTGGGTGTAGGAGAACTTTGGCCCGCGGACAAAGGAGGCCGGATTGGTCGACAGCACATGGCCGGTCACCAGCCAGTCGAACAGATGGCGCAGGGCTGAGAGCTTCTGCTTGACGCTCTGCGCCTCGTAGGTCCGCGTCTTTAGCTCAATCCAAGCCGCGACATGCAGCGGCTCGATGTCGAGCAGATCGGTGATCCCGGCATCGGTCTCGACCCAGCCGAGAAAATCACGCACCGCCCGCAGATACGCCTCGCGCGTGTTGCGGTTGCGGATCTGCGCCGCGAAGAATTCCAGATAGCGCCGTTGGGCCTCAGCACCGGCGCGCGCGACCAGCGCTGGCAATCCTGGGACTCGCTCCAAAACCCCGGTTCTTTGTCCGACCAGCGCATTCGTCATGCCAAGGCTCCACATCGTCCAAGGCTTGCAACATTTCCGTGAGCCGCATTCCCACCGGAGGACGATTCTTGTCCCATGGTAGGATTCTTGACGACCATCGACTCCAGAGAATCAATCACATGGCAAACGTTGAAAAGGTCAGTATTGCGCTGACGCCTGAGATGTTGGCGGTCGTGCGCGAAGCGGTCGAAAGTGGCGACTATGCGTCCAGCAGCGACGTCCTTCGCGAAGCACTGCAGGACTGGAAACGCCGTCGCGCATTGGAACAAAAAGACCTCGAAGCGCTTCGTCGTCTCTGGCAACAGGGGCTCGCGAGCGGGCCGGGGCGCTACGCCGATATGGCCGCCATCAAGGCCGAGGCCCGGAGGCGACAGGCTGCAGCGCAAGACACCCAACCCCCAGACGCGTGAGGGATCATTCCCATCATTCAGCGCACAGCGCAGGCCGAAGAAGACCTGATTGACATCTGGCTGTTCATTGCCGACGACGATGTGCGTGCTGCGGACCGCGTACTTGATCACATCGAAGAGACCTTCGTTCTTCTCAGGGACCAGCCCGGTCTTGGCCCAGAAAGGCCCGACATTGCGCCTGATCTGCGCTATTTTCCGGTTCAGTCGTATCTCATCCTGTACCGGCAGCTCATGGACGGCATCGAGGTTGTCCGCGTGGTTCATGGTGCCCGTGATCTCCCCAGGCTGATGGTCCTGCCATGAATCATTCACGGCTCGCGGTTTGATGCCGGCTCTTCCCATCACTGCGGATGTGGCTCAGTTGCGGTGTCTTGGTTCTTTTCGGCCGATCCGTCATCGAGCCCATCATGACCGAAGAGCCCCGAGAGCGTCACATCAGGACGATCCGGAAAGCGAGCGATCAGGTCCAGGGAGCCGCCCATGGCCTGCACATAGTTGCGCAGCGTCGAGAGCAGCATATCGGCGCGACCCTCAAGCCGAGAGACGTTGTCCTGTCCGACGCCGAGGCGTTCGGCCATCCGCACCTGTGTGAGATCACGCGCCTTACGCAGATCACGCAGCGTCATTTCCTCCGCGATCAGCCTGTCCGCGCGGGCTTCCACTCGTGCGCGCCGCTCCTCAGGCAGGCTGTTCATCACCTCGGTGAATGTCTTCATCCATTGCCTCCGTTCTCAGACCTAAGAGTATGGTCTCGAGAGCATATGTTGACAACAGCATATCATCCCGCCCCTCCTTTTCGGCTTTGTAGGACATAACGTCCTTTATGTACCGCGCCCGTCAACTAACTCCGGCCTTTATCAACGCGCCGTTCTGGGATGCCAAGCAGCGTGCGCTGAAGGGCAGGGGGATCACGTGCATGAAGAAAAACCTGGTCACATCGATGCAGCGCGCGCCTGAAGCTGAC
>NZ_NRRY01000115.1 GCF_016583905.1 Lamprobacter modestohalophilus | reverse complement strand
AGGACGACGGCTTTCCGCTCAAGCCGCAGAAGATCCTCTGGGACCTGCGGCAGGTCTTGGCGCCCGAGGACATCCTGATCTCCGATGTGGGGGCGCACAAGCTGTGGATCGCGCGCATGTGGCAGGCACAGGCGCCGAATACCTGCCTCATCTCCAATGGCTTTGCGGCGATGGGGATTGGCGTGCCTGGCGCCCTGGCAGCCAAGCTGGTGCATCCCGAGCGACGAGTGCTGACCATCACCGGCGATGCCGGTTTCCTGATGAACTCTCAGGAGCTCGAGACCGCGCTACGCCTTGGGCTTGCGTTCGTGGTGCTGATCTGGAACGACAGCGCCTATGGGTTGATCAAGTGGCACCAGGACAAACGCTTCGGCCGCGAGACCCAGATCCGCTTCAACAACCCGGACTTCGTCCAGTACGCCGAGAGCTTCGGTGCCCGTGGCTACCGGGTCGAATCGGCCGCGCAGCTGATCCCGGTGCTCAATGAGGCGCTGCACTGCGGCACCGTCGCTGTTATTGACTGCCCGGTCGACTACGCCCAAAACATGCAATTGACCGAGCGCCTCGCCGCGCTGCAGTGCCCGGTCTAAGAGGAGTCCTGACGATGTTGACGCTATTCGATTCCACCCAAGACTTCCTGCTAACCTCGTTGCAGCTGATGTCGGCGCTGTTCATCTTCGTGATCGGCCTGGCCGCCCTCTGGGCCGTCTACGCCTATCTGGTCGACAGCACCCAGAAGTCGCAGGCGATCCGGCGCAACTATCCGGTCATCGGCCGTTTTCGGTATCTGTTCGAGCGCCTCGGCGAGTTCTTTCGCCAGTACTTCTTTGCCATGGACCGCGAGGAGCTGCCGTTCAACCGGGCGCAGCGCAACTGGGTCTATCGCGCGGCCAAGGATGTCGATAACACCGTCGCCTTCGGCTCGACCCGTAACCTGACGGTGCCGGGGCAGGTGATCTTCGTCAACTGCCCGTTTCCGACCCTGGGCGAGGATGCGGTACCGCCGCAGCCGATCACCATCGGCCCCTTTGCGCGGCAGCCCTATACCATCGCGGGGCTGTTCCACATCTCCGGGATGAGCTATGGCGCTATCTCCAAACCTGCGCTCGAGGCGCTGGGCAAGGGCGCGGCCCAGGCCGGCTGCTGGCTCAACACCGGCGAGGGCGGGCTCTCTCGCTATCATCTGGAGAGAGGGACCGACCTGGTGTTTCAGATCGGCACCGCGAAATACGGCGTGCGCGATTCAGCCGGCAACCTCAGCGATGAGCGCCTGCAAGCGGTCGCCGCGCATCCGCAGGTGCGGATGTTCGAGATCAAGCTCAGTCAGGGCGCCAAGCCCGGCAAGGGCGGCATCCTGCCGGCGGCCAAGGTGACGCCGGAGATCGCCGAGATCCGGGGCATTCCGGTCGGCGTCGACAGCATCAGTCCGAATCGCCATCCCGATGTTGGCAATACCGCCGAGCTGCTCGATCTGATCGATCGGGTGCGGCGGGTCACCGGCAAGCCGGTCGGCTTCAAGGTGGTGCTCGGCGCCTATGGCTGGCTCGATGAGCTGCTGGGCATGGTGCATGCGCGCGGTGTGGCCTCGGCGCCGGACTTCATCACGGTGGACTCCGCTGACGGCGGCACCGGTGCGGCGCCGATGCCCTTGATGGACGACATGGGCCTGCCGCTGCGCGTCAGCCTGCCGATGCTGGTCGACAAGCTCAACGAATACGGCCTGCGCGAGCGCATTCGGGTGATCGCCTCGGGCAAGCTCATCACCCCGGCCGATGTCGCCTGGGCGCTGTGCATCGGTGCGGATTTCATTACCTCGGCGCGTGGGTTCATGTTCGCGCTTGGCTGCATCCAGGCGCTGCAATGCAACAAGAACACCTGCCCGACCGGGATTACCACCCATCAGCGCAAGTTCCAGCGCGGCCTGCATGCGCCGACCAAGGCGGTGCGGGTGGCAGCCTATGTGCAGAATCTCTCCAAAGAGGTCGGCATCATCGCGCACTCCTGCGGCGTGCGCAGTCCACGTGAGCTGCGGCGCTTTCATGCCCATCTGGTGCAGGCGGATGGACGCACGATCGGCTTGGATCAGCACCATCCGGAGGCGAAGCGCCGCGTGGTCGAGTCCTTGAGCCAACCAGGGCAACCAGGGCATGCAGCGGATCTTGCTGCTGCGGGCTCGGTGAGTGCGGCGAACAGCCCGATCGCGCCGCCGGCCGATCTGTGGGGTCGTCTTGAGATCACACGTCCCCCTCAGATCGAGCATGCCGCCGAGGAGCGAAAGGTCCCCCTCCAATGACACAAACTCAAAACAGCAGCGGTGGTCAGGTTCGCCCGCTCAGCGACGGTGCTCGGGGTTCTCGACGTCGAACCGGCAGCCTGCCGACCAAGCGCTGCGGTTGTTGCCGTGGTTGGGCAGCCCACCGGCGTCTTTCAGCATCCGCGCCGTATGCATCAGGTTCCAGGTCATGATCGTGGTATTGCGCTGCGTGAACTCGTTGTCGAAGCCGGCGCCGTCATCGCCATAGCTCGGCCCTGGCCCGGCCTCGCCGAGCCAGCCGCAATCGGCCTGCGGCGGGATGACGTAACCGAGATGCGACAGCGAATAGAGCACGTTCATCGCCACATGCTTGATCCCGTCTTCGTTGCCGGTGACGACCACGCCTCCGGTCTTGCCATAGAAGATGGATTGCCCGTGATCGTTCAGAAGCCCGGACATGGCGTAAAGACGCTCGATCAGAAGGCGGCAGAGGGAGGGTTGCTCGCCGAGCCAGATCGGTGTGCCGATGACCAGGATCTCGGCGGCCTCGACCTTGGGCCACAGATTGGGCCAGTCGTCATGGTCCCAGCCATGCTCGCGCATGTCGGGCTGGACACCGACGGCGATGTGGTGCGCGCTCATGCGGATCTCCTCGACCGCGATGCCGCTCTTGCGCATGATCTCGGCTGATGTCCCCATCAGCAGCCCTGTGTGCGACGCCTGATCGGGATGTTTGAGCGTGCAATTGAAGAACAGGGCGCGCAGATCGGAAAAATCGGTGTCGTTTCTCTCGCACAGCGCGGATTGTCGTTCGCTCAGACTCATGAGCTCGTACCTGTTGCTGATGATTGGCGCTAACCGACGGGTGACTGTCGGACAAGTTCGCGCAGCTTGGCCGAGCCGACAGGATAAGCCAGCGAGGAATCGCTCGTCTGTCAGCGTGCGGGTGCAGCCTATAGGGGCCAACGATCCCGGTCAGCGCAGCGCCACTGCCCGCCGGAGCAGCACTCGGGGTTCGTCGGGTATGCGCCTAATGTCCTTGCCTTTCTGCGTCGACCGGTGCATCTGAATCCTATCCAGCAGCGGTTTGTAGCGGCTGGCCAGCATCCGCGACAGCCTGGAGAAAGCTGCTAAACAGAGCAATGAGCCGAGGAGGAGCCGTCCCATGACGAATGACGTAGACCAGCATCAAACCCATCGCATTGCCGCCGAGGTGAACGCGGCCGGCTTGCTCGAGGTGCTCAATCCGTTCAATCTGCAACCGATCGCGACCGTCGACACCGTCGATCGTCACGGCGTCGAGCAAGCGCTCGCGGTGGCGGATGCCTGTTATCGACAGCGCGACGGTTGGCTGCCT
>NZ_NRRY01000114.1 GCF_016583905.1 Lamprobacter modestohalophilus | reverse complement strand
CACGGTTTGATGAGGGAGGGCTGGTATCCCATGACTAGGATTCGGCTATTGAGGCACCGCCAAACGAAAGGGGCGGAAACAGATAGGCCGGGTCTACGGGCGCGGGATGCCTGCTCTCTACTCTACCCATGGCCTCCCTGACCCCATGGCCTCCCTGCACCTCCACCTGCGCGCCCGGGGCGAGCGCAAGCAGCTGACACAACTCAGCGGGCAGCACGACCTGCCGTTTGGCCGATAGGGTCATGGTCAACAACGCCAGCATCATGCGCAGCGCGCCGCTGATGCCCGCTAGAATGCAGCAACCCACGCCACTCGCTAACGGATACTCGTACCCGCTAAAGAGGAAGGCAAGGCAAGCTGTTCAGTGGATATCTGCGTTAAGTCGGGAGACCAATATGTCAACACGAGCCTGGTACGATTACTACCTCATCGACCCCGGATCGGGCACGATGACCTTGGCCATGCGCTTCTACAAGTGGGGCGACGGCACGCCGGAGAATGCGCTTGCCGAGTATCGGTTGTTCAGAGAACGCTTGCAGCAGCTCGGCGGGCAGCTGCCGGTGGCGTGGCTCGATCGTCTGTTGCGTGATCAGCTCGGCGACCTCCATGTGACGCTGCCACCACAGTTTGCCACCGCTGCGTTTTTGTTCCTTCTTCAACGCGCCTCGGATGAGGAGCAGTGTCAGTTTTGGCATCGGTACAAGCCACCCGAGGAGTGGCCGGACTTTCATCTCCGCTTCGCTCTCGACGAGGCGCTGACGGACGAGCCTTTCGACATTCCGCCACAGACCGATCCGCTGTTGGAGCGAGTCCGGCGCTTTCTTGCCACAGCCCAATATCTGCGCCCATGGCGAGACTATGCGCTCCGACTCGACCTCTTGCATTGGCTGCAATACATCACCCAGCCCACGCGCAGCGCCGACATGGGCGCCATCGCCGGCGACTGGCAACCGGTGTCGGATATTGCCTATCGCTTCCGGTTCTTTTTCTGGATCGATTCGCAGCGGCCCTTGCGGATCGGGCAGATGGCGATCGAGCTGTGCCGGTACGACGGCACCGATCTGTTATCGGTGACGGATGCAACGGCGGATGCGTGGGAATGCAAACAGCGAGATGCGCTGCGCGAGATCATCCACGCCTCCGACATCAACATCACATCCCTGGCGCCGCTCCAGCACGACTACGCGACCACGCCAGACAGCTTCTGGCAGTTCCGCGAGCAACCGAACCCGGAAGAGACAACGCGTCGCGCGCGACTCGAGCCTCTCCGACCAATCCGCAATATCTTGGTGCGCCAGATCGAGAAACGTTTTGGCCCCACGGTCGCCGATGAGACGCGGTCGATCTTGGAGCAGGTCGACGATTTCGACCTACTGCTCGAACTGACCGGGCCGGTCATTGATGCTCTGGACAGCGCGGCCTGGCTTCGCGCGCTGCGGCAAGTTTGCGGTCCTTGATCGCCAGCCGCCCCGCCGCAGGATAGGCCTCCTCGCTCGCGAGCGCTAAGCGCGCGGGCAGGGGACTTCTGCTAGGTCACCGCCCCGAGGCCTCCAGTAAGCGATCAGCAGCGAGCGCCCGTCGGCGAGGATCAGCTGGTGGCAGGAGCCGGTGACGCCGTCGATGGCGCCGTGGTGGAGAATTTGCATCGACGTTTACCGGTGAATGAAGGGGCGGACAATGGCGACTGAGAGCCCTAAAAGTCCCAAGCATGGATGGCCATGGTCAACGCAGTTCCTCAAGCATCTTGACTGCATCAGCCCAGGGCAGACGCCGCTTGCTCTCTTTCATTCTTTGCAGCGCCTCGAGCGCATCGTCCACCCTCAGCAGCTGGTTTTCGACCATGGCGCACAGCAGGCCGATAGAGCCCATGACTGTGACCTGTTCCTGACTGGCCACAATCCGCAGGTTGGCATCACCCGTGAGCAACGTGCAAGATTCCTGTTTCGCCAGTGCCAGTGCCAAGTAGTCGTGGTAACTCGGTTTGGCGCCCCTCTTGGCGGACAGCTGATACAGCAAATCCGGAATGCCAAAATGTATTGGGAGTCGATCAGGATATTGGCATCACTGATCAGCAACCGCATCCGATGACTCCAGCTGGCGTTCTTTGTGGAAGCGCATCATCGGGATGCCCAACAGCTCCGCGGCCTTGCCTTCGGAGATGTACTGCTCGGCCAAGGCTCGATAAACTAACTGATCGAAAAGCTTTGGATGTTCCTGTGGCAAGCGGTCGCCCGGCTCATTTTTGCGCCAGCCCTTGGCTGAAAACCCTTTGAACATCGACAGATGAACCGCTTCGTTGATCACCCCACACTGCTTCGCCCGTTGCAGCCACCCAGTCATCGACAGTCCGAACTCGTGCTTTAGCACATAGAGTTCTTGCCATTCCAGCACCTGACGCTGTTGCCCCAGCAGGTGAAGCACCGCGACACAGGGGGCCAGGAAAGCCCCGGCGAATCGGTCACAGGCCTTCTCCTCGTCCAGGCCATCAACCAGCCTGTCGGCCAGCAGGAGATGCCCAAGCTCGTGGGCCAGGGTGAAACGCTGGCGATCTCCGGGCCAGCGTTTGGATACCGCCACCACCGGATACGCTCGACCGTCGTCGGTACGCGCCTTGGCGGTCAATCCCGAGAACTTGGAGTTTTCTTCGTCAACCAGGATCACCAGCAAGCCGACTGCCTCGAGGGTGCCGATCAGATCAGTAATGGGATTCATGCCCAGTTGCCAGGCATTGCGCACCTGATCCGAGAAGGCCTCGATCTCATCGAGCGACGCGATGGGCTCGGGCAACCCTTCGGGCGCAGAGAACGCCAGCAGCGGCGACTCAGGAAAGGCACCGAGCAACTCGACACGCTTTTCCACCAACTCCACGACCTTGAGCTTGAGCGCCTCCTGCGCCTTCTTGCCAAAGGAGGAGCGCTTGCGGAACTCCGGCTGCAGCAGCTCGACCCTGTGCGTGCGAAAAAAATACTCGGTGCGGATACCGCATGCACGCGCCAACTTGAGCAGTTGAGACGAGGATGGCGTTAGCAGACCCTTCTCGTACTTCTGGATGGCGGTGTGCGATACACCGACCTTCTCGCCCAAAGATCCCAGCGTCAGACCTGCCGCCAGTCGTGCTTGACGAATGCGATCTGCAATCATGGCGCCTCCTTGGGTTTGGTTTAAATGATCGCGTATCCTAACAGCATTTTAAACCCATGAGTTGGCCTTATCGCGCTCGGTACCGGCCGCGGTGGCGCTGAGGGGTGATTGCTGAGCTTGAGTGCCTGCTGCGAGGTTGCTTTCCCTGCACGGGATTCAGGCTTCCCGGCCGGAATGACGGAGGGGATTCATTATCCGGCGTGGCGCCATGCCCTGAGCCTTAGTGAAAGATCGTCTCCGGCGTGTCGGCGCTGAGGATGCGTTTCGACCACTGCAGCAGTTGCTCGGGCTCGGCAGCCGTGATGCGCTCGCGGTAGGCGTCAACGCTGTCTGGTCCGAATTTCTCTTGTAGCTGCGTTAGCAAGATGAGGGCTTCGCCCTGCTTGACGCCCAATTCGACACCCTTGTCAATCCCAGCCTGTTCAACGGTGGTGACATACGGCATACGTTGTTGCTCCTCGTAGGCATAGAGTGCTTGGCGGAAGTCTGCTTCCAAGTGCGCAGGTAAACGGATCATCCAGTCGATCAGTCGGAACA
>NZ_NRRY01000113.1 GCF_016583905.1 Lamprobacter modestohalophilus | reverse complement strand
GTCGAATGGGAAGAGGTGTTCGATGTTCAAGCTCGGTGATGTTGTCCTGCTCGAGCAGTTTCGCGATGCCTTGCACGATCTCTCGCCGCGCAGCGATGCGGAGATCAAAGGCGATGTGCTGACCCGCCTAGTGCAGCTCGCCATGCGCTGGATCTTCAGCGACCAGCCGCTCGAGCATCTGGAGCGGTTGATCGCCTTGATCGACCAGGTCGCCGACCGCTACACCGCGCTGCAGAGTCTGGAATCGCTGCTGCGATATGATGTCAAAGGGCCACAACGGGTGGAAGAGGATGACGCCCGCCGCTTGTTAGAGCAGACCGCACGGGGAGACCCCATCATGCAGACGTTGATTGATCGGTCTATTGAGCAGGGCCGCGAGCAGGGCGAGCGCAACGGCGAAGCCAAGCTGCGGCTGTTCGCCCAACGCGAGGCAGGGCGACCAAGCGGATTCCACCAGCGGCAGGAACGCCTGCTCGGCCTGGGCCGGATGCGCAATCGCCCCGTCGAGCAACAGATCACCGAGCACAAAGAAGACGTCCGGTGACGGTTGCCAGTGCGGCATCTCCCGCTCCGCCAGGCGCTCATCGGCATCGGGTGATCTCGGTCAAGCCGGCCGACTGCAAGCCGAGACAGCCCTGTTCAGCAACCGTGTTGGCCTCAAGAGAGAGGTTGCCAGAGAACAGGTCCTGGGCTGCGACGATGAGTCAACTGTCGTGAGCGCTTGACGCGGCGCGCGTGACGCCTGCTTCTGAGCGCTGGTCGGCCAGTGCTACACTGAAACCCCTCACCACTGAGGCGCGAAGACCATGGCCACCACACTCGACGAGGTTTGGGTCCTGTTTAGGGAGACCGATCGCAAGTTTCAAGATACCAACCGCCGATTCCAGCAAACCGAGAAGCGGCTGAACACCCTCAGTCGTCAACTCGGGGAGCAAGGCAACCGCCTGGGTGACTTCGTCCAGGCCATGGGCGGACCTCGCCAACAGGCCAGTCTAGACGGCGCCGACCGCTTGAACGCGCCGCTCAACAACGCAACGCACGCGCTCGCAAAGACGCAACATGGGCACGTCCAAGTCTCTCGATAAGGGTGGTGGCACAACCACCGCAGGCAACGCCAGCGCCGTGACAGCCGCCGCGCTGTCCCAAGCTGCTGTGCTCGAAAATGGCGACCATCTCACGCGTGAAGAGTTCGAGCGTCGCTATCGTGCGATGCCGGCACTGAAAAAGGCCGAATTGGTCGAGGGGGTGGTGTATATGGCCTCACCGTTGCGCTATCGGCGCCACGCGCGTCCACACAGCCAGATCATGACCTGGCTTGGCTACTATGCCGCCAGCCTGCCGGCGGTAGAAGTGGCCGATAACGCCAGCCTGCGACTCGATGCCAACAACGAGGTCCAACCGGATGCCCTGATGCGTCTTGACGAGCGCGCTGGCGGTCGCTCGCGTTTGACGGAGGACGATTATCTGGCCGGTCCGCCCGAGTTGATCGTCGAGATCGCCAGCAGCAGCGCCGCCTACGACCGCCACGAGAAACTGCACGTCTACCGCCGCAATGGCGTCGCCGAATACCTGCTCTGGCTGGTTGAAGATCACAAGCTCGAGTGGTACGGCCTGAAGGACGGCCGCTATGTTGCGCTCAAGCCTGACCCAACCGGCACGCTGAAAAGTCGGGCTTTTCCCGGTCTGTGGCTCGACAGTGCAGCCTTGCTCCAGCTGAAGATGCGAGACGTACTTGATACGCTCGAAAGCGGGCTCAACAGCACCGACGCTGCGGCCTTTGCCGAGCGGCTCAAGCACAATGTGAAAAAACGGAGCGATCATGAAAACTAACAACCCCCACATCCCCGACACCCAAGCCTCCATCACCGAGCCAAAAGCCTGCCCCGGCGCCGACCCGGTCATCGTCGATTGCGCCACCCAACTCAAACAGGCACTCGGCGAGCGCCTGCGCGAACTGTGGCTGTACGGCTCGCGGGCGTGTGGCAACGCGCGTCCAGACTCCGATGATGACCTGCTGGTGCTGCTTGACCGCGATGTGACGGAACTGCGCGAACGGATCTTAGACGTGCAAGTCGACATGCTCGACCGCCATGATGCGCTGGTGACGACACTCCTGCACACCCAGGATGACTGGCGGCAACAGCAAGGCGATCCGCTGGCCATCAACATCGCCCGCGAGGCCGTGCGCCTGTGACGCCCGCGTGCACGCCATGACCGACCGCCACCAGTACCTCAAGACCCACCTGGAGTTCGAGTTGGACAAACAGATCGATCATAAGCCGCTGATCAGCGTCGCGCCAGATGGGTCTTTACGGCGGGTGGCTTAGGCGTTGTTGAGGCAAGCAACTTTGGCCGAGCGGGTTCGGTCCAACGCGAGAGCGAATGATTGGAGGAAAACATCGATGTACGCGATAGAATTCGAGACAGACCTGAAAGGTGGCGTTCTGACGATACCCGATGATTACAGGTCTCTGAACAATCAGCATGTGCGCGTGGTCATGCTGCTCGAACACGATCCCGGCGATCCAGAACTGCGTGCCTTTTCAGAGCATTCAGCGGCAGCGATCCCAGAATGGCAGGATGCCGCCGAGGATGAGGTATGGAAGTAAACCAGGCAGAGGTTGTTCTATGCGAGTTCTACTTTTCCGATCTCAAGCAGAACAAATTGCGGCCAGTTGTCGTGTTCAAGAATAATCTGCCATACAACGATTTCGTCGGAGTGCCGATCAGTAGCAGAGTGGACAGGCTGAATCAGGATGAGATCGTGATTTGTCAGTCGGATTTCGTGGCTGGCCAACTCCCTAAGCGCTCGAAAGTCATGGTGAGAAAAACCTTCGTGATCTCGAAACAAGTCGTCGTGAAAAAATATGGAACGCTATCCGTTGACTGCTTCCGGCGACTTCATCGAGCCTTTTGTGACTATTTTGGTTGCGCTTGAGTGTTCATTCATTCAGGCCGAGCGGTATCGATTTGTACCCGCGCAACCCTGTGGCCATCGAAGCTCACCCGATGGCCAACCGCATCCAGCTGATCCAAGGCTCCTCCATCGACCCCGAGATCATCGCCCGCGTGCACGCCATGACCAACGGCCACGAACGCATCCTCGTCTGCCTGGACTCCAACCACCAGAGCACGTCCTCGCCGAGCTGGAAGCCTACGCCTCGCTGGGCTTGTCACAAAAATGGTCCAGCAGCGACTGCGTCGTCTTCGACACCCTCATCGAAGACCTGTCCGCGGACATGTTCCTCAACCGCCGCCTGATCGGATCAAGCGGCCCCGGCGAAAACCCCAAGACTGGTCCGAGCGCATCCTCACCGCTGAGACCCCGGAAGTGGTGTTTCATAGAGCCTTGCCGCCAGCCGAAGACCAACAGGTGATGCTTTGCCACCCGCGCCGCCTGGCTGCGCGAACAAGGGCGGCTGATCCGGCCCGCCTGATGTTTTGACCGACTGGACTCCCGACCATGCACAGTCAATTGCGTGAAACCGACGACACAACAGCCGCCTATGACGCCGATTACTTTCTCTGGCTGCAGGCGACGCGCGGCCAGCTGGCGCGCCGTGATTTTGCCGGCGTCGATCTCATGCACTTGCTCGAGGAGATCGACGACTTGAGTCGCCGGGAGCAGCGAACGCTTAAACATCTGCTGCGCCAACTGCTCGCCCATCTCCTCAAACTGGTATGCTCGCAACCCGTGAGCCCAAGCGCCCGCGACAAGCCAGCCTGCGCCGCGCGGTGTCAGCCGCCTACTACGCCCTGTTCCATCAACTTGTTGAGGCGGCGAGTCAGGATCTTGTCACCGGCCGTGGCTGCGAAAACCTCCGTCACAAGGTCCGACGCGCCTTCCAGCACAAAGAGATGAAGGATGTTTGCCAAGCACTCGCCAAATGGCAGCCCAAACAGCCACCCGTACGCCTCGCTGATCTCTTTCTCCAGCCCCCGACGCCAGACATCCAGGCCGTCGCCAGTGCATTCGTCGAGCTCCAACACCATGGCCACACAACATTGGACCACGTTTGGACCTTCTTCAGGGGCACCGATCGCAGGTTTCAGGAAGCCGACCCAAACACGCGATGCCCTGGTGATCCGCAATGATGGCCGCTGTGAGCCGCGCT
>NZ_NRRY01000112.1 GCF_016583905.1 Lamprobacter modestohalophilus | reverse complement strand
GCTGGCCCCCGCGCTGCAAGCCAAGCTGTTGCGCGTGTTGCAAGAGCACGTCTTCGAGCGCGTCGGTGGTCATGAATCCATCCACACCGATGCGCGCATCATTGCCGCCACCAATCGGGATCTCCTTGCCGAGGCCGCTGCCGGGCGCTTTCGCGAGGATCTGGTCTACCGGCTGCAGGTGATCCAGATCCGCATGCCGCCGCTGCGCGAGCGCCGCGAGGACATTCCGCTGTTGGTGCAAGGGCTGCTCACGCGCATCGCGGCTCGACTTGAGCGCCCAATCCCGACCGTCACCCCGGCCGCGCTGGCGCGATTGAGCGAGGACGACTGGCCCGGCAACGTCCGCGAGCTGGAAAACCGATTGAGCCAAGCCCTGCTGCAGACCCACCATGCGCTGATCACCCCGGAGATGCTTGAGCTTGGCGGCGGCCGTGCCGGCCAGCAAGGTCCGATCGGCGGGGATTCGCAGGCTGCGCTCGCCGGCCATGCGAGCGGATCAGCGGGCGACCAGGCGTCGGTGCTGCGCAGCCTCGATGAGGTCGCCGCGGTGCATATTCAGCAGGTGCTCGATCACACCCAGGGGCACAAGGGGCAGGCCTGCGAGATCCTTGGTATTTCCCGGCCAGCTTTGGATCGCAAGATCGAGAAGTATCAGCTGCGGGTCATGAAGCGCTGACGCTCATCGCTCAGGCGTCGGCCACATCCGCAGTCCCATCCGTTTCATCGACCCAGTGCGGCAGCACGATCTCGACCCAGGTGCCCTGCTCCGCCGTCGACCGAATCGAAAGACGCCCGCCATGCTGCTCGACCAACCGCCCGACGATCGCAAGCCCAAGCCCAGTGCCGCTGGCCTTGGTGCTAAAGAAGGGCTCGGTCAGACGCGGTAAGCGCTCCGCCGGGATCGGCTCACCGGTATTGTGCACCGAGAGCCTGACCTCGTCCGCTTCGCTTTGCTTGACGTGCGCAGTAGTCCCAACAGTCCCAACAGTCTTGACAGCCTCAGCGGTCTCGCCGGTCGCAGCAGCCCTGGCAATCTCGGTGGCCCCAGCGGTCTCGGCATTCTCAGCAGTCCCAGCGATGCGCCAGGTAACGACGCTGCGCACAGGCGCGGCCTCGCAGGCATTGTCGGTGAGGTTGGTCAAGATCTGGCGCAGTCGGTCCGGATCAGCCATGACCTGAAGCCCGTCCGACGCCGGCTCGAGCTGGATCGAATGCCCAGGATGGCGCTCGGCCGCCAGCGCGATCTGCTCCTCGAGCAGGGGCCGGAGCGCCACCGGGCGCGGGTCCAGGCTCAACGGCTTCGCATACAGCAGGATCTCCTCGAGCAGCCGGCGCATGCGCTCGGCCTCACCCAGCGCCAGATCCACACGACGCTTGGCTCGTGGCTCTGGATCAGCCTCAGCCAAGTAGCTGAGCGCCATAGCAATGGTGCTCAACGGCGTACGCAGCTCGTGCACGATGCCCGAGGCGAACTCGCCGATGGCGGCGAGCCGACCCTGCTCGGCCAGGCGCGCGGTGCGCCCAACCCCTTGGGTCAGCAGCTGACCGATGTTGCCGAGGAGTCGCTGACGGGCATCGCCGAACCCGGCGGGATCGCGGGTCGCGAACACCACCACCGCCGGGATCGGGGTCTGCGTTTGCGGGGTCAGCGGCAAGAAGATGGCGTCGCGCATGCCGAGCGCGACCAGCTGGCGCAGCAGCTCATAGGCCGGATTCGCGCTCGCGCGCTCGGCCATCGCCTGCACATGCAGGGGCGTCTCATCGGCCAACACCCGCTCGAGCAGTGTGCCCTGTAGCCGGTACAGCCGCTGAGCACCCGGCTGCGGCAGGCCGTCGAGCCAACTGGTCTCGACGCGGGCGCTGGCGCGGCGCTCATCGATGAACACCAGGCCGCTCCAGTCGCAGCCCAGCAGCGGCCTGAATTCGGTGTTGAGCAGCCCCATCAGCTGATCCAGGTCCTGGCCCTGCTGCAGGGCGTGGATCAGCCGGTAGAGCAGATCCAACCGCTCGGAGAGCCGATTGAAGCTGCTGCTGAGATCCTGCAGCTCGGTGGTGCCGACCACCGGCAGCTGATAGCGGACGTCGCCATCGGCGACGCGCTGAAAGCCGGCCGTGGTGCGGCGCAGCGGCGCCAACACCTTCCACTGCAGCAGCCAGAGCAGGAGCACGGCGATCACCAGGGTAATACCCGCGGCCGCCAGGGTGCCCTGGATCATCAGCTGGTACTCGCGCGCGGACCAGCGGCGCAGCGCTTCCGCGAAGACCTCCACGGCGGCATTCAGCCGGCTGTGGTCGTCGATCACCTGCTCAGCGGCCCATTCCAGGCGCGGCTCGTCCTCGTCCTCGCCTAGGGCGTCAAAAAGCGTGGCGCGCCAGGTCTCCCAGGTGTCTTCAAGTGCGGCCATCGCTGCTTCGGCCTCGAGGCCGAGGTGCGGCTGCAGCCAGGCCGGCATCGGCATGGGCAGCGTGTCGCTGAAGTCGCCGCTCATGAAGGTGTCGACGATGCTATCGATGGTCGCGATCTGTGCCAGCAGGTCTTGGTAGTACAGGCGCACATCGCGGTAGTAGGTCGGATAGTCGCGCGGGGCGTTCTGCCAATAGTTCATCGCCTGCGCGTGCATCTGCTCGACCGCCAGCTCGAGCTGCCCGGCCCGGTTGACCAGCTCAATCGCACCCAATTGGCGTTGAAAGGCGCTGAGGGTGTAGAGACTTGCCGCGGTCAGCAGCAGCCCGAGCGCGAGATAGGCCGCGGCGACTTGGACGCTCAGACTGGCGAGGTGCCGGGACAACGACATGGTTAAGGCCTGGGTAATCGAGGTGGTCACTGAGCCCGCGCCTCGGCTTAGCGGATACAGCAAGGCGGACATCGACGCGGTGCTCTGAGGATCGTCGGCCATCGCGCCCGATACGCTGTCCTCGGCGGGGCTCGAGGTTTCAGCATGCGGGTAACACGCCTACCCCGCTGCTCCGCTGCGCCACAGAGGCTCAGCCGATCGTGGCATCGCCCGCACGCCATCGAAAACCCCCTGGACGAGGCCTCTCAGCAGCCTCGCCAACATCCGCTGAAAGATTTCACCCACCACCGCGGTCTTTAGCGAGTGATAGCCACTGGCCAAGTGAACGCCGACCGGTGCAACTCGAGGCCGCTACAACGGCTGTCAGCATACCAACCTTAGATTCTTTCGGAGTGTTTCCATGTCCAAGCAGATCATCACCTCAGCCGCCATGATCGCCGGCGCTACCCTCGTCGGCACCCTGAGCGTCGCCCATCTGGCCCAGGCCAGCGACAACCCCTTCGTCACCGAGCAACTCGACAGCGGCTATCTGCAGCTGGCCGAGGGCAGCTGCGGGGCTAAAGACAGCGAGGGCAAGTGTGGCAATAAGGATGACGGCAAGGGCGAAGGCGAAGGCAAGTGCGGCGAGGGTAAGTGCGGCAATAAGGGCTGATCCCGCTCTGACCACCGCATAGACCCACGCCAGAAGCCAGCCATGAACATGACTCCCGACCCCGTTCATGGCGCCGGTCTCGGTCTGCGGCGCGCGTTCATCGCCGCCGCAGCCGAACAGCCTCCGCCGGAGGTCTCCTTCTGGGAGATCGCGCCGGAGAATTGGATCGCTGTCGGTGGCCGCTGGGGGCGGCTGCTGCGCGGCCTGACCGAGCGCCATCCCTTCGTCTGCCACGGCTTGTCCCTCTCGATCGGCTCACCCGCCCCGCTCGATGTGCCGTTCGTTAACCGCATCAAGACCTTTCTCGATGCACACCAGATCGCGGTCTACACCGAACATCTGAGCTACTGCTCGGATGATGGACAGCTGTATGACCTGATGCCGATCCCGTTCACCGCCGAGGCGGTGCAGCATGTCGCCCGGCGCATCCGTCAGGTTCAAGAGATCCTCGAGCGGCGCATCGCCCTGGAGAACGTCTCCTACTACGCCGCACCAGGCCAGGAGATGCCTGAGATCGATTTCATCAACGCGGTGCTCGACGAGGCCGACTGTGACCTGCTGCTGGATGTGAACAACATCCTCGTCAACAGTATCAATCATCGCTACGACCCGATCGCCTTCCTTGATGCCCTGCCCGCCGAGCGCATCGTCTACGGCCATATCGCCGGGCATTACGAGGAGGCGCCGGACCTGCGCATCGATACCCATGGGGCCGATGTGATCGAGCCGGTGTGGGCGTTGTTGGAGCAGGCCTATGCGCGCTTCGGCGTCTTCCCGACCCTGCTCGAGCGGGATTTCAACATCC
>NZ_NRRY01000111.1 GCF_016583905.1 Lamprobacter modestohalophilus | reverse complement strand
ACTCTGCACGGTGGCGATCTCATCAACGGCCGGGAAGGCGACCCGAAGCGGGATCAGGCGCGAGAGCAGGGGATAATGCACCTCCGCCAGGCTCTGCATCCGGTCAAAGCTGGATTCGATGATCACCCCCTGCGGGACTGGTGAGTGCGGCCAGCCAAGCCGTCACCGCGCCTCCAAGTGAATGCCCGAACAGGACGATCTCCTCGGGCGGGGTACCCCGGACCTGCGTCAACCATATATAGTTCGCGAGGCCCGCGGCCGTATCCAAGCGGCACGCAGGTCACCTGAGGCTAGGGACGAGGGCCGACAACTCTTGAAGACACACGGCAGTCGGCGGCGGGCACCACGCCGTGGAGGCCAATCCCTCTTCTGCCCAATCCGATCAGCAGCGAGCATGAAGGCACATCGCAAGCCCCACCTCCCCACCAAGACCTGTATGGGCTGCGGGCGGCCATTCGCCTGGCGTCGCCGCTGGGCGAATTGTTGGGATGAGGTGCGCTACTGCTCCCGGGGCTGTGCCAGGCACAAGAAGGCAGCGGCATGAGGCTGCGCCGACTCGTCATCATTCTCGGCGACCAGCTCAATCTGGCTTCGGCCGCCTTTGATGGGTTCGACCCAGAGCACGACCAGGTGTGGATGGCGGAGCTGCCGGAAGAGTCGACCCAGGTCTGGTCACATAAGGCGCGGATTACCTATTTCCTGTCCGCGATGCGGCATTTTGCGGAGACGCTTGAAGCACGCGCGATTCCGCTGCGTTATCTGCGGCTCGGCGAGCATCCCTATCCAGGGTTCGATGCGGCGCTGCTAGCGCAGATCGCGTCGACTCGACCTGAGCAACTGATTGTGGTCCAGCCCGGAGACTACCGGACACTGAAGACGCTACGTCAGATCGCTGATCAGGCCGGGGTGCCGTTCGAGGTGCGCCCAGACCGCCACTTCCTGATCGACCTGGATGACTTTGGTACCTGGATGGCCGGGCGCAAGGCACCGCGGCTGGAGCACTTTTATCGCGCCATGCGCAAACAGACCGGCCTGCTCATGGACGGCAAGGACCCCGTGGGCGGGTCGTGGAACTTTGATCAACAAAACCGAAAGCCCTTCGGTCGCGCCGGGCCGGGCATGATCCCGGAGCCGCTCGGCTTTGCGGCCGACGAAATCACCCGCGCGGTGATCAACGATGTCGGGCATCACTTCTCCGATCATCCCGGTTCTACCGCGCATTTCGATTGGCCGGTGACCCCCGAGCAAGCCGCGGCAGCGCTTGAGGACTTCGTCCGCCATCGCCTGCCCGCCTTTGGCCCCTTTCAAGACGCGCTCTGGACCGGCGAGCCTTTCCTCTATCACTCGCGCCTGGCCGCGGCGATGAACCTGAAACTGATCTCGCCGCGTGTCGTGCTCGATGCAACGGTGGCGGCCGGCGCGCGCGGCGATGCACCACTGGCCTCGGTGGAGGGCTTTGTTCGGCAGATCCTGGGCTGGCGTGAATATGTGCGCGGTCTGTACTGGACGCGGATGCCGGACTATCTGGACTGGAATCATCTCGACGCCCAAGCGGCGCTGCCGGCCTTTTACTGGACTGGCGACACGGACATGCATTGCCTAGCCCAAACCATTCGGCAGACCCTGGACTATGGCTACGCCCATCACATCCAACGCCTGATGGTCACCGGCCTGTTCGCACTGTTGCTGGGCGTGGAACCGCGTCAGGTACATGCCTGGTACCTGGCGGTGTATGTGGACGCGGTGGAATGGGTGGAGCTGCCGAACGTGCTCGGTATGTCCCAATTCGCCGACGGCGGGCTGATGGCGTCAAAGCCCTACGTGGCAAGCGGCAAATACATCCAGCGCATGAGCAACTATTGCGCCTCCTGTCCATTCGACCCCGCCGACGCCAGCGGCGAGATGGCCTGCCCGTTTACCGCGCTTTACTGGGACTTCCTGATGCGTCATGAGGAGCGCTTCCGTAATCACCCGCGCGCGGGTATGCAATGGCGCCATCTCGACCGTCTACAAGACGAGCAGCGCTCGCGCATTCGAAGCCGCGCCGAGGCGATACGCCGGCACCTTTGATCAGCACGGTGACCGCGGCATCTTGCCTGTAGTCTGTTGTCTCCCGCGTAACGCTTGTCAAGTCAGGGTTATCCACCGAAGCTGTGGATAACCCTGTGCATGAGCGACGCGCGAGGGCTCCGATGCCTTATCTGGATGACCCTTTCATGACCAGCCGATCAGATCGGCCACTGGATGACCAGTCGGGAACTTTTTTCGCGCGGCACTCGCTCAGACGCGACAGCTCCTGGCCAACGCAGTGGGTTGGCTATCCGAGCGCAGGCCAGATGAAACGGCCTCGGGCACCGCGGGCTGCTGAAGCGGCGTTGTCTGCCGCCTCATCGCTCAGCTCGGCCAGAGCAGACGGGTGATCAGAAGCATGCTGAACAGACAGCCCAGGCTCGTCGCGAGCACGAGCTGGGAGGCGAGTTCAGCATCGCAGCCATAGCGTCGTGCCAAGACCACGGCCAAGAGCGCCGACGGCATCGCCGCTTCGATGATCAAGACCTCGAGCTGCATGGCGCTCAGCGGCAATGCAAGACTGGGCAGCCAGACGAGGATGGGCTTCAGGAACAGCTTGATCAGTCCCACGCCAAGCGCAGGCGATGGACCGGGCGCCTAGATCAGCGGCCTGATCGCTTTGGCCATCGCCGGTGCGGCTTTTCCCAAGCGTCTGCCCGAAAGCACTGTGTTCCTGTCGAGACTGCGAGTGCCTGCCAGCTCCGCATCGGACCGTCAGAGGAGGCGCCAAGTATCCTGATCCCTGGGAGTCCTACTGCGGGAGATACGACAATGACCGCACTCACCCTGGACCTGCCAGATGAGAAACTCCGACGGCTTGAGGTCGTCGCCCGTCAACGCGGTACCAGTGTGGCCCGGCTCTTCGAGGAGATGACGAGCGTCATGTTGGCCGAGACCGATGCGGAGACTCGATTCCAGTTGCGTGCTCAGCGTGAAGCTGGGAAGGATGTGCGTGGTTTGGAGCTTTTGGGCAAGGCTGCTGGTCAGATATCGATCACTCAGAACATCTCGGACGCTCAATGATGCGCAGCCATGAGTTGGTCACCGAGGAGGAGCTGGAATCATTGAGTCCGAGATTCAGCGCGCTTCTGAAAGTCCATGATCAAGCGTGTAGGGTAGGGCGACGAGCGCTGTAGGTGTAGCGACGTTCCACCCCGACCATGGCAATCCCGATGTCCGCGTATTCCGAAATCGAGCTCACTCCTGAGGGTCGCCTCCTGTTTCGTCGCCAACATGAAACCCCTGAGGGGCTGCGAGAGCGTCTCGATGACATCACCGCTGAGGCTCAGCACTGGCTCGATCGCATCGTCGCGATCCAACCCGGCGTCCGCTTGTCCGCGGTGTTCGACCTGCTCAAGGCCAACGCGACGCTGATGGATCTCTACAAGCACAACTGGGCGCATGAGTACGCGGCACGCTGCGACGCTCTGCGTGCCGTCTACCTGGTGCCAGACCCTCGCGAAGACGCCGACTCCACCGAGCCCCCGGTGGAGTCTCTGGTGCTCTCGTTGTCCCAAGAACTGCGCATACCGAATGAGCTGCTGAGGCGCATCGCCGCGGCGCAAGAGCCCCACTCGCCGACCTCAACCCGCTACCTCAATCTGCTGGAGGACACCACCGACCAGGCAGGCCGCCCTGTTACGATCAAGGACGCGTCCCGTTATTGGCATCTCAGCGGCCGATCCGCGCCCCTTGCGCAGGACATGGACCGATCGGGCGTCCACTACACAGCAGGGAGCCAGATCGACTACTCCGTCAGCTTCGATTTCGATCGCTGTATCGACCTGCCGCTCAGCATCGGCGCTGGCATCATGTCGCTCACCATCAGCGGAAAACGTCGTCAGGACCGATTGATGGTCGGCGTGCCGCTGGGCACCGCTCAAGGACCCCCCTCGATCACCTTGCATGAGCTGATTGGCGCGATCACCAGCGACTTCTCGTTTTACGGCGATCCAGAGCAAACACAGGCGGAGAAGGAAACGCTCAAGCAAAGCATCCAGGAATTAGACGATGACCGTCACGCTGAAGATCTGCTGTTTGGCATGGCCCATCTGTTCTGCCCCGACGAGGAGCTTGGCGACCTTGAAACCCACGCCATTGAGTTCGAGGACGATGAGCGTTATTGGGATCGCGCCAAAGTCCTGGAACACACCGGCTGGACAGAGGCGGAGCTGAACACGCAAAGTCGTCGAGGATACCTGCTGGAGCTCAGCGCATTCGCCACCCGCACCACGCCAAGACGCACAGCCTATCCGGCCGAGCAGTTCGTCCCAGGGTTTGATGCAGCGCTGATGCGATTCTTGAGTTGGATCGCGAGCATGTCCTGCTCGGATTGGGCGACGCACAGCTTTCTGAGCGAGTGGACCACGGCAAACCCACAAGGTGATCCGATCAACGG
>NZ_NRRY01000110.1 GCF_016583905.1 Lamprobacter modestohalophilus | reverse complement strand
TCCTTGGTGAAGAAGATGGCAATTGACGAAATCATAGAAGAAGTTAGATCAAATAGAGAAGCTCATGCTGCAAGGTTTAACCATGACTTGCGCGCAATCTACGAAGATTTAAAGAAATCTGAAAAAGAACATATTCATATGGGCCATCCTTTTGTTGAGCCGCCGCTTAAACAAACACCCGCTAACAAGTCGCTTCACCGGACCACTGCTCCGCTATCGCTACTCAGTGGCCGGTGATCTTGGTCGTTAGCGGTAGCATAAACTGTACCATAGGTTGTACATGTTGGCTGGTTGCTCTATACTTGCACGGTCAACTGTACAGGAGACGACCCCATGAGAATTATTTCATTCACTGAGGCTCGCAACGGTCTTAAAGCTGTGCTGGATGGCGTGGTCAACGATGCCGACACCACGGTGATTACACGCCGTGATTCGGAAGATGCGGTGGTAATGTCGCTTGATTACTACAATAGCCTTATGGAAACAGTGCATCTTTTGCGTTCTCCCGCTAATGCAGAACACCTCAATAAATCAATTGCGCAATTTAATGCAGGAAAAGCAACTGAGCGTAAGCTGGTAGATGAAGATGAGTAGTCGGTTGCTTTGTTGGACTGACGAAGCATGGAATGACTATATCTATTGGCAAAGTCAGGATAAGAAGACCTTAAAACGGATTAATAAGTTAATAGGTGACGTGAAGCGATCTCCATTTGAAGGAATTGGCAAACCAGAGGCTCTCAAAGAAAACTTGGCTGGCTTTTGGTCGCGTCGCATTGATGAGACCAACCGCTTGGTATATGCCGTGGAGGACTCCTCCATCACGATCATTTCATGCAGGTACCACTACTGGGTGCACTGGTGCCAGCAATCCGCTAACAAGGCCGTAAACTCGGACGCATTTTTCGTTCGCTGCGCTCACTACAAATGCGCCGGTTACGGGTGGCGCTACCCGCAGAACAATCACTCGCACCCAACACCCGCTCCGGTCTCCCAACAAACCCAACCAAACCAGCCAAAGTCGTCACTGTTAGTCGGCGCCGCACAGCTACTCAGCCCACCAGTCAGCACACCCACCAACTCCCCGGTGTCAGCCCGAAAAGCCCCGGCACCACTGCTGCCGCCACTGGTCAGGCCGTCCACACAACTGACACCAAAGTAGTGGATCGCAACGATCTCGGCATTGGCGCCGCAGTAGACGACATCCGCGCAGTTCCAGTAATGACTCACCCTCCCGCGGGCAATCTTCGCCGTCTGCCCATGCGGATGATGCACGCTGATCAAGGGCGTATCGGTCTCTGGCAAGCGCGCTGACCAGCCCGCGAACACCGCCGTCTGTGGCGGCTCCCCGCGCAAGCGCAGCAACACCGTATCGATGCTCTCGTGGGCAGATAGCAGATCAGCGCCGCCAGTGACCCGCTCAGGTGCGCGAACCGGGGCCGCACCGCAAGCCTCCGCCCGGTGCCCCCAGAACGTCTCGACGCTCGAGGCCTCGGGCAGGGTCAGTTCCAGCGTCAGGCTGTCCACCCAGCAGGAGCGGACTCCAGTACAGCGGCTCAGCGTCCGCAGCATCCGCGCTAGCCATCGGCAACGCCGCCCGGTCGCGCTCCAGGCTCGCTTTGATCTCAGCCCCGCTAATCGGCGCCAAGTCATCGCTCGCCGTCGAGAACAGCCGCAGCGAAGCCCGATCCGGCAATGCCCGGACCGCAAGCCCAAGCCGCAACGCCCGCACTTCCGCACGGCAGTACCCGCTCGGCGCTGCTATCCTCAGACGATGAACGAGCACAACCGCCCTGCGCCGCCACCGCTGCCCGGCCTGACCCGGCGCCGCGAACCCCGGAGCACGCGCCGATGACGGCATCAGACCGGCTCATCCAGCACCGCCGCGCCACCCAACTCGACGCCGCCCCCGAGCTGATCGATCCGCGCACCGCGCCCATGGCCACCTTGCCGCTGTTGGGTCGCATCAGCGCCGGACAGCCGCTCGAGGCGATCGAAGATCCCGACTGGGTCGAGGTACCCGAGCACCTCGCGCAGCGGGCCGAGTTCGCGCTGCGCGTGCGCGGCGATTCGATGACCGAGGATCAGATCGAGGACGGCGATCTGATCCTGGTAAAACGCCAAGCAACGGCCACCAATGGCGAGGTCGTCGTCGCCCTGATCGACGGCGAAGCCGCCACCCCCCCCAGGCCAATCGTCAATGAAGTGGCACTGGGATCGAACAGTCAGAACTCGTCGGTGATGCGTAGAAAGCTGGCGAAGCGGGGGCGCCCGTACTTGGTGCGGCCGTGATACTTGAAGCTGACGATGCTGCCAATCGGTGGTGGGGTGGCGCGCTCGGCATCGCTGAAGTGCGTATTCCGGCCCATCGTGACCGGTGATTCCGATCGAACGTGACCGCTGATTCCGGCGGAACGTGACCGCCGATTCCGATTGATCGTGACCGATTTCCGGTGTGTTTCCGGAATCAGGGGTCACGATCCCGGAATCACCGGTCACGCTGTCCGGAATTGATCGTAGAGCGCTGGATTTCTTCAATCTTTTCGGCACCTCTCTGGTTTGTGCAACCACCGGAGCAGCGTATGCCGACCAAGAGGAGTCCAATGCGTAAGATCACCGAAGTGCTGAGGCTGAAGTTCGACGCCAAGCTCAGCCATGCCAAGATCGCCCGAGCCCTAGGGCTCTCCAAGGGCGCGGTCAACAAATACGTCAGCCTGGCCCAGGCGCAGGGGCTCGGCTGGCCGCTGCCCGAGGGCTTGGATGAGGCCGCCCTAGAGGCGCTTGTATCCCCCGCGCACGGAGTCGCCGCGCTATCTCGAGCCCGATCACGCCCAGCTGCACACCGAGCTCAAGCGCAAAGGCGTCACCCTGCAGCGACTCTGGAGCGAGTACGCCGAGGCCGCCGGCGCGCAGGCCGACCGCTACAGCCAGTTCTGCGAGCGCTACCGCCAATGGGTCAAGCGCCAAAAGCGCAGCCTGCGCCAAGTGCACCGCGCTGGCGAGAAGCTGTTTATCGATTACTGCGGTCCCACCATGGCGGTGATCGACGCCAGCAGCGGCGAGCAGCGGTGTTCTGATCGATGAGGCGGTCCACCTCGGCGACCAAGGCAGCGCGATGGCGGCGCAACTCCCCGATCGCTGGCGGTCGCGGCAAGCGCAGCGTCTGCGTGGCCCCACCGCGGAAGCGCACCTGGGCGAGGATCTCCTTGCCCTTGTGCAGGGTGACATCCTCGATCAACAAACGCAGTAGGCGCTTGCGCTCGCGCGCCGGGGTTCCCGGATCGTTCCATAAGGCCGGGAAGTCATCGGCGAGGGCCATGATCTGTGCGCGTTGCTCGTCATCGATGAGCAAACGCTCTGCCGCGCGTTGGCGTTCGTAGTGTTCCTGCGCCTCAACCACCGCCCGCAGCGCGGCATTCCAAACGGCTTCTAAGGCATCGGCGACCAGGCGGTTTTCTGGCGCGACCTGCAGGTAACTCGCCAATCGCTGCCGGGCGAAGTGCCTGCTGCTGATCCGTCACGCGTTGGCGGCACTCCCGCCCAGGTCCACCCGGGCGAAGGCCGAGCTGCCGCGTACGTCGGTCATCCCTGCCCGATATGCCGCAAGGGACACCTGTGCGTGAGTGCGCACCTCGCACCCGTGCGCCCTGACCCGGGGTAATCCGCAGCGCTGACGGCGATTAGGCAACCTCGACGTTGCCGACGTCGACAGGCCAACGCTGGCCTGCGGCTGCGTGCGCCCCGCGCTCGGAAAACCGCCTATACTGCGACGGAAGTATCCAAAAAATCAGGCTCATCACACCACGCATGCTCGACTTTCGTCTCGCAGACCGCCAGCATCGCCGCCGGTTTTCGCCGCCCGAGTGCCATCTACCCGAGCCTCGGGGATACAATCCCCTATCGTCGCCGACGGCTGTGCTGAACTCAGGCGTCGTGCAGGGAGCGGATTAGTCCAACAAACATTTATCCGTCGTGCGCGCCCGACTCAGTGCGTCAACCGCGAGATCTGCCTGGCGCACGCCGGATAAAATGCTTTTTCGTTAGCTTCCGAGAGATGCGCAACCGAACCAAAGCAAATGAAGCCTGTTGTCTACATTGAATCCTCGGTAATCAGCTATCTGGTTTCCCGTCCCAGTCGCGATGTCATCGTCGCAGGCCGCCAAGCACTGACACTTGAGTGGTGGGAAAACGATAGGCAGCGCTTTGAATTGAGAGTATCAGCTCTGGTTGAAGACGAAATCGGGCGCGGAGATCCTTCGGCTGCTAAACGCCGACTTGCGCTCATTGAACAGATTCCAAGCCTTGCCGCTACGGATAACGCTCTCTTCCTTTCTGAAAAACTCATTGCAGAAAATGCCATACCCACTGGCAGCGAAGATGACGCCCTTCACATCGCCATCGCTGCGACCCAAGGAGTAGATTATCTGCTCACCTGGAACTTCAAGCATATCAACAACACCGAAATCAAGAAATTAATCACTCGTATCGTGGAATCACTCGGCTACGTTTGCCCCTTACTTTGCTCGCCAGAAGAACTTGGAGGTACATCTAATGATTGAAGACCCGATCGTCGAGGAAATGCGAAAGTACCGGGAAGAACATGCCACCGCTTACGGACATGATCTACGGCGCATTATTGCCGCACTCCGAGAGCGGGAATTGCAATCAAAACGCCCTGTGCTTAATCCCGGTCCGAAACACTTGCTCCAAAAGACGGAGAGTTGAATTAAAGGGGCCTGGGTCGAATTGATTACCAGGCAACGATACGAACAAATCAAATCGCCTAACACGGTGCTCCAGCCGAAGCCAGATTCGCTGTCGCTCAACCGGCTCGGCTGAGCGTGGCGTTAGCGGGTGAACAACGGAGTTGGAGTAAGCTCATTGAAGCGCAAAGTTTATCTTGAAACTTCCGTCATCAGTTATTTGACTTCGCGGCCTAGTAAAACCATTATCGGTGCCGCTCACCAACAAATAACCTCAGCATGGTGGGATAAACGATATGACTATGAGTTATTCCTGTCAGAACTGGTGTTGCGTGAATGTGCTGGTGGCGATTCTGCCGCCG
>NZ_NRRY01000109.1 GCF_016583905.1 Lamprobacter modestohalophilus | reverse complement strand
GGTACATCGCCGCGCTGGAGGACGCCAGTGTTCGACGACAGATCGAACCCTTTGCAAGGCTCCTGGCTGGCCTGGTTGAGATGAGACAACAGGCACCAAGGGCAACGAACTCCTGACCCAGACTGGCTGATGGCATTCACTTTGGCGGTGGCTTCCTCAATGGTGCCCGCGCACAAGAGGAGGTGCTCTGCCGCTCGAACGCCCTGTATGCCACGCTGTGCGGCGATGTATGCCGCTCATGCTAAGCGATCACAGCCGGATTCCAGCGACTGGGCCATCCTCTCGCCTGCTATCCCCGTGTTTCGCAGTGACGATGGCACGCCGTTGTACGTTCCCTGGACGGTCGACTTTCTGACCTGTGCGGCGCCCTATGCCTCGGCGATCGGCCAGTCAACAGCCGGTGAACTGCTGCAGACCGAGTGCTCCGACGGCACCAATGGATTGAATGAAAGTGCGTCGCTTCATCGTCAGGTTCCTCTGTATTGCATCGCCTGCCAAATGAGCCGGCCCCGGCCTTCGATGCCCCGACCACCCAGGGCGCAAGACCCTCGAGGACTACCGTGGCCAATGGCTGGGGCTGTTCTCGCATCCGGCCGACTTCACCCCGGTCTGCACCACCGAGTTCATCGCCTTCGCCAAGCGCCATGCCGACTTCCAGACACTCGGCTGCGAGCTGCTCGGGCTGTCGATCGACAGCAACTTCTCGCACATCGCCGATCTCTGGATGCAGGTGGCCAAGGCCTACGGCATGATCCAGCCCGGCGCCAGTGACACCTCCGCGGTGCGTGCGGCCAGGTCGATCTACACCCCCTGTTGCTAAGGCGGTCCTGCTGGTCAATCAGGGAGTATGGCAGGCACACTCCGCGCAGGCCCAACCGGATTCGGTACTGCCCCATGCGTCTGCGCTGGATCAACCCAGAGAAACAACGTTACTACAACGCGCAGCTTGTCGCCGATCTCTTCGGCGACTGGACACTGGTGACCTATTGGGGTGGACTGCACTCGCGTCTGGGCGGTCTGAGCGTGAATGCGGTGGCGAGCTATGAGGCTGGGCTCGAGGAGATCGCCCGGATCAGCCAGCGGCGCCGGCAGCGAGGTTACAACGTGGTTGACGAGGACGAGGAACAAGCCTGCCTGACAGGCTGAACAATCGCCTTGTGTTCGCCTCGCTGTCGATCGCGCCTGCTTCTGCGCAGCTCAAGCAACCCACTCGCAAATCAGCCGCAATCTGCTGATCTTTCGCTGTCGCGCGAACGTGCCAATCCCGCCAGGCTATCGCCACCGAAACACCGGAGGCGAACCCCATGCATGCCCTCGACCTGCCGCGCGGCATCGATGACCCACCCTCGCTGCTGCTCTGGCGCCTGGATGATCTAATCCCCCTGATCCTGATGCTGATCATCGGCATCCTCGCCGATCGTCTGCTGCTCTTCGTGCTGCTCGGCCTGGGCCTGTCCCGGCTCTATGGCCGCTTCCGCGACAGTCGCCCGGATGGCTTCGCGCTGCACTGGGCCTACTGGCACGGCCTGGTCCCACTCGGTGCGCGCAGTTGCCCGAACCCCTTCAGTCGCTGCTGGCGGGGATAGGGCGCTCATGACACTCGATACCCTGACCAAGACCTGGCGCGGCATCAACCGCGAGAACCGCTTTCACCGGATTGCAGTGGCCCTGTTGCTGGTGACCAATCTGCTCAGCCTCGCGGCACTGCTGCGCGCCGATCGCACCGTGGTGCTGGTGCCCCCGATCCTCGAGGGCGAGGTCAACGTCGCTCGCGACCGCGCCTCGCGCGAGGTCAAAGAGGCCTGGGCGATCTACGTCGCCGAACTGCTCGGCAATGTCGGCGCGCGCTCGGCCGACTTCATCCAGCAGGCCCTCGAGCCACTGCTGGCTCCGCCGCTGCGCGCCGCCGTGATGGAGGTCATCGGCGAGCAGGTCGACGCGATCAAGCGCGAGCGCGTCTCCATGCACTTCTCCCCGAGTGCGCTCAGCTACGACCCCGCCACCGACACCCATTACATCACCGGCAACCAGGTCAGCATCGGTCCCGGCGCCCAGCCGGTGCGCCATCAACGCACCTTCGAGGTCCGCGTTGGTTTCCGTCATTACCGGCCGGTGATTACGCATCTGGATGTCTATCCCGGCACCCCTCGCCAACCGGAGCAGTCTTAGTCATGGCGTTCTATCCATCCTCTGTAGCACGCTCTGCGCTGCGCACACCGCGCTTCCTGCTCCCCGCCACGCTGACCCTGGTTGGCATCACACTGGTTGGAACGACGCCACTGCTGCATGCCGACAGTCCCTTCTTGCGCGGCAGTGCCGGAGCTAACCAGACCGAGGCGAGTCGCGCCAATGCCGGAGCAAGCACTGCCCCTGAAGACACCGACTCGGGCGAACCCGCCGTCCTGGCCTTGGGACCGCGTACCGTCACCGTCGCACCCGGCGCCAATGCCATCCTCGAGCTGGCGATCGATCACCTTAATCGCATCGTCACCCCGTTCGAGCGTCCCTCCGTGCGCACCGTCTCCGACCTCAGCACCGAGGTCGAGGGCAAGGTCGTCTATGTCGCCACCGCCAGTGAAGTCCCGGCGACGCTCTACATCAGCGCCGGCGATGCCTCAGGGACCACGATTGCGCTGACCTTAGCCCCCCGCCGGGTTCCCCCGCGCGAGATCCGTCTCCAGGTCCCCGGCTACAGAGCTGCACAGGCCCAGACCAAAAACAAAGCACAAACCACCACGGAGACGCAGTCCGACAGTGCCCCGGTCGCGCTGAGTCCAGCGCACCCAGCCCTCTGGCAGCAGCCGCTGCCGTATCTGCAAACCCTGACCACGGCCTTGCGTGATCTGGCACGTGGTGAGGTGCCCGAAGGCTTTCGTCGCGGCTCCGTTCGCTCGGAGGATCGTCTGCGCTGCGAGGCTCCCGGGCTGCGAGCCTCGGATGTGGAGGTCTTCGAGAGCGACCACCTGAAGCTGCTGAAGACGACGCTGCGCTACAGCGGTCAGGAACCCCTCGGGATCACCCCGCACCACTGCCGCCCACGCGGCAAGGGGGTCATCGCCGCTCAGGCGACTTGGCCCCGCACAGACCTGCGCAAGGGGGAGGAGACCCAACTGCTGATCGCGTTGCGGGTCGGTGAAGCCACCGTACCGTTGCCTGTGAGTCCAGGAGGAACAACGACAGCGACACGGACACTGGAGGCTCATCGATGACCCAACTCACCGACCATTGGGCCCAACTGAGCCCGAAAGCGCGCCGTGCACTGACCCTGAGCGCCGGCGGCGCGGTGATCGCCGGGCTCGCCTGGCTGATGGCCACCGCGCCCGGCCAGCATCAGCCGGGTCAGGGCGAACGCGAGCGTCTGGTGACCAATTTGCTCACTGATGTCGATCCCCGCGATCTGGGTATCGATGGTCTGGGTCGACGGCTGAAGCGCCTGGAAAGCGACGTGCGCGGCATCGCCCACAACCTGGAGAAGGTTGGCCTGAGCGTCGCCGATGACAGCAGCCAGAGCCGGCTGGTGCAGACCCTGCGCAGCGAGCGCGAGGCGGAGTTGAAGGCGCTGCGCACTGAGGTGCGGGGCTTGCGTGAGGATCTGCAGACGCGTCTTGCCGAACGGGCTGATGCGGGTGTCGCTGAGCCGTCGTCAGTCGCAATCACTGACGCCAACGCCGATGCCGGTCGCTTTACCCCACCCGCCGCTGGCGAACGAAACCCGCCAACATTGGAGCCAACCCCACCACCAAGCCTTGATCAGCTGTTTCTGCCCCCAACGGAGCCTGGCACCGCTGCTGCGAATACACCCAAGACCCCAACCCGCAGCCTCAACATCCGCCATGTCGCCGATGCCGATGCGCCGCCAGCGCCGAGCCCGGAGGAGGCCGCCGAGGCCAAGATCCCCGAGGTCCGCATCCCGGCCGGCAGCATCCTGCGCGGGGTGCTGCTCTCTGGCCTGGATGCGCCGACCGGCCGCGCCGCGCGCCAGGATCCCTATCCAGCACTGCTGCGCCTCAAACACACCGCCATCCTGCCGAACCGTTTCCGCGCCGATGTGCGCGAATGCTTCCTGCTGGTCGGCGGCTACGGCGACTTGGGCTCGGAGCGGGTCTATCTGCGCGCCGAATCGATCAACTGCGTGCGCCGCGATGGCCGCACCCTGGAGGTCGCCGTCGATGGCTATGCGGTCGGTGAGGACGGCAAGGTCGGGGTGCGCGGGCGTCTGGTCAACAAGCAGGGGCAGGTCATCGGTCAGGCGCTGCAGGTGAGCTTCCTGCAGGGCTTCAGTCAGCTGTTCTCGACCGTGCCCGCAGCAACGGTGGCCACCGGGACCGGCGCGGTGCCATTTCAGCAGGTGTTCTCTGGGGCGGCGATGCAGGGGGCGATGCTCTCCGGCACCGGCGAAGCCCTGGAACGCCTGGCGGAGTATTACCTGGATATGGCCGAGAACCTGTTCCCGGTGCTTGAGGTCGACGCCGGGCGCGGCATCGAGGTGATCCTCAACCGCGGTGTCGGGCTGAAGCTGCAATGAGCGTCGCAAAAGCGCCGGATTTTGCCTGCCTTTCGCTGTCGCGCCAAGCGCGGTGGGCGGGGCAAGCTGTGTCTCACCGATTCACTGCCTGGCGATTGATGCCCATGTCTCTGTCCCGCTGCGTTCGTTCCACGCTGTCCCGATCCACCTTGGCGCTGTCGTTGACGGTTGCCTCGCAAGCGGCCCTCAGCGCGCCGCCGATGCCGCCAGCGCTGAGTGATCTCTCGGCGCGCATCCAGGCCTCGCTCGAGCTGCCTGGAACCCGCGTGCAGATGCTCGACCTCGAGGGTCAGTCGGTCTACCTCGCCGGCGGTGGGCGCTATGCCTTCACTGGCCCGGCCTGGGATCTTTGGCATGGGGTTGAGCTGCAGGATGTGGCGCAGGCCAGCGCCTTGGCCGGTCGGCTCGATCGCGATCGGCTGCCGCTCGATGCGGTGGACTTGGGTGCCTTGCCGCTGAATACCGACGTCCTGGCAGAGGACAGCCTCTGGGTCTTCGTCGATCCGTTGTATCCGGCGGGACTCGAGGTCTTGGCTGAGCTGCGCGATACCGGCACTCCGGCCCAGGTCGTGCTGCTGCCGGTCGGTGGCCCGGAGTCGCTGGATCTGGCGCGGCGACTGCGCTGTGCCCCCT
>NZ_NRRY01000108.1 GCF_016583905.1 Lamprobacter modestohalophilus | reverse complement strand
ATGCCAACCTTGATGACCCCGAGATCGTCGCCGCGACCAGCGACGCCAGCGGCGCGATCCCCACATCGGTCTTGGTCCATGATGCACTGGATCACCTGCTCTGCGGGTTCGCGCCCAGCGGTCATCGTGCCGAAGCGATGGCGCTTGAACAGTTGGCGCGACGCACCAGTTCCGATCCAAGCCCGGATTATCGGCAGATGGCCCGCGAGGATCTGCTCACCGGCCAGGTGGTTGGCGAGCCGCTGTACCGATTCATCGGCGCAGAGCTCCGTCATCAGCTCCCAACGACGGCGACCGACTGGGATGATCGCTCGGTGGTGAATGCGCTGCGCGAGCGACTCGGTGACGAGGCACTGATCGAGCAGCTGGTCCAGCGCATGGCCAGGCTCGGGCATGCCGGTCGACCGCACGCCCTGCTGAGTTGGCGCGTCACCGGCTTTGCGTACTCCCACCGCACCGAGCTTGGACTGCGCCTGCAGCGCCTGCTCGAGCAGATGGACGCCTGGGTCGACGCCGAGGGATTGACCGAAACGTCCGGCGAGATCCGCATCGGGCAGGGCGGCTGTGCCTTTGCCGCCGAGCAGGGACCGCGCTTGGAGGTTTAACAAGGCTGTTCGTCGAGACTGCGTTCGGCAGCCTAGACGCCATTCTGGACCCGGGGCGGAGCTCTGTCATCGCATCACCGGCCCCGCGGCTCGAGCCCGAAGCAGTCCAGATCCGAGGCAACGCTCAGCGCGCCCTGATAGACAGCGCGAATCCGCGCCAGACTGTCATCCAGTGCCCGCTCCGAGCGGCGCATCAGATGGCTCAGCACCAGATGCTTGACCTCGGCCGCCTTGGCGATCTCGGCAATCTCCGAGGGCAGGGCATGCAGCCGTGCGGCGACCTGTCCTGCCTGCTCCGGCACGGCATGGTTCATGATCAACAGATCGGCATCGCGCGCAAAATCGACAAACCAGGGATCATCGCCATTCAGATCCCCGCTGAAGACGATGCGTTGCTCGCCTACATCGATGCGGTAGGCCAGCGCCGGGACCGGGCCATGGCTGACGCCGATGGCGCTGACCTGATAGTCATCGGTCTCCAACACTGGGATCGGCTCGCGGCTGTCGGCCTCCAGCGTGCGCCGCTGCAGCCTGACCAGCCCATCGCTGCCATCGAGATAGCCTGAGAGGTAGCCGAACGCCCCGGTCTGCGCAGCGAACAGCCCCTGCAGGTAACCTTCCAGATCCGGATAGTCCCCGCCACCGGTCGGCCCGGCAATCGGCAATGCCCGGCTGCGCTGGCTGAAATAGCCGCTCTTCAGCAGCGCCGGCAGGTCGGTCGCATGGTCGGGGTGCAGATGCGTGAGCGCGATCAGCTCGAGGTCCGCGAAGCGCGCCCCGCTGGCCCCATAGCGCGCGAAACTGCCGCCACCGAGGTCGACCAGCACCCGCGCCTTGCCCTCCAGCCACAGCAGATAGCCCGCGCTGGTGCGCTCCTGCTGGGCCTCTGGGCCGCCAGAGCCAAGCACCTGTACCGCAACCGGTGCCTCACAGGTGTTGGCAGCGATGCTGCTCCCAGCGCCAAGGCCGGCCAGGATCAACAACCCTGTGGCGAGTTGCCATCGTTTTGAGGTTCGCATTGATCTCACCCGGTGAGGCTTGAGCCCAGTAATCGCCCCAGCCAGGTCGGCCGTGGGGACGGAGCGTCGAGCGCCGCGCGGAGATCGAGCGGCGGCATCAAGCTGATGATCCAGCCTGGCACGGGTGGCTGATCGCTGAAGCCACCGGCGACGCCGAGCCGTCGTGGGTGGTAGACCTTGATGAAGGTCGGGGTCTCGAGATCGTCAGCATAGACGATGCCGCAATAGTCCTCCCGGTGCTCCCGACGCAGTAGCGCATCGAGGTTAGTGATGAATGATTCGACCGCAGCCGCCTCGGCTGGCTCAGCCGGCGGCGCCTCATCGAGGTCATAGAGATACCAGCCGGCCGCGGCATCACGGCGCAGGCTGGTCCACAACTGATCGAGCTGGTGCCAGCGCAGTGTGGAGGTAAAGCTTCCACGAAAACGGCTGAGAAACGAAACGGCACTGTCGTGGGTCTCTTGCATGGTGATCGCCTCGTTTTCGGGTGGAGTCATGACGACTGAGATGGATGGCCGCGAAGGTTTGCTGCAGATCACCCGTTAGGACCGTCCCCGCGGCGGCCTTCTTTCGCCATCCACATCGCCTGCCGGCCGTGAGAGCACAGTGACCTGAGCCATGCTACGCAATCGCCACGACACCTACGGCCTCGTTGCCGTGATCTTGCATTGGCTGGTCGCGCTTGTCGTGGTCGGTCTCTTCGGTCTCGGGCTGTGGATGGTCGAGCTGACCTATTACGACGACTGGTATCGCCGCGCCCCGGCGATCCACAAAGGTGTCGGCGTGCTGCTGTTCCTCACCGTGACGCTGCGCCTGGGCTGGCGTTTGCTCGGCCCGCGGCCGGCGCCCTTGGCAACGCACTCGGTGTGGGAACGGCGGATTGCCCGTGTCACCCATGCGCTGCTCTACGCGTTGCTGTTCGCGGTGATGCTGAGCGGCTCTCTGATCTCGACCGCCGATGGGCGTCCGATCGATGTCTTTGGTCTGTTCAGCGTGCCGGCCCTGATCACCGACCTGCCGGATCAGGCCGACATCGCCGGGGAGGTCCACCTGATCCTGGCCATCTCGCTGGTCTCGCTGGCTGGGGTCCATGCACTGGCGGCGCTCAAGCATCACCTGATCGATCGGGATCGCACCCTGCTGCGCATGCTGGGACGAGGATCAGCGTCCAAGGCGCGCTGATGCACCGCCAAACCGATCGGTTGCGACCACGCCTGTCCTCGCCAACCAATGATTCGCCTAACCCATGACCCACCGGAGACTGACCATGCCCATGCCCATGCCCATGCCAAAGACCCTGACCGCCCTGAGCCTGACCGCAGCGCTGTTGCTGCCCGCGATCGCCGCCGCCGAGGTCGAGGAGTATGTGATCGATACCGAAGGCGGTCACGCGTTCGTCCAGTTCCGCATCCAGCATCTCGGCTACAGCTGGCTCTACGGGCGCTTCAACGACTTCGGCGGCACCTTCAGCTATGACCCCGAGGACCCCGACAACGCCAGCATCGAGGTCGAGATCGAGACCGCGAGCCTGGACTCCAATCACGCCGAGCGTGACAAGCACCTGCGTGGAGACGACTTCCTGGACGTCGAGCGCTACCCGCAGGCGACCTTCAAGAGCACCGCCGTCGATCTCGACGAGGATGGCAACGGCACGGTCATGGGCGACTTCAGCTTCCATGGTGTTACTCAGCCGGTGACCCTCGAGGTGGAGCAGATCGGTGCCGGACCCGACCCCTGGGGCGGCTTCCGTCGCGGCTTTCAGGGCTCGACCCGCTTTGCGTTGAAAGATTTCGGCATCGACTATGACCTGGGTCCCGCCTCGCAGGTGGTCGAGATCATCCTGTCGATCGAAGGCGTGCGCCAGAATGGCTAGCGGCGGCGTGACGATGCAGGCGAAAGCCGCATTGGATGAGACCCGCAGGGCGGTTGGCGATACGGGGCAATCGCTGCCCATTACGCGCCGCCGCTTTTTGCTCGCGGCGGCTGCCGCGGTGCCCGGGTGGCCGTGTGCACTCGCGGCCGCGCGCCCCGAGGAGTGGGTGGCGCCTGAGCTGCTCGACCTGCTGATTGAGACTGAGCGCGAGGCCCTGCTCGAGGCACTGGTGACACGGATCACGGCCGGCCTGACCTATCCCGAGCTGCTGGGTGCCCTTGCTGAAGCCGCAGCGCGCCAGGTCCGACCCTATCCGCACGTTGGCTTCAAGTATCACGCCTTCATGGTCCTGCATGCGGTCGACAGAACGACCAGGCACGGTCCCTCCGAAGAGGCCTGGCTACCGATCCTCTGGGCGGCTGACACCTTCAAGGGCGCGCAAGCCCAGGAACAGTCCCGAGGCGGCTGGGTGTTGCCCGACGCCTCTAGAGCGCGCACGGCGAGCCGGATCGGCCGCTCGGTACGACAGCATCCGGAACGGGCGCTGCACCAGGCGCTCGACCAATGGGATGCGGAGGCCGCTGACGACGCGCTCCTAATCTTGCTGCAGCAGCGCGCGCCGGAGCAGGTCCTGGAGGGGCTTTGGCGCTACGGGGCGCGCGATTTTCGCGCGATTGGTCACAAGGCGATCACGGTGGCGAACTGCGCGCGGCTGCTGCCAACGGTGTCGCGCGCGCGGGCCGAGCCAATGCTGCGCTCGCTGGTACTGGCGCTGCAGAATCACCGGGGCGAGCCCAATCCGGCGACCACGGCGCTCGCGGCTGACGCCCCCTGGCGCAACAACCAGGAGCGGATCAAGCGGCTTGAGCGGCCAACGACGCCTGACGCCGAGGCGACCGACGCTAACAGCGCGGCACTATCGCACGACCTGCTCGCGGTGCTGCGCGAAGGCTCGGCCGATGACGCCAGCGCCGCGCTCGCGGCGGCACTTGCTCGGGGCGTCCCCAAGACCAGGCTCTGGACTGTCGTGTTCGCGGCCGCCGGCGAGCTGATGCTGCGCGAGCCGGGAATCCTCGCGGTGCATGCCAATACCACCAGTGATGCGCTCTTCTTGGGCGCCAAACGGGCAGCTGACAGCGACACCCGCACGCTGCTGCTCCTGCAGGCGGCCAGCTTTCTGCCGCTATTCCGTGATCTGATCGGCGGTGACGGTGATGCGCCGCAGCTCAGCCGCCTGGAGCCGGCGTCACCCGTGGCCGGCGTCGCCGCCGATTCCGCCGAAGCGCTCGAGGCGGTCTTTGCCGCTCTGTCGGCATCGCGCCGCGAGGCCGTGCCCAAGGCGCTGGGCTATCTCGAGGCCGGCGGCTGCGAGCAGGCGTTCATGCGCCGTGCGCGGCATTACACGGTCGAGCGCAATCAGGGCGCTCACGACTACAAGTTCACCGAGGCAGCGTTCCGCAATGCCGCGGCCATGCCCGAGCACTGGCGTCGGCGCTACCTGGCCGCGTCAGTGCTCTACATGAACGGTCCCGATGACAGCGAAGATCCGGCGGTCACCAACGCGCGCCTGCTGCTCGCTGATGCCGGGGCCAGGCGCTGAGGTGGGCGCGAGGACTGCAAGAAAACGCGCGCCGCTCGGGTCTCAAAGGGACAAACGGATCAGATTCCCAACCCCGACCCCGAGGAC
>NZ_NRRY01000107.1 GCF_016583905.1 Lamprobacter modestohalophilus | reverse complement strand
GCGACTCGGATGCCGATGGCGACTCCGATGCTGACGGTGATTCAGACGCCGACGGCGACTCAGACGCTGATGGCGATTCAGACGCCGATGGCGACTCCGATGCCGACGGCGATTCGGATGCTGACGGCGACTCCGACGCTGACGGCGATTCAGACGCCGATGGCGATTCCGATGCCGACGGAGATTCGGATGCTGACGGCGACTCGGATGCCGACGTCAGTGACGCCGAAGCAAGAACGATCGTCAGACCGGGCGGTACTGCAGACGATAGACGTGGAGGTATGCGGGTCGACGACCGGGAAAGCGAAAGCGAAAATGATGCCGGCAGTGAAGCCGAAACAAGAACGATCGTCAGACCGGGCGGTACTGCAGACGATAGACGTGGAGGTATGCGGGTCGACGACCGGGAAAGCGAAAGCGAAAACGATGCCGGCGGTGAAGCCGAAGCAAGAACGATCGTCAGACCGGGCGGTACCGCAGACGATAGACGCGGAGGGATGCGGGTCGACGAAAGCGATGCCGACGACGAAAGCGATGCCGATGGTGGCTCCGACTCCGCGTCAGACGACGACGGAGGCAACCAGCAAGGCAATAACGGTCACGGCAACGGCGACCAAGATGCCCCTGGCAACTCAGGCGACAACAACAACGCTGAGAACAGCGAGCACACCGGCCAAGGCAATAGCGGCAGCGGCAGCGACAGAGGCACCGACAGCGAAAGCGAAAACGATGCCGGCAGTGACGCCGAAGCCGAAGCAAGAACGATCGTCAGGCCAGGCGGTACCGCAGACGATAGACGCGGAGGGATGCGGGTCGACGAAAGCGAAGCCGACGACGAAAGCGATGCCGATGCCGACGCTGACTCCGGCGCTGAGCTAGACGACGATCAAAACTCGCTCCAGAGGACTTCTCGCACGTATGCCGAAGAAGAAGAGGAAATCGAAGACGAAATGGATGTCTTCGTTTTCGATGACACTGAAGACGACCTGCAAACCCAAGAGCCAGACGCATTCGATGACGTTGAAGGCATCGATTCTGCCGGCTTTGACGACATGGACTGTGACGATGGCTTTGATGACGTCTAACTGTTCGCAGCTGACGCCATCCGTCGCTGTGAGCAATACCGTTTAATGTCACTAACCGAAGTTCAAGCGATGCGCCAGGGTTAAACTGAATCCGTTGATGTCGACTCATAACCCACAATACGGCCAGCCAGAGTCTCGTCTCCCGGTCTACAAGACAACGACCGAGGACGAACGCTGTCTGGCCCTATTGACGGCGGCCATCACCGGAGTCGCCGCGAGCGAGGCAAGTCCAAGCGACTATCAACGCAGTATTGACCAGGCCTTTGAGCAGGCAACCTTTCAAAGGCCTTATCGACGCCTGATCCTCGTACTCTATGCGCCTGGAGTGAAACGCATCCTGGTCAGCCGCGCCACACTAGGGAAAGGCACCACCTTATTCTCCGCGATCTTCGTCCACCTCTTGCGCCATCCCAGGCTCAGCGAGTTTCATAACACCGCGTTTCGCCTACAGCTCGACTTCGTTCGCGACAAACCCGCGGATGTTGATCTCTACGGCGTGGGGATGGCCCAAACCGGTCCGCGCCACTTCGAAATTGGTATCGACGGTCTGCTCTTCACCGGGCCGGACCAAAAACGCCGATTCTTCCTGCCCGGAGACGCCTACGTCCGCTCGATCATGAGCATGCAGCAACTGCGCGAGTATCTCCATCGAGGCCATGGTGAGGACATTGTCAGAGCCTCCCGCTTTCAACGCTTTCGCAGCGAAAGCTACCTCTCATCAACGACAGGCCACTGGTTGCGCCTCTATCGTGGCCACCCCGCAGTAGGCAGGGTCACTCAAGAAAAGTTAGAGCGCGCAGTCGAACGGGCGGTTGATCACATTCAATTAACCCAAGAACCAAACGGCAAGTTTCTCTACTACTACGACCCAGCCCGCGACACGCGCCGCGACCACGAACACCCGAAACGCAACCCCGACAAAAATCCCTACTACAACATCCTGCGTCACGCCGGCGGCGGACTCACTTGCCTCTACTATGAGCGCTATACACAAAGCGGTCGCAGTCTCGAAAACATCCGCCGCGCGCTCGATTACTTTGTCGCCCACGGGCGCGAATACAGCTGCGAAGGGCGACCAGCGGCCTACATCTACAGCGAACGCAAAGCCAAGCTCGGCGGGGCAGGGATCGGCCTCTACTGGCTAGCCGATTACCAACTGCACACCGGTGACCAGCACTATCAACCCTGGGCCGACAAGATCGCCTGGCATCTGCTGCACCAGATCACCGAAAGTGGTGAGTTCATTTACTACAACATCTACTTAGACAAGCCGATCACCGAAGCCGAAAACAACGACTATTTCTCCTTCTACTACCCTGGTGAAGCCGTCTGCGGCCTGGCGCGCTACGCACTGATCGCCTCACCCGAAGTAAAGGACTTAATCGTCAAGCGGCTAAAATGCGCGCTCCACTTCCTCCTCAACATCCGCCCGAAGACCCGTGCCGAGCACTACACCACCGTGCCGTCCGATTCCTGGCTGATGATGGGTATCGTGGAACTCTGGGAATTACCCGAGATGCGCGACCCGGCTTACGCGCGCTTCGTCTTTGATGACGCGCGACGCATGATCGACCAGATGTACAAGGTGACCGATGCTCCCTACCCGGACTATGCTGGAGCTTTCTACTACAAGTTCGGCGATTATCCATACGCTGACGGTGCACGCTGCGAAGGACTGCTTGGTGCCTACCAACTAGCGGTTAAAATGGGTGAGCAAGAAATTGCAGAAGAAATTTGGAACGCGATGCGCCTTGCCGCCTGGGCGGTGCTACATCTGGTCAACACGCCAGATTCGGTTTACTCGGTAAAACGGCCGGAACTCACCTTGGGTGGAATTCGCTTCAAATACACGCGCCAGTGGTTTCGTATTGATACCATTCAGCATGTTGCGTCGTTCTTTGCAAAGCTGCTCCCTTGCTTGGAAAAGACTTGCACAAGGATTTAGTTGATTTGAAGACGGGGTTTATCTATAAGTTTTATTTGCAAATTTAGATTAAAAGTGAATCCGCGAGTTAAATAAAAAAATGTAAGCACCTGATTCTGCTAAGCTTTAGTCCGTAGTCATTCGGTTTACGATGTACCCCATCTGGTGAGACATCGAGAGCTTGACTTTCATTTTAAAGCCGCTGAAGTTTCTGAGTTTTCCTGTTTCCGAGAAATCAACACTTCACGGATCAGCCCTTTCAATGTGCATAAAAACAACATTCAAGAAGGCTGGTTACAATTTGAGGTGAATCTGACGATCACAAAATCCGGCGGCATGCCGCAAACACTTTGACGGAAAACCAAGGACTTGCAGTCTGACGAATTTCCTCACCTTAAAAGGGTTGGACCAAGAGTCCGAAGGTTGGTTAGTGCGGAAGCCATCGGCTTCTCTAACATGCTGATTTAAAGAGAGCGCCCAAGTTTAGAATTGCTGCAATGCGCTGACGCCGGTTGCGGCCGTCGCCAATTCGGTGTGGTGATTCAGCGCCCGACCGATGAGCCCCAGGCAGGCCTGCTAGGTTAGATTGGCGGCGGATTGTTCGATGATGAATTGGCGAACGGGATCACCTGGTAGGTGAGGATGAAAATAAGCCCACATTATTACTATCGTGCTGTTTTATGCTGCTTTTCGGCTATTTCAGGATTATTCTGCTCACGAAACCACGTTAATATCATTCCAGTGCTGCAACTAGCCATTTTCCACAAATCCGTCTTTTCGCCGATTATGAAATTGGCATAGGCTTAGTATATTCCGCCACGACACGGAATCGCTACAGATTGTGGAGGCTTAGTTTTTACTCTTATGGTGCACGAATATCCTGATCTGATTATTTTTAAACGTCGTGCCGTTGTTGCGCCCGTAATTCCGCTGTAAACTGTGAGCAAGGCAGGTGAGATCCTGTCTTGAGCACATACTCGCAACTACAAGACAGTGCTCAGCAATATTCTGAGCATGGTACGAGTTGAAAAATGGGTGCAGATCATGTTCATCCTATCAATAAAGAAATGCCGCCGAACGTCAACTTTTCCGCCCGGATGATAAACACTCTGGCGAAAAGACTAGATGCATCTTCCTATTTGGAAATCGGGGTGCTAAGAGGAAAAACGTTTCTTGGTGTTGATATAGGTAGGAAACACGCTGTTGATGTTATCAAACAATTCGATATTCCAGAATATTCCCGCGACAGCAGATTCTTCCAGTGTAGCTCAGATGAATATTTTGTCAGCGCGGACGATAAGCCCATATACGACATTGTATTCATTGACGGCTTGCACACCTTTGAGCAATCGTTCCGGGATCTAAGTAATAGTTTGATTTATACGCACAACAGAAGTGTCATTATTTTGGATGATACTATTCCCAATGATGTGTACAGCTCTCTTAGAAACTCAAAACAAGCCCTTAAATATCGCAAAGAGGAGACCGGTGGTTCTGATCTTTCCTGGCATGGTGATGTATATAAAACAGTTTTTTTGATTCACGATTTTTATGCGACCCTTAACTACAAAACAATTGTGGGGGCATGGAATCCTCAAACGCTCATTTGGCGATCGGCCAATGGCCACAGAACACCTCGATTTAATTCGCTGGAAAAGATAGAGCGTTTGTCGTATTTTGATTTTCTTGAACATAAGGATATCTTGCGAACCGACACGGAGCAACGTGCAATCGAAGTGTGTGTGGAAGAAATTGGACCATGATGAAAATCGAAGTCTTCTGTTGCTAGATTGTTAGGTGTCGCCAGGAGCCTGCCCAGTTTCAATGTGTCCTGAGTTGATTCCTAGTGCAACGGTGTCCGGCTCCCGTCACAGGCAGGCCATTAACATGGGCCGCAGCTCACGTTCATAGAGCGCAGGTGAAGCTGGTTTGAGAAAACAGTGTTTAAAGAAGCGCAAGACTTGGCAGCTCACCTTGGAGGTATGGCGAAACACCGGCACGGTCCAATCGGGTGCGGCCTCAACATACTGTGCTCAACAGCACTCCGCCCCAAACTGATCGATCTTCTGCCAGAACTGCGCCCAGCGTCTGCGAGAGCCCGCGGCGATCCGTGAGGCGGGTGGCCTCGGCGATCAACTGATCGAGGGCGTTGGGGTCGTGCTTGAGGTGGTGGCAGTGGTCGTGCTGCCAGTCCTCGCGTCGCTGCGTGTCGC
>NZ_NRRY01000106.1 GCF_016583905.1 Lamprobacter modestohalophilus | reverse complement strand
TCGGTGAGGTGCGCTTGGGTTGGGGGCATGGGATGTGGGTTGGTTGGCTTGCTGGGTGGTGGCTGCTTGGTGGCTGCTTGGTTGCTGGGCGGTCACCTGCCGCGCTTTGGTTTCTGCTGCGAGGTTGCTTTCCCTGCGCTGGTTTCCGGCTTCCCGGCCGGAATGACGGACGGGAGTGGTGGCCGGAATGACGGCCGGAGGGGCGGCGGCTGGGAGGACGGACGCGCGGCTGGCTCGGGTTTACGGCGGCAGCAGACCCTCGGCTTCTGCTTCGGCGGTGATGCGGGCTTCGGGCAAATAGGGGTCGGGTCCTGTTTTTCGCTCTGCCAAGATTACTGTGGCAGCAGGCCTTCGGCTTCTGCCTCGGCGGTGAGTTGGTCTAGCAACAGTTGCCTTCGCGGCGCAGCTCAGCGGATCGCCGCGCCTCAGTGGAAAATCGTCTCCGGCGTCTCAGCGCTGAGGATGCGTTTGGACCACTGCAGCAGTTGCTCAGGCTCGGCGGTGGTGATGCGCTCGCGGTAGGCCTCGGCGCTGTCATGGCCGAATTTCTCTTGTAGCAGAGCTAGCAGGATGAGGGCTTCGCCCTGCTGAATCCCCGCTTGTTCAACCGTCGTCACATACGGCATACGCTGTTGCTCCTCGTAGGCATAGAGTGTTTGGCGAAAGTCGGCTTCCAGCGCCTTGGGCAGGCGGATCATCCAGTCGATGAGCCGGAACAGCTCCAGAATCCTTGCCTGCTCATAACCGCGCTCGTACATCAGGCGGATCAGGCGGAACTTCCAGCCCTTGAGCGTCTCGGCATCGTTGGTCACCTTGGCGCGGATCTGCGCCATCACCACCAGGGCGAAGACGTTGTCGCTGGCTTCGAGCTCAGCCCAGCGCTCGGGCTCGGCGTAGTCCAAGAGTTTGACCATCGGAAAGCGGAAGTCAACGCGGCAGTCCCAGAGCGCGGTGCTGAACTGCTGGGGGCGAAAGCCTTGGTCTGTGTCGGCGAGCACCGCGAGGATCGCTACCGGCACTTGGTAGCGATCGCGGATCTTGTAGTGATAGGTGTACATGCGCTCGGCAAAGGCGGTTTCCGCTTCGCCTTGCACCTCGATATGGATCAGCACCCAGACCGCGGTGCCATCGCGCAGGGTGACACCAACCAGCTTGTCGGCGTAGCGCCTGGTGGTCTTGGCTTCATGCACCAGTTGCTGGAATTCCTTATCGAGAAACTGCACCCCTTGCGACCAGTCGATCTCGGCATGCACGGTCGGGAACAGCAGCGCGAGGAACTCCGGGAAGAAGCGCTCCAGGGCCTCCTTCCAGGGGCTGTCGTCATCGCGCTTGGGCGATGCGGTCTCGGCGCTGTGATTGTCGGTTGGCATGCCGGGAGGGTTTAAATTAGGGGTCGGGTCCGGTTTTTCCGGCCGGGATCACAGACTGGGCGCTGCCAAGATCACTGTGGCAGCAGGCCTTCGGCTTTGGCCTCGGCGGTGAGTTGGTCTAGCAACAGTTGCCTTCGCGGCGCAGCTCAGCGGATCGCCGCGCCTCAGTGGAAAATCGTCTCCGGCGTCTCGGCATCATCGGTGACCTTGGCGCGGATCTGCGCCATCACCACCAAGGCGAAGACGTTGTCGCTGGCTTCGAGCCCAGCCCAGCGCTCGGGCTCGGCGTAGTCCAAGAGTTTGACCATCGGAAAGCGGAAGTCAACGCGGCAGTCCCAGAGTGTGGCGCTGTACTGCTGTGGGCGAAAGCGCTGATCGGTATCGGCCAAGACCGCGAGGCTGGCGACCGGTACCTGATAGCGATCGCGGAAAAACCGTTTCCGCTTCGCCTTGTGCGCATTCCGGCGTGTTCAGCGCGAGCGTTGAAGGGGCCCCGCAAGGTCGCCGGCGTCGCCCGCGCAATCATGAGGCGTCGGACTGATCGCCTTGGGTTTCTCGACGCTTCTCGAGCAGGTCGCGCGCCAGCGCGATTTCCCGGGCCTGCACCAGTTCCTCAAAATATGCGTGGATGGCGCTCAGGGTGATGCCCACATCGACGGGGTCCAGCCCTTCGTCATCGGTATCCAACGGCAGCAGCCCGAGCAGTTTGTGCTCAACCACGGTCGGCACCTCGGGTCCGGCGTCGGCGGCCTGGGCGGCGGCAACGATGTCCGCCAAGGTCTTACCCTGATGCTGGCAGAACCACATCAGGTCGAAGTAATCGCGAGCGCGTGAACGCTTGAGTAGCAGGGCGCTCTTCATGGCGAACAGGGTCGGCAAATCGGCCAACCCGAAACGCCAGCCGGGCTGCGAACGCACACCTATGGCATAGCGTTTTCCGCGGGGATCGGCAAAACACTGCACTTTGACGCCCTCAAGGACGTAATCCTGCACATGGGCCAGCAGGTCAAGGCCATTGATCTTGGCGGCCGAGATCATGGACGCCGGCGTCACCAAGGTGGCGCCTCTCGACTGCATGGCGCTGAACAGCGCGTGTTTATCGAGCGACGCTTCAAAGGTGACGAGATCGACATCAAGACTTCGACGGTGACCGGCCTGCAGCGCCATCGCGGTGCCGCCCACCAGACAAAAGCCAGACAGTGCTTCTTCATTGGCGAGCTTGTCGATCACCGCGATCGTCGCCTGGGGCAACGACTCAGGTTTGAGCGCTGTCATGCCGTGTGGCGCTGGCTAAGCTCTTCTGACAGCGCAATATCGATGCTGCGCAGCATGCGGGCGAGGATGCGCTCGAGAATGGGGCGCTCAGCCGCTGGCACCAGACCCAGCGCCGTTTCGACGCGCCCCTTGACCCTGTCCAGGCCTTGATCGATGCAGAGTTGCACCAGGTCTGCAAAGTCTGCTCGCCGCAGGACGGCAAGGATCAGGGCATTGTCGGTCATGGCAGGATCGGACCAGTCATAGGGTTTGCTAAAACCGCTCGACTGCCGAACGCCATAGTGCGCGGCCAACAGGCGCTGGGCTGTTTCGGGCATGCGCCGAAAATCACCCGAGGTTTCAGGCAGTAGCCATTTATCCAGTGCGCGCCGCGACACGCCGAGGCTCTCGGCCATCCGCTGGCGTGTCTGGCCGCTCTGTTTCATAGCGGTGCGGAGCATCTCTTGTTGACGCATGCGTAAAGACTATCCCCAATGGGGATGCACTTGCAACGCACGCAGGGACAAATGAGGATGGGTCCGGTTTTTCGTGCGAGCGCGGTTGGTGCTGCAAAAGCTACTCAGGAATGGCATGCAACACCAGATCGGGCAAGGCTGAGGAAATCACCGACGTTCACCGTCACGACAATCTGGCTATGTGCGGAGGCATGACGCCAGAGCTGAATGTCAGGCTTGCCCTGCAGAGCCACGTAGATCGCCGCGCTGGCTTCTAACCCCTGCTCGTTCGCCCAGGCAGCCAGCTGCGGCGAAAGATTTTCATCGATCAGCAGCTTCAACCGCTGACATCTGGATCTTCAAGGGTTTTGCCGGTCGTCCCGGGGCCTTGCCCATGCGTGCGCGCAGCTCGGCATAATGCAGCGCTTGTGCGCTGAGCTGCGGATAGTCCTCGGCGATTTCTGCCACCGGCACGCCGGCGCGACATTGCTCCACCACCTGCGCCAGCGGCACCCGCGTTCCTCGGAACACCGGTTCGCCTGAGCACCGATCCGCACGGCGCTCGACCAGGCCGGCACCCCGTTGATAAGCCCGCAAAGTCGCCTGCGTCGCGCGTGCAATCTTGGTCAAATCCATGGTTACCGGCACCTCACCCGTGCGCTCCAGCCTGAGCCCCTTTCGCCGCCAAGCGCCCACCTCGGCCGGCTTGTCCACTAACACCTGGTACAAGGCACGCCGGTCCTCGGGATGCATCTGTACCCCTCCTGACTCAAGCGCGCCTTTGGGCTTGAAGTACAGGACCTCGCGAAAGGCCAGCCGATGCCGCTTCCTGTCCGTCGCTTTCGCGGATACCTGCAACACCCGGGTAAACTCTTGGCGCAGGATAAGGAAGGTGAGGTCTTCGTTCACCGGATGCTGGGTCCGTCGGATAAAGGTTGCGGGCAAGCTTCCGCCCGCCCCTGTCATGCTGGCAAGGGCGGAGGCTATGATCGGGCTCTTTGAGCCAGTCGACCAGGGCGCGCACGATGGCCAGGGCGTCCTCGGCGCTGCGGCTGGCTTCGAGGCGAAAGAGCGCGGCGCTGAGATTGCGGGTCGGTGCCTGTTCGGCCTTCGCCAAGTGTTGTTCGTCGAGCGTCGGTGAGCTGCGCTTGGGTTAGGGATTTAGTGGAGCTAGGACGTTGATCGATTTCGCCTTTGCGGCGTGATTTAGGCGATCGTCGTTGGTCCAGAATTCTGTGCAGCCGTGGGTTTCGGCAGCGGCAAGATGCAGGGCATCAGGGGTTTTCAGACGATGGGCCGCGCGTAATCGGGTTGCCAATTCAAACTCTCGGTCACTGATCGATGCCCATTCCTGGACGGCGAGAAAGTCTCTGTAATCGCTTACTAAGACCCGGTTCCCGTCGGCGAGGGGCTTTACAAGGACTTCTAGTTGCACCAGCGCGGACACGCAAAGGATGGCATCCGGTTTGGCGGCGAGACGATTGCGCATTGGGCCGCTGAACCCTGGCACGTCTTCGATGAGGTAGATGACGCAACAGGTGTCTAGATAAACGCGGTTCATCAGTCCTTTGAGTCCCAGTCGCTCCGCAGCGCCGCGATCCGGCGGCTGACTTCCTCTGGTTGGCTAAGGGGGCGCTTGTCATAGCGCGGACTCGCAAGCAATTTGAGCGCGTTGGCTGCGGTCGAGGCACCAGCGGAAGGCGTTGAGGTATCGTCGTCACTCAGTACGAGCAAGCCTCGCAGCGGTAGCCTGGGTAGCGGTGTGAGGGGGCGCAATCGACCCGCGGCGTCGATTTCGACTTCGATGGATTTAGGCATTCAAGAAATGCTGCGTTTTCTGATGAAAGTGGTGAGAGTGAGGATGGATCATTCCCAAGCGTCGATCAACACTTGCGCAGAGGTTAGCTGGTAGCTGGCTCCAGCAGTGCCCGCTCACCCTTGAGGGCGTCGTACTCAATAAAATAGGGGTCGGGCCTTCTGCCGATGGGGACGCGAGCCATTGATAGCCAGCCGTGATGCGTTTAAGCAACGCACGGGCCTGAGCACGCGCGGCCGTACCGGTGAGTGTCTCGCCGTTGTCGTGCGCTTTGCCGCGCAGTACTGAGGCGACAACATATTCGAGTGTCTGCACTGATCCGGTGTAGACCCAGAGGGAGGCACCACTGGCCTCGGCCAACGCGAGCGCGAGGCGGGTGTTTGCGGAGCCGGCGCGTTCGACGCAGAGGTCAACAACGATGTTGACATCGAGCAGGAGCTGTTTGGAAAACCGGGACGGGTCCGGTTTTTCGCACCCATCGCGTAGGTTAGCCCTGAGGTACGCTCTAGGACTGGGGCGCAGTCTTCTTCGGTGCAGCCGGGGTAGACGGTGGATTCGTAGATGACGAGGTCGCCGGGTTTGAGGGCTTGGCCGACGGTCTCGGAGGCTTTGATCAGTGGGCTGAGGTCTGGGCGCTTGG
>NZ_NRRY01000105.1 GCF_016583905.1 Lamprobacter modestohalophilus | reverse complement strand
AGTCAATCTCGGCGTGGATGGCCGGGAATCATAGCGCGAGGAACTCGGGGAAGAAGCGTTCGAGGGCTTCTTTCCAGGGGCTGTCTTGGTCGTTTCTGGGGCCGCCTTCGTCGTGCTTGGGGCTGCCTTGGTCGTTATTGGTTGCGACCGTTGCAGCCGGGGTGTTGTCGGTGTTGATTTCGGTGGTCGCCATGGGCTGAGTTTAGCCGATTAGGCCAGCGCATTGTGTCAAGACGGAGGCTGAGACCGTAGCGCTTCGATCTGGGCAAGGCTTAGGCCGGTGGCTTGAGCGATCTGGCTGTCTTTGAGCAGACCGATGCTGATGAGTTGCAGGGCGGTTTCCCGGTTGGCTTCTTGGCGGCCTTCTTTGTGGATCAGCGCGGCGATCTCGGGCGGGGCGAAGCCTTCGATGAGCTGTTGGACGAACTCAGGGTGACTGAAGAGCTCTTTTTAGCCGGTGTCGTGGTGGTTGGGCATGGGGCTGGGGTTGGTTGGTGAGCGGGCTGCTGGCCGGCGGATCACCCAGTCGATGAGGCGGACGCGCGCTCAGTGATCCCTGCGCTGTTTCGCCAGCCAGGCTTCGATGACGGCGGGGTCGAGGCCTTTGAGGCGCTGCTCGGGATCTAGGCGCTTGAGGATCGCGTCGGGGTCGCGCTTGAGCGCGTCTTCGATCACCAGTTCATGGGTTTCGCGGATGAAGTCTTGCAGGGTGTAGGCCATCTCGGATGCCTCTGAACGCTTTTAGCGTCAGTAAGTCATCATCGCCTGATACCAATACATCAACACGACCGGCCAAGGCGCAGGCAAGAACAGCATCATCATCCGGGTCTCGACAGACAGGTCTGTTGAGCGGCGCAGGATAGACTTGTTCAGTGAGCGCGCTGTAGTCTGCGACTAACTCGGAAGCGGTCAAGCCGGCGTCCTTGATTTTGGTGGTGAACTTGTGGCGTGCCAGGACTTCTGCCAGTTCCGCGATCAGACTCTCGCTCGAGACGATGCTGATGTGCCGTTGCCGACACGCTTGAATGATCTGTCGAGGCGCGCCTTTCCAAAGTAGGCCGGAGACGACTGTATTGGTATCAGCGACGATGCGCATTGGCATCCAAGGGCTTTTGCGCACGCGCGGCTTGGATCTCCGACTGGATCTCTTGGTTGCTCATCGGTGGCGTATCGAGCGCATCAAGTTTTTCCATGGCCTCCGCAAGCCGCTGGCTCGCGGCTTGGCGCCCCTTGTCACGGCGTTGCTTGATGAATTCGAGAAAATCATCAACCTCTACCAGTTGACTCGGCGGTAGCGTTTTTAGCTTCTGGTAGAGCACTTCGGCGGTCGTGTTCATCGGCTATCCTCGACAACAGGGACGGACCAGCGACAACAGGGACGGACCAGGGTTTAGACTTTCTGGTCAGTAGGCGCAGGGTGGTCAGCGTGGGCTCGGGCTCGAGGCTGGCGCGGCCATCACCTGGTCGTGAAGAGGTCTTCGAGCGCGTTGGCGGTGAGGATCAGCTCGACCCAGGTGTCCAGTTGCTCGTCTGTGGCTTGCTCTAGGCGTTTGGATGCCGACTCGGGGATGTCGCCGAATTTGAGGGTGATGAGTTTGCGGAGGGTGCCCTCCACGCCCGCCTTGCGGCCTACCTTTTGGCCTACTTTTTGGCCTTCTTTATGGCCTTCTTCGCGCTCGCGTTCTGCCCAGTGTTGTAGGTTTTCGGCCAACATCGCTTTGTCCTCGACGAGTGAGTTGATCTGGGTAAGGTCGATCTGTGCGCCAAGGCGCTGGAGATGACGCTTGAGCCAGCGGGTAATGAGCCGGTCAAGGCGGGCCTTGTTGGGGTCAGCCTGGATCAGGCGCACCAGCCGATCGACGGCGGCTTGCAGGGAGGCGCGATCGCCTGAGGCGATCTCGACCTGGATGATGCCGCTGAGCGGGCTGTCGATGGCGCTGAGCTGCTCGGAAGTGTAGCGCCCTTCGTCGATCAAGTAGTAGCGCAGATGGGGTTGGTAGGCGCGCAGGAACTGTGGCGGCTCGGGGCGGATTTGCTCGCTGATGTCCTCAGCGGCGCTCCAACGGTCGAGTCCGTTGTAGAGCACGATCGGCAGGATTGGGGGCAGCCCTTGAGCGGGCGTGGTGACCTTGGTCTTGATCAGATGCTGGTAGAAGCAAGCGACGTAGTGCAGCATGCGCAGCGGCATGGTCGGATCGACGGTAGATTGGAATTCGATCAGCAGGTAGAGAAACAGGCGCTGGGTAATGCCTTGCCAGTGCACCTCGAGCGACCAGACGACGTCTTCGAATTTCTCCTCGAACAGTGGCGTAATGTAATTGCCGCTGTGGTTCTTGAGGGTACTGAAGTCCATCAGGGCGGCGATCTCGGGCGGGGCGAAGCCTTCGATGAGCTGCTGGACGAATTCAGGGTGGCTGAAGAGTTCTTTGTAGCCGGTGTCGTGGTGGTTGGACATGGGGGGTGGGGTTGGTCAGCAGGTTGCCGGTTGCCGGTTACCGGTTACCGGTTACCGGTTACCGGTTACCGGTTACGACTACGTTAGAGACGTTGGCAGATCCTGTCCAGTGCAGTGTGATGGCCGATATCAGCCAGACCACACCGGGTGCAGCCCCCGTGAACCCCCTGAACCCGCGCCAGGGGGAAACCCGAGACGGACCACGGTTTAGCCTAGCTGATGTCCAGTGCCATCACCGATATCAGCCAAACCGCCCCGAACACCGCCCCGGTCAACCAGCTCAACCCGCGCCAGCGCTTGGAGGGCTTGCTGCAGGCGTTGCCCAGCGTCGGCAGTACGCTGGCGCAAGCGCAGAGCAATCAGGCCCCGGGCCGCAGTGATCTGGAAGAACCGCTGCAGCGGGTGAACGAGGTGATGAACAATGATGGCGTGCAGTTCGAGATGAGCGAGCCGCCCGGCGAACGCCTGATCACGCGCATTGTGGACAGCGAGTCGGGCGATGTGCTCCGCCAGATCCCACCGGAGGAGGTGCTGCGCATGGCGGAGAAGATCATGGAGATGACCCAGGCGGCGCGCGGTGACTTGGTGAATCTTCAGGCTTGAGGGGTTGGGGGAAGCGCTGCAGGATCAAGCCCCGTTTTCTCTCTCAGTGATCCCTGCGCTGTTTCGCCAACCAGGCCTCAATGGTGGCTTCATCAAGCCCTTTGAGGCGTTCCTCGGCATCAAGCCCTTTGAGGCGTTCCTCGGGATCGTAGCGCTTGAAGATGTCTTCAGGATCAAGGCCCTTGAGGCGCTCCTCGGCATCAAGGCCCTTAAGCCGTTCCTCCGGATCAAGCCCTTTAAGCCGCTCCTCTGGCGCGAGCTGATCGAGATAGTGCTCGATGATCCACTTCCGGGCTTCGCGTTGCATGTCTTCAAAGGTGTGCGCCATGTTGCCGTCTCCGAATTTATAGTGGGCGATCAGGTTGTGCAGGTGAACACCGATCTCACTGCGCGGGTGGTACTGTTGCAGGGCGAGGCGGCGCTGCGCCTCATCGCTCGAGAAGAGCCGCCACGGGGCATTCTGCGGCAGCGGGCGTAGGTCGTTGATGACGACCAGACGCACCCTGCGGGTGCCGGCACGCAGCTGGAAGATGCCCGGGTGCTCGCCTCTTTGACAACTGCCCGGAGGCAGCTGTTTGATCAGCTTGCGCGGAAAGCGGGTCGCGATCGCCAAGCAGCGGAAATCCGTAGCGGGCAACAACGGATAGGCCTTCGCCGGCTCCGTGATCGGCCTATCATCATCCGCCGGTCGATGCCTGAGTACGCGTAGAGAAGCGAGCTTGCGGTAGGTCACATAGTGGCTGACCAACTCCTCCAAGGCCCAGGCATCGTAGGCCTGGCCACCCGCCTTATAGCTCAGCAGATTGTGCGCGGCCAAGTCCTCGAGCCCGTCGGGGCGCTGAAGGGGAGTCTTGGCTGCGCAGCGCCAACTCTTCCTCGGTGCTGACGCGATAGGGCAGCCCGATCAAGGCATCGGCCAGGGCCTTGCCGAGCAGATCGTGCCAAGGAATCCGCCTCTTGTCGGTCATCGGATGAGAGACCAGCAGGGCGCGGCCTCGCCGCTGAGGAGCCGCTTGCTCGCAGGGTCGGTGTTCATGTCTCGCAGCATAGACCAGTCCGGGATGGCGCGGATAGAAAAGCGGACCAAAAACCGGACCCGACCCTGAGGTATCCCCACAACTTTTTCTTTGGAATCAGTCAGATGTTGGCATCGATAGCACCGGGGCTGGACTTGGTCAGCAGTAGCGCAGAGCAATCAGGCCCCGGGCCGCAGTGATCTCGAAGAGCCGATCGGAATTCCCAAAAACAGGCATGGCCATGCCGCTATTGTCGCCGAGATCCGAGGTTCCAGAAGCGGCTATGCGGGGAACAGCTCGACGCCATAGCGCGCGAACAAAGGATCAGCTGTGATCAGCCGCATCGGCTCGCTCTGTGCCTGAGCGATCAGCAACCGATCAAAAGGATCGGCCCTGTAGACCACATCAGGCTCCACATCGAAATCGGGACGCTCTAGCGCGCGCTTAATCGCAATTTCCCAAATGTTGGCCGCGCTGAAGAAAATCTCGTGATCTGGTGATTCCAAAAGCGCTCGCGAAGAGATCCCCAGTCGATCTGGCGCCATCAAGGCCCACAACAGGATGTGGGTATCAGTGAGCGCGCGCATCAAGACCCTTGGATCGCGTCAAGAAAGTCGTCAGGCGTTGGCGGAATCGGCGGACCATCACGACCGGGCAGATTGAAGCGGCCTTGAAGGCACCCGAGTGTGCGTGGCGGCTTCTCTTCGATACGCACAAGGCGTACCACAGGGATGCCGGCGCGTGCGATGACCACTTCGCCTCCGGTTTCGACCTGTTCGATCAGTTGGGATAGCCGTGTTTTAGCCTCGTGGATGTTGAACTGAGCCCGCATATTAGTCCTCTCTTAGCTAACCTCAGGATAGACCGTGAATCCGGCCTCAGCAAGCCTTGGCGGCCTTCTTTGTAGCCTTCTTTTCGGCCCTCCTGGCGCTCGCGTTCTGCCCAGTGTTGTCGATTTTCGGCCAACATCGCTTTGTCCTCGACGAGTGAGTTGATCTGGGTGAGGTCGATCTGTGCGCCAAGGCGCTGGAGATGGCGCTTGAGCCAGCGGGTGATGAGCCGATCGAGGCGGGCCTTGTTGGGGTCGGCCTGAATCAGGCGCACCAGCCGATCGACGGCGGCTTGCAGGGAGGCGCGATCGCCTGAGGCGATCTCGACCTGGATGATGGCCCTTGGCGCCGCGTCTCAGTGGAAGACGGTTTCGGGGCTCTCGGCGGTGAGGATGTTGTCAAGCCAGGCGTCGAGCTGCTTGATGTTGGCGGCTTCGACGCGCTCGCGGTAGCGCTCGGCGCAGTCGGGGCCAAATTTGCGGGTGAGTTGGCGGAGGAGTGTTTTGGCTTCGCCGCGCTGTTCGCCAATGATGGCGCCCTTATCAATCCCGGCCTGCTCAACAGTAATGGAATGGTCCGCCCCGCTCCTCCAACACACCCCGAGCGGGCACAATAAGCGATGATGAGAACCCATCGTCAACCAAGGTAGCGGAGCAGACCAATGACAGAGACTCACAAAGACCGGGCCATCACG
>NZ_NRRY01000104.1 GCF_016583905.1 Lamprobacter modestohalophilus | reverse complement strand
CGCGCGGATTCCATCAGGGCGCGAGGAGCGATCACGCCACCTCATCACGACGCCGGATATATGGCCGCAACGTTTCCTTCTGCTGAACAGTCAAGTGGCTCTTGCATCGCGGGGCGGACCATATATGGGGATTCGGTATCGGTCATGCTGTCGGTTCCTGTTTAAAGTGGGAACCGACCGGACAGGCGGGCAAGGGCGAGCGCAATTCACCAGGGGATTGGTTAGAATTGCTCTCGCCGGTGCAAGCCGATGTCGGTCGGATTGCTTTGTCACGGGGCCTTGCAGGGCCTCGTGGACGGTTGAAGGTTATTCTCTGGTGGGTGATTCAACAAGGGCTCGGTGGTGACAGCCGCCGGGCCTTTCTCGTTTGCGTAAGCCGCCAGTTGGTCGAAGTAACCGCGCCGGGAGTCGAACAGCCACGCCGATTCGTCGGGCGGTTCAAGGTCCGATTCCGCGCGCGGTGGCAGGTCCGGGTCGAAGTCGCGCGCCTTGTCGCGCACCGCCTCCGCGATGATGTCCGCTTGCTGGCGCAAGGGCTCAAGGTTCGCGTCCAAGTCTGCCGCCAGCGTTTGCAGCATGGGCCTATAGCGGTTAAGGATGGTCGCCGCCTCGGTCCGCAGACCATCGAGGGCGGTTCGCTCTTCCGCCGTCCGGTCGCGCCATTCCAGTTCAACCGCCGCTTGGGCCTCCGCCTCGGTATCGGCCGCCAGTTCGGGTAGGTCCGTGTCGAAGTAACCGCGCGCCGCATCAGTAACCAATGCCTTCAGCGTGCCAGGGTGCAGGGCCTCCAGGGCGTCCAGCTCAACCGCGCCGGTGCCGTGCTTGGCCTCAAAGTTCGCGCGCCTCAAGTCGCTTTCCTTGATGGGGATTCGCGGCAAGTCATAGGCCGCGACTTGCTCGGCAGTCAGTGCCAGACGGTGCAAGGAAACGTCCGCCGGGGTTGCTTGCAGGTGATATTCGACTTGCCGCGCAACCGCAATGGGCATTTTGTCGCCGGCAGGGTCGAAGTCCGAGACATACAGCACGCGTCCGGGCTTGCCGGTCTGGCGCACGCGGTCAATCAGGTTGACCGCCGCCGTGATGCTCTGGAAGCCGGCAGCGGGAACCAGGTTCATACCGAACCGCTGGCAAAGCGGCCGTAGGATGTCGTTCTGAGTGGTCTTCTCAATCCAGACCTCCAGCAGATAGGGCTGGTCCGCACCGCTGTACCTATAACCCAAGACCTCGGGCTCGGGCAGGTCGAAGTCCGGGGCCGCCAGCTCGGCATCAATGCCGGGTAGCTCCAAGCCGGCTATCTCGGGCAACCATATGCTAGGGTCGTTGCCGCTGGGCTCTTCGCGATAGATGCTCGGGGCCGGGTTGCGCTGGTCCACGAAGCGCCGGGCGTCCAGTAGTCCGAGCGTCCGCGCCGCCTTGCCAGCGTTGCAGAGATAGCTCCAACAGCGCTCGGTGTTCTGGTAGGGCCGGCCATCAACCATCGAGACAGGCTCGCGCTCGGAAACGATGCGGTAATGCACGCGCCGCAGGTGGAAGGCATAGGCGAATGAGTACCGATCAATCAGTGCCACGAACCAGCGCGCTTGTTCGACTTGGGCCGGGCTTCCGCAATAGAACGGGTCATTGCTGCGGTGCATCGCCAGCAGGTCAGGAACACGAACGCCGGCCTCGGTGGCCATTTGTCGCAGGGTTTCATAGCCGTTCATTGCCGCGCCTCCGTGCTCTCCGCGTGATAGCCAGCAGGAACCGCATTCAGCCGGCCATCGCAACCAATGTGAACCACGAACCGACCGACGCAATCCTTAATCACCAGGCCAGCCATTGGGCCATTGCTCAGGGTTGCGCCATCCAGCACAACCACGCCAAGGTCGGGCGTAATGGCTGAAAAAATCGCTTCAGCGGTCTTGTTGCTGGGGCTGAATTTGAACCCCGCCACCAGGTCCGGGTTGATGCGCCGCTCGGGTTCGGGCTTGGGTGCGGTTGCGGTGAAGTAATACTTGCCGCGCGACTCTTCGAGCCATCCCCAGCCGTCCAAGTCATCGCCATAAAGGCAAAGCGACAGCTTCAGTAGTGATTGCCGCTCGCTGGCGCTCAGTTCGGATAGAACCGCGTGCAGGGCGTTGGCCTCGGAAGTCAGACCGAACAGCGGTAGCCGTGCAATCTGTTGCGGGCCATCGGTGAAGGTGCAGATTGCTTCGAGGGTGAGGGGGCCGGTCACGCCGCACCTCCGACCGTGTTGGTCCGGGTGCGCTCAGCAATGAAGGCATCCAGGGCCGCGCGGTCATAGCGAACCGCGCGACCGACCTTGACGAATGCCGGGCCATCGCCGCGACCGCGCCAGGCTTGCAGGGTGCGGGGGCTGATTCCCAAATAAATAGCCGCTTCGGTTTCGCTTTCCAGCGAACGGGCGGGTGATAGAACGTCTTTCATAGTCTCGATTCCGCGTTGGTTTACGATGCGGAATCGATGCTAAAGGCATCAGTGGGTAGGAAATCGAAGTAGAGATTCGGGGAGAAATGGCGAGGGTAAACGGGTCAATCCTTGCCGCGCTTGGCATAGGAAGCATGGCTTTGCATTCGCCAACGGCCAGCTTTTAGACCGCGCTTCCATGCGGTTTCAAAAGCGGTTACAAACTTGAACAGCTCGGGATATTCCAGCGTGCAAAGCTGCTCAATAGTCCCTTTCTCGCCGTCAGGGATTGCTGAGGGGTTAAATCCTTTCGCCTTGATGATCTCGGCAACCGCGCGGTCTTGTTTTTCGCCTTTCAACAGCGCTGGGTCTTCGCGCCAGTTATCGGGTGACGGGGATTGCCCAGTATTGGCGGCTTCGCGCTGATTCTCAGGGTCTAGCGTCCAGGGAAGCGATAAACCAAGGGCCGCGAGCATGGCTTGGCATTCGCAAGGGGGAAAGCGGAAAACACCAAAGGGCGGGGTCACAGCGTCCGCGCCAGTCATTGCCTCAAGGGCGTCTACGGTTTCCGCCACCTCGCGGGAAACCGCCAGCTCCTTTATCTGGCGGCGAGTGCAGTGTGGGCCATAGTCGAGGGCTAGGGACTCTTCAAAGCGCCGTTGCAATTCGCGCGGGTCGCGGCCATGCGCGAGGGCCGCGCATTCCAACAGGGTTAACCGCTCGCGAAAGCGGTACAGGGATGGGTCAATCATGTTCGCGCACCTTCACGCGGGCACCTTCGGGTAAGGGCGCCAGCCAGGGCGGGAAGGTGGTCCGCCTTTTCGGGAGCTACCCTAGGCTGGCGCGAACGCTTTAACGCAACAGTGATGGGAATTGCTTAGCCGGTCTTGCGCCGCTTGATGTCTACCACCTCCGCCGCTGGCGCCAGCTTGGCCGCGCCTAGCAGTCGCTCGCCGTGCTGCTCGAGGGCCGCGCGAACGTGATCTTGGCCGAACCGGGCATAGACTTGTGTTGTGCTGGCGTTGGAGTGGTTCAGCACGCGACCAATCAGGTGTAGGGAATTGCCGGCTTGCGCTAACCAGCTTCCAACCGTCCGCCGCAGGTCATGCAGGCGAACGTCATCAACCGCAGGTGGAAGGGTCAGACCGGCCGTGTCGCTTGCCGCGCGAATCTCGGCAAGGGTTGGCTCCGGGGTCAAGTCCTTGGCCGCGTGCTTGCTCTTTTCGGCCGCGCGGGCCTCGGTCAGTCGGTCAATCAGCGCCGCCGCCTCGGGCTCTTCGCGCCAGCGCGCCAGCGTTGCCGCCGTCTTCACGCGGTTCCATGGCTTGGAGATATTCACCAAATGGGCGCCGGGATGTTTGCCGGGCAGGATGTAGGGATTGCCGGGCTGGCGCGGTATCTGGTCGATCAGTGCCAGGGCAACCGCGCTCAGTGGGATGTAATGCGTTCGGCCGGCCTTGGTGTCGCCTAGTCGCAGCTCGCCGCGCTCCGGGTCCACGTCCGACCATCGGGCCGCCAGCAGTTCGGTCTTGCGAGCGCCGGTCAGCAGATAGAGCCACAGGCCATAGCGGGCCGATGCGTTGGGCTCGGCATTGATGGCCGCCGCAAGGTGCGGCAGTTCCAAGGGGGTTATCCATCGGTCGCGCTTGTGTTCCTTGAAGCGGTCAATGTCGCGCGCCGGGTTGACGTGGGCCTCTGGCACGAATCCCCAGCGCCGCGCCAGCTCAAACAGCTTGGCCAGCAGGGCTAGAATTCGGTTCGCTTCATAGGGTGCGGTCTTGCCAATCTTGGAGTGCAGCGCCGCCACGTCCGCGCGCCTGATGGCCGATGCCTTCAGGTTGCGCCATGCGGGCAGGATATGGCTATTGATGCGCCGCTGGTCTTCGCCTCCGCTCTTTTTCGCATCGCCGTGCCGCTCCATGTAGGCCGCGCACAGGTCCGCGATGGTCTGGCCGCCAGCCGCTCGCTGGCGCTCTTCGAGGGGGTCGGACGCGCCGCTTTCCACCTTGGCCAGCTCGGCGCGCGCCAGCTTGCGGGCTTGGTCGAGGGTCAAGGCGCCATAGCCGCCAAGGGTCAGTAGCCGCTTGCGGTTGTTGATGCGATAGGACAGGACGAACGTCCGCTTGCCGCTTGGGTAGATGCGACAGCCAAAGCCGGGAACCTCGGAATCCCACAGCACGAAGCGGGCGCCGTTCTCGCCTTCATACTGGGCCGCGTCAATGGTTCGCTTTGTCAGTCGCACGGTGCACCTCTCTGCTCTCGGGGTTCGAGTCACCATAAAGTCACCAGGCGGGAGCGTTCCAGGTGGTGACTGATGGTAAATGGTAGCAGAGTCGGCAGTGCTAAGGTGCTGTTTTATAGCGGTCTATCGTAGTCGGTCGCAAACGGTGGAAGGTGTGACGCTCAGACTTTTAATCAGGTGGTCGCAGGTTCGGACCCTGCAGGGCGCACAGTTTTTCAAGCACTTACGTTGTATTTCGCCCTGCCCGAACCTGCGCCGCGACAGGTGGACCAAGGGACGATCAAGGCCGCGTCCTTTGACGACACGCAGCATTTGCCGAGCATGGCGAGGACCGTGGTCCAACCCTATGGCTTCGGATTCGCGCGTTCGCTGCTTTTCAAGCATACTCCGGCTTGATCTCATCGTTGCAACGCGCTAAGCCAGTGCCGCTGCTGTGGTCCCTTTTTTGATCAGTCAGCGCTTTAGATGACCCAGGGGGAACGTCGGCTTTGACACGCGCACTGCAGGGAAGGGAGTCGAAGGCCGATCTCACAGATGCTGAGATTCCATGGCATTTCCCCCAAGTGATCCACCTGATGCGTGAAGCTATCTTGGTTCAAGCGTTCTCCTTCTAGGCAATGCGATGTCTGCCGAGAAAAACCTATCTCAAATGATCGTCGATGTGGCGGGCCAATTTATCGAGCTCGAAACCTCTGAGCAAGGGCGTCAGGCTAATCTGCTGATTGCCTGTAAGGCATGGAATCTTGCAGTCCTGCCCAAAAGCGAGCGGAACAAAGCATACCACCAGTACCTCGATGAAATGCGCTCAGTGATTAAAGACAAGGAAACCATGAAGTGGTTTAAGAAGGACCTCAATGGCTTGATGAAGGCAAAGCTCGATTTGTATCCCGCTGAAAAGGCCCTCATTGCAGATGCTCGGTTGGAGCATGTCGATGAGAGTAATTATCGTGTCGTTGTGTCGTACGGGAAAATAGGCGACATGGCGGCGTAGCAACATGGTGGCATAGCCTCAGCGCTAGTGCTTTGCTGTGAAAATCCTGATACCGACCAGCCAATCAAGCCGCGAGTGGCTTCCCGGTATAGGTCCAGCGAAACGGCTTGGCCAGCTTGTCGTTGAAGAAGTCAATGAAGTTGGCGAGTTT
>NZ_NRRY01000103.1 GCF_016583905.1 Lamprobacter modestohalophilus | reverse complement strand
AGGCAGCCAACCGTCGCGCTGTCGATAACAGGCATCCGCCACCGCGAGCGCTTGCTCGACGCCGTGACGATCGACGGTGTCGACGGTCGCGATCGGTTGCAGATTGAACGGATTGAGCACCTCGAGCGACCCGGTCGGGCTAACCTCGGCGGCGATGCGGTGGCTTTGATGCGGTTGTCGGCCATCGGTCATGGAAAGATGTCTCCTGTTGCCGGCTGGATGATCAGATCTCGCTGGCTGGGTCCTCGCAGCGGCCCAAGTGGACTGGGCCGCAGCCTGTCCTCGGACCCCTGCGCCACCCCCATCTGATCACGCGGCCAGGTCTGCGGCCAGCTCAAGGCTGCGACAATCTGCCGCTCGGACTCCGGATAGAACTGATCCAGCCCAATGGTCCGTCCATCCGCCTGCACCAGATGGGCATGGAAGCGCCGCAGCTCACGCGGGCTGCGCACGCCGCAGGAATGGGCGATGATGCCGACCTCTTTGGAGAGATTCTGCACATAGGCTGCCACCCGCACGGCCTTGGTCGGCGCATGCAGGCCGCGTTGGAACTTGCGCTGATGGGTGGTAATCCCGGTCGGGCAGGTGTTCTTGTTGCATTGCAGCGCCTGGATGCAGCCAAGCGCAAACATGAACCCACGCGCCGAGGTGATGAAATCCGCCCCGATGCACAGCGCCCAGGCGACATCGGCCGGGGTGATGAGCTTGCCGGAGGCGATCACCCGAATGCGCTCGCGCAGGCCGTACTCGTTGAGCTTATCGACCAGCATCGGCAAGCTGACACGCAGCGGCAGGCCCATGTCATCCATCAAGGGCATCGGCGCCGCGCCGGTGCCACCATCAGCCGAGTCAACCGTGATGAAATCCGGCGCCGAGGCCACACCGCGCGCATGCACCATGCCCAGCAGCTCATCGAGCCAGCCATAGGCGCCAAGCACCACCTTGAAGCCGACCGGCTTGCCGGTGACCCGACGCACCCGCTCGATCAGATCGAGCAGCTCGGCCGTGTTGCCGACATCGGGATGGCGATTCGGGCTGATGCTGTCGACCCCGACCGGGATGCCCCGGATCTCGGCGATCTCCGGCGTCACCTTGGCCGCCGGCAGGATGCCGCCCTTGCCGGGCTTGGCGCCCTGACTGAGCTTGATCTCGAACATCCGCACCTGGGGATGGGCGGCCACCGCTTGCAGACGCTCATCGCTGAGGTTGCCGGCTGAATCGCGCACGCCGTATTTCGCGGTGCCGATCTGAAACACCAGGTCGGTCCCTCTCTCCAGATGATAGCGCGTGAGCCCGCCCTCGCCGGTGTTGAGCCAGCAGCCGGCCTTGGCCGCCCCGCTCGCCAGGGCCTCCAGCGCCGGCTTGGAGATAGCGCCATAGCTCATCCCGGAGATATGGAACAGCCCCGCGATGGTATAGGGCTGCCGCGCAAAGGGGCCGATGGTGAGCGGCTGTGGCGGTACCGCATCCTCGCCCAGGGTTGGGAACGGGCAGTTGACGAAGATCACCTGCCCCGGCACCGTCAGGTTACGGGTCGAGCCGAAGGCGACGGTGTTATCGACATCCTTGGCCGCGCGATAGACCCAGTTGCGCTGCGCCCGGTTGAACGGCAGCTCCTCGCGGTCCATGGCAAAGAAATACTGACGAAAGAACTCGCCGAGGCGCTCGAACAGCGCGCGGAAGCGGCCGATGACCGGATAGTTGCGGCGGATCGCCTGCGTCTTCTGGGTGCTGTCGACGATAAAGGCATAGACCCCCCAGAGGGCGGCCAGGCCGATAACGAAGATGAACAGCGCCGACATCAGCTGCAAGGACGTCAGCAGGAAGTTTTCGGTGGAATCGAATAGCGTCAACATCGTCAAGACTCCTGTCAGACCGGGCACTGCAGCGCGGCGAGGCGCTCGGTCAGTTGCATGTTTTGGGCGTAGTCGACCGGGCAATCGATAACGGCGACGGTGCCGCAGTGCAGCGCCTCATCGAGCACCGGGATCAGCTGCGCGGCCGATTCGACCCGGTAGCCACGGGCACCGAAGCTCTCGGCGTACTGGACGAAGTCCGGGTTGTTGAAGCGGATCTCGGTCTCGCGGCCGAAGCGTTTGTCCTGGTGCCACTTGATCAACCCGTAGGCGCTGTCGTTCCAGATCAGCACCACGAACGCGAGCCCAAGGCGCAGCGCGGTCTCGAGCTCCTGAGAGTTCATCAGGAAACCGGCATCGCCGGTGATGGTCAGCACACGGCGTTCGGGATGCACCAGCTTGGCTGCCAGGGCGCCAGGCACACCAATCCCCATCGCCGCAAAGCCATTGGAGATGAGGCAGGTATTCGGCGCCTGCGCCTGCCACATACGCGCGATCCACATCTTGTGCGCGCCCACATCGGAGATCAGGATGTCCTCGGGCGCCAAGACCTGACGCAGATCCCAGAGGATCTTCTGCGGCTTGAGCGGAAAGCCGTTGTCCTCGGCGTACTCGCGGTTCTCTTGCTGGATCGCCTGATTGAGGCCCGACGCCCAGTTCTCAGGGCGGGCTGTGAGGCGTCGGATCAGGCCGTGCAAGGCCGCATTGAGATCGCCGACGACGCCGACCGCGACCGGATAATGGGCATCGACCTCGGCCGGCTGCTGGCCGATGTGGATCACCGGCTGCTCCGGATTGCGGTGCCAGCGCTCGGGATGGTACTCGACCATGTCGTAGCCGACGCAGATCACCAGATCGGCCCGCTCGAAGCCACAGGCGATCAGGTCGTTGCCCGAGAGCCCGGCGGTGCCAAGCGAGAGCGGATGGTCGCGCGGGATCACGCCCTTGGCCATGAAGGTCTTGGCCACCGGGATGTTCAAGGTCGCGGCGAAGGCATCCAAGGCCGCGGCGGCTTGCGCGCGGATGACGCCATTGCCGGCCAGCACCATCGGGCGCTCGGCCTGCGCGATCAGCGCCGCGGCCTCGGCGAGGCGATCTTCGGGCGGCCAGGGGGTGCGCGGATTCTGCACCCGCAGGGGGGCCAGCTCAGCGACCTCCGCAGCGGCGATGTTCTCGGGCAGCTCGATGAAGCTCGCCCCCGGCTTCTCCAGGGTCGCCTCCTTGAACGCCTTGCGCACCACCTCGGGGATCACCTCGGGCTCGCGCACCGAGGTCGCGTACTTGGAGATGGGCGCGAACAGATTGACCAGATCGACGATCTGATGGCTCTCCTTGTGCAGCCGGTGGGTCGAGCCCTGCCCGGCGATGGCCACCACCGGCGCGCGGTCGAGATTGGCATCGGCGACACCGGTGATCAGGTTGGTCGCGCCAGGGCCGAGCGTGCCCAGGCAGACCCCGGGTCGGCCGGTGAGGCGGCCATAGACATCGGCCATGAAGGCCGCGCCTTGCTCATGGCGGACGGTGATGAAGTGGATCGGGCTGTCGATCAGTGCATCCATCAGGTCGAGGTTCTCCTCACCGGGGATGCCGAAGATGTACTCGACACCTTCGTTCTCGAGACAGCGGACAAAGAGCTCAGCGGCACGCATGGGGGACTCCAAGGGTTGAAGGGGTCTCGCTAGCAGGCGAGACAGGCTGCCGGCCAGGGCTGTCCATCAGTGCCGGGGATCTGATCGCTATAGCGCGCGAGGGTCTTCATGCCGATCCCGAGGATCACCTCGAGGACCTGCTGCCGGTCGTAGCCGGCCTGCTCCAGCGCGGCGACCGCGGCCTCATCGATGCGGCCGTGCGCCTTGGCCAGCGTGGCGGTGAACTGCCTGAGGGACTCCAGGCGTTGATCGCTCAGGCGGTCTCCTTCGCGCAACGCCTCGGTCATTTCCGTTGGCAAATCCATCATGTCCGCGAGCAGACCATGGGCACCCATGCAGACGGCGCAGCGGCTCTCGCGGCTGACACTGAGCAGCACCACCTGCTGCTCCTCGCTCGAGAGTGAGGTCTTCTCCAACAAGGCGCCGAGGGCCAGGTAGCTTTTCAGGGAGGCCGGCGCCGCCTCGAGCGTGCGCAGCGATTTGGGTAGTTGGCTGAAGCGGCGCTCGGCTTCGCTCAGCGCCGGCATGGCCGGCATGGCAGGAATAGCAGGCAGGGCGTCCGGCAATTCCGCTTGAACATCCGGGTCCGGAATCAGCGAGGGCATGAGGTGCTCCTGGCATCGGTTGGGCGGATCACTGCGCCTTGAAGGCAAACGACTGGACGGCCCGCGCCGGCGAGGCGAGAGGTTGAGCTCATTCGTGGCCATGGATCAGGGGACGCGTGAGCCGTTGTTGAAGGCCGCTCGCGCAGGCTTGCCGTTCGCAACAAACAGCTGGTGGATACTGTTCAGATTGACTGGCTTTTTCAGATAGGCGCAGACATGCGGCGCCAGCCCCGGATCAGGCTGCAGATCATGGGCACCGCTCATCAGCACGATCGTGAGTCCCGGAGCGCGCGCCGCCAGCTCAGCCCCCAGCTCACGGCCATCGCCATCCGGCAAGCGGATATCGATCAGGGCTCCGCGCACCGGCTGTCGCGCGATGAGCGCTCGCGCCTCCGCGCAGTCGCCGGCGGCATGGATCTGATAGCCGAGGTCACTCAGCTCCCAGCTCAGCATCTGGCGCAGTGGCGCGTTGTCTTCGACCAGCAGCAATGGCGTCGCTGGATCACAGCCGCGCTGCGCCATGCCCAGCACATCAAGTCGGTTGAGGTGGCGATGAACGAGGTCAGCCTGCCCCAGGTCCAAGGCGGCCATCATGACCGCTCGCCCAGCGCCTCGCGCAGCTTCTGGCGAGCCCGGAACAGCCGCGTGCCAGCCCCTGCAGAGCTGAGGCCAAGCCGCGCGGCGATCTCTTGCTGCGAATAGCCATGCAGCACCTGCAGGATCAACGGCTCGCGATACTCCGCCGGCAGCGCCCGGAGCGCCCGGCGCAAGACAAAGGCGTCGGTGGAGGTGTCATAGTACTGAGCATGCTGCGCCGGCAGCTCCTCGGTCGGCATCGCGCTCTCGCGCGGTTGGATGCGCTCGAAGCGGCGCGCATTCTCACGGCGCACGATGGTCTTCATCCAGCCCAAGGCAGCCGCCGGGTTCTGCAGCCGTGCAAACGAGCGCCAGGCCCGCAGCAGACTGTCCTGGACCAGGTCTTCAGCGATCTCTTTGTTACCGGAGAGCCGATAGGCGTACTTGAAGAGGCTATGCCGATGGGTCTCGGCGAGGGCCTCGAAGCTTGGCGCTTCAACCGGCTCCAGCGATGGGGTGGACGCGAGTGCAGCAGAAACAGACATGGACGGACTCCCGAAGTCGATGTGCGATCTGTCTGCTCTATTGCAGCCGTCGTGCCAGCTTTTAATACCTTGTTTTTGATTGACTTTATAGAAATCGCGCAAGACCAAGAGAACGTTTCGTTAACACGATCCGTTGCAACGCGGTATCGGATCGCTGCAGTGCGGTCATTCGCTGTCGGTCATCAGCATGAAATATCTGCTGTGCACGGCTGGTCTTAATCCGGTATTCCAAGCGCTATCCGCGTCGCGCAGAAGGCTCCACCCATGAACTGTCTCTCCTTTCGCCGCCAACTGTTGGTCGATCCGCAAGGACGACAAGCCGATCTCCAGGCCCATGCGGCGCAGTGCGCGCCTTGTGCGCGCGCGCTCAAGCGGGCGCTGGCCTTCGAGGCGAGCCTCAAGGCGGCTTTGCAAATGGACTATGGCGATAACGATGCCGACGACGCGCATCGCGAGGGCGAGTCGGATGACCGTGGCGATGCTGATCCACCGGAGTCGGTCTATTGCGTGAACGGTTGCTGAGGCAACCCCCTCTTCCCGGTCGAGAGATTCAGCGCCATGTCGACACAGCGACCGCTTCAAAGACCGCTCGCCGGCCTGACCTCCTGCATTGGCCTCGTCGCCCTACTGAGTGGCACGCCCGTGCTGGCCGAGACGACGATCGAGGGCCGGATCAACGGCCTGCGCTGTGCCGAGGGCGGCCATGTCTGCCCGCTCGAGAATCTGGATGCCCATCTCTCGTTCGAGCTGGAGTTGGTGCTGCAGCTGCCCGATGGTCAGTACTACTTCCTCTCCAACGTCCCGCGCGACACCAAGGTCCGTCATGTGCGCAAGCAGGTCAGGGTGATCGGCACGGTGGTCGAGCCTTATCGCTCCATCTCCGTGGAGTCGCTGCAGGTCGAGGATGGCGATGGCTACCGCGAGGTCTGGAGTCCGCAGGCGCAGCAGCAAGCCTTCGAGGATATCTATCACAGTGGCTGGGACGCCACATCAACCGTCAGCGAACCGGTCAGCGAGCGGCGCTGATGCGGGTGCCCTTACCCGCCGATTGGATCGAGCTGTTGCAGCTGGCACGGCGGGCGGCGACCGATGTCCATGCCATCACGGACGCCGATATCGCGCGCCTGTGGTCGCTGGGACTGAGCGATGCCGCTGTGGTCGAGCTGGCCAGTGTGATCGAGCTGTTCATCGCGCTGAGCTTCTTTCTCGATCTGTTCGCGGTGCCGCTGGATGAGCCGCCGACGGCAGACGCTAACCCAGGTTGAGAGCCCATGAACACGCCTACTGTCACGATTGAGCAAGCGCGCGGCGATTCCGATCACGCAATGAACGGCGCCAGGAGCGCTCAGCAGGAGCCAGCGATTCGGCCGCGTTGGCGGTCTCTGGCCCGAGCCGGCATCGGCGCCTGGCTCATCATGAGTGGAATGGCGCTCCTGGCGCCGGAGCCGGTCCACGCCTGGTCGACAGGCGGCTACCGCGGCTCGTCGATCTATGGCTTCAGCCATCATCGATCAAGCCATTCGAATCACCGTTCGCGGAGCCCGCGCTCATACCGTCATCACAGCGGATCGCGCAGCTGCAGTCGCGTCTCGAAGACGGTTCGCATCGATGGCCGACTCCGAGAGGTCACCGGCAGCCGCTGCTACGACCGCCACGGCAACCCGTACATCAAGCGCGGTAGCCGTCGGCTCGGTGGCTACTACAGTGACTGAGCATCACGCACAGAAGCAAGCGGAGCCGACAGCGCTGCGCTGCCCCAGGGTCCAGCCACATCCGAGTCCAGCGTCACTCACGATGCAGCAGAAAGTGCAGCAGATTGTCCTGGAAAAAGAGGTTACCGGTCAGCGCACTGTGCTCAGCGCAGAGCAGAAGCGGATAATCGAGCGGAAAAAAGCTCCAGGGATGCCGTGGCACGAGCGGATCGAGGACATTACGGGCCAGCAGTGAGGCCTTGGTGACGGTGCCATCACCCGGTTCCAGCATCAGCTGCGAGTAATCGACCCCAGGGCGACCGCTGCCGATAGCCTCCGGGTGCAGATAGAGTCCGGAGCCGACAGCGGTCTCATGCACCACGAGACGCGCCGGCGTCAGCTTACAATCACCCCCGAACACCACCAGGCTCCAGGGTGCCCGGTCCATCTCGAGGGTCAGCGACCAGACAAAGCGCCGCCCGCGCTCCAGGTACTTGTGGAACCAGCGCTCGAGCAGCGCGAGGCGCGCCTCTGCGGCCGCTGGGTCCTCGTAGCGCGCCCGAATACGCTCGCGCACCTCGGGATCGAAGATCGACCACTGAAAACGTTGCCAGGTCTCCAGATCGAACGGATCGAGGTCAAGCGGCTCGCCCTCAGCATTTAGCAGCCAGTCATTGATCGGATGCGGAAACAGTTGGTAGAAGCTCGGAAAGGTGACCAGCACCTCGGGCGGCACACGGCGCAGACCGAGTTGGCGCCCGGCGATGAAGGCCTTGAGCGACTCCACCGAGCCTAGGTTTGGGGTGCCCAGCAGCACCACGCGGCGCACCCGTTCCTCGCCGTGATAGTTGACCGGGAACTGGTTGTCCCGCGTCACATCGATCGGGCCATAGCGCAGGTAGTAGCGCGTGATCAGTCCGCCCATTGAATGGGCAATGATATCGACTGGGACCTCGCCGCCATGATCGCCTCGGATCTGCTCGATGAACTGATCGAGCGCTCGCACGGTCTCGACATTGTCTTGCCGCCAGTCGTAGGTGAAGACGTAATAGTTGCGTGTCCCCTCTGGCGCTTGACCAGGCTCAGCGCGACGGTAGCCGCCTGCCTGCTCCAGGGTGCGGATGATCGAGGCGTAAAAATCACGGCCGGCAAACCGGTCGGTGATGGTGGTCGGGCGAATGCCGCCAGGATCGGGACTGAGCGTCTCTGCGTCGATCTGCAGCGCCAAGTCGTCATAACGCGACCAGAGCGCACGCTGCAGGGAGCCGATCCAGACCTCGCGACCCTCGGCATCCTCGAGCCGCGTGCCCATCAGACCGGGGATGATCACCACCGGCGGCTGCCCCGGGCTGTCGGTGGCGCTCGCATAGAGCCGCTCGAGATCCGGCTTGGCGATCCGCGCACAGCCGATCAATGCAACGATGCCGAGGCTCAGCGCGAAGACGCGCAGACTGAACGACGCGAAGACCGACATCGTCAACCCCAACAGCGTCAATCGAACCTGAGCTGGAGCAGATTTGTGCGCGTTGTCAATGATCGCGCATATGGAGCCACCCGGGGATCGGGATAAAGGAGCCACCCTCTGACCGAGATAATGGAGCCACCGCCTGACCGGGATAATGGAGCCAGCTCAGGACCGGGATAATGGAGCCAT
>NZ_NRRY01000102.1 GCF_016583905.1 Lamprobacter modestohalophilus | reverse complement strand
CACACAGGCGCTCGATAACCGCCTGCTCTCCGGCCGCATAGATCGCTTGTGCCTGCTCAGGTGTCATCGCACCGTGTGATCAACCTGAGCGCGGGCGAACAGCGCCGGCCTTGTACCGCGTGCATGAACGGATGCATGCGCCAACATTAACCGGATCTCGACTCTGAGTCTAGGACCAAAAGGGTCAGCTACTTCGGGTTCAAGAGGCCGTGAACGGTTACGAAAAAGTTTCAATCCGCGCCCGGCTGACTTGCCGGGCGATGCTTGAGCGCATCAACGAGGACATTGACTTGCTCCGCGTTTCAATCCGCGCCCGGCTGACTTGCCGGGCGATGCCAAGACGCCGGCGGCAAATACTACCTAGAGCACGCTGTTTCAATCCGCGCCCGGCTGACTTGCCGGGCGATGCGTCAGCGTATCCGTGCTCAGGACCGAGTCATCGGCGTTTCAATCCGCGCCCGGCTGACTTGCCGGGCGATGCTCCTGACACATGCGGCCGGACACCTCGCGCTGTACGTTTCAATCCGCGCCCGGCTGACTTGCCGGGCGATGCGGGCGCTCGGTGGTCGGTCGCCGGGTGCCTTGGCGTTTCAATCCACGCCCGGCTGACTTGCCGGGCGATGCTCGGGTTGCGATCGGCTTTGAGCCCGAGGCTGGTGTTTCAATCCGCGCCCGGCTGACTTGCCGGGCGATGCCACGCCAGCGACACCGCCGGCGCGCTCGAATTGCCAGTTTCAATCCGCGCCCGGCTGACTTGCCGGGCGATGCGCGGTTGATCATGCGGGGCAGGCATTCCAATCGTGGTTTCAATCCGCGCCCGGCTGACTTGCCGGGCGATGCTTACTCGGAGCGCGGAACGCGGTTCCTACGACGGGTTTCAATCCGCGCCCGGCTGACTTGCCGGGCGATGCCGCAGGAGCCACCCGTTATGCCAACCTCATAGCAGTTTCAATCCGCGCCCGGCTGACTTGCCGGGCGATGCCGCACATGCATAAGTCATAGATTTTGCTGCAGATTTTTCAATCTTCGCGCGAACAGCAATCTTACAGCAGAACCAATGGTGCAATCTCACGGCCACTACGAAATATTGTACTTAAAAATCATAGCGTTAGCATTTTCGCGAAAGATGCGCGTTTGTGAGCCCACTCCAGGTTCGCGCGGCTCAGACCACGAGAGCACCTTCGAAGTCTACCGAGCGAAAGACACCGTACTGCTTTACCCTTAGATGATGGGGCTCAGTCAGACGATAGAAGCGAAGGTTGTCGACCTCGGCGTCGATTTCGCCAAGCAGTTGCCGCTCTAGCTCCTCGAACTGCATATCATTGACCTGACATTCAAACACCGATTTCTGCACCCGTTGCCCATAGCGCTCACAGGCCTTGGCGACTCGGCGCAACCGCTTTCGGCCTGCCGGCGTCACTGTGGACACATCGTAGGTAACGATAACGAGCATGATGCCTCCGGTATGCCGAGCGTGCTTTAAATTCGAGGAACTCGAGGAATCAACGTGTTAGAAAGGCCGAGTAAGCAGGAATATCACCGCGCAGCGTGCGCGCGAGGATGCGCGCTTGCAGCAATGGCAGCACACCGATGGGAACCTTGGTGTCTAACAAGGGATGCTGGATCTCTTCCTGCTTGCGCTCCTGCCAAGCAGTGACAACGGCGCGTCGACCTTGATCGTTCAGGAGCACAGCGCCGCCGTCTCGTTCTTCAAAATCTTTCCGGCTGAGCTGTCCGCGATTGATGAGGGCAAGCGCAAGTCTATCCGCTAGGGCAGCGCGAAACTCCTCTTGGAGATCAAGCGCGAGAGCCGCACGGCCTGGACGCACTGCGTGCAGAAAGCCGAGCTGTGCGTCGAGTCCGACCGCCTCGACGGCCGAGCGACAATCGTTCATCAACATCGAATATAAGAACGAAAGCAACGCGTTGAACCGATCGCGAGGAGGACGACGGGTGCGTCCATTCAGTTGAAAATGCTCACGGAGCTTTGGCTTGACAATATGGTTGATTGCGCTGAAATACCCACGTGCCGCCTCACCCTCAATGCCGCGCAGGGCATCAAGATCGGCGGCCTTTGCCAACGAGCGCACCGCAGCGTTAAGGTTGGCCGCCATTCTTTTCAGCTTTTCGGCATCTGCGTCTTCCGCAGCTTCGCGAGCGCCCCGCAGCAGCAGCGTTCGGCTATTGCGGAGCTTCCCAAGTAACAAGGCGCGCGCCAAAATCAGGGTTAATGCCTTGTCGTCGGCCGCGCGATACTGGGCACGGCGCAGCAGAATGTTGCCGGACACCGGACCCTCAAGCCGAGCCTTGAATCGGCCGAAGCGATCCAGCAGAACCAAGGCGCGGCCTTCGTCGGCGAGTTGATGCATCAAGGCCGGCGATACCAAGATATTGCCAAAGCACACCATGCCGCCGACATGATGCAGCGGGACTCGGAGCTTGGTCTCGCGCTCGACATCAATGCGCACGGTGCCATTGTCGAGATGCGCGTACGCCTGGGGCGTCATGACATAGAGGGTGTTCTCGATCTGATACAGGCTCATACCTTACCCTCCATGTCGTAGAGATCACCGAGGTCAGCGACTCGCTGAGCGTAGTTGGCCACTAGCGCGGGCTGACAGAGCTCGATCAGTGAGCAGGCTGGACAGCGGGCATCGTTGGCTGGAGGAGGAAGACGCTCCGCTATCAGCATGGCGCGGATGGCCGCGATCGTCTTAATCACTTTGTCGCGCAGCGTTGAGCTGATCTCGACCTCCCTGCGGCGGCGGCTGGATGCATGGTAGATCGCTCCTTTAGGAACGGGGCGACCGAGCATGTCTTCCAGACACATCGCTTGTGCGGCAAGCTGCAGATCGTCATGCAATGCTCGCCGCTTGCGGCCGTGCTTGAACTCAACAGGGAACCTGGTACCGTCCGGATGCACCTCGACGAGGTCCGCTTTACCGATCAGACCCAGACGCTCAGACCAGAGCGGCAGCGCCCGCTCGATCTTGATGCCAGCCTTGTTAACGTCGCCTGGCAGATCAACGAGCCGATGAACGGCCTGCCCCCTTGCTGTATGAACGTTATCCGCAAAGGCCTGTTCCTGGTGGATCAGGGCGCATTGACGCGGACAGTAACCCCAATGCTGAAGCGCGGAGATAGCGATGGGATCAGATAATTCTTCCATGGCGACGCCTGACCTCTCTTGCTGTTCAAGTCCTTGATGCGAGCAATGACTCGGCGGAGAAGCCAATGGCCGCAAGAATGTCCTTGCGCGTGAACTGGGGATAAGCAGCGAGGATGTCATCAATGGTCCAGCCGTCCGCGAGCCGGTTCATCAGCAGGCCCACGGCGATGCGCGTTCCGCGAACGAAGGGCTTGCCGGCGAGGACCGTTTCGTCGACGACGATATGTTTGTCCCAGTCAGTCATCACGTAGCCTCATTCGACCAGTTTCAACAGTTCGACACCTGGAAAATCCACGAGGCGACCGGCTGGCGGCGTTTCGATCAGGTAATCCGAAATCGCGCGCGAAGGTGCAGCAGGGTTCTTCCGCTGGATGCGGATCAACTCGAACAGTTTGTGCGCGGGGGCATTGCCGAGCTCGGAGTCGTGCTTGAAGACATAGAGTCCACGGGTTGCCATTTGCCCGCGAGCAGCAGAGCGGTCGTGCTCGAACATCTGTTGCAGCGCAGCCCAGAAGAGCTCGAGATCCGCTTGGCTGAACTGAGTGTCTCTCGCTAGAAACGCGGAGATGAACCCATGGCTGCGATAGAGCCCATAGGGCACGGTGTGCTTACGGCCCATGGTGCGATTGCCCCCCTGCTGTTTCTCAGCCTCCGCATCGGTGGCGACGGCCATGCGGGTGATGGAGTGCTCAGCGGCACTGATGGGATCGATGGAGCGCGCGAAGGTCAACTGCACAGGTCCACGCACTTGGCCGCAGTTGGGAGCAGTTTTTAGCGACAGCACGGCACCGAAGGTACGGATATCATAGAAGTCTCGGCACATTTGGGTGCGGCCGCGCTCGGTTTCGTCGCGGGTGGGCTTGCGGGATTTGGCGCCCTTCACGGCCTGCTCAATCAGCTTTGCGGCCTTTTTGTCCAGATCTGGCGTGTCCTTTAGCCACTGAGTGACCTCGGCCTTGTCGAGCACCGCAGCGAGCTTGAGTGACAGCTGCCCTTCTTCATCGGTGACAGGCTCGATACCGTCCGGTAGCGCCATATCCCGCACCACTTCCTGAAGATCCTCCGGGACATCGACGGTCTTTTCTTCTCCCAGGCTGATGTCGAGCTTCTTGAACGCTTCAACATGCGCGTGACCGAGTACGGCCTTCTCTTTGACGTAGATGTCGAAGCCATCCTCGAACTTGCCTCCGGGCTGTTGCTTGGTCAGGCCAACAAAGTTGCGCACCTTGCGCTTCAGCGACACGTCGGTCACAAGTCCCTGGCCGGTCTCCGCGTCGAGCCGCGGTAGATTGCCCGCGTCCGGGTCGCCGTTAGGATTGCCGTCGTGCACGTCGAACAACAGCACGAAGTCGTAGCGGTTGTGCATTGCGTTGTCGTTGTGTTGTGCATCGCTCATCATTGGTCGGTCTCCGTGGCGTCTGTTCCGTTGGCCTTGCCTTCAGGAGCATTGGTGCGCTTGGTGAAAAATGCCTGTCGCTGGTGGTAGTAGCCAATAGCGAAGCGGCCCTGGTCCGACATCAGCATGTGGGCAGGAAAGTCATTCAGCCCGTCCATGATCTCGGCAATGAGGCGCTCCATCTGGATCGCGCGTCCTTTAACAAGTTTGCCGAGGTGGTGGTTCTTGAGCCGCAACAGGGTCGGGAAGACGGTGCCAGGCGTGCCGGAGGCAGCGCCGTAAAAGCGGTCGCGGATCGTGGCATTGATGCCAGGGCTGGAATCCTCTTGGATCTTCTCCAGAGTGGCAAACAAGCGCCCCAGGCGGTAGGCAGGATTGGCATTCGATAAATCGAGCATGGGCTGCAGCTCCTTGTCGTTTGGGCTCGATGATGGCCCGACGCGCCGATACTCGCGGCAGAGCCAAGCTTTGATGGCGGCGGCACGGGCGTAAGTCACTTTCTCATCGGTTCGCGTCTTACGGACGGCCGCTCGGCAGCGCTGAACTGCCGCATTGAGAAGCGTGACAGGGTATGGCAGTCCAGACAGGACGGCGCCTACCAGTTGTCCACCAAGACTCGGGGGAAGGTTGTCCAATTCGCCTCTCGGCGAGCAAGCTTGCAAGAGTTGGTAGAGAGATAGATGCTCAAGATCGATCGATCTCCGCACGATGCGCAGATCCTCGAAATGTTGGTGCACGCGCCGAGCAAGTTCTATTGCAGGCGCTGTTTCCCAGAAGCGTATGGTGATTCGTGCAGCGCTGGGCGAAAGGCCAAGAACGTGAACGCGGTCTTCGGCATCGCCGACGATGAAATTGCCAGAATTGACGGCTCGGTATAGGGTTGCAATGTCTCGCTTGCCCAATTCTAGATCATCGGCTTTTGGTTCCCCGAACAGATTCGGAAGCGCCGTCTCCAGGTCGTGAGGGCGCTCGGCCCAGAAGACCGTCCAGCTATCACCGATCAGGACGCGTTGCTCTGATCCGCTGCGCAGTAGATGATTGAGGGCTGTCGCATACCGAAATGCAGCGGCCTCGCTCACGGGCCCATTGAATCCCTGAGTCTTGCCGTAGGACCAAGAGGAGGTAGTGCTCTAGACGTGGTTTATCCGTAAAATCTGTAGCATAATATAGATATTTGCTTTTTATAAGGTTATTAGTATGGCCGAGATCTCAGTGCTATGCCCGCAATGTGGTTCGGATCACGTCAAAAAACGCGGAAAAACGAATCAAGGTAAGCAACGCTACGCGTGTCACAACACATCCTGTTTAACTTATACCTTCATCTTGGACTATAGCTATCAGGGGCATCTTCCCGAAGTCAAGAAGAAGATCATTGATATGGCCTTAAATGGGAGTGGGATTCGCGATACAGCTCGTGTTTTATCAGTTTCTCAAACCACCGTCATCAAACACATA
>NZ_NRRY01000101.1 GCF_016583905.1 Lamprobacter modestohalophilus | reverse complement strand
CACGGTTTGATGAGGGAGGGCTGGTATCCCATGACTAGGATTCGGCTATTGAGGCACCGCCAAACGAAAGGGGCGGAAACAGATAGGCCGGGTCTACGGGCGCGGGATGCCTGCTCTCTACTCTACCTCTTGCTTGACCCTCTTGCTTTGACCCTCTTGCTTGTCGGCAGGCCGCGCATGACCTAAGCTGCTCAGACCGTCGCCGCGTTGACCTCATCTTGCGAGTAAGCGCCCATGTCTAATCTCGCCTACACCTGGCCCGCCTCGTCGGAGCCATCCGAATCCCCGTTGCTGCCGAGCAGCGTCACCGAGCAGACCTACTGGGCCGAGTGGTATGAGCATCCGGACCTGAACCTGGAATGGCATGAGGGTCGCTTGGAGGAGGTGCCCGTGTCCGATCAGCTTACCGTCCAAGTGTACTTCTGGCTCTTGGAACTGCTGCTGCACTATCTGCGCCGCCATCCGGATGCCCAAATCTTAGCCCTGGAAACGGGCTTTCGCTTGGCCTTGCCCGACGGCAAGGTGAGTATCCGCAAACCCGATCTGGGCTTTATCCATCGGGATAACCCAATCCAGCGTGCCGACACCGAGCGCAGCTACACAGGTATCCCGGATCTGCTCATCGAGGCGCTTTCCGACAGCACCCAGGCCAATCGGCAGCGCGACGAGGTGACCAAAAAGGGCGAATATGCCGCCGTGGGCGTGCGCGAATACTACATCCTGCACCACGACCCCGCGAGTCTGGCCTTCTACACCAGGGCCGCCAGTGGCCTCTATGTTCCCATTCCCCTCCAAGAAGGCGTGATCCATTCGCGCGTCTTCCCTGGTTTTCGCTTCCGTCGCGCCGATCTGCAACGCCGTCCCAGTCTCACCGAACTCCGCAAGGATCCCATCTACGCTCACTTCGTGCTACCCGAGTGGCGGGAGGCCGAGGCCGTCGCCGCGCAGGCGCGCGCCATTGCCGAGCAGGCGCAAACGCAAGCCGAGCAGGCGCGGGCGCAGGCCGAGCAAGAGCGACATCGGCGCGAAGTGGCCGAGGCGCAGGCCAATGAAGAACGCCAGCAGCGCCAACAAGAACGTCAGCAGCGCGAAGCCGCCGAGGCGCGGGCTGATGAAGAACGCAAGCAGCGCCAACAAGAACGCCAGCAGCGCGAAGCCGCCGAGGCGCGGCTTGCCGAGCTTGAGGCATTACTGGCGCAAGGGCACACAGAAGGGCCGCAATGATAGACATCTCGGCGCCTGGTCATTCATTACTCTAAAGTCTATACGGCTGCCAGTCGTTCTATCCTGTCTGGGAAGTGCATCGGCCAGGACTTGGTCGAGCAGTGCGTCCCAGGGGATGCGGCTAACTCAAGCAAATGCCTTGATCAGCAACGCAACCATACCTGCCAGCAAGAAGCCAAGCATCCAGCGTATGATCTTCTGTTCGGCCTTGATATCGGTCAAATCGGCCTCAAGGCGGGCGATATTGGACTTGGTCGCAAACGACCCTGCTAAGGCATCACTGAACGCCTCTTTCTGTGCCTCAGTCATCGCGAGTGCCTGCTGCTCAGAGACACCGGCAGCCTTGAGGCGCTCGAAAAATTTTAGGGTATCGAAGGTCACAGCCTTCATCAGAGTACCCTCATCAGGTGATCGCTTAGTCGATGATCGTCGCTTAGGTTAGTCCATGACTTGCTGACAACCTCTGGTCAGAGGATGAGCGATTGGAGTTTGTCACATGGCTGTCACAACATCCGCTTGCCGGTGATGTCATTCCCGACGCAGAGGGTGCACGCAAGGTGCGCTGGACTTGCTCCGGCCAAGGCAAGCGTGGCGGCGTTCGGGTCATCTACTTTAACCTGTCGTCAGAAGGCGTGCTGACGCTCATCACGCTCTATCGCAAATCAGATCAGGACAACATCACGACTGACGCTGTCAAGAGGGCGATTGAATGAACATTGACAGGATCGCCAACGCCATCGAGGCCGATGCCGGCGAAGAGATCCCGGGGCTGCGCGAGGGCTTGGCGGAGATGCAAGCCGAGCAGTCGGGCGTCGCACGACAGCCGAGCAACTCCTGGTCCGCTCTGCACGCATCAAGCTTGGCTTATCGCAACAGGCGTTTGCCGAGCTGATCCGCACCCCTGTGGCGACCATCCGCGACTGGGAGCAAGGTCGCGACATCCCGCCAGGTGCCGCACTGCGCCTCATGGAGATCGCGCTGACACACCCTGATGTGATGCGCGACGAAGCGGCATGAGCGCTTAGCCTGTCTTGATGCCCAATTCGCTGGCTGCGCAGGATGACTGCTGACCCGCGCTGCGTTCTGACAAGACTCGGGGTGCCCTCGTCGTGGTCGTTGTCATCAGCCATCTTCGTCGAGCCGTCTTTCAGATCGGGCTGCAGGCCTGGCACGGATGATACGCATCGCTCCGTCGCGCTCGCCGTGCGCAACGGCCAACAATCGCCCAACGACGGAGACGCCGAACGTGATCCAGCGGGCCTCGCCCGTTGTCTCGCGGCAGATGACTCACCTTTCCTACCCAATCAGCGCTGTAGCGCCATGCAATATCAGTGAGGGCGTTAATGCGGATACCGCCAGCGCGCCAGGCAGCGGCAGGCGCAACCGCATGGATCGTTCCCGTGTTGATGGTTGGGGTCGCATCGACCGCGCCGCTGTCATCGGGATCAATGTCAAGGCCGCCGGTCGCAGTGACCAGAACCCACTCATCGTCAGGAACACCGGGCAAACTGAGTCGCCGCGTCTGTCGGCCTCAAACATCGCGGCGACTGTGCAGTCGTTTGTGATCGGGGCAGTGTTGTAGGTCTTGCCCGAAAGCGTCCCTGTACCGCAGCCGTTCACGGAGGCGATAATGAAGCCGCTAGCGGGTGCGACGCTGCAGGTACTCTGTTCACCATCCACCACCGAACGGGGGGCTGCAACTGAGGGTGCCACTGCTAGCGGGGCTGACTTCGGTCGCGATGCTGTGCTGCTGTGAGGCCCCACCAATACGTGCTGTGAGCCGAGCACCTGGCTACAATCTGAAGGGGGCCTGAAAAACGATCCGCTGCCCCGCCTCAAGATCCAGCACAGCAGCTGCTGAGACATTCAGATTGGGACCAACCGTCAAAGACTGACAGGTCTGGTAGCGTGCTTGCCCAGTGACGACCTGATCCTTGAGCTGAAAATGGTCGCCGTGTGTGCCCCCCAATTGGTAGCGGGGAGTTCGATGGTGATGATGGTAAGCAGCTGTGGCTGCATCCAGGGCGTCGCTAAGCGTGCGTCCATCGGTAAGTTCGCGGTCACAATGCTTGCTCCGTATCAGCCAATCGGCGCCGTGCCCGGGGATGGGCGCTTCAACGAACGGGTCAAAGATATCGCTCTCGCGAGCGCCAATGTAGGTCAGGCGCGTGTCGGTGAGGGCCGGGTGGTTGCGGGTGAGTAATCACCCGCAACCACCCGGCCTCTGCATGATGGCAACCACGCTGACCTGGATCTATGCCGAGCGCCTGCTACAGACACCGCAGCGCCGACATCAGATCCGCGGCCGATCGGCTTTCGCCTTCTCCGATGTGCGCAGGCTCTTGCGAAGCGGCGCTGCATCCGGATTTTCAATCGCTTTGCCCCCGACCATCCCAAAGCCCGCAAAATCCTTTTGTCCAGATGCTCTTACGCATGGTGGCTTGAGCTTCAATGAATCGAGCGGCGTAAGATCTCAGGAAACTTCAGTTCCCTATACTGTCACCCAAATCCCGTCACCCAAGCTCCACCATTCACCCGAATTCCAGAACCAAAATGACGATCGTACAGGCCGACATCCCCGACGACCTTTCCCGACAGGCCCACGCACTTGCGCAGACCCGCAGCGTACCCTTTGATCGATTGGTCGAAGAAGCCTTACGAAGCCTCGTTGCACCGGAGCCGTTCCATGACGAAGCTTCGACACTCAAGGCCGTAGAGTCCTATGAGGCGGACACACTCCGTGATGGACCTTGGCAACCGTAAGCCGCGGCGATGTCGTCCTCGCAGTGACGCCGGGAGACTACGCTGGCTCGTCGTGCAGGCGGATGCATACCGCAGCGGCACGACCGGGCTCAATCTTGGCTTGTCCGTTCACCACGTATGAAGAGGCGGCACCTTATCGAGCACGCTTCGATCTTCCCGCTGGCGAGGCCGTGCGCCGTTCCTACGTGATGGTAGACAAACTCACGGCCGTTCGGCGCGACAGGCTCTGGGCGCAGATTGGCCGTGCCTCTTCGCAGCAAATGCAGCAGGTCGCGTCGGCGATGAGAGGCATACTGGGACTCATCGAACCGTAACGATCTTCGGCATGACTGCGCGAGTGCAGTGGTCCCTCTAGCCCTTACTAAGCCCCCGCTGTCGCCACAACAGATAGATCGCCGGGATCACGAACAGGCTCAGCAGTGGCGCGGTGATCATGCCGCCGACCATCGGCGCGGCAATGCGGCGCATGACTTCAGAGCCAATACCCCCAATCAGCATGATCGGCAACAGGCCCGCAAAGATGGTCGCCACCGTCATCGCCTTGGGCCTGATACGCAGCACCGCGCCCTCCTCGATCGCGCCCTTGAGTTCCTCGACGCTCGTCACCCGGCCCTCCTGTCAATGATCGCGCATATGGAGCCAGCTCAGGACCGGGATCATGGAGCCATCGTCTGACCGAGATAAAGGAGCCAGACGGTCGTCGGGAAAAGAGGCTTAGGAAGTGGCGAGTTGGGGTCTCGAACTGCGTTCCACCCTTGCTACCGTCGTGCGCTTTTGCGCGGAGGTAGCGATGAGTCATCGGAGTTTCGAGATGTACGAGTATCGACAAGTCCTGGTGCGGATGCGCCAGGGCGATTCAGACCGCCAGATCGCCGCAGCGCGACTGATGGGGCGCAGCAAAGCCGCCAAGCTCCGGCGCGTCGCCAGCGAGCACGGCTGGCTCGAGGCCGAGCGCCCCCTGCCCGATGACACGGCCCTCGCCGAAGTCTTGGGTCAACGCGAGACCCACCCCGGGCCAAGCTCCCAGGTCGAGCCCCATCGCGAGCGCATCCTCGCCTGGACGCGGGCCGGCATCACCGGCACCACCATCCACCAAGCCCTGGTGCGCGAGCACGGCTTCAGCGGCAGCTACTCGGCCATTCGCCGCTTCCTGCAAGCCAACGAGCCCGCCCCGCTCAAAGCCACGGTGCGCCTGGACTTCGCCCCCGGCGAAGCCGCCCAAGTCGACTTCGGCGCCGGCCCGCGCATCCTCGACACCGACACCGGCGAACTGCGCAAGACCTGGGTCTTCGTCATGACGCTGTGCTTCAGCCGGCATCAGTACGCCGAGCTCATCTGGCGCCAGGATGTCGCCACCTGGCTCGCCTGCCATCGCCACGCCTTCGAGTGGTTCAACGGCGTCCCCAAGCGGGTCATCATCGACAACGCCAAATGCGCCATCATCCTTGCCCACCGCCGCGATCCCGAGGTGCAGCGCGCCTATGGCGAGTGTGCTGAGGGCTACGGCTTCAAGATCGACGCCTGCCCGCCGCGCGAACCTCAGTTAAAAGGGCGCGTCGAGGCCGGGGTGAAATACCTCAAACAAGCGTTCCTACCCTTGCGTGAGTTTCGCTCCCTGGCAGATGCCAACGCCAAGCTGCGCCAATGGATTCTGGCCGAGGCCGGCAACCGCATTCACGGTACCACCCGCGAGCAGCCGCTGGCCCTGTTCGAGTCGGTCGAGAAAGCCCTGCTCGGGCGCCTGCCGGATGTCCCGCCGGAGCTCGCGGTCTGGGCCAAGCTCAAGGTCCATCGCGACGCCCATGTGCAGTTTGAGAAGGCCTATTACTCCGTTCCCTTCCGTCTGCTCGGCCAGACCCTCTGGCTGAAGGCCACCTCGGATGTGGTGCGTCTCTACCAGGAGCATGTGTTGGTGGCCACCCATGTGCGCCAGTTACGCCCCGGTGCACGCAGCACGGTGGCCGATCACATGCCGCCCAACGCGCTGGCCTTCGCCATGCGTGATCCGCAGTGGTGCCTGAAGCAGGCCAAAGCGGTCGGTCCGCAGTGCCGAGCGCTCATCGAGCGGCTGTTCG
>NZ_NRRY01000100.1 GCF_016583905.1 Lamprobacter modestohalophilus | reverse complement strand
CGTGATGGCCCGGTCTTTGTGAGTCTCTGTCATTGGTCTGCTCCGCTACCTTGGTTGACGATGGGTTCTCATCATCGCTTATTGTGCCCGCTCGGGGTGTGTTGGAGGAGCGGGGCGGACCATTCCATTACTCTGCTTCATCAGGAGGTTATAGCGTACTCCTCAAGGCGACATCATTACAAGGCTGCACCCATCCGTGCCAGATCCGAATCGCTGCGGGAGAAACGGTTTTCACCAGCCTGATTCGCGAACAAGGCCAGCTGCACGACGACGCTCTGCTCGCGGCGCCGGCCCCCCTTGCGTTCTGGCTCTGCGACAACTGGTGGCGCCTGCGTTGGGAGACGATTCCCGCCAATGGACTCAGCACAACCCCATGGCGAATAGCGCATGACATGGCCGCCGTCGGTGGTGGCTACAGCTGGCCACGGCTCTGCCTCTGGGGAGATCTCGACCGCATCGGCCTCCTCAGCCAAGCTGACCCGGTCGGTGTCGTCGGCCCGGTGCGCTATCTTACCGATGCCATCGTCTACATCGACGCTGCCCACTTCGAGCGCGAGGTGGACGACTTCCTCAACCGCGTCGCTGATGAACAGCAAGGTTTCACCCTGGATGGCCAAGCACTGCGCGCACTGATCGATGCCCTCCGCCAAGAACGCTCAGATCCACAGACCGCGCGTTGGCGACGACTCGAGGCGCGGCTTGGCTTCGACCCTGATCAAGCGCCTGACGCACACATCCAAACCCTCAACACACTCGCCAATCACCACGGGCTCGAGTCCGTCGAGGAGGCGATTGCAGCAGTACCGTCTGCTCAAGCCTCCCACATCCTGGAGCGCGAGCTACAGACAACCCGAGAAAAGGGCCACCGCTGCGACTTTTCGCACCTGTTGTCGCGCATCCCAGAGATCGAGCGCAAGCCAACCGAGCCACCCTGGGTCGCCGCCGAGCAAGCCGCGCAACAGACCCGCGCTATCGCCGGCATGGAGCGCGGCCCCATGAGAAACAAACGGCTCGCCGATCTCTTAGGAACGGCTGTCAAGAGTGTTCGAGCAGAGGCAGGGACTGATCGCCTCCACTATGGGCTTCGCATCAGCGACCAAGGCCCGACGGGACGACAAACCACCGCATTACGGGCCAGATGGGCCACGGCCAGACGCTTCGAGCTGTGCCGCGCCCTAGGCGACACGCTCTGGGCCCGCGATACATCGCTAGGACCGATTGCAGACAGCAGTACCGCGCGGCAAAAATTCCAGCGAGCCTTCGCCCAAAGCCTATTGTGCCCATTCAGCGAGCTGCTCGAATACCTAAAGACCGATAGCCCCGACAGCGACGACATCGCCGCCGCGGCACGGCATTTTCATGTTGGCGAAGCTGTCGTCCAGACCTTATTGGTCAATAAGGGCATCATCGCGCGTTCCCAGCTTCCAGATCGCCTAGAAGCGGCATAGACCCGCAAGCGAATGCGGAAAAACCGCGGAAAAACCGGACCCGACCCCTATTTAGGCTCAGCAAAGAATCCCGCGTCTAGCACTGGGTCCACCGCGAGCGCACAAACCCCAACCAACCCTTGACCCAACCGCCGCCAGCTGTTCTCATAGCCGCCGTCTTCACAGCTGAACCAGTCAGCGCAAGAACAACCCGATCACAGCCTCCGCCCTTGCCGACATGACAGGGCGGGCGGAAGCCTGCCCGCGACCTTGATCCGACGGACCCAGCACCCGGTGAACGAAGACCTCACCTTCCTCGTCGCCAACATCGGCCTGCCGCTCGCGGTCGAATTCGGCAAACAGCGCCCCGTCACATGAAACCACCGGCACCCCCGACCCCGCGACGGCGCGAGCCGACCCACGACAGCGGCTACAAGCTGCTCTATGCCCACGCCGCCATGGTGCGCGACCTGCTCACGGGCTTCGTCCCCGGCGACTGGGTCCACAGCCTCGATCTCAGCACCCTCGAGCGCTGCAGCGGCAGCTACGTCACCGAAGACCTGCGCGACCGTGCCGATGACCTCATCTGGCGCCTCCGCTGGGGCGAGGACTGGCTCTACGTCTACCTGCTGCTCGAATTCCAATCCACCATCGACGCCTGGATGGCGGTACGCATCCAGACCTACATCGGCCTGCTCTACCAAGACCTCATCCGCGCCGAACAGCTCAGCGCCCACGGACGTCTGCCCCTGGTGCTGCCGATCGTGCTCTACAATGGAGCCCAAGTCTGGAACGCCGCCGAGAGCCTCGAGCCCCTGATCGAGCCCGCGCCATCTGTCCTGGCCGATTATCGTCCCCAGCAAGCCTATCTGCTGCTTGACGAGCAACGTCTGGGGAAGGCCGAACAGGCCCCGACCCGCAATCTCAGCGCCGCGCTCTTTCGCCTCGAAGCCAGCCGCAGCGCCGAGGACGCCCTGGCCATCGTGCGCGCCCTGGTCGACTGGCTCAAAGAGCCCGAGCAAAGCAGCCTGCGTCGCGCCTTTGCCGTCTGGTTCGGGCGGGTGTTCCTCCCCAAACGTCTACCCGGGGTGTCGGTCACCCCCATGAACGATCTCAGCGAGGTCTATCACATGCTTGCCGACAACGTCGAAACCTGGACTGACCAATGGAAGCAGCAGGGCCTAGAGCAAGGCCTCGAGGAAGGTCGCGAAACCACCCGGCACATCCTTTCCCGCTTAGCCCGCCGCCGCTTTGGCCCCGAGGTGGCCGAGCAAAGCCAGCCCCTGCTGGCCCGCATCAGCGACCCCGATCAGCTCGAAGAGCTTGCCGATCAACTCCTGCTCAGCCCCGACGGCGACACCTGGCTGACCCAGCTCAAACGCGCGTCTTGAGCCGGCTCACCCTACCGTCACCCCGGCCACCCCTCCCGACCGTCATTCCGGCCCACCCGTCCGTCATTCCGGCCGGGAAGCCGGAATCCAGCGCAGGGAAAGCAACCTCACAGCAGACACCAAAGCGCGGCAGGTAACCACCCAACAACCAAGCAGCCACCAAGCAGCCACCACCCAGCAAGCCAACCAACCCGCACCCCATGCCCCCAACCCACGCGCACCTCACCGACCCCAACACCCCCATCGCCATCATCGGCCTGGGCTACGTCGGCCTGCCGCTCGCGGTCGAATTCGGCAAGCAGCGCCCGGTCGGTCATCGGCTTCGACATCCACCAAGCCCGCGTCGCCGAGCTGCAAGCCGGCCACGACAGCACCCGCGAGACCACGCCCGAAGACCTCGCCGCCGCGTGCCACCTGCGCTGCAGCAGCGACCCCAGGCACTATGCGTCCCGGTTTTTCCAATCTCCAGAACAACGCCGCCGTCGGCGACTTGAGACCATGAGGGAATGGCATCATGCTAGGCGGCGCTGAGTTCGAAAGTATCCTTGTCGATCAGACAAAGGAGATCGTTGGCGATATTCGCTGGACCACAGACGAAGATCACTCGCACTGTGTCGAGTTTCGCATGGAGGTCTCGTCAGCAGGGGGCTGGCCCTTGTTCATCAAGGGCACATACAATCCGCTCATACCGGCGCTGAGCTACAGCTTGATCCTCAAGACCGATGGACGGATCTACGGCCTCGACCTCGGAAAAGATCACCATAATCCGCAGTGCAACCAAGTGGGGGAGTGCCACAAGCATCGCTGGACGGAACAGGGTCGCGACAAAGAGGCCTACAAGCCCGTGGACATCACCGCGACTGCGTCAGATCCGGTCGCAACTTGGAACCAATTCTGTGCAGAAGCGGCGATCGTCCATCGCGGTCGCATGCATCCGCCAGCACCGCCTGCAGACGATCTATTCTGGCTGCAATGACAACGCGTTGTGAAACCCTAGCAGACGAGCTTGGTGGGCTGTTCACCTGCGTTACCAACGATCGTCACGAACGAATCCGCACGCCCTTCCTGTATCCGGATGGAGACAACATCGATCTATTCGTCACCGAAAAGGACGGTGGCCTGATCGTCTCCGACCTCGGCGAAACCCTGCGCTGGCTGCGCTCGCAGACCCTATCGCCCAAGCGGACACCGAAACAAAACGCCTTGATCGCAGACGTGTGCCTCACTCACGGCATCGAGCAGTTCAGAGGCATGCTTCTAGCCCGCTGCAGACCAGGGATGACATTAGCGACCGTGACGCTGCGCGTGGCACAGGCGTGCCTGAGGGTGTCTGATCTCTGGTTCACCTTCAGGACCCGCGCTGTCGAATCTGTTGCCGACGAAGTCTCCGATTTTCTGCTTGAGCGCGAGATACGCTTCGACCGCAGACCGAAGATGGTAGGCCGCTCCGGTCGCGGTTGGACGCCCGATTTTCACGTCATCCTGCCCGAACGGGGCTCACTGGTGTCGGTGCTCAGCACCGGGAATCGCTCATCGGCACGCCCCGTGGCAGAGCATACGCTCGCGATGTGGCATGACCTCAATCAGCTCACCTATGGTCCAGAGGCACTGAGGCTGATCAGCCTCTTTGATGACACCGCCGACGTTTGGCAAGACGAGGATTTCACCCTCCTGGATTCTCTGTCTGAGGTCCGACGCTGGTCTGAGCCGGAGACGTTTATCGAAGCACTCGACGCTGTGGCATGACCGAAAACGCCGCGCAAGCGCCTGGCCGTGGGGAGCCTCAGCTTCTCTGCCCCCAATCGACCCCTGTCGCTCGCCGAGTCAGACCACGCCTAACCCTTGACCCAACCGCCGCCAGCTGTTCTCATACCCGCCGTCTTCACAGCTGAACCAGTCAGCGCAAGGGTTGTGTTCCAGAACTGTTGGCAAATACTATTAATGCTCAATAAATCAGGAGCTTGAGTGGTGGGCACAACAGATCTGGAGCACTACCGTCTATCACATGCTAGCCGACAACGTCGAAACCTGGACCGACCAATGGAAGCAGCAGGGCCTAGAGGAAGGTCGCGAAACCACCCGGCAAATCTTGATTCGGCAAGCCCGCCGCCGCTTTGGCCCCGAGGTTGCCGAGCAGAGCCAGCCCCTGCTGGCCCGCATCAGCGACCCCGATCAGCTCGAAGAGCTTGCCGATCAACTCCTGCTCAGCCCCGACGGCGACACCTGGCTGACCCAGCTCAAACGCGCGTCTTGAGCCGTCCAACCTGCGCCCAGGCCGCCCCGTCCCGGTTTCCCCCCGCTTTTGGTCAGACTCCGCACCGATAATGATCAGCGCATTGAAGGCAATGACATGCTGACGCAAGACCAGCTGGAGGTCTTACTGAGCGATCTTGAATCCGACCGAGTCGAGCGGACCACATCGACCAGCAAGACCGACAAGTTCGGCGAAGCGATGTGCGCGTTCGCCAACGATCTACCCGGCCATGGGGAGCCTGGGTATCTGATGATCGGCGCCGATGATGACGGAACCCTCTCTGGTCTGACCGTGACGGATGCGTTGCTGAAAAATCTCGCCGCCATCCGTGCGGACGGCAACCTGCTGCCGCAACCGGCCATCAACGTCGCGCGATTCGCTCTGCAAGGCGGGGAATTGGCAGTGGTCGAGGTGCTGCCCTCGGACCTTCCGCCGGTGCGTTACAAGGGGCGGGTTTGGGTCCGGGTCGGACCGCGGCGAGGGATCGCCAACGAACAAGACGAGCGCATTCTCTCAGAACGCAGGGTGGCGCGCGCGCGCTCCTTCGACGCACGGGTGACCTGCTTTCGGTGCTGAAGGAACTGGAAGGTCGTGTTCGGCTGATCATTCAGACCAGCATGAAGAAAGGTTCCGGCTTCGAAGAGCGCTTGGTTCCCGACTACCCTGAATGGGCACTGCGCGAGCTCCTGATGAACGCCGTCATGCACCGGAATTGCGACAGCAATACGCCGATCCGTTTCTATGTGTTTGCCGACTTCGTGGAAATTCAGAGCCCCGGCGGGTTGTATGGCGAGGCGACACCCGAAAACTTCCCCATGCGCAACAGTTATCGCAATCCCATCATTGCGGAAGCCATGAAGTCCTTAGTGCTTTGCTGTGAAAATCCTGATACCGACCAGCCAATCAAGCCGCGAGTGGCTTCCCGGTATAGGTCCAGCGAAACGGCTTGGCCAGCTTGTCGTTGAAGAAGTCAATGAAGTTGGCGAGTTTC
>NZ_NRRY01000099.1 GCF_016583905.1 Lamprobacter modestohalophilus | reverse complement strand
CCAACCCCGACCCCGAGGACCCCCCATGCCGGCCGATATCGATCTCACCACCCGTGTCGAGCTCCCACGCGCCGAGCTGCCCCAGGCCGAGCCCAGCGTCCTGGTGATCTTCGGTGCCAGTGGCGACCTGACCCGACGCAAGCTGATCCCGGCGCTGTTTCATCTCGCCGGCGAGGGCTGCCTGGCGCCGGAGCTGCAGATCATCGGCATCAGCCGCGATCCGATCGACGACGGTGACTTCCGCGCCATGCTCAAAGACGCCACCTCCACCTCCGCTGAGATCCCCCATCTCGACGAGGCGGCCTGGAACGCCTTTGCCGAGCGCCTGCACTATCTGCCCGGCGACTTCACCGATGCGGGCACCTACCGGCGGCTGAGTGAGACCCTGAGCCACCAGCCCACGGCCAACCGGCTGTTCTATCTGGCCACGCCGCCCTCGGTGGCGCCGACGATCCTCCGTCAGTTGGCCGCAGCCGACCTGAACCGCGAGCAAGACGGCTTCGCGCGAGTGATCCTCGAGAAGCCCTTCGGCCATGATCTCGACTCGGCGCGGGCGCTCAACGCCGTCGTTGCCGAGGCCTTCGATGAATCACAGGTCTATCGCATCGATCACTATCTGGGCAAGGAGACGGTCCAGAACATCCTCTTCTTCCGCTTCAGCAACGCGCTGTTCGAACCGCTGTGGAACCGCAACCACGTCGATTACGTCGAGATCACCGCCGCCGAGCCGCTCGGCGTCGGCCATCGCGCCGGCTACTACCAGGAGTCCGGCGCGCTGCGCGACATGGTCGCCAATCACCTGCTGCAGCTGCTGGCACTGACCTCGATGGAGGCGCCGGTCACCTTCGACGCCGATGCGGTACGTGACAAGAAGATCGAGGTCTGGCGCAGCATCACCCCGATGAGCCCCGAACAGGTCGCTGAGCGCACGGTGCGCGCCCAATACAGCGCCGGCGAGAGTGAGGGCGAGGCGGTCGCCGGCTGGCTTGAGGAGCCGAAGGTGCCGGCGAGCTCGCGCACCGAGACCTTCGCCGCGCTCGACCTGCGCATCGACAACTGGCGCTGGGCCGGCGTGCCCTTCTATCTGCGCACCGGCAAGCGCCTCGCGCATCAGGTCACCGAGATCGCCGTGCACTTCCGCCATCCGCCGATGCAGCTGTTCCCGCATGAGGAGGCACTCACGGCCAATGTCATCGTGATGCGCATCCAACCCGACGAGGGCATCAGCCTGGCGTTTGGCGTCAAACAGCCCGGCGGCGAGCGCCGCGCGGTGCCGGTGTCGATGGACTTCTGCTACCACGCTGCATTCGGCGAGAACCCGCCCTCGGCCTATGCGGTGCTGCTGCTCGACGCCCTGCGCGGTGATCCGACGTTGTTCACCCGGCGCGATGGCGTCGAGGCGCAGTGGCGCCTGATCACCCCGATCGAGCAGGCCTGGGCGGCCGACACCGCCGCCCCCTTGCCAGGCTATCGCGCCGGCAGCGACGGACCGGCCGAGGCCGATGCACTGCTGGCCCGCAATGGCCACCATTGGCGCGCGATCGCCGACAACGTCGGGGCCTGCGTGCGCTGATTCGCCAGAGATACCGTTCAACCGCTCAACCGGGCCACAGGAGCACCAATGAATCAAGAGGCCAGACAGCGCGCTTGGCGACTCCTCGAGGAATCCGTGGTCACCTATCGCGGCCAGCCGGTGGGGACCGTCGCCGCCCATGATCCCGAGACCGAGGCGCTCAACTACGACCAGGTCTTCACCCGCGACTTCGCCATCTCTGCCTTTGCCTTCCTGCTCGACGGCCGCCCCGAGATCGTGCGCCACTTTCTGACCACCGCCGTGCGCCTGCAGAGCCACGAGCGTCAGCTCGATTGCTTCAAGCCCGGCGAGGGACTGATCCCGGCCAGCTTCAAGGTCACCGATAACGGGGAGGGCGAGGAACTGCTGGCCGATTTCGGCGAGCACGCCATCGCTCGCGTCGCCCCAGTGGATTCCGGCTTCTGGTGGCTGCTGACCCTGCAGGCCTATGTGCATGTCACCGAGGACCGCGCCTTCCTGCATCAGGCGTCGGTGCAGGAGGCGATCCGCCTGGTGCTCGATCTAAGCATGACCAGCCGCTTCGACATGTTCCCGACCATGCTGGTGCCGGACGGCTCCTTCATGATCGACCGGCGCATGGGCGTCTATGGCTATCCGATCGATATCCAGGCGCAGTTCTTTGCCGCGCTCTGTGCCGCCGCCGATCTGCTCGACGCCGATGAGCCGGCGAACGCGCGTTATCGCGAGGCCCTTAAAGAGCGCCTACCACACCTGGCCCATCATGTGCGCACCTACTATTGGCTCGATCTCGCGCGGCTGAACCAGATCTACCGCTACGGGATCGATGAATACGGACCAGCGGCGGTCAACAAGTTCAATATCCACCCCGATGCCATCCCCGATTGGCTCATAGACTGGCTGCCCGAGACTGGCGGCTATCTGCTCGGCAACGTCGGCCCCGGCCGGCTCGACTATCGCTATTTCGGCCAGGGCAATCTGCTCGCCTGCGCCGCCGGGCTGGCCACCGAGGCGCAGACCGCTGCGCTGATGCAGCTGATCGCGCAGCGCTACGACGACCTGATCGGCCAGGTGCCGCTCAAGCTCTGCTTCCCGGCGCTGGAGGGCCAGGACTGGCGCCTGCTCACCGGCTGCGACCCGAAGAACCGCCCCTGGTCCTACCACAATGGCGGCAACTGGCCGGTGCTGCTGTGGCTGCTGGCCCTGGTCGGTCTGCGCACCGGGGCGGATGAGCTGGTCGAGCGCGCGCTCAGCGATGCCGAGCGGCGCCTCGTCCAAGACGACTGGCCTGAGTACTACGACGGCCGTCGTGGCCGCCTGGTCGGTCAGCAGGCACGCCGGCGTCAGACCTGGAGCGCCGCCGGCTATCTGGTCGCCTGCCAACTGCTGGAGCGCCCCGAGCGCATCGAGCTGCTGCACCTGGGTCGCTCGGTGGAGGGGGCCAGCTGCGCGATGCCGGTCTGATCCCCTGGCGGCCAGCACCGGCCCGTTCCTCGACCGGCGCGAGTGGCGCGACGCAGGTTCAAACCGCTTGACCCGATTCGGTGAGCCCTCTCGAGGGTCACGCACGAGAGGTCCTGCTCATGCTCCAGATCCTGCCCTTCTACGCCATCCTCTTGGCGCTGACCTTGGCGCTGGAGCCCTGGGTCCGGCGCCTTGGTGTGCCCGTGGGCGCAATCCTGGTGCTGTTGGGCTTCGTCGGCTCGGAGATGTGGGTCGCGACCGGCCGCGATACCGGTCTTCACTGGCAGTGGTTTCACGACCTGATCGTTCATCTTCTGCTGCCGATTCTGATCTTCGAGGGCGCCTACAACCTGGCGCCGCGACAGTTGCTGCGCAACCTGCTGCCGATCCTGACCCTGGCGCTACCGGTGATGCTGCTGTGCACGGCGGTGACCGCCGCGCTGCTGTACCTGGGCATTGGACATCCGGCCGGCTTTCCCTGGTTGGCGGCCTTGATCGCCGGCGCACTGCTGTCGGCGACTGATCCGACCGCTGTGTTGGAGGTGCTTCGGCGCACCGGCGCCCCAGCGCGTTTGCAGCTGCTCCTCGACGGCGAGGGCTTGTTCAACGACGCCAATGCGATCGTGCTCTTTACCTTCCTGGTGGCGCTGGCCACCGGTGATCGGGCCTGGGCGCGTTGGGATGAGAGCGCGCTGGCCATGGTCGGCGTGCTGATCGGCGGGGCCGTGGTCGGACTGGCCGTTGGCGCGCTGGCGGTGCGCTTGGGGCGAGCATTGGACAGGTCCGTGGAGCGCGGCGTCCTCACCCTGATCACGGCCTACGGCGGCTTTGCCCTGGCCATCCAGCTCGGCGTCTCCGGGGTGGTCGCGGTGCTTTGCGTTGGGCTCCTGTTCGGTCAACACCGGCGCCGGGAGCCCGACGACGAGGCCTTGTCGGTGCTCTGGGCCTATAAGGCCTGGTTCGCCGAACGCCTGTTGTTCCTGATCGCCGGCATCAGCGTGCAGCTGGTCATGTTCACCGATCAATGGCTGGCGATGCTGATCGGCATCGGTGCCACCCTGGTGGGGCGCGCGGCGGCTGTGCTGCTGCTGTTGCCGCTGGCTGTGCGGCTGCCTGGCACTGAGCGCCTGCCCGGCACCTGGTATCCGCTGCTGTGGTGGGGCGGCACGCGCGGCGTTGTGACCCTGGCGCTGGCGTTGTCGCTGCCGATCGAGCTGCCGTATTGGTGGACGATCCAGTCCATCGCCTATGGCGTGGTGCTCTGGACCCTATCGGTGCAGGCCATGAGCATGCCGCTGGTGCTGCGTTGGCTGCGTCCTTGAGCCGCCGGTATCGATGCAAGCGGACTCGCGTGCAGCGCAGTGCGCTGCAATCAATCCCGTCGGGCGCTGCAGGGGCGAAACATCAGCGCTCGCGATCCGGTCTGCGCTCATGACACTGACGGCCGCCCGCCTGCTGGCGGTTGTTGCAACCCCTTTTCATGAGAGTCAGGAGTCTGTTGATGCAGATCGCAATGATCGGCTTGGGGCGCATGGGCGCCAATATGGCCCGCCGGCTAGCGCGCGGCGGGCACCGCTGTGGCGTCTATGACCTTGACCCAACGGCAGTGCCCGCTGTCGTCAACGGCCATTTAGGAGCCCCTAATGAGCAAACTTGACGCCCTCCGCGAGATGACACCGGTGGTCGCCGATACCGGCGACATCGCCTCGATCGAGGCGCACCGACCACTGGATGCGACGACCAACCCCTCACTGCTGCTGAAGGCGGCCAAACTGCCGGCCTATCAGCCGCTGGTCGATGAGGCGGTCGCCTACGGCCAGCGCCGCAGCGATGAGCGCAGCGAGCAAAGCCGGCTGATGATGGACAAGCTGGCGGTCAGCGTTGGCGTGCGCATCCTGGACTTGGTCCCAGGGCGCGTCTCCACCGAGGTCGACGCCCGGCTGTCCTTCGATACCCAAGCTACGATCGCCCGCGCCATGCAGATCATGGGCCTCTACGATGCCGCCGGCATCGGCAAGGAGCGCATCCTGATCAAGATCGCCGCGACCTGGGAAGGCATCCGCGCCGCCGAGGTGCTCGAGCGTGAGGGGTTTCACTGCAATCTGACCCTGATGTTCGGCTTCGCCCAGGCGGTGGCCTGCGCCGAGGCCGGCGTGACCCTGATCTCGCCGTTCGTCGGGCGCATCCTCGACTGGTACAAGCACAAGGAAGGCGTCGATGGCTACGCACCCGAGGATGATCCGGGCGTGCGCTCGGTGCGGCGCATCTACGACTACTACAAGCGCCACGGCTACGAGACCACGGTGATGGGGGCGAGCTTCCGCAATACCGATCAGATCCTGGCCCTGGCCGGCTGCGATCTGTTGACCATCGCACCGCCGCTGATGGATGCGCTCGATCAGGCCGAGGGCGAGGTGCCGCGCCGCCTCGATCCAGCCCATGCGCTCAGCGACGGCGAGGCACGGGTGTCATTCGACGAGCCGAGCTTCCGCTGGGCGCTGAACGAGGACGCCATGGCCACCGAGAAGCTCTCCGAGGGCATCCGCAACTTCGCCGCCGATACCGTCGAGCTCGAGCGCTTCGCCTTCGAGACCTGTACCCAGTGTCGGTAAACGACGCGATACCCGACGCACGCCTACGTTGGCTTGCTCCGGGTGGGGATGGGCTTCCCAGTGCGCGACCAAGAGAGGCTGCACGATGTTCAACAGAGCACTGACCTCATCCATGACCACCACAGCGGTGGCCCTGGCCCTGGCGCTGAGTCCGTTGTCGGCTCAGTCTCAGCGACTGCCGACCGACATGAGTCAGGACCCGGCGATCGAGGGCTACAGCCCGCTGTCTTACTTCGAGGTCGGCCGCCCGCAGAAGGGCTCGCCTGCCTACACCAGCACCTATCAGGGCAAGGAGTACTGGTTCACCAGTGCTGAGCAGGTCGCGCGCTTCGAGGCCGATCCGGCGGCTTATGCACCGGCGTTTCCGGATCATTGCCCGTACAACCTGTCGCTGGGACGTGCGGTGGCGATCGATCCGCACAATTTCCTGATCCTAGGCGATAACCTGCTGCTCTTTCACGACCGCGAAGAGATGGCGAGCGTGGGTCAGGGACTCGATGCCGAAAAGGCCGACCGGATGCTGCAGCGTGCGCGTGCGACGCGTGTCACTGACCGCCCTAATGGAGCCACCCATGATCGGGTTAATGGAGCCACTCAGAGGTGGCTCACAGGGGTCTCGAACGGGGGCTATTGTTCGGCAGTTTTAGCCGAATTTGCAAGGGGTGAATGT
>NZ_NRRY01000098.1 GCF_016583905.1 Lamprobacter modestohalophilus | reverse complement strand
TCGGTCGCACAACACCCGACGGCGTTAGTCGCCTCCAGAATGGCTTCCTCCATCTCCATCAGGCTGCCACTCAGGCGCACCGTCACCTCGACTGTCACTTCGTCATCCGAACGTCGGATCACTTGCGTCACATTCGCCACCCTAAGATCATTTAAATCAAAAGGTTACAGCGTACTCCTTAAGGCGACATCATTGCAAGGCTGCACCCCCAAGCATGCCTCTTGGCTGAACCAAATTGAGATGTGGTTCTCCATCTTGGCGCGCAAAGTGATCCGCCGCGGCAACTTCCTCTCGGTCGATGATCTCCATGAGAAACTCGCCAACTTCATTGACTTCTTCAACGACAAGCTGGCCAAGCCGTTTCGCTGGACCTATACCGGGAAGCCACTCGCGGCTTGATTGGCTGGTCAGTATCAGGATTTTTACAGCAAAGCACTAGTGGTCCGGAGTGGAAATCATGAGGCAGTTGTTCATTCATGCTGCGAGCGGCTTTCCCTCATAGGTCCAACGGAACGGCTTGGCCAGCGTGCGATTGAAGAAGTCGATGAAATCGCTGATGCGCCTCTCCAGATCCTCCACCGACGTGAAGTGGCCGCGGCGTAGGACTTTGCGCGCGAGGATGGAGAACCACATCTCGATCTGGTTGAGCCAGGAGGCATGCTTGGGCGTGAAGTGGAAGACGATGCGGTGACTCGGGTCACTGAGGAACGCGGTGCGTGTGGCCATCGATTCGAGGATGCCGCGGCGGCCCTTGACGCCGAGATCGCCGGTGTAGCCGATCAACTCAGCGATGAGGCGCACAACCTCCTCGGAGCAATGGATGTTGAGGTTGTCCATGACCAGGTGCCACTGCGTCCCGGCTGCGCGCTGGGCGAACAGGGCGGCGAGGTAGGTGGCGAAATCCTCCGCCGTGCGGGTCGGACCGATGTGGTGGAAGACCTTTCCGGTGACCACGCAGAAGGTGGCGATCAGGGTCAGCGTGCCATGGCGGATGTATTCGAACTCCTGACGTTCGGCACGCCCGGGGCGCACAGGCTTGGTCGGCGCCGCTCGCTCCAGTGCCTGCACGCCGGTCATCTCGTCGATGCTGCACGTCTCGATGCCCTCGGCAGCCCGCTGCGGGGCGAGCCGATAGGTCTCGCAGACATCCTGACAGCGCTCGGTGAAGTCGCCGTCGCGTGGGGTGTTGATCCACCCTTGCACGCGATGGGGCTTGAGATCGACCTCGCGCAGGAAGCGCCCGATCGAGTGCGGGGAGATGCGCTCCACGATCTCGCGCTCGATCGCCTCCGCGGCCAAGTCCGGATAGGTCCAGCGCGTGAGCGTCACCCCCTCGCGCACGGGCGTCTCGCAGGCGAGGGCGATCAGCGCGCAGATCTGCTCGGGGGTGAAGGTCGCTGGCGTGCCCGGGCGCGGCTCATCGCTGAGGCGCTGCTCCAGCCGTTGATCGGCACGCTCGCGCCAACGTCGGCGCCAGCGTTGAACCAGTGAGCGACTCACCTGCAATGCGGCAGCCGTCTCGCTCACGTTACGGCCGGCGTCGGCTTCAAGAATGATCCGCGCCCGGGTGGCGAGTTGTTGCGGCGTTTTGTGCTGACGAACCAACGCCTGCCGTTGCGTGCGTTCGCGATCGGTGAGGGAGACAGGTTCTGGAGTACAGCGTGGCATCGTTGGTGATTTGCTTAATCATGAAAACCAAACCAGATAATAACGATATCGTTGACAGATCCCAAACTGTATCAGCATTTCCATACTAGACCACTAGTTCAGTGGCGAACACCGGAGGCGTCAGTGTTGGTGTTGGTGTTGGTGTTGGTGTGGCTGTGGGCTTGAGAACTATCGGCTAACAACTCAAGTTTCAACTGCTTTCTCAAAAGCTACTGATAACATGATGGTTTCAAATTTGGAATTGCTGGTCTAGCAGGAGAAGCGTAGTTCGGACACGAAAAATGTCGTATAGTTTTCAATATAGTCCCTTAACGCAGTGCACAATGCTTCGAGATCGGGTGCGATCCCTTTTCTCCAGCACGGTGTTGTGATTCCGTGATAGCTCAAAACCGTTTTACTCAGCATATCGCCGATAGCCGCACTTCCTCTTCGGTATGGCATGGCGTGACTGAACCACCAATGTATCTGTGCGACCATGCCGATGATAGCTGCAAGAGTCTCATCCGTTTTTTCCTGCGTCTCAAGCTCAAGGGTGATGATAAGCAGTCTCTGCAGATGCTCCCATATATGGGGAAGTAGGGGAATACGGGTATGTAGCCAGTGCGTCGCATTCGTCTCTGTAAGCTCCATGCGCAAACCATTCGAAGAAACAACACTCCACTTCCTTTTGTTCCGTCCATATACACATAACTCCTGATGTAGCAACCCGTCTTGAAGGCGCTCCGCGTATGATCTGTAAGGTTTAATATGGTGCGGCGTATAATTACGGGCGCGTTTCGTAATATTTTTCGTGCGAGGCAGTCCGACTGGTACGCCTGAAAATCTTGAGGCCATCCAGCGTTCCAACTGATAATCGATTGCATAGCGCCGAAGGTGGCTTGCTAGAATGAAATCGCATATATCCCTGCATGACCACAGCGTATCGGGCTGCGGAAAGTAGTGCGTGTAGTAGTACAGTGCTTCGGGTTTCATCGACTCGGGTGCACCCTCTTTGGGAAGCATCTCAAGAAACGATGTACGGATCTCGGCGCATTCGCGCTCGTTCAAGCCAAAGCGCAAGGCCAAAACCGAACGAGCAACCGCAATATCCATTGTAGCAGCCCAACGCAGGTCGTGCCTTTGCTGATCCCTCTCCAGCAGTGATACGAAAAACCTGTGACTCATCGACATGGTATGTCACGCTTGCTCACTCTCATAATTAGCTTTCGCGATTGTCTCTTTAAGGTACGGTGTCACGAGTTTCAAGTCTTTATTGTTAGGCGCTTTAATAAAAAGCAGATCATCACCTTTAATAGCTGACGCAACTGTTTTGAGCCCCTCTTCGATGGTTTGAAAAAGATGATATGCAATCTGCGATTCTTGTAATGCCGGCATGGCAACGTCAAATTCATGCTCACCTACTAGAAAAAGCTCTTCGAAGCCAAATGCGATCAACCAGTCGATCAATTCGATGTGATGCCGCTCCATATGTTCGCCCAGTTCCCTGTAGGCTCCTATGACAGCTATCTTTCTACGATATGTCGTGCATTTATAAAGTTCGTCAAAAGCCACCAAATCAGCATACATCGATCCTGGATTTGCCGTATGATGGCTATCGAAAACACCCAACAGCCCTTTGTCGGCACACAACTTCAGATATTGACCACGGCCATTCATCGTCTTAAATCCGGCTAGACGTGTGGCGGCTGCCGCAACGTCGGATCCGCACAGCTTGATCGCGGTGAGAACAGCCAAGGCCATTTTGCTCCAGTGTCTACCATAGAGCGGAACCGTCATGGTATGGCGTTCATCAAGAACGATAGCTTCGATATAAGTGCCTTTCTCCGTAACGCTCCAATCAACAATACGCGAATTGCAGTGATCAGAGAAACCGAAACGGACAATGACATGTTGGAGCTCGCGATACGGATCGCTCTCAATTGCTCTACTGATGATAGGGCAATCACCGTCTATCAGTAAAAAGCCGTTTTCGTCAAGTCCCTCGGCAATCTGCAATTTTTTTTTGGCGATTTCCTCAATGGATCCGTAACCACCAATATGGGCAGGGGCGATCGACGTAATAATGGCAATGTGAGGTCTAATGATAGAAGACTGTACATCGATAGCCGATCCGTTGACGCCTAGCCCGCATTCGTAAACACTGACATCCGTCTGCAGTGGCGTATTGATCATCACATCTGATGCAACCAGGAAACTATTTGAAGTACCCATCGTTCTGCTGACCAGTTTTTGATGCGAAAGTCCTTCGGCGATCATTTCTTTAACCGAGCTCTTTCCGGCCGAACCCGTTACCGCGACAAACATTCCTGCCGCATGTCTCCGTGCATAATGAGCTAGCAGGGCTATCGACCGGTTTACCCGTCTGACGACAAGCAGCGGCGTTCCCTCCGGAAAGCCTGCTTCAGGGTTGTCCGTCAGGATCGCGTGGTTGACCAGCGGCTTAGCAAGATAAGCTGCCTCTGCAGCAGAATCTCTCTTGGCAACAAGCAGATTCATCCCCCGAAGGCGCGTCGGAGAGAATACAAGCCGATCAAAAGACACCTGACCAGCGGCACCGACCCACTCGCCTTCTGTGATTTCTGCTAGCAACTCCATATTCAGATAATTGAGAATGGTTCTGGCGTAGTGATCAACACTCAGTAAAAGCTCCATTGTGTTCTGCGCGTCGGTTCGAGTGATTGCGCGGAACAGTGCCAGCGCTTCGGCAGTTTCAGCGGTATAGGTGTCTCCGGCAAGACGCGACAGCAGCCGCCATTGACGCCGCAGAAGGATTTCAAGATCGAGTACCCTTTCGTTTTTTAGTCCGACATAAAACTCAAGATCGCTACTGAGCATCTCGCACATACGTGATATCTCAGTGACGTCAATACCGTGCCGCTCCTTGATGTAGCTGCGCGCCAGTGAAACAGCTTCGGACAACTTCAGCTGCGATCCCTCAAAGCGTCCTAGCAGTTTCAGGCTGCCGATAAGCGCACGTTCCATATCCATACCTTCCACATTACCTCGCTCAATCATTTCGTACTACCGATTCCCCGCTGCATGCAGGAAACGATGATGCTCTCTTAACTGGTCATTCCCCCAAACTTAGCAATCTTTGAATGGCTGGAAACATTTTACGAGAGCCTCTACGATATACATGGCGCAACTTTATCGGCCATTTCGACGGGAGTAGGAAAACCGGCTAAATGGATCAAGTCTCGGCCAGAATTTCGTCGATGGTGTGAACCACCGTTTTACCAATAGCATTGATCGCCGATGCATCGAAGAAAAGCTTCAATCGCATATCCACAGTTCGCGAAATCATGTTCCGCGTCGCAGGACAATCGTGCTCTGCGTGCTCGAAAAAACCCCAGTTCCAGAAGCAGCGGGCGTTTCCGCCGGTGAAAATATCGATCTTGACGGCTCGTTCGATAAGCCGTGATCCAATGCGGGCGATCTGGTCATCGGTCAGCCCAACAAACTCCCACTGGATCGAATCGGATGCAGGACGAACCCCATCGGTAAAAGAGGGAATACGGATGTTTGGGTGCGCTCCAATAATTTCTACAAGCTTGCCATAGTTGGCATTAAAGCGTTCCGCCCGCGCTTCGACCTTGGATATCTGCGGCAGTAAAGCGGCAGCGGAAAGGTTCGACATCCGAAAGTTGTAGGCGGGGTAGCGGTTCGTCATATCAGCGAGACGCGCCTCGTCTTCATGAGTTCCAAAGTGTTTTTTCCAATTATCTTCGTAACAGCCTGCATAGAGCATGGTCTCGAATGCGATTTGCTTTTCATCGGTCACGAAAAGCCCTCCTTCACCGCCGTCGATCATCTTGTTCGACTGCGCGCTGAATGCTCCCGAAATACCGAAGGTACCAGTCTGCTTCCCTTTGTAGAGCACGCCAAGACTGTGCGCGGCGTCTTCGAGAAATAAAACGTTATAGCGCTCGCATAGCTTCATGACGCGGTCGATGTCGGGCACCCGACCGCGCATGTAGGAAAGCATAAGTGCTTTGACTGTGCCATCGGCAATTTTGCGCTCGAAATCGCCCAGATCCATCACGTAATCTTCGGTCATCTCCACAAGCATGGGTGTAGCCCCCACATGGACGACCGCGCTGGGAACGGCGATGAAAGTGAACGAGGGGATGGCTACGCGGTCGCCTGGCGCAACCCCGGCAGTGACCATGGAAAGAAACAGTCCGGAACTGCAAGAGTTAACAGCGACGCAGTAGCGGCTGCCAACGGCTTTTGCAAAAGCGTCTTCAAGACGCGAGGTGATGCTCTCATACGGCACCTCGCAGTCGTATCGAAAGAGGCGCTCGGCTTCGATGGTCTTAAATACGCTGCGTTTGACATCATCGTCGAGCATTCTCATCGTAATTGTTCCCCTGTTCGGCGCATCGAGTCGTGCGCTAAACAACGTATCTAGTGCTCTGCTGTGAAAATCCTAATACCGACCAGCCAATCAAGCCGCGAGTGGCTTCCCGGTATAGGTCCAGCGAAACGGCTTGGCCAGCTTGTCGTTGAAGAAATCAATGAAGTTGGCGAGTTTCTCATGAAGATCATCGACCGAGAGGAAGTTACCGCGGCGGATCACTTTGCGCGCCAAGATGGAGAACCACATCTCGATCTGGTTCAGCCAAGAGGCATGCTTGGGCG
>NZ_NRRY01000097.1 GCF_016583905.1 Lamprobacter modestohalophilus | reverse complement strand
TCGGCCGTGGCGCGCACACCGACCCCGCGCGCAGCGAGGAGAATGATCTGGGCGCGCTTGACCAATCCTTGGGGCGCGTTGTGTCGGCGCTCCAGCGCTTGCAGGACGCGAGCGTCTTTGTCAGAGACGTCAACTGGGGCTGCAGTACAGCGCGGCATAGGTGAGAACCTCAGGGTCAGGAGCAATGTGAATGAGGAGAATGATAACGCTACTATCTGGGAACGGTCTCAGGTGTTTAACAGGGCTGCACTAGGGCGCTGAGCAGGGCGATCAGGGGCACTTGCCGCTCGGCCGGCAGGCGATTCCAGTCGATCGTGGTCTTGTTGCTCACGCCGCTGATCCAGCCATCGTTCCAACTCCAACAACGCTTTAGCATCAAGTATTGTAACTTCTCAATAAGTCACGGCACGCCCGCGGCCACCGCTCGCTCACGGACAATGTCCGGCAACGGCGGAATCGTGCCGGTCTGCTCAATGCGATCGTTGAGATACTCCCAAAAAGAGATGCCCAACTTGCGGCAGGTCTTCTTCAAACTGGCAAAGGTATCGCGGCATCGTCGCCCGAGGTCACTTCGGGTGCCGCCGCTGATCTTGCGCCATTTGACGTAGCCGCGGATGTCGTTCTCACTGCTATTGGTATGCAGCGGGATATCGGGGCGCAGCAACACCAGCAGCAGTTCGCTCTGGTGGCGATGTAGCCGCTTCAAGGTCTGGTTGAGGACGGCAAAGGAGGTCTTCTGGGTGAAGATCGCCTCGAAGCGCTCGCGCAGCGGGGCGATGGCTGCGGGATCGGGGTCACGCTGGTAGGTTTTGAGATCAGCATAGAGCGTCCAGATCTGATCGCGCACGCTTTGCTGATCGGCGCGCTGCGGCGCATTGAGGGGGTGCTGCCTAGCATAAATGTGAATTTGAGCCATACTTTCATCACCTCCCCCTCCTGCCAACGATTTGGAGACACCTGATGGAAGCCAACATCATCGCCCACGACGAAGATCAAGTGACCGTCCAAGTGTGTATCGATCTCAGTGGGACGATGCTCGAGGCCGAGGGGCAGATCCAAGACGCGTGCAATGCCATTGGTCGCGCGGCTAGTCTTGAGGCGCTCAAGCGCTTCGAGACTGACGGCACACCGATCATGCTTGGAGCCATTAAGTGGACGCGTCGCTGCACCTCGCACCAGACCTACCAGACGCCCTACGGACCGGTTGGGTTGGAGCGCCATGTCTACCAGACGTCCCAGGGCGGCAAGATCTATTGTCCCTTGGATGCGGACGCCCGCATCATCCGTCACGCCACGCCCCTCTTTGCCAAGCAACTGTCGCACAAATACGCCCAGATGAACGTCAATGCGGTGTGTGCCGATCTGAGCGACAACCATGGACGTCCCGTCACGGCCTCTTATGTGCAAAACGTCACCGACTGGGTCGGTGCGATTGCGATGGCCCAGGAAGAGACGTGGGACTATACCCTGCCGGTGCTGGATCAACCCGTGGCCAGCGTCGCCATCAGCCTCGATGGGGCCATGCTGGCCATGAAGGAGGAGGGCTGGCGTGAAGCCATGGTCGGCAGTCTCTCGCTGTATGATCCCGCCGGCGAGCGCCTGCACACGATCTATGTGGCCGCGACGCCTGAGCACGGCAAGGCGGTCTTCCTGCAGCGGATGACACAGGAGATCGAGCGCATCAAAACCCAGTATCCCAACGCCTTATACCTCGGCATTGCTGACGGTGCCGCGAGCAACTGGTCCTTCCTGGAGCAACACACCGAGCGGCAACTCCTCGACTATTTCCATGCCGCCGAACACCTCCCCGCGATCGCCATGGCCGCCTATCCCGGCAAGACCGACAAACCCAAGCGCGAGCAGTGGCTGCATGAACAGCGTCATCAGCTCAAGCACGAGCACGGCGCCGTGCAGGCGGTGATCGAGGCGGCGCAACGCCTCACCCACAAGCGCTCACTCTCGCGCAGCGTCAACGCGGATCTGCAAGCGGCCCTGACCTATTTCTCCAACCAAGCTGCGCGCATGGACTATGCCCAGCACCTCAGCGAACACCTGCCGATTGGCTCCGGGGTCATCGAAGCCGCTTGCAAGACCCTCGTCAAGCAGCGTCTCTGTGGTGCCGGCATGCGCTGGAAGCAGCGCGGCGCGAAAATCATTCTCAGTCTCCGGGCACTCGTGCAATCGACCGGTCGCTGGGCTCAGTTCTGGCAGAAGATCAATCAGTTTGGAGCCCAACCTTGCTAGGACATTGTTCTTAGGCAGCACCCTGGAGACCGCGCTACGCCGGCAACCGGCTCTACGGCGCCATGGCCTGGCTGACGGCCGATGCCGGCGCCGAGGCGATGCTGGAAAACCGCGGGCTGTTCAGCATCCGAGCCACCGGCGATTCGGCCAGCATCCTCAACGACGCCGACTTTCGACCGCGCGCTTGGTAGCATGCGCAGATCGGCATCGCCGAGCAGGCCCGCCATCCGCGCGACGCCTTCGGCCTCTATGCCGTCGCCACAGGCTATCCCAAAGGGCTCGCGCGCAGTCACGGTCTGCAACCCACCGGCCTGGAAAGGCGTCTACGACCTGCCCTGGGGCGGGCATCGAGTGCGCGTCATCGTCCTCAACCGCATCAGCAAACACCCGCGCAACGCGCCCTGGGAACGCTTCAGCGCCTCAAAGGGCTCGATCCCGCCATCATCGAAGCCTGGTTGGCGAAACAGCGCAGGGATCACTGAGAGAGAAAACGGGGCTTGATCCTGCAGCGCTTCCCCCAAGCCCTCAAGCCTGAAGATTCACCAAGTCACCGCGTGCGGTCTGGGTCATCTCCATGATCTTCTCCGCCATGCGCAGCACCTCCTCCGGCGGGATCTCGCGGATCACATCGCCCGACTCGCTGTCGACAATGCGCGTGATCAGGCGCTCGCCCGGCGGCTCGCTCATCTCGAACTGCACGCCATCATTGTTCATCACCTCGTTCACCCGCTGCAGCGGCTCCTCCAGATCACTGCGGCCCGGGGCCTGATGACTCTGCGCTTGCGCCAGCGTACTGCCGACGCTAGGCAACGCCTGCAGCAAGCCCTCCAAGCGCTGGCGCGGGTTGAGCTGGTTGACCGGGGCGGTGTTCGGGGCGGTTTTACTGATATCGGTGATGGCATTGGACATGAGAGTGGGCTCCTTATCAGACGGTTAGCAGAATCGGACGCTGAATCGAAGCGCGGCCCGATAGCCGCGAAGGCGAGGGCGACACTGCGTGCACCGAGACGATCAGCCTCGAGTTCGAGTTCGAGCCCCGCGCTCGCGACCCTGCGCCTGCTGACCGGCCGGGCTAAACCGTGGTCCGTCCCGGGTTTCTTCACAAGCCCCGGGTTTTCTCTGCAGCCCGGCCTCTCTAATGGTTCTTCCGCGGGTGCAACGCCAGCATGAGCGTCATGGGATTGGCCGGTGATGGCATAAAACCGTAGTGGGTGTAGAACTTGAGAGCCGACCCGTTAAGGGCGTGTACCATCAGCGCACGCACACCGATCTGTTCAGCCACGGAGACGGCGCGTCGCAAAGCGTCCTGCAGCAAGGCACCGCCGATGTGCTGTCCCTGAAAGCGTTGGTCAACGGCCAGCCGGGCGAGCACCAGAACCGGCACCGGATCTGGCATGTTGCGCCGGATCTTCCCCGGCGAGTCCTGATGCGACACCGTGCCGGCGGCTAAAGCGTCATAGGCCATGACATGGCCTGTGTCACTGGTCACCACAAAGGTCCGGCTCGCTCCCGACGTCTGGTTGGACAGTGCCCGGTGTCGTAGCCACTCATCGAGCGACGATTCACCGCAAGAAAAATCCCCAAGCTGGTGTTCGGCCGACAACGGCTGCGGTCGCAAAAGGCTCTGGGTCATGTCGACTCGGTATCCCAGGGTGCCTTGATCGCCATCAGCCGTTCCAGACCCACATTGGGTGTCGGCGGTGCGTCGAGCACAGCGAGAAATTGCTCAAATTTATCCGCATCCAGACTGAAAAAGACTCGGTCAAGCAGCACGGATTGGGCGCGCTCACAGGCGGCTTCTAGCATAAAGTCTGAGCGGTTTTTACCCAGCGCCGAAGCCGCTTGGTCAATGAGATCTCGCTGCTCGGGCAGGGCTCTGAGGTTGATCGCAGCATCGCGCATGGCGGCATTCCTGTATATCGATTAGATACACAAAGTATTGACGCTGTTTCTGGCTGATGTCAATCGGCACTTTGGGCTGCCGCGTTGACTTCCGCTGTCCGAGGGTCAAACTGCTCAACGATGCTGAACTCGATCGGCTCATCACCCGCTGGCTCAAGCGCCATCTCCGGCGGCTTGGTGCACAGATCGACCTTACACAGATCAACTCACTCGTCGAGGACAAAGCGATGTTGGCCGAAAATCGACAACACTGGGCAGAACGCGAGCGCCAGGAGGGCCGAAAAGAAGGCCAAAAAGTGGGCCGCAAAGCGGGCGTGGAGGGCACACTCCGCAAGCTCATCACCCTCAAATTCGGCGACATCCCCGAAACCGCATCCAAGCGCCCAGAGCAAGCCACGGACGAGCAACTGGATACCTGGCTCGAGCAGATCCTCACCGCCAACTCGCTCGACGACCTCTTCGCGACAAGGTGATGACCGCACCAGCCTCAAGCTCGAGCCCGCGCACGCTCATCACCGCCGTGTGCCTGCTGACCAGCCAGGCTAAACCGTGGTCCGTCCCGGGTTTCACGCCGGGTTTCACGGGTTTCTCCAAGTGTCCATAGACCCGGGCGAGTCTCCCACCATCGAGCCCAATACCGCGTTAGGGCGTGCGCTCGTGGCATTTTTTGATGTGCTTGAGCCGGTGTACGCGAGTGGCGAGAAGGGCGTTTTCCAAGTCATCGTTTTCGGTGGCTGCGCAGTCCACGTGCATACACAGGCGCGCGGGAGTGCGGATGTTGATGCTGAGATGGCATCCCACGGCTACGCTGATCCGGCCGAAATCGTTGCCCTTCTTGGTGAGGACGCCTATGTCTTCACGAACGAAGAAGGCGTGACGCAGATGCTGGAGTTGGACCCCAGCTTCAACACGACGCTTGCTCCGCTCCACGAAGACTACGAAAGTCGCGTCATCCGGCTGATGACGCAAAGTAGCGTGCGCAACGTCGAGGTCTATGTTGCAAGTGCGCTCGATGTGGCCATCACAAAGCTGGGTCGATTTGGTGATCGCGATCAGCAGGATATCCTGGCGCTGTTGCAGCTTCGTGAGGTTGATGTCGGCGAGTTTGAACGATTAACGCGAGAAGCGATCAGCTATGCTGTTGGCGATCACGCCCGTCTCCTAGGCAATTTGAACGTTGTACTCGACAGCTATAACCGCAGCGAGGATCGGTGATGACGGTTTCCGATACACATCAACAGTTGTATCAGGTCGGTGCGCACCCTCTTGAACGCTCTGTCGATGAGGTGAAGCAGCTCGCAGAAGCGATCTGGTATCACGGGTATCGCCCAACGCGGGCGGAACTGGAGCGGCTGCGCGACCTGATGCCTCGCGATGGGTTCCAGCGGACACTTTGTGTGCTCGAACTGCTGAGTCAGTATCCGGTGTGTCGCCGTGATACCGCACGACACTTGCAAGCACTCACCCGGCAATTCCACCGGCAACTGTTAGGACATGACGACACGCCCACCCAAGGGCGCTATTCCCCTAGCAAGCGGTGGGGCCTGAGTGATGCAACTGCACCGCTGCGCAAGGCGCTGTTGCCGCTGCAGACACGGACGTATGCGGATGCCACAGGGCATCAGCATGGCTTGAGCGGATCGAAGGCAGGGCCGCGGCAAGAACGTCCATAATAGGGCGCCCTCAGAAAGCTCATCACCCTCAAATTCGGCGAGATACCCGAGTCGGCATCCAAGCGCCTAGAGCAAGCTACGGACGAGCAACTGGACACCTGGGTCGAGCAGATCACCGGTGATGCTGACAGCGGCCGACGCTACGCCAACAAACTCATCGATGTGCGTACCCATGAAGGCCGCGACCTCTGGGTGCTGGTCCACACGGAAGTGCAGGGCGCGGCCCAGACCGAGTTCGCCAAGCGCATGTTCCAGTACAACTACCGCATCCGTGACCGCTACGACCGTTCAGTCGTCAGCCTCGCCGTGCTCAGCGACACCAATCGCCAGTTTCGCCCCTCGAGCTACGAAGACGGGCGTTGGGGCTGTCGCATCCTGTTTGAGTTTCCAACAGTCAAACTACTCGACTACACCGAACCCGAGCGCTGGGCGGAACTCGAAGCCAGCGACAACGTCTTCGCCCTCGTGATCATGGCGCAGATCCGCGCCAAGGTCACCGACGATGCCGAAACGCTCAAAGGCTGGAAATTCCGCCTCATCCGCATGCTCTATGAGCGCGGCTACGAGCGCCCCTTGATCCTGCAGCTTTTCCGCCTCATCGACTGGATGATCCGCCTGCCCGAGGGGCTCGAAGTGGACTTCCGCCAAGAACTTTATGCCTACGAGGAGCAACAACGCATGCCATACAACCATATATGGTCCGCCCCGCGATGCAAGAGCCACTTGACTGTTCAGCAGAAGGAAACGTTGCGGCCATATATCCGGCGTCGTGATGAGGTGGCGTGATCGCTCCTCGCGCCCTGATGGAATCCGCGCG
>NZ_NRRY01000096.1 GCF_016583905.1 Lamprobacter modestohalophilus | reverse complement strand
CGCCCAAGCATGCCTCTTGGCTGAACCAAATCGAGATGTGGTTCTCCATCTTGGCGCGCAAAGTGATCCGCCGCGGCAACTTCCTCTCGGTCGATGATCTTCATGAGAAACTCGCCAACTTCATTGATTTCTTCAACGACAAGCTGGCCAAGCCGTTTCGCTGGACCTATACCGGGAAGCCACTCGCGGCTTGATTGGCTGGTCGGTATCAGGATTTTCACAGCAAAGCACTAGTGCCAGGCTACCGCAAGCGCTTGCGTGAGCCGGTGATCCATGCGATCGACCATGTGGTGACGCTGGTCGATGGCTTCCCAGCCCCGTTGGCGGCTGGGCCAGACGGCTATCGCAACGACGTCCGACTCGCCGCCCTGTTCGCCTCAATCCAGGACATGCTGCAGCTGTTCAGCCGCGATCGGGCACTGACCGACTACCGCTCCGGCCCCGAGGACCGGGGCTCCGAGCAGATCAGCGCCCTGCTCCTGGCGCGCCGCACGGAGCGCAACATCCTCGGCATGGACCTGATCGGCGATCAGGTGCGGCGCGACGTGGCTCAAGTCTCGGTGAGCTTCTCGGGACATCACCTGTTAGAGCCGCAAGCGAGCGCGGAGGAGTGCCAGCGCTTACTGAAGCGCCGCGCCTTCGATCACCTGTTGGTGCTAGCCCTGGGTCAAATCGCCGAGACCGGGATGCAGCGCGATGATCTGCAGCGCCAGCGTGATCTACTCCAGCGCCAGCTGCAGGCGATGAAGCGCGGCAGCCTGAGCTTCGATACGCCCGAGGCGAGCCGCACCGAGCAGGCCGCGCTGCAGACCGAGCTCGACAGCCTCGCTCAACAACTGCAGGCGCTCGGCGCCCATGCAGACGTACTGAAGCTGCATCTGGACATCGTCGCCGAGCGGCTGGCAACGGCGGAGCAGCAGCTCCGCAAACAGGAGGTCGAGCTATGCCTGAGCCCGATGAATATTCGCCTCGACCGCAGCGACCCATCCGCGCGCCAGATGGTCTTCCAAGAGCTGGAGAGCGCCCGCGGGGAGCGCGCCAGCCTGCTGCCGGTGCTGATCGCCACGCGCGATCTGCCCCACCGCGAGGATCTCGTCACCGCCGCCGAGCGGTACCTGTGACACGCGACCGATCAAGTCTCGATCAATCGACCGTGGAGGCATAGGGCCGAGCGCCAAAGGCCTAGGGCCGACATTGCGCGATGGTGCTGCGCGGCGGCCCTCGGCGCTTGGCCGCCTCTGAGCAACACGCGGGCTTCGCAACGGAGCGCCGTTATCTCGTCGGACTGAGGCATCGCCTCGCTAGAGCTTGATCGCCGGAGCAGCTGCTGCATAGCGCATGCTGGCGGCGCTCAAGCAGCGAGCATCAAGTCCAGCGCCGCGGCTCGAAGTCAGCGCGATTCTTCAGCTCCATCACCTCCTCGCCAACGGCAGCCACCAGAAAGCCGTTTCGTTCGGCGTAGCGTAGGACACTGTTGTCCACGCTGAGTGTCGCCAGCAGTCCCACGACGGGCAGTGCAGCGTACTCTGGGAAGAACTCACGAAAACGCTCGATCTGCAGGATGAAAGCGTCCACGTCGGCGCTACGAAGGGTCGCCTTGGTGCTGTTCAGCACGATCAGCTCATCCGTAACGGCCAAGGCGTCAATCTCCTCGCGACGACCGTCGGACAGACGACGCTTGAAGCGGACGACGATGTCGCGGGGCTCTTCGCCGAAGGTCTCCCGAACGATGCGCGACAGGCTCGGGTAGACCAAGTCCTCGACGATGGTGCCGAGCTTGTTGGCAAGATCGCCCCATTTGCGATTCATCTCAATGCGCTCACGGCGGCTGGCCTCCTGATCTGCCCGCACCTCGTCCTTGAAGACACGCATCTCGTCTTTGAAGTCGCTCATCTCATCCTTGAACGCGCCCATTTCACCCTTGAAAAGGCTCATCTCCTCCTTGAACTCGCGCATCTCCTCCTGTAACCGCTGGAGGCCCTTCTGCGTCTGAATCTGGACGTTGTAGAGCTTGTTGAACTCGATGCCAACGCTGGTCGTAAAATCGGCAAGGGCCGTTTCGAGGCGGTCGACTCGTTCTACTACTGCAGCCATTGCTCTGTTCCTCGCGATCCGCGATCTGGGTCTCAATCTCGCTCGTTGGATACTACTCGGTCGATCGGCGCTCGCACAAACGCAGGGCCGATTGATGCAGATCGGCTGGCTCGCCGGCACCACCGCCACCGCACTGCTGCGCGAGCACCTGCCAACGCTCAAGCTGCGCTTCGTCAACGTCGTCGACCTGTACAAACTGCAGCCGGCAAGCGAACATCCGCACGGCTCCAGCGAGCGCGAATTCGATGCCCTGTTCACCACCAACAAGCCGGTGATCTTCAACTTCCACGGCTACCCCTGGCTGATCCATAAGCTCGTCTACCGGTTCAAGAATCACGAGAAGCTGCATGTGCGCGGCTACAAGGAGCGCGGCAACATCAACACCCCGCTGGAGCTCGCAATCCTGAACCAGACCGACCGCTTCACGCTGGTGATCGACGTCATCGACTGGGTGCCGGGTCTAGCCGCACGCGCAGCACATCGCAAGGAGCAGATGAAGAACGAGATCATTCGCCACCTCGCCTATGCCCACGGGCATGGAACCGACCCGGAGGAGATCGCCAACTGGGTCTGGCCGTTGTAGGCTGCCAATAGGGATCGGAAGTTTCACATTGCGGCACTAGGCTGTCGCGAGGAATGAATCGCATCGATCGAGAGCGATGCAACAACTGGAGAGACCATGAAGTTCGTCATCCTCGCGCTTTGCCTGATTGCTGCCTTCACCGCCACGGATGCGGACGCACGCCCCCGCATCGGCCTGGTGCTGGCCGGCGGCGGCGCCAAAGGCTCAGCCCATATCGGCGTGCTCAAGGTCCTTGAAGAGCTGCGCGTGCCGATCGACGCCATCGCCGGCACCAGTATGGGTGCGCTGGTCGGCGGCGGCTACGCGTCCGGCCTCAACGCGGCCGAGATGGATGAAGCCGTCACCTCGGTCGACTGGAATCAGCTGTTCGACGATGATCCCCCGCGCGCCGAGTGGCCCATGCGCCGCAAGGAGGAGAGCCTACGCCCGACCTTCGGCTTCGCCATCGGCCGGCGCGATGGCGAGTTCCGCCTGCCCAAAGGGGCGATCTCGGGGCAGGAGGTGCTCTTGTACTTGAGTCAGCTGACCAACGGTGCCGAGGGGGTCGCGCACTTCGATCAGCTCCCAATCCCATTTCGGGCCGTCGCCACCGACCTTGAGACCGGCGAGATGGTCGTCATCGACCAGGGACCACTGCCGCTGGCGATGCGCGCGAGCATGGCGGTCCCGGGCGTGTTCGCCCCTTTGGAGACCGATGATCGGATCTACGTCGACGGTGGACTGGTGCGTAACCTCCCGGTCGACATCGCGCGCGAAATGGGCGTCGACCGACTGATCGTGGTCAAGCTCGACTCCACCCCGCCGAGCCGCGAGCAGCTGAGCACGGTGCTGGGCAGCTTCGGGCAGATGATCAACTTTGTCTTCGCCCAGAACGAGGCGCGGTCGCTCGCCGAGATCGATCCCCGACGCGACATCCTGGTCCGGCCACAGCTCGGTGACATCACACCCGGCGACTTCGACCGCGGGCCAGAGGCCATCGCCACCGGCGTCGAGGCCGCACGTCAGGTCTCGGACCAGCTCGCTGGCCTGGGGGTGAGTCCGGCCGAGTATGCCGACTGGCGGGCGTCGATCGAGCGCCGGCGCCAGCCGATCGAGCATATCGACGAGGTCCGCGTCGTCGGCCTGGAGCGGGTGAATCCAGATCTGTTCGAGCCCGTGGTAGAGCGGCACCAGGGCCAGCCGCTCGACCGCAGCCAGCTCAAGAGCGACCTCAACCGCCTCTACGGGCGCGGGGAATTCGAGCGGGTCAACTATCGCATCGAGCGCGAGGATGGGCGCAACCTGCTGATCGTCGACGCGGTCGAAAAGGCTTGGGGGCCGGGCTATCTCAACTTCGGCCTCGGCCTCACCAACGACTTCGAAGGCGACAGCCGGTTCGGATTGCGCGCGACCTATCGCCAGACCTGGATCAACGCGCTCGGCGGCGAATGGCTGAGCAGCATCAATCTGGGCAACGAGCCGCATCTGTTCTCGGAGTTCTACCAGCCGTTCGATACCGCGCGGACCGCCTTTGTCGCACCCTACATCGATCTGGGCAAGGTGCCGCTCAGCGTCTTCCAGGGCAACGACCGTGTCGCCCGCTACGACATCGCGCGCTACCGCGTCGGCCTGGACTTTGGCACCACCTTCGGGCGCTTCGCTGAGCTCCGCGTCGGCCTGTTGGCGGGTCAGGTCGACGCCAACGTGGACACCGGCTCGTCCCAGGTGCCCGAAGTTCAGAACACCGAGACGGGCATCCGCGGCCGCCTGCTCTACGATACCCGCGACAGTGGCGGTCTGGCCCGCAGCGGCAGTTACATCAAGGCTGATCTACTCGCGCCACTCGAATCCCTAGGCGCCGACGTGCAGTACTTCAGAACCGAGATCCTGGCCGGCAAGGCCATCAGCGGCGGACCCAACACCCTGACCCTGAACCTGCGCGGCGGAAGCGCATTCGGCGACGAGATGCCCTATTACGATCAGTTCCCGCTCGGTGGCTTCCTCAAGCTCTCGGGTTATGCCAACGAGCAGTTCCGCGGCAACAAGTACGCCTTCGGCAGCCTGGTCTACCAGCATCAGCTCGCCACACTGACGCCGCCGCTCGGCAAGGGCCTCTATCTCGGTGCGTCACTCGAGGCCGGGCGGCTGTGGGAGGTCGACGAGAAGCTAAGTCCTGAAGAAACCCGCTACGGCAGCAGCCTATTCTTTGGCGCTGACACCTGGCTTGGCCCCTTCTACTTCGGGCTCGGGCTCTCGGGCGATGGCGATACCACCGGCTATGTCATCCTTGGTAAACCCTAGGGAGTGCCGACCGACTTAGCGTCAGGGATTGATTCCAACTCGGCGTCGGCCTAGCTCGCGTCCTGAGTCTCGGCAAACAACCGCTCAATCTCCTCGGGCGCGACCGGACGGCTGAACAGATAGCCTTGCGCCGCGCCACAGCCCTTGTCGCGCAAAAAGGCCGCCTGTGCTTCAGTCTCCACGCCTTCGGCAATCACAGCCAGATCCAGCGATCGGCTGATCGCGATCACCGCATCGCAAAGCGCCATGTCGTTGCGATCATCGGGAATATCGCGCACGAAGCTTTGGTCGATCTTGAGCTTGGTGATCGGCAGCCGTTTGAGGCGGCTGAGTGAGGAATAGCCGGTGCCGAAGTCGTCGATCGCAATGCCGACACCTTGCAATCTCAAGGCTTGGAGCCGTTCCACGCCAAGGTCAGCACGACGCATCACAAAATTCTCGCTCACCTCAAGATCAAGGCACTGCGGCGGCAGGCCCGTCTCGGTCAGGATGCGCTCGACGTCGGCGACGAAGGCGCGATCATGGATCTGCCGGCCAGCGACATTCACCGCAATGATGCCGAACTCAAAGCCCTTGTTGAGCCAGCGTCCGCCCTGCTCGCAGGCGCTGCGCAAGACCCAACGCCCGATCTCCCGGATCAGACCATTCTGCTCGGCGATGCGGATGAATCTGGCCGGCGCGATGGTGCCCTGCTGCGGATGATCCCATCGCAGCAAAGCCTCGACACCAAGCAGCCGACGCGACGACAGATCGACCAGTGGCTGATAGACCAGCCGAAACTCCTCGTTGTCGAGGGCATCGCGCAGGGCATTGTCGAGAAAGACCTGCTCGAAGGCCGCAGCAGTCATCTCCGCGGTGTAGAACTGATAGGTATTCCCACCCTCTTCCTTGGCGCGGTACATGGCCGCATCGGCATTGCGCAACAGCATCGCTTCGGTGTCGCCATCATCTGGGTACAGACTGATGCCAATACTGGCGGTTGCTCCAACCTGGCTGCCGTCGATCATCACCGGGGGGGCCTTGATCATCCCTTGGTCCAAAACTGAGTATTCCGGTAGGCGATCAACCACGCTGAAGGCGTGGCAGGAGCGCCGGGTCGGCGTACCCTTGGAAGTGCAAACTGACCGAGGGAAAAGCCGTTGCCCGATGCCCCTACCGCTGTTGACTCTAGTGCAGATCGATGCCCCACGCCAATCCATGATCGCCTGGATCGCGCCAAGCATCGGCAGGCGGTGGCGCACGCGCAGCAGGCTGGGCAGAGTCAACGCGCGGCGATCACCCGTGCCAGCCTCGCACGTAGCACCGTGCGGCACTGGAACGCACCCCCTGTGACATCGGCCGCGGCCCCGGCCGCGCTGGCGGACTTCATCGAGACGCCCGAGGGTGTGGAGTGGCTGCGCCGGGTGCAGATGGCCGCGCACTGGTGTATCTGTGAGCAAGGCGGCGCCGGCGTGCGCGTGGTCTGCGACTTTCTTGAGCTCAGCGGGTTGTCGGCCTTGACCGGTGCCTCCTACGGCACGCAGCAAGCGTTCCAGGCGGAACTGGAGCGGCAGATCGTCAGCAGTGCCACCACGTTGCGCGAAGTGCTAGCCAAGACCATGCCGCATCGGCTGCTGAGCGTCGTCGAAGACGAAACCTGGCAGGACGGCATGCGCTTGGTGGCGATTGAACCGGTCTCGAACTTCATCCTCCTCGAGCAGGTGAGCGCAGCGCGCTCGGCAGCGGCCTGGAGCCAGGCGCTAGAGCGCGGGCTGGCGGGGTTCAAGGTCACCGTGGTGCAAGGCATCAGCGATGAGGCCAAGGGACTGCT
>NZ_NRRY01000095.1 GCF_016583905.1 Lamprobacter modestohalophilus | reverse complement strand
CCCAGTTGCAGGTGCCGGAGCGCACCTCCCCACGCGGTGCGGCGCCGACGAAACGGCGCGCCGACGTCGAGGCGCTGCGCGTCGATGCCTACGCCCAACAGCTGCTGCCCTGCCAGTGGCAAACCGTCACCGTGCGCGACGGCACCAAAGGTCCGCTCAAGCTGGCGATGCACGTGAGGCGCGTCTGGCTCTGGGACGGCGAGGCCGAGACCCCGACCCAGCGCACCTTGGTGATCAGTCGCCGGCTCACCGACAACAAGCTCAAATACTCATTGAGCAACGACGATGCCATCACCACGCCCATTGAGCGGTTTGCCTATCGCCAGGCCCAGCGTTATTGGGTCGAGCGCGCGTTTCAGGAAGCCAAAAGCGAGCTGGGGATGTCCGACTACCAGGTCAGAAAGTGGTTGGCGTGGCACCATCATATGGCACTGGTCATGCTGTCCTTGTCGTTCTTGGTGAAGGAGCGTATTCAGCAAACAGCGTCCTGCCCACTGTTGAGTGCGCGTGACATCCGTTTGCTCATCATCGCCATGCTCCTCAATGATCCTGATGCGGTTGATCGGCGCATTGCACAGATGGATATTCGGCATGCACAACGACGTAAAGATATTGAGCGACATTACAGAGAAAATGATCCTGATAGCGCGAATGATACTGGTTGAATCAGGGGCTCTGAATTAATCTAACAAAGTAGTATTAGGGACCGCAGAGCCTGCATGTGACAAGCCCTCAGTCAGATCCTCTGTTGCCCAGATCGAAGTGACGCGCCTAGCTCGCCTAGTCCCTACCTAGCCACCCGCTCCAACACACCTAACATCTTCAACGCCAGCGCAGTGCGATCATACCGCGGCGCGGCGGCGAGGCAGTGCTCATGCAGTTGTTGGTAGAGGGCCTGATCCTCTGCCAAACGCAGTAAGCCATCGCAGAGGGCTTGGGCGTTCTCGGGCTCGAAGACCAAGCCAACCCCTTCGCGCTCGACGATCTCGGCGGACTCGCCCGCTACGCCGTGGAGCACCGGGATGCCCATGCCCATGGACTCGAAGAGCTTGGAGGGGATGACCTTCTGGAACGCCTTTTCCTTCTTCAGATGGATGATAGAAACATCGAGCAGTGACCAGTAGCGCGGCACCTCGGCCTTGGGCACGGTGTCGAGGAAATGCACGTTGGTCAGGCCCATCTCAGCGGCCTTGGCCTGCAGCTCAGGCTTGTGGGCGCCATCACCGAGCAGGATGAAATGGAACGGCTTCCCGTCGCTCGCTTGGACGACCGCTCCCGGTGCAGATGACCGAGCCGATGAAGCGGAACGCATGCGCTGGGCGGCCTCCAACACCGTCTCCAGTGCATGCGCCATCCCATGAGTGCCAATGTAGCCGGCAACAAAGGCGTCCTGCGGAATACCGAGCGTTTCCCGCAGTGCCGATGACGTCGGCAGCGGCCGGAAGCGCGTCAGGTCGATACCGTTGGTCACCACCTGAATCTTCGCCCCGTCGATGCCGCGACGGATCAGATTCTCGCGAAACGACTGCGTCACCGGTACAACCGCTGCCGCGCGCCGATAGAGAAACAGCTCCAAACCCTCGATCAGGCTGAGCAGACGGCCCTCTTTCAAGACCCCCACAGTCACCAGCGATTCTGGATAGAGATCGCGTAACTCGAAGACGTAGGGTCGCCAACGGAACACCGAAACCATCCAGGCCGAACAAATGGTGAAAAACTGCGGCGAGGTGCCGACAATGACATCCGGTCGTCGTATCACTAGGCCGGCCAGAAAACTGGTCACCATATAAGACCAGAAGTCCGGGAGTCGCTTCGCAAATCCCGCGTTAGCGGTCATGTACGACCAGACCCGCAGCACCCGCATGCCATCCATCGCTTCCCACTGCCAAAGGCGATTGCGATAACCCGGGTAGAGCTCGCCTTTCGGAAAGTTCGGCGCGCAGGTGATGACCGTGACCTCATGTCCAGCCTTCACCCACTCTCGACAGTGCTCAAAGGTGCGCGAGGCTGGGGCGTTGACCTCGGGGGGGAAGTTATCGCTGAGGAAAAGGATGTTCATGTGAACAGTGTCTCCAACGCCGCCACAATCCGCTCGCCGGTGCGTCCATCCCACAGCTCAGGCACCGCGCCGGTCTGCCAGTCGCCGGCAAACAGCCGCTCGAGCGCGGGCGCGAGCTTGGCCGGATCGGTGCCGATGAGGGCATTGGTGCCCATGCTGACGGTCTCAGGGCGCTCGGTGTTGTCGCGCAGCGTCATGCAGGGGACGCCCATCACGGTGGTCTCCTCGGTGATGCCGCCGGAGTCGGTGATGACGGCCTTGGCGTGCTTGACCAGGTAGTTGAATTCGAGATAGGGCTGGGGTTCGACCAGTCGGATGTTGGGGAAGCTTCCCGGCCGGAATGACGGGTCTTCTGCGAGCACCTTGGCGGTTCTCGGGTGTGCTGGGAAGAGCACGGGTAGGCCGCGGGTGCCGGTGGCGATGGCGCTGAGCAGGGCGTGGAGCTTCTCGGGCTGGTCGACATTGGCGGGGCGATGCAGGGTGATGACGAAGTAGCCGCCTGGCTCTAGGCCCAGCGCATCCCAGAACGCCGGTGGTCGCAGCCGGTCCATGTTCGCCAGCAGGGTGTCGATCATTGGTGTTGCCGACGAAGTGGATGCGCTCCTCTCCGACTCCAGCCTTGCGCAGGTTGGCGTTGGCGAACGCGCTGGTGGTGAAGAACCAGTTGGTGATGCTGTCGGTCACCATGCGGTTGATCTCCTCCGGCATGCTCCAGTCGCCCGAGCGGATGCCGCCCTCGACATGCGCCACCGGGATGCACAGCTTCTGCGCGGCGATGGCGCAGGCCATGGTCGAGGTCACATCGCCCACCACCAGGCAGAGCCGTGAGGGCGCTTCGAGCAGCAGGGCTTCATAGCGCGTCATGATCGCGGCGGTCTGCTCGGCCTGGGTGCCGGAGCCGACCTCCAGGTTCACATCTGGCTGCGGGATGCCGAGCTGGTCAAAAAAAGCCCCCGAGAGCCGGGGGTCGTAGTGTTGGCCGGTGTGCACCAGGCGGTAGCGCAAGAGGCCGCCCGCCGCTTCTCGCGCCTGTAACGCCTTGATGATCGGCGCCACTTTCATGAAGTTGGGCCGCGCGCCGGCTATGATGTCGATGAGCATGGTATTAGGCATCCATCAGCCTCCTGCCTTTTGGCTGTTCAGACTCGCGTTGGCGATTCCGACTCCCGCAAGAGGCGAGCACGCTGCGCCAACGACGCAACCGTTTCCTCCGCCCATTGATCTTGTCGCCATTGTGTGTAATCAAATCGCTCACGATTGATCAATGCGATGAATCGTTCCGCCTCGATAACGCCTAAGGATGCCGTCAACGAGCGCAGTCCGTCAGACCTGATCTCAGTATTCGTTCTCATTATGTCATCATTGGATGTCTTGGGTGGAGTTGCCCATTGTCAGGCGTGCATGGCTAAAGACAAGGGCGCAGGCCAAGAAGCAGAGCAAGTGGATTTCGTCATGCACTGTTTGAGATACCGAGACGGTTGCTGCACCCTAGTGTCTCCCCAAGGCATTTTGCGTTGACGTGGATACGAGAGATAAAGAAGCCTCTTCGAGCGTGTAAAGGCAACAAAAGCATTTCGCGACTCTTCGGCCATCTCTTTAGACTTACCTAAGGCGCGATAATCTGGAAAAACCCCTTCCGCCATTCCCGCGACAAAAATGACATCAAATTCTAGCCCCTTCGAGGAATGTACAGTCAGCAGGGCAACTCCTTCCCGTGCCGCCTGCTGAGTCGCCCCAAGGGCCTTATTGCTCATGAATCCTCCAACGCTTCGGTTAGATGGACCAGAGCGCAGATATTGATCCCATTCTTGGCCGAATACTGCGGCATCCTCATAAATAGCCCGCTTGTCTTCCTCTTCTAGAGTGTCAGCGTATCCCCTGATCACGTCGACTCCAGAACTCATGTCCAGCCGCTGGGTCCTCGCCGCAATAGCCACAAGCGCGTCCGTAACTGCCCTCGCCCTGCGCGTACCTGCAGAAGCAGCCATCGAAGCAATCCCATCAATCGCATTAGGCTCCCCAGTCAATGGCGGCAAGGATGTCTTCCAGCGGTTTGCCAAGGCAGAGAGGTGGAGCTTGTCCTTAGGATTGGCCATGACACGAAGCGCTAGCGCGAAGTCCTCCATCACCTCGGACTCATTTTCGTGGTTGGCCGTCAAGCGCTTGTAGTAGGGAATGCCGCGTGCCCTGAGCTCCGCCTCTACCGCCATCAGCGCGAAACGGGTACGCCCGAGAACCGCGCAACGCTCCCAGACAATGCTGCCCTCGACATCTTCGTGCCCCAAGGTGCGCAAGGTCTCGAGCTTATCAGCGATCAGCTCGGCCTCTTCCTGCTCATCTTCTCCGGTGAGCACCTCGACCAACCCCTGGATAGGCAGCTGCCCTTCAACCTGGTAGTTCGAATCCAGGGCTTTCGCGGCATCAACCACGGCCCTTGATGAGCGAAAGTTCTCTGTCAATTCGATTTCGTCAGCTTCAAACTCTTCGCGAAACCGCCACATAAATTCAGGGCTAGAGGTGTTGAAGCCATAAATAGACTGCTTCGGATCACCCACCATCATCAAATTGCGAAAAGAATCCCCGCAGAGAGCCATCAGGACCGAATACTGAGCCTCGTTCAGATCCTGGGCCTCGTCAATGCAGATAAAGCGGTAAAGTCGCCGATAGAAGTCGGCGATCTTCGGATACTCATTCAAAAGCCGGCAAGTCAGCAGGAGCAGATCATCAAAGTCGTAGGCCCCGCTAGCGCGAAGACCAGCATCGTAAGCCTCGAGTACACGTCTTCCAATCTCGTCATCGAAGCCTTCGAGTGCCGACGGATGAGCCTTAAGCCATGAGATTGATGCCAGCCACTGGTCAAGCTTGCGGGCAACGGCTTTCGAATTAGGCTCAGAAGCCAGTGCATCTGCAAGCAGTGGGTCCTGCTTGACCGCTTCGATCAGGATCTCCTTCCTGTCCTGATACTGCTCGAAGACCTGGGGAAGCGCCTCAACACCCACGGGCTTGCCACGCTCGGAGAGCAGCTCAAGACAAAAGCTGTGCATGGTGCCGACGAACGCCCTCTGGCTTTCGTTGCCAAGATCAGTCAGACGCTCCCTCATCTCGTTTGCCGCCTTGTTCGTAAACGTCAGCGCGAGAACCCGAAAGTGGCCCGGAACCTCGGTCAGCAGCCGCCGAATACGCTCCGTTAGAACGCGTGTTTTGCCAGTCCCAGGCCCGGCCACCACCAGCAGTGCGCCCTCAACATGCGTCACCACGCGGGTCTGAGCGGGCGACAGTCTCGCGCTACTCACAGGCCGCCTTCTCCAGCCTGTGTAAGCCCAAGATCGGAGGCCATCGTGTCAAATAATGCCTTGATCAGGGGCGGAAACCTTCGCGTCTCGTCGGTGATCGCACAAAGGGCCATCGCAAGCGGTTCGGCCATGCGTGTTTTTTTCTCAACCATGACATCGCGGATCGCTGTCTGACGACCGTCCTCGGACTTGTAGTCTCGAGTCTTATTTTTCTTTCCCCTTTTGCCGTGCATCGAGTCGATATAGTCGTCGAGAAAACGCTCCTTGCCCTGCACCCGATCGAAAGCCGCTTCGATTTCAGCCATATACCCCTCCGCCACCAAGTGAGTCTCGAAGTTGTTACCGTTCGAAATAACAAACACATTTTGGCAAGCACCGGCATCCGTATGACCAGACTTGGCGAGGGCCCGCTTCAAATGCTTGATCGTGTCGGTCTCGCCGTCGGAGAACACATACCAGGGAATCTCCAGTCGTTTTGCGAGCCAAATGAATGGAAAGTAGTTCGCATTGCCGCCGACACGAACGAAACTGAACCCTAGCTCGTGGATACTGCATCCCCAATAGGCTTCTGCCAAAATCGGTAACGCCTGCTCCTCGGTCTCACCTTCGAAGAAAACGACCGCCCGTGAGAACAGGAGATCACCACGGGTATTCACAACTCCTTGACGGAGTTTCCTCGCATCGTCGCCTTCGAGCTCCGACACCCTTAGCTTGGTCACTGTCGTTTCACCGTCTCGTCGGACAAAAAGCCGAAGGTCCTCTAACTGCGCCTGCCCAGCAAAATAGGGCGAATGCGTACTCACTATGCGCTGGCCAGGGATGGACTTCACCTGAGAGAAGAAGGACCTCTGGGCTTGTGGATGCAGATGCGCCTCTGGTTCCTCAAGTGCAAGGAGAGAATGGACATGATCACCGGCATCAGCCGCCTGCTGCCCCCGCCAAGAGGCAAAAGCACGGAAAACGAGAAGGGATGCCAGGCTGCGCGTTCCCATTCCATGTCGAGCCAGCGGAAACGGCTGTGAGCCCGGGGCCGCAAAAGAGACATCCACACCCTTCGAAAGGTCGCGCAATTTTCGGGCAACCGGAGAGATGTCGATTTCACCGCCCTCGGCCGAGACCACACGGCGGACATCGGCCAAGTTCTCCTTAAGATGGTTGAGAATACCGCTCTTGCTGACGAGCTTGTGGTTCAGGTCGGAGAGCGCGTTCTCAAAGGACTCCACGTCGGCGTCCGACAAACCGAGATCCTCTGTCATGCGGCGCCAGAACGAGCCCTGCTTGCGGATGTCGTCTTCCAAGTCACGCTTAGCGTCGATGTAGTGAAGCGCCAACGGCTCAATCTGAGCCGCATTGATCCTCATATATGGTCCGCCCCGCGATGCAAGAGCCACTTGACTGTTCAGCAGAAGGAAACGTTGCGGCCATATATCCGGCGTCGTGATGAGGTGGCGTGATCGCTCCTCGCGCCCTGATGGAATCCGCGCG
>NZ_NRRY01000094.1 GCF_016583905.1 Lamprobacter modestohalophilus | reverse complement strand
GCGCACAGGCTGAATTGGATGCCCTGGTCGCCGAAGGACCGAGGATCGAGACCCGACCACCGTCGCGCCGCGTGCTGATCCCGTCCGATGTGGAGATCGCCGGTGCGGCCCTGGCGCCGCGCTGCATCGTGGACCGCTACCTGTATGCCGACGTGGCGCAAGTGGTCGCCCCCGGCGGCACCGGCAAGACCACTCTGCTGCTCTATGAGGCCGCGATGATCGCGCTCGGCGCGCCGCTCTGGGGGCTGCGGATCGAGCAACCCGGCTGGACGCTGTTCGTGACCGCTGAGGACCGCCGCGAGCGCCTCCTGGCCCGCCTGCGCGAGATCGTGGCCGCCCTCGAACTGTCGGAGGTCCAGCGCCGCCGCGTGTTCGACAGTGTGCTCTTTTGGGATCTCTGTGGCTCAAGCCTGAAGCTGACGCAGTTGATCCAGGGCAATGTGGTGCTCACGCGCCTCGCGGATGACCTAGGCCGCGCCCATCGCGACGACCGCCCGGCAGTGGTGACCTTCGACCCGCTGGTGTCATTCGGCGCCACTGAGCAGGCCGTGAATGACAACGAACAAGCCCTGATCACCTCCGCTCGACGCATTGTTCGCACCTTGGACTGTTGCGTGCGTTTCGTTCACCACACCGGTCAGGCGAATGCCCGCGCCACGACCCTGGGCCCGCACAGTTGCCGAGGGGGATCGGCGTTAGCCGACGGCTCGCGCATGACCACCGTCCTCCAAGCCTGGAATCCCGATGACGAGAGCCACCGGCGACCGCCCCCCGGCTGCAAGCCCGATCCCTAGAGCAGCCTCATGATCCTGGCCAGGGCTAAGCTGAGCTATGCGCCGCCCAATCTGCCGGAGCTCTGGATCAAGCGCACGGGCTACGCCTTCGAGAGCTTCGTCGAGCTGAAGCGCTCGCCGGAGGAGGTGCTCGATCAGCCCGGCGCGTTGACCTCGAAAGACCTCGACCATGCCCCTTTCAAGGCGCCAACGACACTCGCTTCCTAATAACGCGCCGCCCTATAGGGAAAGAAACAACAGCGCGTTAAGGCGCGTCCGTTTCTTTCCCCCTGTGCCTCAACGCGCTGGCGAGGCTTGGCGCGTTGCGGCGCTTTTGACGTGTTAAGACAGACAGCGGCCAAGAACAGATCTTCGGTTGATCCGACACTTAACCGCACATGGCTGTTTACTGTTGCGCGAAGGCGGTCGACATTCCGCTACGAGGAGGCGCTGAGCGATGTCAAATCCGCCATCGCTTATCACCTGGAAAACTTCGGCCCGGATTTACTGGAAGATGATGAGCAGGTGCTGGAGGCCTTCGTCGCCGAAACCAGGATTGCGGCCTGAACATGCCAAAGTATCCGGTAGACGCTCAGACCCTTAAAGGAGCCGCTGCCGAGGCTCGTGGCTCAAGCTTATGCCTACCAGCAGCCCATCGGCTAAACTGCTGATATGAGCCGCGTCCACCGTATCGCCTGGCATGAACTGCTCGGCAAAGCCCTCACCGATGCACTGATCGGGCTGCCTTACAGTGTCAGCACCGAAGAAGAACTCGCCCTCCGCAGCCAGCGCTTAGATGTGCTGATCATCGAGCAAGCCGCAGCGGTCAGCAGCAACCGTCGCGGCACTCAAGTCGCAGCCGAGGATCTGCCATGCCCCGATGGTCTCGAAGACCTCGCCGCGCACAACCTGCTCAGCTTCAAAGCCGCCGGCGCGCCCTATGACGCCTGGGCGCTGGAAGAGCTCAACAGCCACTACGTCACCTACCGCAAGCTCGCATCCATCCGTGCGCTGCAACAGCGGCCCGCCGATGATGAGCGCCCCGTCAGCGAACCCAACAAGGCCTATCCCCTGCTGCCAGCGGTCGACTTCCGCAGCTACGCCATTGCCACGCATTTTCCACGCAAGCTGATCAAACAACTCCCGCCCGGCAGTTGTCAAAGGAGCGAACAGCCCGGCATCTATACCCTGCGCGCCGGCACCCGCGAGGTGCGCCTTATCGTCATCAACGACCTGCGCGCGCTGCCGCACAACGCCCCCTGGCGGCTATTCTCCAGCAACAAAGCGCAGCAACGCGCGGCGCTACACCAGTATCATCCGCGCAGCGAGATCGGCCTTCACCTCTCCAACCTCCTCGCCCACCACCTGCTCGGAGACGGCAACATGGCTCACACCTTTGAAGACATGCAACGCGAAGCCCACGAATGGTTAAAAGAGTCCATCCGTAAGCTCGATCCCGATGAGGTGCTTCAGTGCTATGGCCCAGAAGAGCGGCTCAAGGGGCTCGATCCTGAGGAGCGGCTCAAGGGGCTCGATCCTGAGGACGTGTTTTCGCGCTTTGATCCTGCCACGATCGAGGCTTGGCTGAAGAAACACCGTCGGGACCACTAATACCCCGGTGGCCCGGCACCGCGGCTCCAGACCATGATCGACAAGCAGGTTATTCACTGGGTCGCATGAGGCCGATTCAGGATCCACAGTCCTTCATCGTCCGCGAAGAGTGCGAAAAGGCGGCCTGGCAGCACGGCTTTCGCCGCCAGCTTGGGCACCGCGAAGGCTGGGCGGGATTCGCGTCGACCACGGTGCCGGGCAAGATCCATCTCGCGGCGACAGGTGCCCGAGGACCTTGGTTCCTCGCGCTGGATCATGCGGGCGTCATCGAAGAGCTAGGCCTCCCAGAAGCCGCGATGCCGGGGCCAGGTCAAGCTCGCTATGCTTTTCCAACCCTAGGCGAGTTCTACCGCGCGTTGCCGCATGTCTACCGGCTCTCGGCCAGCCTGCCCGAGGGGCCGCTGATGGCGTTTCAAACTAAGGTCAAAGGCCTGCCAAAGACCACCGAGGCCGAGCGGCTGGTGATACAGCGCATCGGCCAAGACATCTTCCGCGCGTGCTTGCTGGACTACTGGCAGGGCCGCTGCCCGCTCACCGGCATCACCGACGCCGAGCTCCTGCGCGCGTCGCACATCATCCCCTGGTCAGACTGCACCAGCGATGCCGAGCGGCTCGATGTGCACAACGGCCTGCTCCTTTCGGCGCTCTGGGATGCTGCCTTCGATCGCCGCCTGGTTAGCTTTGAGGACAGCGGTGAGCCGTGCTTCTCGCCCTTGCTGAGCGAGGCAGCCCGTGCCGCGTTGCGCTGGCAGCGTCCCTTGCCGTTGACCGACAAGCACAAAGAGCGGCTCGCGATCCATCGAACGACGTTACTGGTCGGTTGAAGACGTCAATGCCGGCGACGCTGGACTGGCAGAACGTCTCATCTGCACATCAGGGTTGAACCATGCTGCATACCCGTCGCCCTCCACCCGATGACGCGCAATGCCCGCTAAAAAGGCCTCGATATTCGCTGCGATCTCCACCACCACACGCTGCCGAGCCTCGCGGCTGGCCCAGGCGATATGCGGCGTGACGATCAGGTTGGGGATGTCCGACCTCAGCAGCGGATTGCCCCCACGCGGCGGCTCGGTGCTCAACACATCGACGCCGGCGCCACCGATGGCGCCAAGGCGCAGGGCCTCGGCCAGCGCCGATTCATCGACGATGCCGCCGCGAGCGGTATTGATCAGTAGGGCGTCGCGGCGCATCAGCCCCAGCTCGCGCGCGCCGATCAGCCCGCGCGTGGTGTCGGTGAGCGGGCAGTGCAGGCTCAACACATCGATCTGCGGCAACAGCTGCTCGAGCGCCACTCGGCCCTCGCGCGCAGCGCCACCAGGGCGCTGGGCGACCAGCACCTGCATCCCGAAGGCCTCGGCGACCCGGGCAACGGCCTGACCCAACTCGCCATAGCCGAGAATGCCGAGGGTCCGTCCGGCCAGTTCGCGAATGGGATAGTCCATCAGGCAGAAGCGCTCATGCTGCTGCCAGGCACCGCTGGCAACCGCGCGTTGATATTCGGGCAGGCGAGTGGTCAGGGCCAGGATGAGCGCGAACACATGCTGCACCACCGCCGGGGTGGCATAGCGCACCACATTCGCCACCGCGATGCCTTGCTCGCGCGCCGCATTCAGGTCGACATGGTTGGTGCCGGTCGCGGCAATGCAGATCAGTCGCAGGGAAGGGGCCGAGGTCAGCACAGCGCGATCCAGGGCCACCTTGTTGGTCACCGCGATCTGTGCATCGCCGAGGTGCTCTAGAATCTGGGTCGGTTCTGTCTGCGGATAGCGTCGCCAAGCGCCACACGCTCGGTCCAACGGGGACAGATCAAGGTCGCCTTGATCGATGGTGGCCAGATCCAGCAAAACGCCGTGCAGCGGGGACATCATGGGACTCGTCGCGGGGATTTAAGATGCAATGATCGCACGGTCAAACAGATCACAGCCATCCATCGCGATGATGGCTTGTGAGGAGATTGCGCCGCTTTGGGTGAGCTGAGTCTTGTCCTGTATTAACTCGAGCGAGAGGCTGTGCGTGAGACACGCACGCGTTCGGTCCCGACCGTCAAAATCGCGCCTTCGGCAAGATCGGCCGCATAACGCTCGATCAGTTGCGCCATCAAGGCAATGCGATGCGCGGCCGGTACGTCCGGCAGACGCACGATCCCCGTATGCGGCTGGTTCTGGAAGAACACGAGCAGACCGAAATCGCTATCGATGGTGACGATCACCCGTTCTTCACGAACCGCCCATCCGAGGAGCGCTTGGTCGCCGGGATCAGGGCTGATTTCAGTGGCCTCGCGGACGTCATGGCCTTGCTCGCGCAGCCAGTGCGCGAGCCGCCGCCCCGCGCAACGGTCGACGAGAAACCTCATCCCGAGACCGCGATGCGATCGATCCGCTCATGGGCGATCATGCTGTGCGCATAGGCGAGGCAGGCGTTGATGTCGGCCTGCTCGAGGTCTGGATAGTCATCCAGAATGGCCTCCGAGGATTCGCCTTGAGCGAGCAGGCTCAAGATCAATTCGACGGAGATGCGCAGGTCGCGGATGATGGGCTTTCCGCCGAACACCTCTGGGCGGACAGTAACCCGTCCTAACAGCTCGTTTTGGCTCATGGTCATCATTGTTCGATCGTCATTCGGGTTTGCCAGGGTTAACCGATGGCTCGCTGTGGGCTGAAAAGGCGCTGGTCGGACGGAGTAGGACGCTGATCAAGGGGTCATGCCCCCACATGCGCTTGGAGAAAATACAGCCTCGTTGCTCTGCGGTTTCCCGCTGCTCAGCAGGAATGTTGCGCTAGCTGATGGCCTTAATCGACGCCAAGTGCGCTTCCCATGCCTGCAATGCTGCGCGCTTTTCGTTGATGTAACTATGGCGATCATAGTGAACAGATTGCACGCCACTCAGGCCATGACTGAGCAGTTGCGCGCGCGTCTCACGACTGATCCCCATGCTGGCGAGCATGGTCTCGATGGTACGCCTGATATCGCGGAGGTTAAACGGCTCGGTCTTCATGACGGCAGTGATCTCGACAAGCCGCTTGCCGGGCGTGGTTTCCGCCATCGTCGCGCCACCTGTCGACACCCAGAGCGAAAGACTTGGCGGTCGCGGTCGGTCGGATGCGCTGGACCCCGCTTGTTCAACCTTCTGCTGTGCGCGTTCGATCAACTGAGCCACCAAGGCCGCGCCTTTCGGTGCGAGCGGGATCAGGTGTTCTCGCGGCTCGCGACGTTTGCCCTTGGTGTCCCAGAGACGCAGCGTCTGGGTACCCTCATTGTAGTCAGCCACCCGCGTTCTGAGCAGCTGCGACATGCGCTGTCCGCCCGCAAGCACGGCAAGTCGCAACGCGAGATCAGGCAGTTCATCGCTCAGCGCGGCAAGATAGTTGCGCAGTTCGGCCGCACTCAGGGTGCGATGGCCGGCGCGAACCGGAATCGTCGGAATGGCATCGACCGGGTTCATCTCCACCGCAAAGGTGGCCATCGTCGCATTGGCTGCGCTGTCGTAAGGCGCGCGAATCGCCATCGCATAGGCGGCTCGAAGTAGCTACGCAGCACCCCAGCCGTGCGCTCTTTGCCCGCTTCCCGAACCCTACGGATGATGGTCGCCATGTCGCGCGGCGTCATGTCGCGCGCCGGTGCTCGGGCTAGGTCTGGATGAGCCTTTTCCACATGCACCTTGAACACGGATCTGGCATTGCCGGCGCTCTTCCGCTTGCCCTGCTGTTCCAAGGCGTCAGCGTAAGCGTTGCACAGCGCGATCAGGGTGCTTTGACGCTGTGCTTGGGCCTCTGCAAGCGCGGCTTCCTGCGCGGCTTTGCGTGCCTCTTCAGCCGCCTGACGCGCCGCTTCCTCGGCCTCGAGGTGTTCGCGAAGGTTCTTTAGCAGGGAACATAGTTTAAGTGTTTGTCTAAGAAGCACTTTAGCATGGCTTGGAGAACGCTGCTGGCCCCTTTGTGTTCCCCTTTGAAAGTAGCCATCGCTGACAGCGCGTTGTGGCGCTCGCGATCTGAATAGCGACTTGTGGCTGGCGACGTTCCCGCACGCGACCTTTGGGTATCCTGATGCCATCTGCCCGATGGGTCTCGGTGGCGCGGGCTTGCTTTGCATGAAGTGTGGCTCGTCACCACCAAACCCGTCTTGCCAACACGACAGCCGCACGAGGACATTGATGATGAACAGGCACACGCAACGCTTGACGCGTATCGCGTTGACGATGCTACTGACAGTTTGGGGAGGGCAAGCAATGGCCACCGAAGAACCGGCTTACGAGGTCGTCCGTGAAGGTCCCGTTTTCGAGCTGCGCCGCTATCAGCCGCAAGTGCTCGCTGAAACCGAGGTGCAGGGCCGCTTCGACAAGGTCAGGGGCAAGGCCTTTGGCATCCTTGCCGACTACATCTTCGGCAACAACCAAGCCGCCGAGAAGATCGCGATGACCGCACCCGTCACGCAGCGCCCGGCGGCCAGCGATGATGACCAAGCCGGAACACGGATCGAGATGACCGCCCCGGTGACGCAACGCCCCGCGCAGACCGACGGCGACAGCTTCATCATCAGCTTTGTGATGCCGGAGCGCTTCACGCTCGAGACCGTGCCGCGTCCCAACGATCCGCGCGTCACCCACCGCGAAGAACCTGTCAATGATCGCGCATATGGAGCCACCCGGGGATCGGGATAAAGGAGCCACCCTCTGACCGAGATAATGGAGCCACCGCCTGACCGGGATAATGGAGCCAGCTCAGGACCGGGATAATGGAGCCAT
>NZ_NRRY01000093.1 GCF_016583905.1 Lamprobacter modestohalophilus | reverse complement strand
CGTGATGGCCCGGTCTTTGTGAGTCTCTGTCATTGGTCTGCTCCGCTACCTTGGTTGACGATGGGTTCTCATCATCGCTTATTGTGCCCGCTCGGGGTGTGTTGGAGGAGCGGGGCGGACCATTCCATTACTGTCTGCTTCATCAGGAGGTTATAGCGTACTCCTCAAGGCGACATCATTACAAGGCTGCACCCCATCGAAGGGACGATCACCAACACTGGCACCATCGCCCTCGAGTCCACCGGCGGCACCACCAGCCTATCCATTCAGGACGATACCACGCTGACCGGCAGCGGCTCGGTGCAGATGAGCAACCAGGCTAACAACCGGATCATTGGTAGCATCGGTTCAACCCTGACCCATGCTGCGGATCACAGCATCAGCGGGTCAGGCAGCATCGGTGCTAATTTCATTGGGCTGGACAATGCCGGGGTCATCGAGGCCGTGGGCAGCGCGGGGTTGACGCTGAACCTGCGCACGATCGACGACGTGACCCGGCGCAACACTGGCACCCTGCGGGCCACGGACGGCAGTACGCTGACGATCAATAGCGGCACGGTGGAAAACGCCTTTGGCGCTACCGCAGGCACCATCGAGGCGGCATCGGGTGGCACGGTGGCGATCACGAGCGGTCGTATCGAGGGCGGCACGCTGACCGGCGCGGGTGCATTCGACCTGCGCGGCAACGCCACGCTCGCCGACCTGACGAGCGACGCCGACATCACCATCGCGAACGCCCAGACCGGCCGGCTTGCCGGCACCGTCATCAACGACGGCACCATCTCGGTGGACTCCACCAGCGGCACGACCAGCTTGTCGATTGAAGGTAACACCACGCTGAGCGGCACCGGCTCGGTGCAGATGAGCAATCAGACCGGGAACCGGATCACTGGTAGCTTCGGTTCAACCCTGACCCAGGCTGCCGATCACAGCATCAGCGGGTCGGGCAACATCGGAAGCTCTGTGATCGGACTGGACAACGCCGGAACCATCGAGGCGGTGGGCAGTGAAGGGCTGACACTGAACCTGCGCACGACCGACGAAGTGACCCGGCGCAATAGCGGCACCCTGCGGGCAACGGACGGCAGCACGCTGACGATCAGCAGCGGCACAGTGGAAAACTTCCTTGGCACCACTTCCGGCACCATCGAGGCGGCATCGGGGGGCACGGTGGCAATCACCAGCGGTCGGATCGAGGGCGGCACGCTGACCGGTGCAGGCGCATTCGACCTGCGCGGTAACGCCATACTCGCCGACCTCACCACCGATGCCAACATCACCATCGCAAATAGCCAGACCGGCCGGCTTGCCGGCACCGTGATCAATGACGGCAGCATCGCACTGGAGTCGACCGGGGGGTCAACGTCACTGATCATTTCCGGTGACACCACCCTCGGCGGCAGCGGCACACTGACGATGAGCGACCAGGCCACCAACCTTGTCTACGGCACGCGGATAAACACGGGTGACCCAATTCCAACGCTGACCCATGGCGCGGACCACACCATTCGCGGAGCCTCCGGCAACTTCGGTTTGAGCGGCAACCTGACCTTGAACAACCTGGGTACCATCGAGGCTGATGGTAGCGCTGGATTGAACATGAGATTGAGTGGGGAGACCCAGGTCAATAGCGGCACGATGCGGGCGCTGTCGGAGAGCACGCTGACGCTGCGGAACACCTTTGACAATGATGGCGGGTTGATCGAGGCCCAAGACAACGCGCTGGTGGACATGGTCTCCGGCACCCGGATCGTCGGTGGTACGCTGGACACCGCGGGCACCGGCGTGATGCGCCTCTCGAGTTCGGCCACCATCGATGGCGTGACCAACCTGGGCCGCGTTGAGGTCTCCAACTGGGAGACCGGACGGATCGCCGGAAACATCACCAACAATGGCGAGATCGTGATCGACGCGGGCGCGAACAACACTGACTTGCTCGTCAATGGGGATACTACCCTAGGCGGCACCGGCACCCTGGTGATGGCGGACACGATTCGCTCGCGACTCTATGCGGGCGGCAGCCCCACGCTGCTGACCAATGCGGCCGGGCACACCATCCGGGGCGGCGGCGGTATTGGCAATATCGGCGGCAACCAGCTCGGGTTGCGCAACGAGGGGCTGATCGAGGCCGACGGTGACACCGCGCTCACAATCAGCCACTACGACAGTGCACCAAATCCCTCGGCCTCGGTGAACACCGGAACACTCCGCTCCTCCGGCGCGGGCGGCATGGTGCTTACCGGCGCCCAGTTCGACAACCAGGGACTGGTGGAGGCGTTGGACGGTTCCTCCGTGACCTACACCAGCACCGGCATCACGCTGAACAACCAAGCCGGTACATTGACCGGCGGCACCTGGCGGGCGGCCGGGGACGGCTCGGTGATCGAGATCCGCGGTCCGGCGATCGTGAACAACAACGCCGAGATAATTCTTGAAGGGGCGGGGTCCGTCTTTCGTGCCGCCGAGGTTCTCAGCACGACAAACCTTGAAGGCAGCCTGACCACCAACCAGGGCACGCTGCGCATCCTGGACAATCGCGACTACACCACCTCCAAAGACCTGACCAACTCCGGTCTGTTGCAGCTTGGCGGCGGCACGCTGGATGCCAAAAGCCTGACCAACACCGACACCGGCACCCTGACCGGCTACGGCACGGTTACCCCGCGCCCGGTGAACAGCGGCCTGATCGAGGCCACGGGCGGAACCCTGGCCATGACTGGCGGCATCCAGGGCGGCAGCGGCACGGTGACCATTCAGACCGACGGCGCGCTGGATCTCAGCTCGGCCACCCAAGCCAGCAGCGCGGACTTCCTGAACCATCAGGGCACGGCATCCGGCAGCCTTAACCTGGGCAGCAATGACTTCATCGTCTCCAAGGACTACACCAATGCCAATACCGGCACGGGCAACGCATTCGACGCCCGGGCCAATGTGGTCGGCACCGGCCAGATCGTCGGCGAAAACGCCGACATGGGTATTACCGGTGACGTAACCACTGCCGGCACGAACACCGTGACCCTGGATCTGGGCAATGTCCGCGGTGGGACCTCCACCACCGTGGACTATCAGATCGCGAACACCGGTAGCGGCGCGGACATCCGCGGCGCGGTGCAGACTGCGGCCGGGACCGGGGACCTCACCGACGCGCGCCTTTCGGGCACTGGCGTCACGGCCCAGAACTTCGGACCCATCGAAGCCGGTCAGAACATCGGCGATCTGAGCGTGACCTTCAACGCCACCAGCGGTGGCGCCCTGGACGGTCAGACCATCGGCGTGGTCAGCAACTTCGACAACGTCGCCGGCCAGACCATCCAGATCACCGGCATGGCCACCTCCCTGGCTGAAGGCAGCGCCACGCCCGCCGGACCGATTGATCTGGGCAACTTCCGGGTTGGCCAGGCAGGTCCGGGCCAGAGCTTCGATGTGGAAAACCTGACCACCGGCGCTGGGGCGGAAAAGCTGGGCATCGGCACGGCTGTCACCACCGGCAACTTCGCCGCGACCAACAACCTGGGAGCCGGCCTGATCGACGGCGGCACTTCCCAGGCCAACGCCCTGTCCGCTACGGTGGACAACGGCCAGGCCGGGGTGAACACCGGCGCACTGGAAATCCAGTACACCACGGACGGCACACACATCGACGCCGGCTTCACAGCCCAGAACGTCAATAGCCAGAGCATCGCGCTGAGCGCCACGGGCTACAACATGGCCGAGGGCAGCGCCACGCCAGATCCGGTGACCCTTGCAAACCAGCGCGTGGGTGGCACGGAGAGCCAGGCCCTGACCGTGAGCAACACCGCTCCCTCGGGTGCGTACACCGAGGGGCTGAACGCAGGCTTCGGGGCCAATAACGGCGAGGCCGTGAACAATGCCGGAACCATCGGTCTTTTGGCCGGTGGCGGTAGTAACAACAGCTCGATGAGCGTTGGCGTCGACACCACGGCGGCCGGCGCGCGGACCGGCAGCGTGACGCTGAACTACGAGACCGACGGCACGGGAACCAGCGGGCTTGCGGCTGAGAGTGTCGGCAGCCAGACCATCACGGTCAGCGGCAATGTCTACCAGGTGGCCGAGGGCAACCTGAACACCACCAGCCTGAACTTCGGCGTGGTCCAGGTGGGTCAGAGCGTGAGCCAGAACCTGTCCATCTCCAACATCGCCCCTGGGCCGAATGGCTTCGTGGAAGACCTCAACGCCCAGTTCGGGGTCGCCTCCGGGACGGGCTCAAACCTGATCAGCGGCAGTGGGTCCATTTCCGGGCTTGTGGCCGGTTCGACGGATATATCCAGCATGGTGGTTAACGTGAACACCGCCAGCGCCGGGACCGTGAACGGCGCCATTGCGGTGGACTACTTCAGCGCCGGCGCAGTGAACGGCGTGAGCAACGGACTGGGTATCCTGGGCGTAGGTTCGCAGGACTTCGGGGTGACTGGGACCATCCAAACTACCGGAACCGTGGTGGACCAGGCGGCTCCTGTGATCAACACCGACCAGCCCATCCTGTTGGGCAATGTGCGCGAAGGGGCTGTTTCGCCCACCGCCTTTGTCAGCGTGACCAACCAGGCCAGCGGCAACCAGCAGGCAGCCTTGGACGCCACGATCACCGGCAACGCACCGATCACCGCCTCCGGCAGCTTTGACGACCTTGGGCCCGGCGCAACGGACACCAACAGTCTGCAGGTAGGCATGAACACGGCCACAGCCGGAGCCATTGCCGGCACCGCCACCATCGGCTTTGTCTCCGATGCCGGAAACCTCGGCGGCGGACAGCTGACTTTGGCCTCTCAGGACATCCAGGTCGAGGGTGCAGTCTACCGCCTGGCCAGCCCGGAGGTGGACACCACGCAACCGGTGGTCCTGGCCGCCCGGGTGGGTGACGCAGCGCCTACGCAAAACATCAGCGTGACCAACCAGTCTCCTGACGCCTTCACCGAAGGCCTCAAGGCGGACATTGGCAGCGTGGACGCCGGATTCACCGGCAGCGGAAACATCGACAACCTGGCCGCCGAGGGTACGGATACCACCAGCCTGGCCCTGGGACTGGCGGATACCAGCAGCTCACAGAACATCAGCGGCACTGTGAACCTCGACTTCCAGTCCACCGGCGCCGGCACCACAGAGGCGGCAGACATTGCTGTCGGCAGTGAAGCCATCCAGGTAGAGGGTCGGGTCTACCAGCAAGCCGAGGCCCAGGTAGATACCCCCAGCGTAGACTTCGGCATCGTCCATGTGGGTGATCTGATTAGCGCGAAGACCGTCTCCGTAACCAACTCGGCACTGGCCGCAGCCCTCAACGACACCCTGGCCGGCGGGTTCTTGAATCTACCTGCAGGGCCTTTCGACGGCAGCGGCAGCCTGACCGGATTAGAGGTGGGACAGTCTGATAATTCGAGCTTGGCAATTGGGTTAGACACCAGCAGCGCTGGGATCTTCGACCTCTCAGGAGACTATCTGCAGTTTGCCAGCCAGAACCCGGACATGGACGACCTGGATCTCGGGACATTCGGCCTGGATCTGTTCGCACAGGTCAACAACTATGCCAACCCGTGGTTTACGCTGGACTCGAGTCTTGGAACCCTGAGTGTTTCCGGATATGACTTCGTAGTGGACTTCGGCACCTTGCTTCCAGACTTTGGGACGCTGAACACCTTGTTGAGCTTCAGCAATAACGTCACTGGCCCTGCCGACCTGCTCCGCGGCAGCTATGACCTCACTGGAGTCGGCGCGCCATTCACGACAAGCGGATTCGGTGACTTCAACGACCTTGGCGCGGGCGATTCAGTCTCGAATCTAAGCCTTGCCTTCAACACGTCAGACCTTGGCTTCGGCATCTTTCAGGAAAGCATTGGCCTAAGCGCCGTTGGCTTCAACGCCAGTGGGTTTGAAGAGTCATTCGATATCAGTCTGACGTTCCGGGGTACCATTCGCGACACTGCAGCGGTCAGCGAACCACGCGTTTTGCTGTTGCTGCTGCCGGGCCTGTTGGCATTGGTCGGCCTTCAGTACCGCTCTGCAGCGAGACAGGGTTAATCACAGCGGCCCGTGGCAATCCTCGGCTCTGAACTCTGGATTGCCGCGGTCCATCAATCCCACAACACTTTACGGCCACGTCACAGCATACCCAAAGCCAGGGTCAGTCGATTCCGGCGTAGCGATCTGTAAACCATTGATCAAAGCGGGGAGCAATGGAAAAAACGAAATATTGGCTACTGATGATGATGGCGGCTGCCTCGTTGGTACTCGTCGTCGCCAACATCATCATCCTGAATGGAAACCGGAATCTGCAGGTGCAGGTGTCCGAGCGGAATCTCTACATTCAGCAGAGTCTGCAGCTCGAAGGGATCTATCAGCCCCTGCTAAAAACCTTGGCTGAACTCTCCGTGCAGCACAATGACGTGGCACTTCGGGAATTGTTGGCCTCCCAAGGGATCGGCGTTCAAGTCAACGCCCCTACCTCCTCTGCTTCTGGGCCAGGAAACGTGTCGCAACCCATCATTGATGAGGAGGAAACGAGACCATGAGCACATCGGAGCGGAACACGACAGGGCGAGGTCGCCAGTCGCGCCCCATGAATCTCTTTCTTCCTTTACTGATCCTGATGATCGCATGGCTATTCTGGACCGGGTTTCAGACGACACAGCTTATGAAGGAACGCAGCGGCCTCGTCGAATTGCATGAAAATCAGGAGCCAACTGTCGTCACGGCTCAGCAGATGCGAGGCCAACTGGACGCCCTTGCCGCGGGTACAAAACGCCTGGCGGATGAAGGCCATCCCCATGCCAGCCTCGTCGTGCAGGAACTGGCACGCCGCGGCGTCACCATCAACCCCAATGTCAGCAACTGAATAAGCCGCGCTATAGTTCGCCAGTACCTTGGAGACATTTGCGCAGTCTCTAACTCACTGAATTAATTCGCGCTTCAGGACGGTAAACATTTCGTTTACCCAGCGGCGAACGAACAATCAATGACTTGCGCATGACGCTCCGCCGAGGAGAGGAAAAATCACCCCAGCCGCCCCGCAGAGGTATAGTGGCTCCCGACTGATCGAGCAGATGCAAGGACTGGTGAGTTTCGTTGAGGCATCGCTCGAGGACGCACGGGCGGCCCAAGAGGTTTAAGAAGGCTTGTGGCGCGGGGTGTTGGCCTTGGGTCACAGCCTGCTGGGGGCCTTCTTTGCCGCTAGGAGCCTGTCCGACTTAGGGCTAGAATCCAGGGCTCGCGACCGTTTGTGGTAAAAAGAAAACGCTTCGCGGGGCTTGCCATCGCGAAAATGGGCCGTTTTTTCACGATATCACGCCATCTTGCC
>NZ_NRRY01000092.1 GCF_016583905.1 Lamprobacter modestohalophilus | reverse complement strand
CTTGACGCTGGTCGCATCGAAAATGTCATCCAGCCAGGTGTCGAGCTGCGCTTCAGAGGCTGCGCTGATGCGCTGCGCGGCCCAGCGTGGTAACGGGCCAAAGCGACGGCTGAGCTGTCGACGCAAGGTTGCGACCTTCGCCTCGGTCCTGCCCTCGGTCCTGCCCTCGGTCCTGCCCTCGGTCTTGCCCTCAGTCTTGCCCTCGGTCTTACCCTCAGTCTTACCCTTGGCCTCACCCTTGGCAAAGATCGACTGATAGGCCTTGGTCTCCTCGAGCGGAGTCACGAGATTCAACATGGTCCAAATCTCCTCATCGGTATAGCGGCTGAAGCGTTCAAAAAACCAGAATTCCAACACTTCTGACAACGTCTCGCGGGTGTCTGCGTCGAGCGGTGCCTGTTGGATCGTCTGCCAGAGCAGCGGGGCGCGTTGCGTCAGCTCGGCATCCGTCTCGATGATCAGCGGGGCGAAGACCGCGACATAGGAATTGTCGGGCTCGCGCGCGAGCCACTCGCGCAGGAAGCTGTCGAGACTGATGCAGCGGATCGGCGAGCCTGGGGCATGCACCCAGTGCGGTCGCTCGGGAATATCCGCCGCGCGCAGGAACACGGCCATGCCGAGGACTTCATGCTCGGGGTTCTCCTCGCCATAGAGGCCGATCTTGGCGGCGAGGTTGTACAGGGACTTAGCCTTGGGCTGGGTAACTTCTCAATAAGTCACGGCACGCCCGCGGCCACCGCTCGCTCACGGACAATGTCCGGCAACGGCGGAATCGTGCCGGTCTGCTCAATGCGATCGTTGAGATACTCCCAAAAAGAGATGCCCAACTTGCGGCAGGTCTTCTTCAGGCTGGCGAAGGTATCGCGGCATCGTCGCCCGAGGTCACTGCGGGTTCCGCCGCTGATCTTGCGCCATTTGACGTAGCCGCGGATGTCGTTCTCACTGCCGTTGGTGTGCAGCGGGATGTCGGGGCGCAACAAGACCAGTAGCAGCTCGCTCTGGTGGCGATGTAGCCGCTTCAAGGTCTGGTTGAGGACGGCAAAGGAGGTCTTCTGGGTGAAGATCGCCTCGAAGCGCTCGCGCAGCGCGGCGCTGGCCGCAGGATCGGGGTCACGCTGGTAGGCTTTGAGGTCAGCGTAGAGCGTCCAGATCTGATCGCGCACGCTTTGCTGATCGGCGCGCTGCTGCGCATTGAGCGGGATGAGCTTGTGGATCAGCCGCTCGGCATGCACCCAGCACAGGGCATGAAGCAGGATGGCGAATTGCCCGGCCCCGTCGCTGACGATGACCAGCTCACGTGAGAGACCGTTGGCCAAGAGCCCCGCCAGCAAGGCGCCTTCGGTGGCGATGCGCTGGTGGCGCTCCTTGGTGATCCCCAGCGCGCTGAGATGCTCGCCCCAGGCGCTGGCGGTGGTGAGCTCACGGATCGGGGAGGCCATCAGCGCCTCGCGCTTGGCCTGGGGAAGGCCCTGCTCGTGCCAATAGGTCAGGGCCTCTGCGGTGCAGCTGTAGAGCGGATCGCCGGCTTGCAGCAGGGTGAGGAAGTTGATCCGACTCTTGCTGTCGGTGCTGCTGAACCAGGCAAAGAGGTCATTGCCGATCTGGGGCACGTAGCCGTTGCGACCCTGATGGCGCGCCCCGGAGTCATCGACCGTGATGCAGGGGCTCACCTCGAGGCCGACCTTGAGCAGGTCATCCTTCTCGGCAAAGAACGCCTCGTTGTGTCCACTGAGCAGGGCGTCGATCTGCCCCACCGAGAGGTCGAGGCCCCATTCCAGCAACTGCTCGCGCAGCAACGGCTGGGTGACATGACAGTGATGGTACTGGTAGAGCGCATAGGCGCGCAGGCCGGTGCCGAAGTGTCCGCCCTGCAGGGTGCTCGGCAATTCGCCGCACAGCCACTCGCCATCCGGGGTTTGCCAGACCTCAAGGCGGTAGCGGGTGTTGTGCGCTTCAATCTTGAGATCTTGCACCACCACGTCGCGATAGCCCTTGAAGCGCGAGCCCGGTGGGGGTGGTTGACGCGGTGGAATACGGCGGTCTTCGTGGATCTTCAGCTGCGCGGTTTTGGCGCGCTTACTCGAGCCCGGGCGCTTGCGAGTGCCTTTGGACTGGTCCTCGTCGCCTTACTGATCCTCGCCTTGCCCGGCCTTCTGCTCCATCCCGCTGGGCTTGAAGCGCGGCTTGCCTTTCTCGCCCTTGAGCCTCGCGATCTCATCGCGTAGCTGTTGGATGGTCTCGGTCTGCTGCTGGGTCTGCTCGGCCAAGGTCTCGATCAGGCGTACCAACTCATCGATCAGCGCGGTGCGCTCGGTCTCGGGAATGGGTGGGAGTTCGATCACAGCGGCTCAGGCAGGGACTTCTCAGGGTCAGGACAAGGGTGTCTGATCGCCATGTTAACGCAGTAGCGGCTCCCGGTTGCCGTGACTTATTGAGAAGTTACTGGGCTGGGCCTGAAACTCGACCACATAGGCGGGGCCTGAGTGGCCGTCGGGCGCGACCAAGCCATCGAGTCGGCGCTCGAGGCTTTTGAGGGTCAGCGAGCAGACCTTGTAGGCGCCTTCAAGCCGCAGACCGCCGGTGAGCACCCGAAAGGCCTCGGGGCCGCTGCGCAGAAACAGTATCAGAATGTCGGAAATGCAGATTAGCAGGGCTTCTGGCATCGGCGTAAGCGGCAAAATGCATCACCGCACTCGGCCGGTAGGTCTCGATGACCGCATCCAGCCGTGCCCGATCGTTGATATCCCCCTCCTCAAGCGGTCCCCCGTTCCTACCACCCGCTAGGATGCGGGGCGCTAGCGCGCTGCCCTGTTCGCCTCAGCATGGTTCGCCTCAGCATGCACAAAATTATTTCTTGTATCCAGGAAAGAATGTTGCAGACTGAGGCGATCGGTATATTGTTTACCAAATAAAGAAAAGTATTCGGAATCCTAAAGCTAATGGCGCGCACCATCCGCCCAATCCCCCTGCCCAGCCGGCCAACCATCGAGACGCAGGCCGAGTTTGGCGCCTTCATCCGCAGCCTCCGCACCCAGTTGGGACTACGCATCGATGACGCCGCCGCCCTCTGCGGCGTGTCCGTTGCCTTGCTCTCGGCACTGGAGAGCGGCAAGCCTCGCAGTATCGGCCTGGATAAAGCCTTGCATATCGCCCAGCAGTTGGGACTTGCCGTGCTCGCCATCCCCCGAGCCGACCTACCCGATACGCTCCATCGCCTGGAGTCTAAACAGTGACGGCGCATCACCTCAATGCCTGGGTCGGAGCGCAGCCCATGGGTACGCTCAGCTATGACGACAAAACCGGCTTATTCGCCTTCCAGTACGCCCCTGCTTGGGCGGACGCCAGTGCCAGCTTTCCCCTGTCGCCCGCGTTGCCAATCAGCCAACAGGACCAGGCCAACGCGCAACATCACTCAGTCAGCGTGCGCCGCTTTTTCGAGAACCTCTTGCCCGAGGGCAAGGCACTCGATGACGCCGCCGCCACCCATCGCCTCAGCAAGGCAAACCTCTATGGGTTGCTCCTCGCGCTGGGTCGCGAAAGCACCGGCGCCATCAGTCTGCTCCCAGTGACAACGCAACATCCTGAACAGGCACCCAATTCAAGCCGGGAGATCAGCCCACAGGAGCTCTCCGAGCGGATTCGCAACAGACCCCACCAGCCCTTCAACGTGTGGGACGGGCGCGTGCGCATGTCCATCGCCGGCTATCAGGACAAGCTCGCGGTCTATATCAACGACAATCGTCTGTATCTCGTTGAGGGTCGTCTGGCTTCGACCCACATCCTCAAGCCCGAGCCACTCAGCTCCAATCTTCCCAACCTCGTCGCCAATGAGCATTTTTGCCTGAAGCTCGCGGCAAGCCTAGGCCTGCCCACCATCGACGCCACCATCCTGCGCACGCCTGACCCAGTCTTGATCGTGCCACGCTTCGACCGGCGACGCGTTACTAACCAGATCGAGCGTCTGCATGTCATCGACGCCTGTCAGGCGCTCGATCTTGGCGTCAGCCACAAGTACGAGCGAAACTTCGGCATCGGTCGCGATGTGGCCCATATTCGCGATGGCGTCAGCATCGAGCGCCTATTCTCCATTGCGAGGCATGCATTATCAGGTGCTGCCATGCGTCTCGGGCTGTTGCGTTGGATTCTTGTGCAATACCTGATCGGCAACAGCGATGCCCATGGCAAGAACATCTCGTTCTTCGTCGAACCTGGCGGTCTGCGACTGGCTCCCTCCTATGATCTTGTCGCTGTTTGCATCTATCCACAGGTCGACCATGAACTTGCCATGGCGATCGGCGACGAATTCAACATCAGCCAAGTTCGGGCATTCGACTGGGCCGAACTGACCGACCAGAGCGGCCTGCAACGCCGACTCGTGGCCCGCGAGATGCGACGCATCACCAGAGCGCTTCGAAAGGCGCTCCCCGAATTACAAGCCTGGACTGGGTATACAAGCGAAGAACAATCACGAATCGCAGACATCGCAGCCTTTGTCCTGACACAAGCCGCCAAACTGGATGACATTGCCAAGGATCTGCCTGACGTACTTACAGACTGAGACCTGACCGGCTTAGCTCTTGTCTCGCTCACGCAAATACCGCTGTTCTCTCAGCTTGACCTGTTTGACCTTGTCCGGCTGCTGGCGGGCCTTGTCGAGCGGATTGGCCTTGCCAAAGTCCACCAGCATGCGCTCGGTGCCGGCCGAGACCAGCGAGCGCGTGGTGCGGATCAGCAGCGCGCCGCGGCCGACACGTGGGCAGGGGACTTCGGCCAGCTCGGTGCTGCCGTCTTTCAGGTTCTGCAGGATTTGTTGCACGGGGTTCCCAGTGCAATGACGAACTCGCTAACGCAGATGGCGATGCGGGTCCTGTCGACCGTGCAGGACACGTACAATCTCGACGCAACCCTTGGTCAAACGATAAAAAACGAGATGACTGGCGACTGGCAGACTTCGCAATTCCGGCAAGAGGTCGTGACGCTCAACACCAACCAACGGAAACTCCGTCAGTGCCCAGAGCTGCTCCTTCAATCGACCGAGATACTCCCTCGACTGCGCTTTGCCCCAAGTCTGGTTGCCAAAGCGGTGAATTTCCGCCAAGTCATCTCTCGCCGCAGGAGAGATGACCAACGGATGACGGCTCATGCCGGTCGATCGTCTTGGATGGCGTCGAACAGCCGATCCAAGCTGCGTTTGGAATCAACCGCGATGCCTTCACCGCGATCAAGCTGCTGAAGCCCGATCTGGAGCTGTTCGCGCAGGTGCGCGCGCTTGATGTCCTGAACCCAGGCCTCGTGGGCATCCATAAAACGCAAGGCTTCACGAATCACCTCACTCGCGTTGTTATACAGGCCAGTGTCAACCTTTGCCCGGACACGATTTTCCAGCTCAGGGGTCAATGAAACATGCATGGTGTCGTCCGTTAGTGAGAGGATGCGAAAATGCTGGACGCCTTAGCAAAGATTGTCAAACCTTGGCTGGGTGGTCCGCTGTCGATGCCGCCGCCCAGCACCACGGCGACATCGGCCGCAGGCAGCTCGGTGACCGGTCAATTGGCGAACCGGCCCTCGAGCGACAATCGCAGCGCATCAAAGACCGCCGGCAACTTCGCGGCTACCGTAAACGCTGGCGATGACCGGCGTTTACCGCTCCAGCGTTTGCCGACGCAAGCCCCTACAACAAGACCTGAGCCAGTGTTCGGGTCGCTTACGCACCACATGCACCCAGACCGTTTGATCCAATTCCGCGTGTTCCGCTTCGATTGCTTCGCCCAGCGCCTTCATCTCTGGGGTTGGCTCCACGGGTACGGTGATCGAGTTCAACATGATCCCGGTCTCCTCGGCGGTATAGCGGCCGAAGCGTTCAAAAAACCACCGGTCATCACCCGAAAGGCCTCAGGGCCACTGCGCAGACATCCGTCGTCCCGGCTCATGCCTCCGTCGTCCCGGCTCATGCCTCTGTCGTCCCGGCCGGGAAGCCGGGACCTAGGCCAGGGAGGGTGAGCGGGCAGCAATCTGCTGAGCTTCGGTGTTTGCTGCGAGGTTGCTTTCCCTGCACGGGATTCCGGCTTCCCGGCCGGAATGACGGAGGGGGGGGCCGGAATGACGGAAGGGCACGTGGCCGGAATGACGGAGGGGATTCATTGTCCGGCGTGGCGCCATGGCCTCTAATGGTCCCTGCGCTGCTTGGCTAACCAGGCTTCGATGGTGGCAGGATCAAGCCCTTTGAGGCGCTCTTCAGGATCATAGCGCTGCAGCACTTCGTCCGGATCAAGCCCCTTGAGGCGTTCCTCGGGATCATAGCGCTGAAGTATTTCGTCCGGATCAAGCCCCTTGAGGCGCTCTTCAGGATCAAGCCCCTTGAGGCGCTCTTCAGGATCATAGCGCTGAAGCACTTCGTCCGGATTAAGCCCCTTAAGCCGCTCTTCTGGAGTCATGTTGGCGAGCACCAGTTCATGGGTCTCGCGGAGAAAGTCCTCCATCGTGTAGGCCATCTCAAGATTCTCCCGTTGATAGATGAGGTGCATGCGTTCGAGCAGTTCCCAGTGTCCACCCCGACTTGGATGCGGATGGCGGGCGCGGTAGTGGATCAGCCCTTGGCGGATGCGATCTTGCTCGCTGGCAAAGAGTTCCCAGGGCGCGTTGCGCGGATGCTTAGCGATGGCGTTTAAGACGATCAGGCGCACCGGCTGTCCGCCCCAGGGGAGCTCATAAACGCCTTCCCAGGCGGTGGGCGTCAGCGGATGCCGACGCTGCAGGGCCTTGGGAAAGCGGGTGGCGACGGCGTAGAGGCCGAAGGCGTCTGGCCGGTGGCGTTGGCCGTCGGGGTTGAGCCTGAGCTTGCGGTAGTTGACGTAGTGGCCGATCAGCTCATCGAGGGTCCAAGCGGTGAGCGCTTCGTGCTGGGATTTGTAGGTCAGCAGGTTGTGCGGGCGCAGGTTCTCGAGCCCGTCGGGCAGTTCCAGCGGGCGGTGTGCGGCCCCTTCTCCCTTGGCCTCAATGATGGCGACATCGAGCAATTGGCTGCGCAGCGCCAGTTCTTGCTCGAGCTCGACCCGCCACGGGGCACCTTCGAAGACTTCCATCAGCGCGATGCCGAACAGCCGATGCCATTGGCGCAGGCGCTCGTCGCGGGGCTCGATGGGGTCGCTTGGGGGGTCGCTGGTCATGGCCTGAGTATAGCGGCAAGCGGCGCTTCGCTTCTCGCGCCTAGCCCTCGTCGTCCCGGCCGGGAAGCCGGGACCTAGGCCATGGATGGTGAGCGGGCAGCAACCTGCCGAGCTTCGGTGCCTGCTGCGAGGTTGCTTTCCCTGCGCTGGATTCCGGCTTCCCGGCCGGAATGACGGGGGGGCAGTGGCCGGCATCACGGAGGACATGCCATGACATCGAATGTGATCACCTCACGAATGTGATCTTTTCAATGGCGCTCGCCCTTATCGCCGAGCAAATCCTTGACGCTGGTCGCATCGAAAATGTCATCCAGCCAGGTGTCGAGCTGCGCTTCAGAGGCTGCGCTGATGCGCTGCGCGGCCCAGCGTGGTAATGGGCCGAAGCGACGACTGATCTGTCGACGCAAG
>NZ_NRRY01000091.1 GCF_016583905.1 Lamprobacter modestohalophilus | reverse complement strand
TAAGTGACGAGGCTACCTCTAGGTTCGCTTGCGCTGCGGCCTGCGGTTTTGCACCCACGAAACTCACGACCCTTGGTTACCCAAACGCCGCTCCGGGGCACTACAGTGGTGTACGAGCAACTCCATCGGCGGGACTTCAACCCGCAAGTTAATCAGCCTGTTACGGCATACGGTCAGGTCTTGCATTCAAGCAGTATAAGTACTCCACGTCTACACTGTTGGAGCGGAGTCGGACTTGGCCTCGAATTGTCGCACGGCTCGGCTTACCGTCGAGTAGTGAACGCCGAAAAACGCTGCGATCTCCTGCATGCTGTAGACGCCGGTCGCGAAGGCCTGGGCCATGGCCTCTCTGCGGTCTGGGTAACAGCATGCAAGGTCGGCAAGTGATTTGGCCAAGGGTCGACGCTGTGCGCGTGGAACTTCACGCAGGTGCTCTAAGGGCTTGGCCGCAGCGCAGTGGCGTTCGACGAAGCCATCGCTGCCGAGAAACACTTGATGTCGCAGCCCTTGCCAGACGCTCGGTCGGTCGACCCCTTGGCGAACGAAATCGGCATACCGGACTTGCGCTTGAGAGCGCTCATTGGCGAATTGGCCGAGTAGCCAATCGGTCTGCAGCCAATCGGGCGCCGGTACTTGTCCGGCCATCGCCCGATAGCTGCTCCAGGCCCAGTCCTCCGCGACCAGCACCATCCCGGCGCGCACAGGATTCAGCACCAGATAGCGCGCAAGCTCCATCAGGTACGCATCGCGCTCCACTAGGATGGCTTTGAATCGCCCTTGAAAGAGGTGGCCAATCAGCCCGTGGCGTCGGTTGATCTTCTGGGTAAATACGCCGTTCAGGTGACGCATGCCCTTGGAAAGGTTGGCATCGGGCGTCTCGATGACGATGTGGTAATGGTTAGTCATTTGGCAGTAGGCATGGCAACGCCAATTGAAACGGTCACAGACCTCACCCAAGAGATTCAGCCACATTTGGCGATCCTCATCGTCATGATAGATCGCCTCACGGCGGTCACCGCGCGAAGTGACGTGATACAGCCCGCCGGCGAATTCGATGCGTAGAGGTCTAGCCATGTCTTGGAGTCTAGCAGGCGGAAGCTTGATTGCAAGACCTGACCCCTACCCATGACCCCATCACCTCAGAGATAAGGCGTCAGCAGCCGAGCAAAGCCGTCCCGCAGCCGGATCGGCAAGGTGCGAGCCCGCATATCGGCGGCGCGGATCTCGATTGCGCTCGCCAGCTTCTCATCTACCAGCTCATTCAGCCGGCTCGCCAACCGGCGGTCGTAGCACTCAATGTTGAGCTCGAAGTTCAGGCGCAGGCTGCGCGGGTCCCAATTGGCCGAGCCGAAGAAGCACCAGGCATCATCGACCAGCATCAGCTTGCTGTGGTCGAACGGCGGTGGGGTGACGAAGATGCGACTGCGGCCTTCGAGGATCTGCTCGGCCTGGGCTTCTGCCGCCCATTGCACGAAACGGAGGTTGTTGCGCTGCGGGACCAGGATCTGCACCTCGATCCCGCTCATCGCGATGACATTGAGTGCCGCCATCAAGGTCAGATCCGGCAGAAAATAGGGCGTGATGATCCGCACCCGGTGCCGCGCATGGGCGAGCGCGCCCAGAATCAATCGGCGCAGCACATCGAAGTCTTCGTCCGGACCATCCGGCACGCAGCGCGCAATGCTGTCACCGGCTGGCTCCAATACCGGGTACCAATCATCACCACCAAGCCGCTCGCCGGTGGTGAAGGCCCAGTCGAGCCCGAATGTATCCATCAACCCGCGCACCACCGGGCCCTCGACCTTGAAGTGCAGATCCTGCACTGGGTGCCGAGGATGGCGCTCGAGCAGACAGCCTTCGCGCAGATTGAGCCCGCCGGTGAAGCCCAGGCGCCCGTCGACCACCAGGATCTTGCGGTGATTGCGCAGGTTTAGGTAGGGGTTACGGATCGGCAGCGCGGACTCGAGGAAGACCCCGGTCGGGATGCCGAGCTGGCGCAAGATCTTGGGAGTATGCGGGCGGCTGTACCATTGACCGGCACCATCGATCAGTACCCGCACCTGGACACCGCGCTGCTGCGCCCGCTGCAGCGCGTTGATGAACAAGCGGCCGGCGAAGTCGTTATCGAAGATGTAGGTCGAGAGCGCCACACTGCGCCGCGCGGCATCGATCGCGGCTAGCATCTCCGGGTAGGCCGCATCGCCATTGGCCAGTGGCGTCAGCTGATTACCGGACTCGAGCACCGAGTAGGTCAGCTCATCGCCCAGATGCCCAAGTGGAATGAGTCCCGGGAAGCGGCTCGCGAGCAGACGATGGGCGCGTTGCTCGGCGCGCACGCTGGCCTCATCGCTCAGGATCGAGGTCTCCGGGCGCAGCCGATGTGCCTTGCGCTGGATCCGGTTGATACCGAATACCCAGTAGAGCGCCACGCCGACCAAAGGCGTGAGCAGCACCAGCCCAGTCCAGCCCACGGTGGAGGGGACATCGCGGTTGCTGAGCACCAGATGCGTGGTCGTTAGGACCACTGCGGCCGTCTGTAGGCCGAGAAAGCTGATGATCCAGAGGTCGGATAAGAGGTGGCTCAGGTCCATGTGCCGGGTGTCGGGATGAGTGGTTAGTGGTTAGTGGTTAGTGAGTCGCCGCCGGCTGCTTTCTGGCAGCGGGCGGCGCTTGCCCCGAGCGAAGGCGCACTAGGGTTTCAGAAGAGGCTCGCTAAGGTTTTAGGTAGGTGTAGCCTTGAGCCTGTAACTTCGCGATCTCGGCGACGCCACTGGGTACAATGTCAGCGTCGTCAGCATCGTAGAGATCATCCATCTCCACATTGCGCCCTTTCAGTGTGTTCGCGCAAATCTTGAATGCCACTCCCTGCTGTTTCAAGCCGGCGATGCGCGCCTGCATCTGATCGTCGGCATTGGCCTCCTTCATCTTGGTCTCGGACAACGAATCCGGATACAGCAGTAACGAGAGACCGTTGCCGTGCATCACGACCGCAAGCTCGATGTTGTCTGCGCCAACCGCATTGAGATGGTTTTGCACATTGCGCAGCACTGCGGTCTGCTTCTGCGGACCGTACTCGTTCAGGTGATACACCACCTTTTGTTTATCGTAACCTTCGGCGGCTAGGGTGGGAGCGCTGGCCGAAGCGGCTAACATGAACGCCGCACAGAGTGACGAGACTCGATTCAAGATCGATTGGCGAAACATTGCAGTACCTCTGGTGGTTGTTGTTATTGCGCTTGATCAGCGCTGAACGCTGCCCGCCTCAAGCCCGACTCCAGGATCTCTACTCGATACCGAACTTGAGAAAGCCCGACCAGTTTAGTCCGGAAAGACGCCGCCTGACAGCCCCACCCCACAACGCCGGATCAGCACCCGTGATAGCCAATTCGAGTTAGCATGACGCGCCCTGCCGCGATTGGCTGCGTCGCCAATCCTAACTGCATCGAACGCCATGCCCGGAGCCGCCTAAGCTGATGACGACCTCCAAGACCAGCGCATCCCCATCCACCGCCACAAGTGCATCCTCAGCCACCGCCGGCGAGGGGCATCAGGGTTGGCGTAAGGTCCTGAGCGCGTTGCGCGATCGGCGCGTGCTGACGATGCTGTTCCTCGGCTTCGCCGCCGGCATCCCGCTGCTGCTGATCTTCTCGTCGCTGTCGCTGTGGCTGCGCGAGGCCGGGGTCGAGCGCAGTGCGGTGACCTTCTTCAGCTGGGCCGCGCTCGGCTACTCGTTCAAGTTCATCTGGGCGCCATTGGTCGATCGGCTGCCGCTGCCCTGGCTGACGCGCCGCCTCGGGCGTCGACGTGGCTGGCTGCTGCTGTCGCAGATCGCGATCATCACCGCCATCGCGCTGATGGCCTCGGTCGACCCGGCCCAAGGCGATCACAGTCTGGTGCTGATGGCGCTGGCGGCGGTGATGCTCGGCTTCTCGGCCGCGACTCAGGACATCTGTATCGATGCCTATCGCATCGAGATCGCGCCACCGGCGATGCAGGGCATGCTCTCGGCGGCCTACATCGCTGGCTATCGAATCGGCATGGTCACCAGCGGCGCCGGCGCGCTGTTCTTAGCGGCGATGTTCATGTCGTCGATGGAGCAGTATTCCTACCAGGCCTGGCGGCTCACCTATCTGATCATGGCCGCGACCATGCTGATCGGCGTCGCCACCACCTTGCTGGTGCGCGAGCCCGAGGTAGAGCGCGTCGACGCTTACCATTACGGGCCCATGGACTACGCCCGCCTGGTGCTGGTCTTTCTGCTCGCGGTCGCGGCCTTTGCGGGCACCTTCTTCTTCACCAGCAGCACCGTCGCCGCGCTCAAGCAGGCCACAGGCGGCGGTCCGTTCGGCGCCTTCCTGCTCGAGACGCTGCACTTCGCGCTTGCGCTCGGCATCGCTGGGCTGGTCGGCTGGGCCTTGGTCCGCGTCGGCGCAGTGAATCGCGAGATGGCCCGGCAGACCTGGGTGGCGCCGGTGCTCGACTTCTTCCGTCGCTATGGGCTGCAGACCGCGCTGCTGCTGCTGGCACTGATAGGCCTGTACCGGATCTCGGACATCGTGCTCGGCGTCATCGCCAACGTCTTCTATCAGGACCTGGGCTTCACCAAGCCCGAGATCGCCCAGGCGGTGAAGACCTTCGGCGTCGTGGTCAGCATCGCCGGTGGCTTCATCGGCGGGCTGATGGCAACCCGCTTTGGCGTCATGCGCATCCTGATGCTGGGCGCGGTGCTCTCGGCGCTGACCAATCTGATCTTCGTCGCGCTGGCCTATGTCGGCCACAGCCTGCCGCTGCTGTATCTGACGGTTGCCGCCGATAATCTCGCTGCCGGCCTCGCCAGCGCCGCCTTCGTCGCCTTCTTGTCGAGCCTGACCAGCGTGTCCTTCACCGCCGTGCAGTACGCCATCTTCAGCTCCCTGATGACCCTGCTACCGAAGGTAATCGGCGGCTATTCGGGCTCGATCGTCGACGGCATCGGCTATCCTGGCTTCTTCATCTTTACGACGCTGATCGGGGTGCCGGTGCTCGTGCTGGTCTGGCTCGCCGGACGGCGGCTGGCACTGAGGGAGGAGCCCTGACCCTACAAAGCGCATTTGAACCGCAGATGGCGCAGATTAATGCAGAGATTTCGAGACGCTGCTGCGCATCAATACTTCACCTGTTGGGTGGCCTAGCTAAGGCGATTTCTGTCAAAGCTCGTACCGCCTTGCTGGTCTTTTCGCTCGCCTTCCGCGTCGCGTCGTCGGTCACAGACCCCGGCTATGCTTCCGACGACACTCCTTGAAGGCAAACGAAAATCCTGCGCAATTCAGTACGAGCTTTTCCGGCAATCGCCTAAACCTGTTAGAGCTTTGTTTTATACTCTTTTCATCTGCGCGCATCTGCGTCATCTGCGGTTTACAGGTTGATCACTTCAAAGCTTGTTCCCCTGGTTTTGCTCGCCGCCCTCGCACAGGGCGGCGCCGACAGCGTCATCGCCGAGCAATTGACGATCTCCTGCGGCCGCTTTCCCGCGGAGCATGAGTTCTGTCGCAACGCCGCCGAGCGCTGGGCCGAGGCGCGTGGGCACGAGGTCCGCGTGCTGGCCGCGCCAGCACTGTCCGACGAGCGGCTAGCGCTGTATCAGGAATTGCTCGAGGTCGGCGCGCAGCGACTCGACGTGATGGAGATCGACATCGTGTGGCCCGGCAAGCTGGCGCCACATCTGGCCGATTTGCGCCCCTACCTTGCAGCAGAGGCTGGAGAGGAAGCAGAGGATGCGAAGTCGGGTGAAGCGGCGTTCTTCCCGTCCCTGATCGCCAACAACAGCATCGATGGCCGACTCGTCGCCCTGCCTTGGTTCTTGGACCTGGGCCTGCTCTACTATCGCCGCGACCTACTCGAGGCCGCCGGCCTTGAGGTTCCCCAGACCTGGCGCCAGCTCGCCGACGCCGCCGTCATCCTGCAAGACGGTCAGCGCGCTTACGGCGACAGCCGCTTCTGGGGCTTTATCTGGCAGGGATGGCGCTACGAGGGACTGACCTGCAACGCCATCGAATGGCTTGCGAGCTGGGGCGGCGGCACCCTCATCGCCGCCAACGGGCGCATCACCGTCGATAACCCAGATGCCCGCTTCGCCCTGCAGCGCGCCAGCGATTGGATCGAGATCATCTCCCCGCATGCGGTGCTGACCAGTACCGAAACCGAGACGCTGGAACAGTTCGCGGCCGGCAACGCCGCCTTCATGCGCCATTGGCCCTACGCCTGGGAGGAGCTCAACGCAGAGGACTCGCGCGTGCGCGGGAAGGTCGGCGTCGCGCTGTTGCCCAAGGGTGGCGCGCAGGGTGTGCATGCCGCAACGCTCGGCGGCTGGCAGCTCGCGGTCTCCAAGTACTCCGCGCATCCAGAGCTGGCCGTGGATCTGGTGCGCTACCTGACCAGCAGCGAGGTGCAGCGCGAGCGAGCACTGGAAGGCGGCTATATCCCGTCGCGCCCGGCGCTGCTCGGCCTGTCGGAGCTGCGCCAGCAACAGCCTTATCTGGGGCTGCTCGAATCAGCGGATCTGACACTCGTCGCACGGCCCTCGACGGTGACCGGCGCACAGTACACGCGGGTCAGCGAGCTCTTCCAAAACAGCGTTCACGCAATCCTGTCTGGCGCCACCACTGCCGAGACGGCACTGGCGCTGCTCGCGGAGGAACTCGAGTTGCTCAGCGAGGCTGGGAGCTTCCGTTAATGTTGTTTGCTCAGCAAAAGCGGCTCCGGATGGGGCTCCTGCTCCTCATGTGCCTGTTCCTGCTGAGCAGCACGCTGACAGCCGCGGCCGAGCTGCGGGTCGGCGTCTTTGGACAGGACCCGCCGATGAGCTTCGTCGACGAAGAGGGCCACCTCGTTGGCTTCGATATCGACATCGCCAATGCACTCTGCAAGGCCGCCGGCTTCGAGTGTGTGCTAGAGCAGACGGACTGGTCAGCGCTGCTGTCTGGCCTGGTCGAGCGCCGGCTCGATGTCGTCGTCGCCTCAGTCGCCGTCACCGATGCCCGCCGCGAGCGAGTGGCGTTCACCCGCCCTTATCATCATTCGATCGCACGCTTTGTCGCGCCCAGTGGCACCTCGGCAACCATCTCCCCCGCAGCGCTGGCTGGCAAGCGCATCGGCGTCTGGCGCGATACCACCTTCGATCAGTACCTGCAGGACCTCTACGGCGAACAGTCGCAGATCATCCGCTACAGCACCCAGCCCGGCGCGCTACTGGACCTGCTGATCGGCCGCGTCGACATCGTGCTAGCCGACCAAGCAACGCTCGAAGCCACCTTCCTCAACACCGACTACGGCGTCGATTTCACACTGCTAGGCCCACCGATCGACGCACCACGCTGGCTCGGCTACGGCAGCGCGGTTGCCGTCGGCAAAGAGAACGAGGGGCTGCGCAGGCTCTTCGATCGCGCGGTCGCAGACATCCAGGCCAACGGCGTCTTCCAGCGCATCCACCGCAAATGGCTCGGTGAAGACGCCAAGGCTATCAACACACGCTAAGCTTTACCCACGGCGGCAAATGCGCTTACAGCCGAGCCGTACCGTGCCATGCTCACTGACCCACAGACCTGCCGCTGGATAATCTGCCGGTCTTCTGCAGCCTCTTCTCTCCGGCGAACAAGGTCAGACGACCATAGCCCGGCTGGCCAACGGTCACCAATTGCCACCAGCCCACTTGGCCCGGCTAACCACTCACCACTCACCACTCACCACTCACCACTCACCACTCACCACTCACCACTCACTACTCACCACTCACCACTCACC
>NZ_NRRY01000090.1 GCF_016583905.1 Lamprobacter modestohalophilus | reverse complement strand
CGCGGGCATCGTGCTCAGCCTGCGCGCGCTCACACAGACCGTCGGACGCTGGGCGCAGTTCTGGCAGAAGATCGATCAGTTTGGGGCGGCGTGCTGCTGTTGAGCACAGTATGTTGAGGCCGCACCCGGCACGGATCGTTCGGCGAAGCGCCCTTGAGCGCCTTTTGCTTTGCATAGCCGCGGTAGAAAGCGGTATTGCTGAGTTGCTCAAGCATTTTGGGGTCTGGCGACGGATCCAGGGCGCGTTGGAGATTGTCTGACGCGCGCGGCGGCAAATCAAGTCGGGGCTTTGGCTTCTTCACGGCTTTCCAAATTGCCCGATCATTTCCAGGAGTCCTTGTGCTCTCGTGGTGGTGGCGGCGAGCAAGTTGGCCTGCACGGCGTTGTCGATGTAGCAGAAGTCGCGGCTGGTCTCGCCGTCGCCATTGATGTCGACCGCCTCACCCTTGATCAGGGCGGCGGTCCATTTGGGGATCACTGCGGCGTAGGCGCCGTTGGGGTCTTGGCGCGGGCCGAAGACGTTGAAGTAGCGCAGTCCAATGCTCTCGAGGCCATAAGTGCGGGCGAAGACGTCGGTATAGAGCTCGTTGACGACCTTGGTCACCGCGTAAGGCGAGAGCGGCTTGCCGATGATGGCTTCTTGCTTGGGCAGGCCGGGGTGGTCGCCGTAGGTGGAGCTGCTGGCGGCGTAGACGAAGCGTTGTACACCGGCATCGCGCGCGGCGACGAGCATGTTGAGGAAGCCGTCGATGTTGGCGCTGTTGGTGGTGATCGGGTCTTCGATGGAGCGTGGCACCGAGCCGAGGGCGGCTTGGTGGAGGATGACGTCGATCTCGGTGCAGGCGCGCTGGCAGTCGGCGAGTTGGCGGATGTCGCCTTCGAGGAAGCGGAAGCGCTGCCATTGGGCTGGGGTGGCCAGGGTTTGGACTTCGTCCAGGTTGCGCTGGTGGCCGGTGGCGACGTTGTCGAGGCCGACGACGCGTTGGTCGAGCTTGAGCAGGGTCTCCAGCAGGTTGGAGCCGATGAAGCCGGCGACACCGGTGATGAGCCAGGTCTTGGGGGTGGCTTGGAGGTTGGCTTTGCGTTGCTGGTAGGGGGTCATGCTGGATGGTTGCTGGCTGCGGACGGGCGATGGCTCGGGCTAGGCGTTTTGCTCTGCGTCTGGGAGCAGGGCTTTGGGTGCATCCTCGACTTCAATCTCGGCGCTGAGCTGCTCGATCTCGGCCCTGAGGGCGTCGTATTCGGCGCGTTTGCGTTGGAGGAAGCTGGCGGTGATGCGGGCTTTGTTCTCGAGGCCTTCTGGGGTGAGCAGGTAGGCGTAGGCGAGCTTTTTGTCGCTGCGCTTGAAGTTTTGCGCCTTGATCCAGCCCTTGTCGAGCAGGGCGTTGATGCAATAGTTGACGCGCCCGAGGCTGACGCTGAGCAGTTTGGCGAACTCGCGCTGAGTGGTGTGGGGTTGGCGCGCAAGCTGGCGGAGAATGAGGACGTCGATTTCTTGGTTGTCAGGCACGCTACCGCCCTACCCTGTCATGTGCGGGTATGGGATGGGCCAGGTTGATTGGCCGTCAGACAGGTTTCCGCCCTACCTTGTCATGCCGGTATGGGCTGGGGGTTGGTCTGCGATGGTCGGTTGATGGCGCGTTCAGCGTCGTAACAGGCTGCATGAGATCATCTTGGTGGCGAGGGGTCAAGGGTGAGACGTTGCGTCCCCGCGATCCGCTTGGGCGGAGTATTGTCTTCGGGCGTGGTCTCGCGGGTGCTGTCGTGGCCGGCTTGCAGTTCGGCGACGCGGGTTTGGTGGATGTCGAAGCCGATGACCGGGCGCTGTTTGCCGAATTCGGCCGCAAGCGGCAGGCCGACGTCGCCCAGGCCGATGATGGCGATGGATCACAGACTGGGCGCTGCCGAGATCACTGTGGGAGCAGGCCTCCGGCTTTGGCCTCGGCGGTGAGTTGGTCTAGCAACAGTTGCCTTCGCGGCGCAGCTCAGCGGATCACCGCGCCTCAGTGGAAAATCGTCTCCGGCGTCTCGGCGCTGAGGATGCGTTCTGACCAGGCCTCCAGTTGCTCAGGTTCTGCCGATTCAATGCGCGTGCGGTAGTGCGCAACCGCTTCTGCACCGAACTTCTTATTCACCTGGCGTAGCAGGATGAGGGCCTCGCCCTGCTGAATCCCCGCTTGTTCAACCGTCGTCACATAGGGCATACGCTGTTGCTCCTCGTAGGCATAGAGTGTTTGGCGAAAGTCGGCTTCCAGCGCCTTGGGTAGGCGGATCATCCAGTCGATGAGCCGGAACAGTTCCAGAATCCGTGCCTGCTCATAACCGCGCTCGTACATCAGCCGAATCAGGCGGAACTTCCAGCCCTTGAGCGTCTCGGCATCATCGGTCACCTTGGCGCGGATCTGCGCCATCACCACCAGGGCGAAGACGTTGTCGCTGGCTTCGAGCTCAGCCCAGCGCTCGGGCTCGGCGTAGTCCAAGAGTTTGACCATCGGAAAGCGGAAGTCAACGCGGCAGTCCCAGAGTGCGGTGCTGAACTGCTGTGGACGAAAGCGCTGGTCGGTATCGGCCAAGACGGCAAGGCTGGCCACTGGGACCTGATAGCGGTCGCGGATCTTGTAGTGGTAGGTATAAAGCCGTTCAGCAAAAGCGGTTTCGGGCTCGCCTTGCACCTCGACATGGATCAGTACCCAGGCTGCAGTGCCATCGCGCAGCGTGACACCGACCAGTTTGTCGGCATAACGCCGGGTAGTCTTGGCCTCGCGCACCAGTTGCTGGAATTCCTTGTCGAGAAACTGCACCCCTTTGGACCAGTCGATCTCGGCATGCACGGTCGGGAACAGTAGCGCGAGGAACTCTGGGAAGAAGCGCTCTAGGGCCTCTTTCCATGGGCTGTCGTCGTCGCGTCTCGGCGATGCGGTCTTGGCGCTGTGATTGTCGGTTGGCATGTCGGGAAGGTTTAAATAGGGGTCGGATCCGGTTTTTCCACGATGAGGGCGCGCACGACGTCATTGGTGCGTCCGGCGCTGATGCCGATGGCCTGTGAGCGCTGCAGCTGGGTCTGCTTGGGGTTGGCCTGGAGTTGGTGCAGGACGAGGAAGGTTAGGTCTTCGTTCACCGGGTGCTGGTTCGCTAGATAAAGGTTGCGGGCAGGCTACCGCCCGCCCCTGTCATGTCGGCAAGGGCGGAGGCTGTGATCGGATTGTTCTTGCGCTGAGGGGTTCAGCTGTGAAGAAGGCGAGTATGAGAACAGCTGGCGGCGGTTGGGTCAAGGGTTGGTGCCGAGTTTGGCCGACAGTTGGTTGGTATTAAACCTGGGTCAGACTCCGCTGGCCTTGAGGGCGGTGACGATGCGCTGCTGGTCGACTGCGCTGAGGTCGGCGTGCATGGGCAGGCTCATGACCTCGCGGGCGAGCTGTTGCGCGACGGGGGTGCAGTCGGGGCAGCAGAGGTGGCGATAGGCCGGTTGTTCGTTGAGCGGCACGGGGTAGTGCACGGCGGTGGGGATGCCCTGCTCTTTGAGCTTAGTCTGCAGGCGGTCGCGGTCTTGCACCCTGAGGGTGTATTGGGCGAAGACGCTGGTGCGGTCTGGCTTGGGCCACGGGAGAGGTTTTGCCACGGAAGAACACGGAAGGGCACGGACAATGTCTTGTTTTTGCTTCTGTGTGATTCCCTGTTCTTCCATGGCAAGTAAATCGTGATATTGGCGGGCGACGGCTTGGCGTTGGGTGATCTCGTGCTCGAAGCGCGGCAGCTTGGCGAGGACGATGGCGGCTTGTAGGGTGTCCATGCGCCCGCCGACGCCGATGCGGCTGTGCACGTATCGCGCGCTTTGGCCGTGGACGCGGATCTCGCGGCAGGCTTGGGCGAGGCGGTCGTCGCTGGTGAAGATGGCGCCGCCGTCGCCGTAGCAGCCGAGGGGCTTGCTGGGGAAGAAGCTGGTGCAACCGATGGTGCTTAAGCTTCCGCTGCGCTTGCCCTGGTAACTGGCACCGAAGCTTTGGGCGGCGTCTTCGATGACCGGGAGGTGGCCATGGCGCGCGGCGATGGCGTTGATGGCGCCCATGTCCGCGGGCTGGCCGTAGAGGCTGACGGGCAGGATGGCCTTGGTGTGTTCGCTGAGCTTGGCTTCGATGAGTGAGGCGTCGATGTTGGCGGTGTCGGGCTCGATGTCGACGAAGATCGGGGTGGCGCCGAGCAGGACGATGACCTCGACGGTGGCAACGAAGGTGAAGGGGGTGGTGATGACCTCGTCGCCGGGGCCGATGTCGAGCGCCATGAGGCTGATGAGCAGGGCCTCGGTGCCGCTGGCGACGCTGATGCAGTGCTGGGCGCCGGTGAAGGTGGCGAGTTGCTGCTCGAGCTCGGTGACTTCGGGGCCGAGGATGTATTGGCCGTGGTGGAGGACGCGGTGGATCTGCTGCTCGAGTGCGGGTCGGATGGCGTTTTGTTGGGTTTTGATGTCGACGAAGGCTAATGGTTGCTCGTTTGGTAGCTGCTCCGCTGGGAGCTGCTTTAGCCAGGCGCTGACTTCCGCGGGTCTGAACTGGACCAGCGCCGTGCCTGTGGTGTCGAAGCGCTTATCGTTGGTCACGATGGCGGTTGGTCCTTGCAGCTCGGCGGCAGCGGCGACGATCTGGGCGTCTTCGAGATCCGTCTGCGCCAAGAGCGCAGCGTCTTGATGGAAGCCGAAGCTGGAGAGCGGGTTGAGGCGTTGCAGCAGGTTGGCCAGGAGGCGCTTGACCCGGTCTTTCGCCTCTTCCGGGTCGGCGCCCTCGCGTTTGAACTGCGCCCGAGCCAGGTACTCGAGGACGTGCAGGCTGGGGCTGGCGATCCAGCCTCGGGCGAGGCCGGATCGTTGGCCATCGATGAGGGATGCGATCAGCCGCAACTGGTCTTCAGGTTGGCGTTCGAGCCAGAGGTCGAGAATGACGTTGATGTCAAAGACGAGGTTCTTCACAGCCCGTGCTTCTCTGCAAGTGCCTGCGTGAGGGCGGTTTTGTCTTCAGCGCTGTTCACCGATGGGCGCCGTTTTGACAGCGGGCCAAGGATGTGGCGGATTTCCGCGAGCAGGTCTGGGCTGTCGGTCACGGCTGCGTCGGCTGCCGCGGGTTGCGCAGGCGGCTGAGGTTCCGCTAGCACAGCCTGATCCGGGATCTCGAGGATAACCGGAAACCGTGCTGTGGCAAAGCGGATGGGCCGATTGAATGTGAGCTGACCGTGGTCGTAGAGCGCTTCAACTTGCATGGTCCGACTCCAGGTTGTCAGGATGGCTCGCTTGAGCCGTCTGGCTAATATTCAAGTGGCAGCGAGACTGTACCGCCATCGCGCGCGGAGAGGTAGGCGGCGATCAGTAGCTCGAGGGACTTGAGGCCTTCGCGACCGTCGGTCTCGGGCTCGGCCTCGCCGCGCAGGCTGTCGATGACATTCTTATAGTAGAGCGGATGGCCACAGGGTGTTGGTCAGCCCATACCTCAGAGGCGGGCGTCGACTTCCCTGGCCGGCAGCGCGGATTTCACATCGAAGAGGATCGATGCGTTGGGCACGCCGAGCGCGCGGATGGCCGCTGCGCCGAGTTCGATGAATTCGCGATGCGCCACGGCGAGGATGATGGCGCCATAGGTGCCGGCGGCGGGCAGTTCGGTCAGGCAGTCGATGCCGAGCTCTTGTTTGGCCTCGCTGCGGTCGACCCAGGGGTCGTAGCCGTCGACGCTGAGGTTGTAGTCCTTGAGCGCGCCGATGATGTCGATGACGCGGGTGTTGCGCAGGTCCGGGCAGTTTTCCTTGAAGGTGAGCCCCAGGACCAGGACGCGGCTGTGGCTGAGGTCGATGCCCTGTTTGAGCATCAGCTTGACCACGCGCTCGGCGACATGGGCGCCCATGCGGTCGTTGATGCGGCGGCCGGCGAGGATGACCTCGGGGTGGTAGCCGATGGTGACTGCTTTGTGGGTGAGGTAGTAGGGATCGACGCCGATGCAGTGGCCGCCGACCAGGCCGGGGCGAAACGGGAGGAAGTTCCATTTGCTGCCGGCGGCTTCCAAAACCTCAAGGGTGTCGATGCCGAGCTTGTCGAACAGTAGGGCCAGCTCGTTCATGAGCGCGATGTTGAGGTCGCGCTGGGTGTTCTCGATGACCTTGGCGGCCTCGGCGACGCGGATGCTGCTGGCCGGGTGGGTGCCGGCGGTGATGATCTGGCGGTAGAGGGCGTCGACGATGGCGGCGATCTCGGGGCTGGAGCCGCTGGTGACCTTTTTGATGCTGGTGAGGCGGTGTTCGTGGTCGCCGGGGTTGATGCGCTCTGGGCTGTAACCTAGGTGGAACTCACCCGCCGCATAGGTTAAGCCTGAGGCGCGCTCGAGGATTGGGACGCAGTCTTCTTCGGTGCAGCCGGGGTAGACGGTGGACTCGTCGATGACGAGGTCGCCGGGTTTGAGGGCTTGGCCGACGGTCTCGGAGGCTTTGATCAGTGGGCTGAGGTCTGGGCGCTTGGCGTCGTCGACCGGGGTGGGGACGGTGACGATGAAGATGCGGCAGTCGCGTAGGGCCTCGGGGTCGCTGCTGCAGCGCAGGTGGCGCGCGGCGGCGAGGTCTTCGGGGGTGGTCTCGCGGGTGCTGTCGTGGCCGGCTTGCAGCTCGGCGACGCGGGCTTGGTGGATGTCGAAGCCGATGACCGGGCGTTGTTTGCCGAATTCGACCGCGAGCGGGAGACCGACGTAGCCCAGGCCGATGATGGCGATGGGGGTTGTGGGGTCGGTGAGGTGCGCTTGGGTTGGGGGCATGGGGTGCGGGTTGGTTGGCTTGTTCGGTGGTTGCTGCTTGGTTGCCGGTTCCATGGCCTGGTTTCCGGCTTCCCGGCCGGGACGACGGAGATCACCTGAATAATTCTTCCAGACTGCTGGAGTCGAGCACAGCGTCAAGCCACAGGTCGAGTTGATCGCCATCGGCCTTTTTGATGCGTTCCTCTGCCCAGTCCGGGATTGAGCCGAAGCGGCGGGCGAGCAGGCGTTTTAGGCTTTCAATCTCGCCTTCCATTTTGCCTTCGGCAAAGATTTCTTGATAGGCGCGGGTTTCTTGCAGCGGAGTAAGCCTTTGAAACATGTTGCGAATCTCCGTGAGCGATAGGGTGCGGAAGCGCTCCATGAACCAGTATTCGAGCAGCGCGCTGAGGCGTTCGCGGTGGTGCGGCTCGATCTTGGCCTCTGTGATGGTACGCCAGAGGGCGGGCGCTTGGGCGGTCAGTTCGGTGTCGGTGAACATCAGCGGCGCGAGCACGGCCAGAAATGGGTTCGTCGGTTCGCGCTGGAACAGGGTGCGTAGCCAGTCTTCCAGATAGACCAGGTCGAGCAGTGCACAGTTGCCTTGCAGTCCCTGCGGTTGCGCGGGTCGATCGCTCTCACGTGGGACGATGAGCAGGCCGCGGACATCGCGATGCGGGTGCAGTTCGCCATACAGCCCGAGTTTGCTCAGCAGGTTGTAGAGTGCGGCAGGCTTGCGTTCGATCTGAAATTCGACAATCCAAACGGGTCCATCATGGTTGATGGGGTCGCACAGGCCATCGATACGCCGCTCGATGTTTTTGAGCGTCTCGGAGCGAAAGCGATAGGGGCCTTGGAGCTCCCGCCCTCCGGCAAGGATGCGAAAGGCTTCGGGGCCGAGGGCCAGGAAGTCGTAGATGGAGATGTCGGTTTTCATGGCGCGTCTTCAGCGATGTCGGCGACGCGGGCTTGGTGGATGTCGACGCCGATGACCGGGCGTTGTTTGCCGAATTCGACCGCGAGCGGCAGGCCGACGTCGCCCAGGCCGATGATGGCGATGGGGGTGTTGGGGTCGGTGAGGTGCGCGTGGGTTGGGG
>NZ_NRRY01000089.1 GCF_016583905.1 Lamprobacter modestohalophilus | reverse complement strand
GGTGTCTCGCGTAACAAACCGAGGGCGCTAATGCTCGTCGTGTTTACGGCGATGATCCTTGCGCAAAGGTCTCAAGCAATTCCATGTCTTTCTGCAAGAGGGTATTGATCAATTGGTCGAAATCCAGACCGCTTTCTTCGGCGCGGCGAAGAACGTACTGCTGGACCTCAGGGTTGAGGTAGACCGGCACATGCCATTGTGCTTGCGGCCGATAAAAGCGTCCGCGCTGACCGGCCGAAAAATCGATCTCGGCGGGCATCTCGTCGTTTGAGTGTGTCGTTTTCATGAGATGCCATGCTTGACGCGATTCGTGTCGGCCTTCCGCGAATCCCAGGCCAGTTCGATCTGTAAAGCTGTGTTTTCCATGTCAAGTCGCTTCCCGCTAGCCGCCAGTTGAGCGCGGCTCACAGCGGCCATCATTGCGGATCACCAGGGCATCGCGTGTTTGGGTCGGCTTCCAGAAACCTGCGATCGGTACCCCTGAAGAAGGTCCAAACGTGGTCCAATGTTGTGTGGCCATGGTGTTGGAGCTCGACGAATGCACTGGCGACGGCCTGGATGTCTGGCGTCGGGGGCTGGAGAAAGCGTTCAGCGAGGCGTGCGGGTGGCTGTTTGGGCTGCCATTTGGCGAGTGCTTGGCAAACATCCTTCATCTCTTTGTGCTGGAAGGCGCGGCGGACCTTGTGACGGAGGTTTTCGCAGCCACGGCCGGTGACAAGATCCTGACTCGCCGCCTCGACCAGTTGATGGAACAGGGCGTAGTAGGCGGCTGACACCGCGCGGCGCAGGCCGGCTTGTCGCGGGCGCTTGGGCTCACGGGTTGCCAGCATACGGGCTTGCTCTAAGAGGTCTGCGGCAAGGGTCATGCCTGCTCCAGAGCAGGCTTCGCAGGGTTGTCAGCCGGGTTTTCCAAGCGAACGTAGGTCCATAGATCAGGAACCTGTTGGGAAACCACGGCCTGAACCGTCTTTTTGCAGTCTAAAAGCTGTTGGCGCTGACGGGGTTGTTGTGCCGCCCCTGGTTGCACCGTGAGCCAGACCCAAATGGCCTCATCGCCATTTGCGTCCTCACCGGGCACGACGCGAAAGTTGATCACCGCGGCCGGCCAGTCAAGGTTTTTTAGTTTCTTTTCAATGGGTTCTATTGATGATGGCATCATTAGATTGTGCTTGTTGGCGGGGCTTGGTGGTCGAGGTTGACCGGGATCTTGAGGCCGGTCTCTAGGTTAAGGGTCCAGTGGGGCTGCACGGTTGGCTCAGGCGTTCGGTTGCGGTGTGGGTTTGGGATGCGCGGCGAGCCAGGTCTCGAGGTCGGCGTCAGTGCTGAAGTCGAGCAGCGCTTCGATGAGATCTTCGAGCGGGTCGACCGGGAGGGCTTGTATGTGGGCCTGTTGCCCCTTGGTGAGGCTGCCAAGGCGGCGGCGCAGAAGGCGTAGCGCCACCCGTTCAGCTTCGCGCCGACGGCCTTCCTCGCGGCCTTCCTCGCGGCCTTCCTCACGGCCTTCCTCCAGCCAAATCGGCTGGTTCTTCGCGACGATCTCCTGATAAGCGCGGGTCTGTTCGAGTGGGGTCATTTCGCCGAGCATGATGAGGATCTCCTCTAAAGTCTGGTCCTTAAAACGCGCCAGCAGCCAGGATTGGAAGACGTCGAGACACTGGCGGCGTGCTTGTTCAGGCAGTGGGGCTTGCTGAATCTGACCATAGGCGAGCGGGGCTTGTTCGCGCAAGCGTTCGCGGTCTTCGACCAGATAGGGCAGAAAGGTGGCGAGCAGCGGGTGCTCGGGCTGGGTCTGACGCAGCTGTTCGAGCACCTCGATGAGATAGACGCGACGGATGGGGCACTGCGGGTCGCGGGCGATGGTGCTGTGCCAGGGTTCGGTCTGGGGGTCGTGCTCATGACTGAGGAACAGCAGCAGGCCGCGCACCGGTTGCTCGAGACGGCGCTCGCCGAGCAGGCCCATGTCGACCAGCAGGCGGTGGTAGATGGCGTCGTCTTTCTGGGCTTGGACTTCGATCGCCCAGATGGCTTGCTTGGGGTCTGCCGGGAGCACGACACCGTCGATGCGCCGCTCTAGGGCTTTGACGTCGATGGCCTCGAAGGCGTAGGGGCCATCGATGCATAGGCCGGCGGTGAGCAGGCAGAGGAACTCAGGATCGGCGCCGAGGAGTAGGTAAATCTGTTTGTCGGTGTGCATGCGCTCAGCCGTTGCGGGCCAGTACCTGTATAGGAGCGCACAGGAAGGCGACTTTGGGCTCGGGCCAGTCTTCAAGCTCGAGCACCTTCAGGGTGACCGGGTTGTCGAGGTCGGCCGGGACGTTGACCTTGAGGCCGGTCTTGAGGTTAAGGGTCCAGTGGGGCTGCACGGTGGCTCAGGCGTTCGGTTGGGTGCTTAAACACTCACGCAAAGCATCAAGCGAATCGCTATTCTGACAGATCTGGCCAACCTGTCGTCGACTCAAGCATCGGTTCTGTGGGCGCTGTCACTGCTCGCAGCTGGCCAGCTTGATTCAGATCCGTCGTTAATCACCTGTGCGTTGATTGTCGGTCATTGGAGCAAGCCCAAGTCTACGATGACTCCAGGCTTGGTCGCTTCGGTAGGATCAAGCCTCACTTGGCACTCATCCTCATTACTCACTGGCGGCCTCGAATCGGATGCAACCACGTTCAGCGCAAAATCCCTCCCCGCCCAAGTCCCCGCGCTGCCGACTCGCGCTGGTGGTCATCGCTCGCAACGAGGCGGCGACACTGCGCGCCTGTCTGGAGAGCGCGCGGGGCCTGGTCGAGTCGATCATCCTGCTCGATACCGGCTCGAGCGATGACACGGTCGTGATCGCTCAGGCCTGTGGCGCGCAGGTGCATCACTTTACCTGGTGCGACGATTTCGCCGCGGCGCGCAATGCGGCCTTGGCGCACTCGCCGGCGGCTTGGAATCTGATCTTGGATGCCGATGAGCGCCTGGCGGACGATGCCGCTGGGGCAGAAGCCTTGATCGAAGCCACGCGCGGGCCGGCGACGCGCATCGGCCTGCTGCCGGTGATCAGTGCCTTTGATCTCGAGGATCAGGTGGCGCATAGCACCTCGTGGCTGCCCCGGCTGCTGCCGGCCTCGGTGCGGTATCAGGGGCGGGTGCATGAGCAGCCGTGCTCGGATCTGCCGCGGGTGCGCTTGCCGATGCCGATCCATCACAGCGGCTACCGCCGCGCGGCGCTGGCACGCAAACGCGGTCGCAATCGGCGGTTGCTACAGGCGATGCTCGAGGAGCGCCCGGAGGATGCCTACCTGCACTATCAGCTGGGCAAGGATGACGAGGTCTATGGGGCCTTCGCGGAGGCCGCTGAGCACGATCAGCGCGCCTTGCAGTGGGTCGCGCCACAGCAAGGCTATCGGCATGATCTGGTGGTGCGGTTGCTTTATGTGCTCAAGCGCGCGGGGCAGTTGGAGACGGCGATTCAGCTGGCCGAGCAGGAGATGCCGCACTGGCAACAATCGCCGGATGTCTTCTTTGTGCTCGGTGATCTGTTACTCGACTGGGCGATGGCGCATCCGGCCCAGGCCGAGCAGGAGTTCCTACCGCTGGTGGACTCCGCTTGGTCGACCTGCCTGGCGCTGGGCGAGCAGCCGCAGCTTGAGGGCAGCGTGCAGGGGCGTGGTAGCTTTCTGGCGGCGCATCACCTGGCGGTGCTCCATGAGCAGATGGGACGCTCAGAACAGGCGCGACAGTATCAGCAGCTGGCGCATGAGTTGCGCGAAGGGCAAGGGAAGGCCTGATCTCGGTGCCAGGCGTTGATGCTTCAGCACAAGGGGTCGGAGATACCGTCCCGGGCAGCCGTCAACCTGCCCTCACCCCTCCCCAAAATGCACATCAAACTCCGCCCGAGCCAGCTCAAGATCCGGATGCCGGCCAATATCCAGCCAATACTCAATAATCGGATAGGTCAGCAGGCGCTTCTTCTCCGCCAACAGCGTGGTCATCAGATCGGTCATATCCGTCCGCTGGCCCTTGGGGATCCGCTGCCGTAGCTCGGGGTTCATCAGGTAGATGCCGGCATTCACATCATGCCGATACACCGGCTTCTCGACGATGCCCTTGATGTGATCGTCCTCTTGTAACAACACCCCATAGGGCACGGAGATGTCGTAGCGCACCGCGCCAACGGTAAAGTCACTCTCCTCCTCGCGATGAAAGTCGAGGATCTTGCGGAAATCGGCCTTGGTCAGCAGATCGCCATTGGTGACGAAGAACGGCTGCTCCAGCGTCTCGCGCAACAGGCCAAGCGCACCCGCGGTGCCAGGCGGCGGCTGCTCAAGTAGGTCGTCGATGCGCACCCCAACGCTGAGCCGTCGCCGAAGTGCGCTTGAATCTGCTCGAACTTGTCGTGCAGCGCGAAGATGAAGCGATGAAACCCCTGCGCCGCCAACTGGCGGACAATCACCTCCAGCAGCGGCTTGTCGGCGATCGGTCGCATCGGCTTTGGCGTCTCCGCCGTCAGCGGGCGCAGGCGCAGGCCCTTGCCGCCGACCATAATCACCACCCGGTTATCGAGCCGCACCGCAGTCGACTCGTCGCGCAGCACAGCGGGGGCTGGCTCGAATACAAAGGCCCGCGAGCTGCTGGGCTGGGTACCGCAGTATGGCGGCTTGGATGGCTTTCGTCGCGGTCTGAGCGTGACCGTCGCCTGGTTCACGGACCCGAGCAGACTCGCGCAAGACAAGGTGGATCGGTATAACCTATGACAATCGCTCGCGACTCAACTCGAACGGAGCTCTGGTCATGACCAACAGCGTCGATAATCTCGTCCTCGAGCATCTGCGCGCGATCCGCGCCGTACAAGACAAACGCACCGAGCGCTTTGCCCGGCTGGAATCGCGCATGACCAATTTGGAATCCACTGTGGCAGGCCTTCGGCGCGACCTCGCGCATAGGTATGGTGAAGTCGTCGAACAGCATGGACATACCGACTAACTCATTGCCCGCATTGATCGCATCGAGCACCGGTTGGAATTCCAAGACGGCTAAACCGCGAACGGGAGATGGGATCGGCTATCTCGACCGCATGCCCAATCTCAACGCCACGCTTGGCTGTGCGCAGCTGGAGCAGTTGCCGGATTTTCTGGCCTCGAAGCGGCGACTGACCGCGCGTTACCTGCAGGCCTTCGCCGGACTTGAGCAGGTACGGCTGATGCAAGAGCCGTCGGGGTGCGAGAGCAACGATTGGCTACAGACGCTGATCTTGGACGAGGCGGTAGCCGATCAACGCGATACGATTCTGGAGGCGACCAACGACGCCGGCTTGATGACCCGCCCAGCCTGGACACTGATGCACCAGTTGCCGCCCTATCAGCACTGCCCGCGCGCACCCTTGCCGGTAGCGGAATCGCTAGCACGGCGGATCATCAACCTGCCAAGTAGCGCGGGGTTGGCGTAATCATTCCGCTTTAAAGCATCATGGGGCAATAATGAGCCATGGGTAAAACTGAAGTTGAGCCAGGAATGCCGCTTAATGAGATCGTTAAAAATCTCAGGCAAAAATATGACGATGCCCTGCTGCTTACTCAGCATCAGCGATACGCGAACGCCATTTATCTGAGTGGTTATTGTGTTGAGTTGGCATTGAAATATGCAGTCACCAAGCAATTAAATTGGCGGACATTTCGGACAGCAGGCGATCTAAAGGTTCTCAAAACACACAACTTCCTTTTTCTCCTCCAGCTCACTGGAAAAGAAAAAGCTATCAAAGAATTAGCCGCTTGGAATGTGGTCAGCAAGTGGCATGAGACAAAGCGGTATGAAGACCCTCGAAGCGCAAAAGAGACGGATGCCACAAGCATGCTGTCTGCAACCCAGACACTGGTGAAAGCATTATGCGAAATCTCGCTTTAACAATCGCCAAGGCACTGCAGGCAATCGAGCAGGAGCGTGGCCCTTTCAAGGTCAAATGTCTGGTGGCCCAAGATCCGGAAGATATCCAATGGGATCTGATTCTTTGGGCTGACTGGTTCGAAGAGGATGAGTTCAAGCGCCTAGATTATCTGATCGAAAAGATCATCAAGCCGCTTGATCAGGATGCTTTGGTCCAATTCAATGGAATCATCACCTTTGGATCTAGCGATGAAAACAACATGCTGAAGGCCCTGCGTCAGATTCAAAATAATGTTGCAAAAGGTTTTTACAGGACTCTATGGGATGGTGATATCTTAGAAATCAGCGCAAACTTGCCTCAGGCGCGCTTAGTCATTCCATTGAATCTTCAGTTAGAGACTGAAAAACAAAGCGCCTTGGCATGATCCAGGATGCCTTTCCCCCGGTAGCCTGGTGTTGATATGACGCCACTCTTACTCCTCGGCGGCGGCGGCCACTGCCGCGCCTGCATCGACGTGATCGAAGCCGAGGCTAGATACCAGATCGTCGGCATCGTCCAGCCGCCGACGGAGGGAACCGAAGCCGTGCTCGGCTATCCCATACTCGGCAGCGATGACGACTTGCCGGCCCTGCTCGCCAAGACACCCAATGCCCTCGTCACCGTCGGCCAGATCAAGAGCCCCGGCACCCGCAGGCGACTATTCAACCTGCTCAAGCACCATGGCGCCAAGCTCCCCGTGATCCAGTCGCCGACCGCCTACTGCTCGCGCCACGCCACCCTTGGCGAAGGCAGCCTCCTGATGCACGCCTGCCTGATCAATGCCAACGCCCGCATCGGTGCCAACTGCATCATCAACAGCCAGGCGCTGATCGAGCATGATGCCGAGATCGGCGATCACTGTCACATCGCCACCGGCGCGCGCGTCAACGGCGGCGTACTCATCGGCGAGGGCACCTTCATCGGCAGCGGTGCGATCCTCAAACAAGGCATCAGCATCGGGGCTGGCGCGATCATCGGTGCCGGCCAGGTAGCGTTAACAGGCCTCCCCGCTGAAACAACGCTGAGAAGTTCCCAGAGGGGTATTATTTCGAGCTGACCAAATCCCAACAAATCCCAAAAGGACGAACTGGTGGAAAATTTCCACCGGTTTGAGCATTTAAAGCACTCGACGGTCAACCCGAAGGCCTTCATGGCACGCCTACAGAAGGACATCAAGGGCGTTGAGCTCCAGATCAAAGAGGTCGACGCGCGCTTACAGGAGCGGATTAACCAGCTCGAAGTGAGCCTGCATCAGGCACTGGCCGCGCAGACCCGTTGGCTCATCGGCGGCCTCGCCATCCTCGGCGTCGTGCTAAAGCTCGCGGATGTGCTGATCGGACCTTGACGACGCTCGACGGCGCTGTGGCTTGAGCGCTCGGCGTTGGCGCGCCATCAGGGCCGCAACCGCAGGCTGTTGTTGGCGCGGCTCAGTGAAACACCGCCTTTGGGGTCTCAGCGGTGAGGATGCGCTCTGGTGTCTCGCGTAACAAACCGAGGGCGCGCTAATGGTCGTCGAGTTTATGACGATGATCCTTGCGCAAAGGTCTCAAGCAATTCCATGTCTTTCTGCAAGAGGGTATTGATCAATTGGTCGAAATCCAGACCGCTTTCTTCGGCGCGGCGAAGAAAGTACTGCTGGACCTCAGGGTTGAGGTAGACCGGCACATGCCATTGTGCTTGCGGCCGATAAAAGCGTCCGCGCTGACCGGCCGAAACATCGATCTCGGCGGGCATCTCGTCGTTTGAGTGTGTCGTTTTCATGAGATGCCATGCTTGACGCGATTCGTGTCGGCCTTCCGCGAATCCCAGGCCAGTTCGATCTGTAAAGCTGTGTTTTCCATGTCAAGTCGCTTCCCGCTAGCCGCCAGTTGAGCGCGGCTCACAGCGGCCATCATTGCGGATCACCAGGGCATCGCGTGTTTGGGTCGGCTTCCTGAAACCTGCGATCGGTGCCCCTGAAGAAGGTCCAAACGTGGTCCAATGTTGTGTGGCCATGGT
>NZ_NRRY01000088.1 GCF_016583905.1 Lamprobacter modestohalophilus | reverse complement strand
CGTGATGGCCCGGTCTTTGTGAGTCTCTGTCATTGGTCTGCTCCGCTACCTTGGTTGACGATGGGTTCTCATCATCGCTTATTGTGCCCGCTCGGGGTGTGTTGGAGGAGCGGGGCGGACCATTCCATTACTTTCTCGTCCACGGAGGCCGAAACCCAGTCATCGTAAGCCTTCCACTCCTTTAGGAAACGACGCTCAATGACGTACTCACCTCTCGAAGAACTCCACGCGAGGGTCGTCCGAATCCCGACAAACTCCTCAAAATCAGCGTCCAACGCCTGTTGAATACCGGTTCCCCAAAGCTCAGTCCAGAAACTGCCAGAAGGAAAGTTTGGGGCAACAACGCCCTCCTCATCAAGCGGCTGAACCCGGACGTCTACCGTTACAACTCGGCTTTTTGGCGCAATCGGCTCTCCCCGCTCCAGACGCACGTCATCTTGCCCCAAGAGTCTCCGCCCGGCTCCTATCGCCGCATAAAGTGCATCAAGGAAACTCGTCTTCCCTGCATTATTGGCACCAAGCAGGATTGTCAGGTCACCGAGAGTCACCTCAACGTTCTTCAGAGCCCGGAAATTCGAGATACGGACGTCTGTTATCTTGATGCCGCTGTTCGATTCAGCCATAGGTCGGGATCTCTTTACCTCTCCCCAGCCACCGCAATCGTCACCCGACTCACCTCCAGAATCTCCGCCAGCGGGATCGGCGCGGGGCCACCCGCGCGCAGGGCTTGCACGAAGGCCGCGGCGCAGGCCTTCTGGCCTTTATCTTGGCGCCACAGCTTCAGCGGCTTGAACTTGGGCCAGCCGTAGGCGTTGAGACGGAGGAAGTTGTCTAGCTGCAGCACCCGGCCGCCGGCGAAGACCTCGAGGCGCTCCTTCGGGAACGCCTTGCTGCCGTTAGCAAAGTAATGCACCGTGCCGATGGAGCCGTCGGCGAAGCCGAGCTGGAGGCTCAGGGTGTCTTGGGTGGCGCTGTCCATCGTCAGGCGGCTGTGGTTGGTGATGGGGGCCGCGGCTAGGAAGCGTAGCAGATCGATGAAGTGGCAGGCCTCGCCGATGATCCGGCCGCCGCCAACGGCGGGGTCTTGGGTCCAGTGGTCGGCCGGAATGGCGCCGGCGTTCACCGTCATCACAAAGGCCTTCGGTCCGGTGACGCCTGCGAGTAGTTGCTTCATCTGCTGCACGTGGGGGGCGAAGCGGCGGTTGAAACCAACCATGAGGAGAGGGTGCGGGGCGACGGAGGCAATCTCCTCCAACTCCCCCAAGGTCAAACACAGCGGCTTTTCCACAAACACCGCCTTGCCAGCCTGCAGCCCCTGCAGCACAAAGCGCGCGTGGCTGTCGTGGCGGGTCGTCACCACTAGGGCATCGGTCCCGGCGTCCGCGAATAAGGCTTCGGTCTCGGTGGTGGTCTGCGCGAAGCCGAACTTGCGCCCGGCGTGCACACCGCTGACGCCGCCGCTGGAGGCGACGGTTCGCAGCCTGGCGCCTGCGGCCTTGAAGGCCGGGATCAGTACAGCAGTGGCGTAGTTGCCGGAGCCGATGACGCTGATGGCCGGCGCTGGCGTTGCTTGGGTGTTGCCGCTCCTGGCTTGGACGCGACCATCGATGGCCTGCTCGCTACCTTTCCTGGCCTGCTCGCTACCATCCCTGACCTGCTCGCTACCATCACTGGCCTGGATTCCGGCTTCCCGGCCGGAATGACGAAGATCTTGATCAAACTGCACCGTCCGCCCCAACAACCGCGCCGAATCCCCACCCGGATACTCCAGCACAATCCCCAACGAGGGCTCAGCCCCGCCGACCACCGCATAGGCCCGCTCAGCCTCCTCCAGCGCAAACCGGTGCGAGACCAGCGGCGCGACATCCAGCCGCCCATCGGCGAGCATGTCCAGCACCGCCTCAAAGTTGCGCTGCTCGGTCCAACGCACAAAACCGATCGGGTAATCCTGCCCCTGCTCCTCGTACAGCGGGTCATAACGCCCCGGCCCATAGGAGCAGGAGACCTGAAAGCTCAGCTCCTTCTCGTAGAAGTCCGCCCGCGAGAGCTCCAGCCCGACCACGCCGACCAGCACAATCCGCCCGCGCTTGCGGCACATCAGCGCGGCTTGGTGCACCGGCTCGTTGCTGCGCGTGGCGGCGGTAATGATCACCGCATCCACCCCGCGCCCGCGCGAGAAGCCCTCGGCCACCGCCACCGGGTCTTGGCCGGCGCTGAGGTCCACCGTCTCGGCGCCAAACTTCCGCGCCAGCGCGAGCTTGGCCGGGTCCATGTCGATGCCGAGCACCCGGCAGCCGTGGGCGCGCAGCAGCTGCACCGTCATCAGCCCGATCAGCCCGAGCCCGGTCACCACCACCGCCTCGCCCAGCGTCGGCGCCACCAGGCGAATGCCCTGCAGGGCGATGGCGCCGATCACCGTAAAGGCCGCTGCCTCGTCTGAGACCGTCTCCGGAATCCGCGCACAGAGGTTGACCGGGACTGAGACCATCTCGGCGTGCTTGCCGTTGGAGACGACGCGGTCGCCGGGGGAGAACACACCCCCCATGGCCTGGATTCCGGCTTCCTGGCCGGAATGACGAGGGGTGCTGCCCACCTCCTCAACGACACCGACATTGCAATACCCCAACGCCAGCGGCTGCTCCAGCTTGCTGCGCACCGCCTCCACCGTCGGCATCAGGCCATCGGTCTTCACCTTCTCCAGCACCTGCTTGACCTTGTCCGGCTGCTGGCGGGCCTTTTCGAGCGGATTGGCCTTGCCAAAGTCCACCAGCATGCGCTCGGTCCCGGCCGAGACCAGCGATCGCGTGGTGCGGATCAGCAGCGCGCCGCGGCCGACGCGTGGGCAGGGGACTTCGGCCAGCTCGGTACTGCCGTCTTTCAGGTTCTGCAGGATTTGTTTCACGGCCGCGCTATGACCTCTTTATCAACACCATCAACAGGCCAGCCTCTGCAGCCCGAATAGTCAGACGTGCGCCACTTCAACCGCCCAGCCACGCCACCAATACACCCACCATCCCAGATACTCCTTCAACGCCCGCGTGCTCGCCGCCAGCGCGCCCGCATCGGGTAGCCAGCGCAGCGCATGGGCGGGCTCTGGCTTGACCTCGAAATCGCAGGGCGCGGGAATCGCCTCGATCCCCACCGCCCGAAAGCTCGCCAAGGCCCGCGGCATGTGCAGCGCTGAGGTTACCAGCAGCACCCGAGCCGCACCTTGCGAGCGGATCAGCTCGGCACTGTAGAGGGCATTCTCGCGCGTGCTGCGGCTGCGATGCTCGAACTGGAGCGCGGCGTCTGGCACACCCAGATCATTCAGGAACTGGCGCATGGCCTCGGACTCGGGAGGCCCCTTGCCCTGCCAAGGCTGTCGTCCGCCGGAGAGGATCAGCGTCTCCACCTTGCCCGCGCGATAGAGTCGCGCGGCATGCCAGACGCGATCCGCCGCCTCGCCCAGGTTCGGATAGGGCCAGCTGGGTGGTCCGCTGTCGATGCCGCCGCCCAGCGCCACGGCAACATCAGCCGAAGGCAGTTCGCTGACCGGTCGATTGGCGAACCGACCCTCGAGCGACAACCGCAGCGCATCAGAGACCGCTGGCAACGACCAGAGGCCGAGCCAACTGACCGCCAGCACCGACACCGCTGCACTCCAGCGCCGCTGGCGCAAGCCCAGGAGCAGCAGCGAAACAAGACAGAGACTGAGCGATAGGCCCAGTGGATAAGCCAGTTGCGCGAGCAGTTTGTCAAGATAGAGGGCCATCAAGGTTCAAGCATCCCAAAACCTTTGATCACTTCCGTGTCGTTGCAGCGCCGAGGCAGCGCACCCGCCGACTGAACGTTAAGCAGCAGAGCCAGCGTCTGGCTTTCGTAACTCAGCCACCAGCAGCACGCGCAAACCGGCCAGACCGGGCACGAGATTCACCAGCCGCTCGTACAGGTAGCCGAAGACATAGGTCAGCGCAGAAAAGCGCAGATACTCAGGCCGCCCCTCGACCAGATCGACCGCAACCACCTGCAGCCCGGTCGCTGCCGCCAACCGACGAATGTCAGCGCGCGAATTCGCCAGATACCGCGTCGGGAACACATCCTCACCCTCGCGCCCACGCCAGCGCACCACCCAGCGATGAAAGCCGTGCGGCGTGAGCCGCGCGATCAAGGGAACGTAGTGGTACTTGTTCGGCGTTTTCGCTAAGAACACCCCACCCGGCCGCAGCACGCGCGCGACTTCGGCGAAGACCTGTTCCGGATTCGGCAGATGCTCCAGTACGTTATCTGCAAACACCAGGTCGAAGCTGGCATCGGGATACGGAATCGACTCCCCCAGCCCAACCTTGCCTTCATCGAGAAAGGGGTTGTCGACCACACGCGGATCGGGATCTATCCCGCAAATCCGTCGCGCATGGCCGCAAAAATTCATCTCCGTAACAATCCCAGCTCCAGCACCAAGATCGAGGACATCATCCCCCCCCCGAGCCGCGACAGAATCCGGTCTCGAAACAGCGCATCGTCCCACCGATGCTGATAACCGGGATACAACCGAGCATCTAGCCAATGAACCCAGCGACCCATAAACGGTACCTTTGAAAAAAACGCGACCAAGCGCAAGCCGTCCGACAAAGGTGTTGCTGTCGTCCTAGCTTCTGCTTCTAAATCAAGCAGTTCCATACAGAAATGGTCCAGAAAAAATCTTGGTAGCGATTTTCTCTCCTAACCATCTGTTTGAAAAGAAAATTCAGGGTGCAGTGCAACACCTATCTCGGACGGCTTGGACCAAGCGGCAAACGCCGCTCCAGATTAACCAAGGGCTATTTCGTCGCCTCAATCAGCATGAATAAACCCGCCCCCGGCAACAGCCTCCGAATCAACCCCCGCGGCCAGACCTTCCGCGCCAGTGTCAGCAGCGCCCCCCGATGGCGCTGGCCGGCGGCGGATTCCAGCAGGTCGCCGTGCGTCAGCACGGTGCGGATCTCCACCTGGCTGAAATCGGCGAAGAGCCTGCGCGCCTCAGCCACCGAGTAGGCCTTGGTGCCCGGGCTCTCCAGATACCGGGCGTAGATCTCGCGTAGGGGTAGCCAGGGCTTCAGCCCGAGCAGCGCGTAACGCACCCAGAGCATCAAGCCGACCAAGCTCCACTTGTGGTAGACCATGATCCTCGCCCCCCCCCCCGCGTTTCAGCACACGCCACACCTCGGCGATCGCCTTGGGCATGTCAGGGCTGTGATGCAAAACGCCCCAGGAATACACCAGGTCGAACGACTCGTCCGGAAACTGCAGGTTCTCGGCATCCCCGACGGCCAGATCCGAAGCGAGACCAAAGACCGCCAACCTACGGCGCGTATGCTCTACCGCGCGCTCGGTCAGATCGATGCCCGAGAGCACCGCGCCGGCCTGCGCAAATCGCTGATGGTCGGCGCCCAAGCCAACCCCGATCTCCAGCACGCGCAATCCCCGCGCCGTATTGAACCCAGCAAACTCCGGAATGTACGGCTCCAGCGCATAGCGTGTGTCGGCCTGCGCCTGATAGGCCTGCCGATCCTCCCCGGCCAGGTACAGCTCCTCGCCACAAGACGCCCGATCCCAAAAATCGCGGACATCCGCCTTCTCCTGATTCATTCGTATGACACTCCATTCATTCGTGGCTGGCCACCGGTATCCAGGTAAGTACGGCACCAAATCTCAATGCAGAGCAACGACAGCAGCGTATAGCTCGCATCCACCCGCCCGGCATCGTTATCCGCGATCAACCGCTGCACTGCAGCGGGATCGAACAGCCCACGGCTGCGCATGCTCGCCTCCGACAGCAGATCCCCCAGCAACTCGCGCAGCTCATGGCGCATCCAGCGCCGCAAAGGTGCACCGAAGCCCGTCTTGGGCCGGTAGATCACCTCACGGGGCAGATAAGGCTCCATCGCTTTCTTCAGCACCCACTTGCCTTCGCTGCCGCGTTGCTTGAAGCGGGCCGGGATGCGGGCGGCAAACTCGACCAACTCCAGGTCTAGAAATGGCACCCGCACCTCGACGCCAACCGCCATCGACATCTTGTCCGTGTAAAGCAGGTTGTGATCGGCGAGAAAGAACCGCTGCTCTAACGCCAGCATGCGCTCCAGGCGGCTCGTCTCCGGCGGCAGCTCGCGCAGGAACTCCAGCATTGGCGCCTCGGCCCGCGACTCGCCCAGCGCGGCCTTAAACTCCGCCGAGTAGAGCCGTTCCAGGTCTGCCCGGTTCGCCCAGCGAAAATAGTTGACCAGCCGCGCGTCACCATCCAGGCCAGCACCGCTGAAGAGCTTGGTCAGACGCCGACCCAAGGCGCTGCGCTGATCCAGTGCGCCGGTCGTCTTGGCCAGCCCCTGCCGCATCGGCCCCGGCAGCCAAGACCACCAGCGCTCGGCCATCAGGGCGCGGTGGCGGCGATAACCGGTGAAAAGATCATCACCGCCCGCGCCGGAAAGCAGCACCTTGATACCCTGCTCGCGCGCCAACTGGCTGATATAGAGCACATTAAGCGGCGCGGGGTCAGCAAGGGGCTCATCCAACTGCGCCACCATGCGCTCCAGATCACCCGCCATGCGGCCGGCATCAATGCGCACCACATCGAGCGGCACACCCTGATGCTCGGCGACAAGGCGGACATAGGGCAGATCATCGGTCGCGCCGGCCTCCGGACCGCCCTCCATCTCGATAGTGAAACAACGAATGTCCGGATTCTGCTCGCGCGCCAACGCGACGATGGCGCTGGAATCCAGTCCACCGGAGAGGAAAGCGCCCACGGGCACATCCGCGACCATCTGGCGGCGAACGGCGGTGCGCAGATGCTCACGCGTGCTCTTAATGGCCGAGGTTTGATCGAGCGCGGGCTTAGCCTCACGACGGAACGCGGGTAATCGGTACCAATTCCAGCGCCGCTCGATCCGGCCCGCACGCACGACCATGGCTTCGCCAGGCAGCAACTTGCGAACGGATCGGAGCGGCGTGCCCTCGCCGGGGCACCACAGAAAGGTCAGGTAACGTTGTAGCGCCGCTTCATCCAAGGCGCATGTCTCGGGCAGCAGTGACATCAAGGCCTTGATCTCGCTGGCGAAGACAAAGCCATCATCCAACACTGCATAGTAAAGCGGCTTCACTCCAAGACCGTCTCGCGCGAGTAGCAGCGTCTGACGACGACGGTCCCAGATCGCAAAGGAAAAAATCCCGTTCAGCCGTGACAGCAACGATTCGCCAACGGCCATATAAAGGTTTAGCAGAACTTCTGTGTCTGAGCCTCCGCGAAATATCACGCGTTGGCATTCCAAGTCAGTGCGCAATTCGCGGAAGTTGTAAATCTCGCCGTTGAAGATTAACACCACAGCACTATCGGCGCTGATCATGGGCTGATGACCAGAACTAGAAACATCAAGTGGTTGTGTTCCAGAACTGTTGGCAAATACTATTAATGCTTAATAAATCAGGAGCTTGAGTGGTGGGCACAACAGATCTGGAGCACTACCCATCAAGTATAGACAGCCGCCGATGGCAAAGCCCAACGCCAGTATCGGGATCATTGTAAACACCTGCGTCATCTGGCCCACGATGGGCCATCGTCTCGCAAGAAGAACCCAGACGCTCAAGCTCAGTTAAATGAAAATATCCAGCGATCCCACACATCAGCAAGGCTTCCTTCGATTAACAGGAAGCGTTAGTGCAAAAACAGTTTCTCCTATCGCTTCCTCCACGAATTCGTAAAATTGAAAACGATCGCCCAGAAAAATTAGTAGGTTCCCCTCAAAGATCATGAAGGTATCGAACTCATCGCCCTGAGAAAAAGCCGCCGGTTCGCATCAATCACTTCAGGACGCCTCGCCACCTCTTGAGCATAGGCTTGAGCAGAACGTTTAATCTCCAGGCCTTGATCATCCCTTGGTCCAAAACTGAGTATTCCGGTAGGCGATCAACCACGCTGAAGGCGTGGCAGGAGCGCCGGGTCGGCGTACCCTTGGAAGTGCAAACTGACCGAGGGAAAAGCCGTTGC
>NZ_NRRY01000087.1 GCF_016583905.1 Lamprobacter modestohalophilus | reverse complement strand
ATCTGCTGCGCGAGGCCGGTCTGCCTCCGGCCTGGGCGCAGGCTTTGGTGACGGATTCGCCAGCGACTGCCGAGGCGCTGGCGACCGATCCCCGCGTCGCCTTCCTGAGCTTCATCGGCAGTGCGCGGGTCGGCTGGCATCTACGCTCGCGGCTCGCGCCCGGAGCGCGCTGCGCGCTCGAGCATGGCGGCGTGGCGCCGGTGCTGGTCGATCGTGGCGTTGATCTGCAGCAGGTCGTGCCCTTGTTGGCCAAGGGTGGTCTCTATCATGCCGGTCAGGTCTGCGTCTCGGTGCAGCGCGTCTACGTGCATCAGGATCAGGCACTGACTCTGGCACAGGCGCTGGCCGAGACCGCAGCCGGGATGCAGGTCGATGATCCAACCCTGGCCGAGACCGCGATCGGCCCATTGATCCGCCCGGCCGAGGTCGAGCGCGTGGACCAATGGGTGCGCGAGGCGGTGGGGCAGGGCGGGACCTTGCTCTGCGGGGGCGAGCCGCTCTCGCGCACCTGCTATGCGCCGACCGTGCTCTTCGACCCGCCGGCTACGGCCAAGGTCAGCTCTCAAGAGATCTTTGGCCCGGTGATCTGCGTCTATCCCTACGTTGAGGTCGATGCGGCGATCGAGGCGGCCAATGCCCTGCCGTTTGCATTCCAGGCTGCGGTGTTCACGCGTGAGCTGGCGTTTGCGAGGCATGCGGCCAGCCGGTTGGCGGCCTCAGCGGTGATGATCAACGACCACACCGCCTTCCGCACTGACTGGATGCCGTTTGCCGGATTACGTCAATCGGGGCTGGGTACCGGCGGGATGCCCTATAGCTTCGAGGAGATGCGCATCGAGAAGTTGGTGGTTTGGCGGGCGGACTGAGGCCGAGCCTCAAGCGAGGCGATCGTCGATTACTCCGACGTCAATCACGCTCGGCAACAGGGGTTGGCGAGCGTTCCGTCACGCCTTGGGCACCCTGATCCTGGGACACCTCATCGCCGCTGTCATCGACTGTCCGTGTAAACCGCAGATGGGCGATATCAGGCGGAAAGAACATCGCCCAGTTCCACTCCAGATAGAGCCGCGCCTTGCGCGCCAGGGTCGGGATATAGAGCAGGTAGAAGCCGCGCCAGAGCAGCCAGGGGATGAACCCGGACAGATTGATGCCATAGACCCGAGCCACGGCGCGGTTATGACCGATGGCAGACATCAGGCCCTTGGGCTGATAGCCGAACGCGCGGGTCGGCTCGTCGCGCTCGTGCCGGGCGATGTTGGCCGCGAGCTGCGGTCCCTGGCGCAACGCGAACTGGGCCGTCGGTGGGCAGGACGCGCCGTCCTCGCGGCTGTTCGGCACCGCCGCACAATCGCCGATCGCCCAGACGCCCGGCAGCCCCGGCACCGACATATCGGGCTCGACGCGCAAGCGGCCTCGTTCCTTGTCCGCGGGCAGGGCCTCGATGAGCCGGTTCGCCGTGGTGCCGATGGTGCTGACAACGGTGCCGGCGTCGATACGACTGCCTTTGTTGAGCGTCACCCCCTGCGCATCAATGGCCTCACTGCGGGTCCCGAGCCGCACCTCGACCCCGCCATGCCGGGACAGCTTGCGCTCGGTAAAGCGGCCCAGTCGCTCCGGCAGCTCCGGCAACAGGTGTGGACCACCATGGACGATGACCACGCGCGCGGTCTCCAGCTGCGACTGCCGATACCAGCGTTGGCTCTCGGCAAGGAAGTCGCTGATCTCGCCGGCGACCTCGACCCCGGAGAAGCCGCCACCGATGACCACAAAGGTCTTCAGCCAGCGGCGCAAGGTCGGGTTCTCGGTCAGCTCGGCGTCCTCGAGCCGGGCGATGACGCGATTGCGCAGATAGAGCGCATCGCCTACGGTCTTCAGCGGCAGCGTGTGCTCGGCCATGCCGGGGATCATCTGCAGATTGGCGCGGCTGCCGCAGGCCAACACCAGATGATCGTAGTCGAGGTGGCCGCCCTCCGAGCTATTGCGGAAATGCACGCGGCGTGCCTCGGTGTCGATGCCAGTGACTTGCACCTGGTGGACCTTGGCGCGGCGGACCATCTGGCGCAGCGGTGCGACCACATGCCCCGGCAGCACCGAGGCGCCAACCACTTCTGGGAGCAGCGGGTTATAGGTCAGATGGTTCTCGGCCGAGAGCAGATGGATATCGGCCGAGCGCAGGCGCCGCTCGAGTGACTTGGCCGCGGTGGCGCCGGCGAAGCCGCCACCAATGATGATGATCTTGGGGCTGCGGTTGGGGTCCGTAATGGCAGGCGTTGATGCATCGGGCATGACGGGCTCCGGTTGGTCTGTTTACTGTCGGCGCGTGCCCAGTAGAATCTGGCGCTCACGCAGATCGTCCAGCAGGCTGCGGCCGGCCTCGATCAGCTGCGCCGGCCGTGGATGCTCAAGCTCGAGCGCGATGCTGTTGAGCAGATCCCGTCCGCTCCGGTGGCTTTGTTCTCGCAGCAGCACCAGTAGCCGCTGGGTCACCGCGTTGATCTTCAGAAACGCGATGCGCTCCTGTCGTGTGCGGTACACGACCAGATGCGTTGGCTCAGGGTCCGGCGCGTGCGGCTGGAAGTCCGCGCTGATGTGATGCACCGGAAAGCGGTAGCTGAGATTCCAAGCCAGCGGTGAGACCACCGGGACGCCGTCGAGCAGATCACCGTTCGGATCGGCGAGCGCGGGTCCGGCCTCGGCCTCGCTGAAGATCAAGGCGGTCTCGACCCTCTCGTAGTGGGCAAGCTCCAGCACAAAGGGCGGATCTTCAGGGCGCAAGGCCCCCGCTGTGCTCAGGTAGGCCAACAGCTCCTGGCCCAGCTCCGGGAACAGAGGCGTCTCGGCGCGATGGGCGATCAAGAACCCGCGGATCAGCGCTCGCCAGCGCTCGCGGCCCAGGCACTGGTAGAGGACCGGAAAGCCCTGCTCGAGCAGCGACGCGACATTGTTGAAGATCAGCTCCCGATAGATCCGCAGACGGCGATCCTCGATGCCCGCTGGCGGCGGTTGCTGCGGGTCGCGCAGATGAGCGGTGAAGGCCTGCTGAATCTGCATGAATCCGGGCGCTGCCTGAACGTTGGCCTGAGGGTCGGCCTGTGAGTGGGAATGGGTCTCAGGCATGAGCAAGGTGTCCGTTGGCATTGACCCGCGGGGCTCCGAGCTGGTCGGTGTATTGCCGCTGAATGTCGCTGATCCGCTGCACCTCGGTCGCGAGTTCAGCGAGCGGCGGGATGTTGAAATCCCGCTCGAGCAGGGTCGGGAAGACGCCGAAGCGCGCATAGGCCTGCTCCAACAACGCCCACACCGGCTCGATCACATCGGCCCCATGGGTATCGATGCGCAGGTCCGGCGCCTCTTCGTAGTGCCCGGCGATATGGCCGTAGACGATGCGCTCGGCGGGCAGGGCCTCGAGGAAGGCGATCGGGTCGTAGCGATGATTGATGCTGTTGACGAGGATGTTGTTCACATCCAGCAGCAGGTCACAGTCGGCCTCGTCGAGCACCGCGTTGATGAAATCGATCTCGCGCATCTCTTGGCCTGGTGCGGCGTAATAGGAGACGTTCTCCAGGGCGATGCGTCGCTCGAGGATCTCTTGAACCTGACGGATGCGCCGGGCGACATGCTGTACCGCCTCGGCGGTGAACGGGATCGGCATCAGGTCATACAGCTGTCCATCATCCGAGCAGTAGCTCAGATGCTCGGTATAGACCGCGATCTGGTGTGTATCGAGAAAGGTCTTGATGCGGTTGACGAACGGCACATCGAGCGGCGCTGTTGAGCCGATCGAGAGGGACAAGCCGTGGCAGACGAAGGGATGGCGCTCGGTCAGGCCGCGCAGCAACCGCCCCCAGCGGCCACCAACAGCGATCCAATTCTCCGGCGCGATCTCCCAGAAGGAGACCTCCGGCGGAGGCTGTTCGGCTGCGGCGGCGATGAACGCGCGCCGCAGACCGAGACCGGCGCCATGGACGGGGTCGGGAGTCATGTTCATGGCTGGCTTCTGGCGTGGGTCTATGCGGTGGTCAGGGCGGGATCAGCCCTTATTGCCGCACTTGCCCTCGCCGCACTTGCCTTCGCCTTCGCCCTTGCCGTCATCCTTGGCGCCGCACTTGCCCTCGCCACAGCTGCCCTCGGCCAGCTGCAGATAGCCGCTGTCGAGTTGCTCGGTGACGAAGGGGTTGTCGCCGGCCTGGGCCAGATTGGCGACGCTCAGGGTGCCGACGAGGGTGGCACCGGCGATCATGGCGGCTGAGGTGATGATCTGCTTGGACATGGAAACACTCCGAAAGAATCTAAGGTTGGTATGCTGATAGCCCTTGTGGTGGCCTCGAGTCGCAGCGGTCGGCTTGCCCTGGTCGGCTCGCCGGCTTGCCCTTGGCCAGTAGCTATCACTCGTTAAAGACCGCAGTGGTCGGTGAAATCTTTCAGCGGATGTTGGCGAGGCTGCCGAGAGACGTCGTCCAGGGGTTTTTAGATGACGTGCGGGCGATGCCACGATCGGCTGAGCCTCTGTGGCGCAGCGGAGCAGGCGTGTTACCCGCATGCTGAAACCTCGAGCCAGGCCGAGGACAGCGCATCGGGCGCGATGGCCGACGATCCTCAGAGCACCGCGTCGATGCCTGCCTGGCTGTATTCGCTTAGCCGAGGCGCGGGATCAGTGACCACCTCGATCACCCAGGCCATTACCCATGTCGTTGTCCCGGCACCTCGCCAGTCTGAGTCTGCAAGTCGCCGCGGCCTATCTCGCACTTGGGCTGCTGCTGAGCGCGGCGAGCCTCTACACCCTCAGCGCCTTTCAACGCCAATTGGGTGCGATTGAGCTGGTCAACCGGGCCGGGCAGCTCGAGCTGGCGGTCGAGCAGATGCACGCCCAGGCGATGAACTATTGGCAGAACGCCCCGCGCGACTATCCGACCTACTACCGCGATGTGCGCCTGTACTACCAAGACCTGCTGACGCAGATCGAGACCATCGATGGCATCGTCGCCACCTTCATGAGCGGCGACTTCAGCGACGCGATGCCCATGCCGATGCCGGCCTGGCTGCAGCCGCACCTCGGCCTCGAGGCCGAAGCAGCGATTGCCGCACTCGAAGACACCTGGGAGACCTGGCGCGCGACGCTCTTTGACGCCCTCGGTGACGACGAGGACGAGCCGCGTCTGGAATGGGCCGCCGAGCAGGTGATCGACGACCACAGCCGGCTGAATGCCGCCGTGGAGGTCTTCGCCAAGGCCCTGCGCAGCTGGTCCGCGCGCGAATACCAGCTGATGATCCAGGGTACCCTGGCGGCCGCGGGTATCACCCTGGTGATCGCCGTTCTTCTGCTCTGGCTGCTGCACTGGAAGGTGTTGGCGCCACTGCGTCGCACCACGGCCGGCTTTCAGCGGGTCGCCGATGGCGACGTCCGCTACCAGCTGCCGGTCGTCGGCACCACCGAGTTGCAGGATCTCAGCAGCAGCTTCAATCGGCTCTCCGAGCGGCTCGACCTGCTCTACCGGCTGATCCACGCCCTGCAGCAGGGCCAGGATCTGGATCAGCTGATGGGCCTGCTCAACACCGAGTTCAGACCGCTGCTGGGCTGCGACTGGAGCGGCCTGGTGTTCATCGATGAGCGCCGGGCCAGCGCCCGCGTCGAGACCAGTTGGCTCGACGGCCTGCCGCAGCCGGGCGCTCAGCGGCTGTACCGGCTACAGGGCACGCTGCTCGAGCGCGTCTTGGCCGATGAGACGCCTCTGCATGTGCAGGCCATGGCCGAGCGCGCGAGCGCGAACCCGGCCTATGAGCTGCTGCGCCATCTGGTCGCGCTCGGCATGCGCGACGCCATCTTCTTGCCGCTGACCCCGCAAACGCAGACCCCGATCCCGGCGGTGGTGGTGTTCGCGACCCGCGATCCCGCCGGGTTCGGCGATGCTCGTCAGCGACTCCTCGGCAACATCGGTCAGCTGCTGACCCAAGGGGTGGGGCGCACCGCGCGCCTGGCCGAGCAGGGGCGGCTCGCCGCCATCGGCGAGTTCGCATCGGGCATCGTGCACGAGCTGCGCACGCCATTGAGCACCATCGCCATGGCGCTTAGTTACCTTGCCGAAGGCACCCCAGAGCCACGGGCCAAGCGCCGTTTGGACCTGGCGCTGGGTGAGGCCGAGCGCACGCGCCGGCTGCTCGAGGAGATTCTGCTCTATGCGAAGCCCTTGAGCCTGGACCCGCGCCCGGTGGCGCTCCGGCCACTGCTCGAGGAGCAGATCGCGATGGCGGCCGAGCGCCATCCTGGGCATTCGATCCAGCTCGAGCAGGCTTCGGACGTGTTTCAGGTCCTTGCCGATCCGGACCGATTGCGCCAGATCCTGACCAACCTCACCGACAATGCCTGCGAGGCCGCGCCTGTGGGCAGCGTCGTCACCTGGCGGATCGCCAAGACCGCTGGGCTTGCCGAAACTGCCGGGACTGCTAGGACCGGCGAGACCGCTGAGGCTGCCAAGGCTGCTGGGATTGTTGGGACTGCTGAGCACGTCAAGCAAAGCGACGCGGACGAGGTCAGGCTCTCGGTGCACAACACCGGTGAGCCGATCCCGGCGGAGCGCTTACCGCGCCTGTCCGAGCCCTTCTTTAGCACCAAGGCCAGCGGCACCGGGCTTGGTCTGGCGATCGTGGCGCGGCTGGTCGAGCAACATGGCGGGCGTCTTTCGATTCGGTCGACGGCCGAGCAGGGCACCTTGGTCGAGATCGTGCTGCCGCAATGGATCGATGAAACGGATGGGACTGCGGATGTGGCCGACGCCTGAGCGATGAGCGTTAGCGCTTCAAGACCCGCAGCTGATACTTTTCGATCTTGCGATCCAATGCCGGGCGGGAGATGCCAAGGATCTCGCAGGCCTGTCCCTTGTGCCCCTGGGTATGATCGAGCACCTGCTGAATATGCGCTGCGGCGACCTCATCGAGGCTGCGCAGCACTGACGCCTGGTCGCCCGCTGATCCGCTCGCATGACGGCCGGACGCGGTCTCTGCATCCCCGCCGAGCGGACCTTGCTGGCCGGCACGGCCGCCGCCAAGCTCAAGCATCTCCGGGGTGATCAGCGCATGGTGGGTCTGCAGCAGGGCTTGGCTCAATCGGTTTTCCAGCTCGCGGACGTTGCCGGGCCAGTCGTCCTCGCTCAATCGCGCCAGCGCGGCCGGCGTGATGGTCGGGATTGGGCGCTCAAGCCGAGCTGCGATGCGCGCGAGCAGCCCTTGCACCAGCAGCGGAATGTCCTCGCGGCGCTCGCGCAGCGGCGGCATGCGGATCTGGATCACCTGCAGCCGGTAGACCAGATCCTCGCGAAAGCGCCCGGCGGAGGCCTCGGCAAGGAGATCCCGATTGGTGGCGGCAATGATGCGCGCATCGGTGTGGATGGCCTCATGACCGCCGACGCGCTCGAAGACGTGCTCCTGTAACACGCGCAACAGCTTGGCTTGCAGCGCGGGGGCCAGCTCGCCGATTTCATCGAGAAAGAGGGTGCCGCCGGCGGCCTGCTCAAAGCGTCCCTGCTTGCGCGCCTGGGCACCAGTGAACGCGCCCTTTTCATGGCCGAACAGGTCGCTCTCGAGCAGGGTGTCGACGATCGCGGCGCAGTTCACCGCGATAAAGGCCCCAGCACGACCGCTGTGCTGATGGATCAGCCGCGCGACTACCTCTTTGCCGGTCCCGGACTCACCGCTGATCAAGACCGTCGCCTGGGTGCGCGCGCTGCGGGCGATGGCTTTGCTGACGCTCAGCATGGCGTCGCTGCGACCGATCAGATCACGCGGCGCCTCGTCGTCAGATGAGCTGGCAGGCGGGCTGTCACTTGTCTGGCTGAGTGCCTCACGCTCGCGCAGCAGGCGCTGCACGGCCTGGGTCAGCTCATCGGTCTTGATCGGCTTGTGCACGAAATCCGCCGCCCCGCGCTGGATCGCCGCGATCGCCAGCTCCAGGTCATGCTTGCCGGTCATCATCAGGATCGGCAACTGCGGGTCGATCTCAAGCAACGGGCCGATCAGCTCACTGCCGAGCCCGTCGGGGAGCTGCTGATCGAGTAGGACCAGGTCGAACCGCCCCTGGTGCAACTCGTCGAGTCCGGCCTGAGCGCGCTCTGCATGGGTCACGGCGAAGTCCAAGTCCTCAAAGTGCATCGCGAGCATCTCGCCGAGGGCGCGATCATCCTCGATGATGAGCAGGCGTGGGGGCATCGCGTCGTCCTCTCGGGTGTCGGAATCGGGCTTTGGGCTTAGGGGCTCGGGTGTTGCCCTGTCCACCCTCTGGCGGCGCTGGTCGGGGTTTGCGCGCTCGGGCTGTGCCCACAGTGCAATGATCTCGCGTCCGAACCGGTCCGGTCTCTAAGATCACTGTGAGTGACCCTGTTAACGGACCCCTGGAGAACGCCATGTCTTTCAACTTTCCTAATCATGACACTGAATCGGCGCCGAAGGATGCGCTGGCGGCGCTGACCGACGCCGAGGGCCGTTTCGGCATGCTGCCCAACCTGATGCGTAAGATGGCCACCGCGCCAGCGCTGCTGAAGGGCTACCTGGCCCTGGGTGAGCTGTTCGAGCAGACCTCGTTCTCGCCAGCGGAGCAACAGGTGGTGTTGCTGAGCGTCAGCCGCGAGAACCGCTGCGACTATTGTATGGGGGCGCACAGCGTGCTTGCGGACATGGCGGATGTGCCCAAGCCGGTGACCGATGCGCTGCGGGCGGGGAAACCCTTGCCTGATCCACGACTCGAGGCCCTGCGCCGCTTCACCACTGCGGTGGTTGCGGCGCGGGGCTGGGTGGATGAGGCAGAGGTCGCCGCGTTTCAGGAGGCCGGCTACGACGCGCAGCAGGT
>NZ_NRRY01000086.1 GCF_016583905.1 Lamprobacter modestohalophilus | reverse complement strand
CGTGATGGCCCGGTCTTTGTGAGTCTCTGTCATTGGTCTGCTCCGCTACCTTGGTTGACGATGGGTTCTCATCATCGCTTATTGTGCCCGCTCGGGGTGTGTTGGAGGAGCGGGGCGGACCATTCCATTACCGGCGGGATCGGTGCCGAAGGCGACAAAGCTTGGTTGCGGCAAAGACTGTTGCAGCTGTTGACCTTATTTCGCCAACGAAACGACTTGGCACACGGCCGGATCGCGGAAGATGTCGCAGTTGAGCGCGTTTATGACTTGCTGTGTCGGATCAGGGAGAAATGGTGTGCTGCTGTTCCAGATTTTCGCGGGTTCTGAAACCGGAAAAAATTAGACAAATGACTGACGTTCCCCTAAATGCTGTAGCAATCTTAGCAGCCGGTGGCTGATCGCTAGCTGAGGCCGAGATGCTGCTGCGCCTGATGGAGCGCAAATTCGACCCCACCACCCACCGCACCGATGCCCGGCTGCGCCAACAGATCCAAGAGGCCGATGCACCTGTGCGCCACAGGCCTGAGCGATCACGACCGTGTCATCGCTCGAGCCGGTATCGAGCAGGATGATCGACTCGACCAGGCCCCGCGCGCTCTCCAATCACGCACGCAGTGTCGCCGCCTCATTGCGCGCGATGACCACCAGCGCGAGTCGGCAGCGCGGGGACTTGGGCGGGGAGGGTGGCTGTGCTGAGCGGTGTGGCATGGGCGTCGGGCGCGCTGGTGGGGTTGAAAGCGCTGGTGGGCATCATCAGGCGCGTTGAGTGGCGCTTGAGCATAGCGCAGTCGCTCAGCATCACGCAGCCAGCAATGGTCATTCGGGCGACAACAGGCGTGCCAGACCTGCCAAAATGGCCGCTCACCCTCCAAGTGCTCCACTGAAGCGCTCAACCGCGAGGCGACATGACCATGGCCTGTCTAGGCCATGGTCAAGCCCGCCGTCGTGCGGCTGCTGCGCGAGCGCCAGCTGACGGTGCATCAGGTGCTGAGCAACCTGCTGGCGTATGACGACGACGGCTGCCCTCTGATGGAGATCGACCTGCTGGTGGTCAACAGCGAGGTGGCCGTGGCGGTGGAATGCCAATCCCACCTCGGCACCGACGACGTGCGCGAGCATCTGGAGCAGAGCGTTGATCAGCGCGACCTGTCATACGTCGCCGATTTCCACGATGACCTCACCCATCTCGAGTGATGCCTGCGCGTCGACCCAAAAAATCATGCGGCCAGTCTTGCGATATCGGCCCGTTTGGCCGCGTAATGCAGACAGGCACTGATATCCTCGGGCTCCAGGTCAGGGAAGTCAGCGAGAATCTCATCGGCTGCGACCCCTTGAGCCAGCATTTCCAAGATGTCGGTCACGCGAATCCTCATCCCCCGAATGCAGGGCCGGCCGCCGCATTGTCGAGGGTTGAAGGTGATACGTTGGTGGAGAACCGTGTTCATGCTTCGGACACTCTCAGAGCAGTGAGTGATTGAACGCTGAGCCTAGCAGATTCGGCCGCGGCAACCCGATCCGGTGCATTGTGCGCGACCCGGATTTGATCGCGGCATATTCCCAAGCGGCGCTGTTCTACCATGGCCAGAGCTTCTGGCGCATGCCGAGCGACTTCCACGCGCTGATCCGCCCGTTGCCGGAGGCGCTCAAGCCTTATGTGCCGCAGCAGTTTGGCTATGCCTTGCATGATCTCTCGCCGCGCAGCGATGCGGAGATCAAAGGCGATGTGCTCACGCGCTTGGTGCAGCTCGCGCTGCGCTGGAGATCTTCAGCGACCAGCCGCTCGAGCATCTGCAGCGGCTGATCGCCTTGATCCACCAGATCGCTGACCGTGACACCGCGCTGCAGAGTCTGGAATCGCTGCTGAGAGAGGATGTCCAAGGGACACAACGGATCGACGAAGCCGACGTCCGCCGCTTGTTGGAACAGACCGCACCAGGAGATCCCATCATGCAGACGTTGATTGATCGGTCGATTGAGCAAGGCCGCGAGCAGGGCGAGCGCAACGGCGAAGCCAAGCGGCGGCTGCGCCAGATAGAGCGCAAGTTCGGCCCCACTGATGCCCGGCTGCGCCAACAGATCCAAGCGGCCGAGGCCGAGACCCTACTGACCTGGTCCGATCGCATCCTCACCGCTGAGACCCCGGCGGCGGTGTTTCATAGCGCCTTGCCGCCAGCCGAAGCCCAACAGGTGATGCTTCGCCACCCGCGCCGCCAGGCTGCGCGAACAAGGGCGGCTGATCTCTAATCTGGCCTGCCTGCTGCCGTGCCCTGGTGACCATCAACATGCACACTGACAAACAGACTCATCGAGGTGCTCGAACAGCTGCGCCAGACCCAACCCGAGCACCCGCTGCTGGCCACCTTTCTGCCCTATCTGCCTATCTGGTCGAAGACCGCGAACGCTTGCGCGAACAAGCCCCGCTCGCCTATGGTCAAATCCAACAGGCCCCACTGCCCGAATCCGCGCGCCGCCAGTGTCTCGACGTTTTTCAATCCTGGCTGCTCGCACGCTTTCAGGATCAGACCCTAGAGGAGATCCTCATCATGCTCGGTGAAATGACCCCACTCGAACAGACCCGCGCTTATCGCGAGATTGTGGCGAAGAATAAGCCGATCTGGCTTGAAGAAGGCCGCCAGCGCGAAGTCCAACTGGTGCTACGCCTCCTGCGCCGTCGCCTCGGCAAGCTGACCAAGGCGCAGCAGGCCAGCGTACAATCCCTTCCGGTCGATCAGCTCGAAGATCTCACCGAAGCGCTGCTCGACTTCAGCGCCGCCGCCGACCTCGAGACCTGGCTCGCCGCACACCCGGCACCGCAACAGACCGCCTGCGACACCGCGCCATGATGCCTGCGACCCACCACCACGAGTCCGACTACCTGCAATGGCTGCAAACCCAGGTCAACCACCTGCGCGCCGGACGGCTCGATTGCCTGGACCGCGAGCAACTGGTGGAGGAACTTGAGGGGATGAGTCGCAGTGAACGACGGCAATTGCGCAACCGGCTGGTGGTCCTGATGATGCATCTGCTCAAGCTGCGTCATCAACTCGACAAACAATCGCGCAGCTGGACCGTGACCATCATCACCCAGCGTACGGACATCAAACTCCTGCTCCGTGAAAGTCCGAGCCTGAAACCCAGCTTGCCCGAGGCGCTTGCAGCGAGTTACCCGCGTGCTCGCCAAGAAGCCGCCGATGAAACTGGCCTGCCGCTCTCGACCTTTCCAGACCAGCCTCCCTTCACTTTAGAGCAGGTGCTTGATGAAGACTATTGGCCTGAACCTGGGGAGCGCTAACGCCTGTACTGGCTGCTCGCGCGTTTTCAGGACCAGACCCTAGAGGAGATCCTCATCATGCTCGGCGAAATGACCCCACTCGAACAGACCTGCGCCTATCGCGAGATCGTGGCGAAGAACCAGCCGATTTGGCTGGAGGAAGGCCGCGCCGACCTCGAGACCTGGCTCGCCGCGCACCCGAGCAAGATGGATGACGTCACAGTCCGCTAACGTCGTCGTAAAATGACTCAGCCCACCTCATCACTGGAGCCTCAAAAGCCACAGTCAGAGTGGTGCTATGATCCCGGAGAGAGACGTCCCAAACACCGCTGGGCGAAAGACGAAGCCGGATTCGTGGACTCATCTTCAGGTCCAGTCGGCAAATGTCATCGATCCATCAGCATCGAGATCGCAACCAAGCTACTCCGCGAGGGTGTGGTCTATCACGCACCTGGAACCGAGATGCCAGAACATGTCTATGCGGTCTATCGTGGTGTCATCTATGAAGCCGCACCGACTCAGCCTGGTGTCTCCTTCCATGGCTATCCCTGGCGCGGCAACCAAGGCCGGCCAGCACTACCTCCCAGGATTCTGCGTCAGCTCGAGCAACGTGCGGTAGCCGACGGTTTTGGCGGAGCGTTTAAATCATGGCTCAAGCAATACAGCGAGGCAGTGATACCGGCATTGAGATGTGGATACTGCCGGCAGACGATGCCAAGGCGGCCCGCGGCCTCGCCGAAGCCCGGTTCAGCCTCGCTGTGGCTGGTCTGCCGGTCTGGGGGCCAGCCGCATCGGACAGAGCGACTCCGCTCGCCGCGTCACAGCCTTGGCCGTTGGTCGATTTCCTTCATGGCCTCGCCCGCATCTGGCCCTGGCTCATGCTCGAGCAAGGCTATCCCATCGATATCGCCCCGCTGCACCCTGGCACCATGATGCAAGAGGCCGACGCACGCTGGCGCGATCTGGCCATTGGTCAGGCTGAGGCAGAGGAAGATCAACTCTTCGACTTCCGGCAACGTCACGACCTCTCGTTGCTGTTTCGAGGCTTAATGCTGCGGCCACTCTGGCTGTTACGCGAAGGCAGGGATGCACAGCTCTGGTCACCCGCATTGGAACGAACGCGCTATCTCCCTCACGCCCAAGCGATGAGCGACCTAGCCGCTATCGGTCACCACCTGGATCGACTGCTTGCAACCAGCACGGAACCCCGCGCCCGCTACGCGCGACAATGCTGGTCCGAGCGCGAACAGCGTGTCGCTGAACACTTCCTCCCAATCACCACCGGTCTCGACATCAGCGAATTGCGCCGGCTGGCCGGAGTCGGTGGTGCGGCGAACGATCAACCCCTAGACGACTGGTTCGAAGTCCACCCCGGCGCGAAAGCCCATGAGCATCCTGGCGAATTGCTGATGGCGGCTCGGATGACGAGCGCGTCTGTCGGCGCCGAGCAGCAGCACTGCCTGCTGCAAGCCATCCGCGCGATACCCTGTATGGCCACGCCACATCTGGATGATCTTGCGCGTCAAGCGACCCAGGTTGTGCAGATGCAAGCGCCGGCCTACGAGCAGGGTTACCAATTGGCGCAATGGCTGCGCCAGCGGCTCGGCATTGCGAGCGACCAACCTGCGTTTCCTGACCAGATACTGCGACAGTGGGGCTTACACCTCAGTGAGATCGATATCACCGCAGGCATCGACGCTGTCGCCGTCTGGGGAGATCGCCACGGGCCTGCCGTGTTGCTCAATACGAACCACCGCTCACGCGCGTCAACAGCCAATGGCCGACGGTCAACGCTGGCGCATGAGATCTGCCATCTGCTGGCCGATCGCGCGCATGCGTTGCCCGTTGCCGAGGTGTTGGGTGGTCAGGTCCCGCGTTGGCCTGAGCAACGCGCCAATGCCTTCGCCGCCGAGTTCCTGCTGCCGCGCGAACAGGTCGAACGCGTCTGTCGGGCACAGTCAGAGGTGCTGCTGGCCGCAGCCAATCTGGAAGAGCGGTTTCAAGTGAGTCGGACATTGACGCTGCATCAGATCAACAACGCCGAATGGAGCAGCGTCCTGTCTGCGGCAGAACGAAAGCGTTTAGATCGATGGGCGTTATGACACTTTGTCAGACCTCTCGTTTGATCATCCAACACCTCAACGGTAGTGCTCTAGATCTGGAGGTCTTTCGAAATCATGGCGCGATGATCCAGTTACAGGGATAGCATCATCTACTCGACACCAACATATCTGTAGGGCTACCCCTGCGGCGAGGCGTCTAGCGATCAAGGACTGCAAACTTGCCGCAGCGCGCGAAGCCAGGCCGCACTGTCCGGAGCATCAATGACAGGCTCGGTCAGTTCGAGCAGCAGTTCAAAGTCGTCGATCTGCTCCAAGATCGGCCGCGTCTCATCGGCGACCTTGGGGCCAAAACGTTTCTCGATCTGGCGCACCAAGATGTTGCGGATCGGTCGGAGAGCCTCGAGTCGCGCGCGACGCGTTGTCTCTTCCGGGTTCGGTTGCTCGCGGAACGGCCAGAAGTTGTCTGGCGTGGTCGCATAGTCGTGCTGGAGCGGCGCCAGGGATGTGATGTTGATGTCGGAGGCGCGGACGATCTCGCGCAACTGGTCGCGCTGTTCGCATTCCCACTCATCTGTGTTTGCATCGGTCACCGATAACAGATCGGTGCCGTCGTACAGGCACAGCTCGATCGCCATCTGCCCGATCCGCAAGGGCCGCTGTGAATCAATCCAGAAAAAGAACCGGAAGCGATAGTTAATATCCCAGGCTGGCTCCCAGTCGCCGGCGATGGCACCCATGTCGGCGCTGCGCGTGGGCTGGGTGAGGTATTGCAGCCAATCCAAGAGGTCGAGTCGCAGCCCATAGTCTCGCCATGGGCGCAGAGAGTGGGCCGTGGCAAGAAAGCGCCGGACTCGCTCCAACAGCGGATCGGTCTGTGGCGGGATCTCAAAAGGCTCGGCCGTCAGCGCCTCGTCGAGAGCGAAGCGGAGATGAAAATCCGGCCGCTCCTCGGGTGGCGTGTACCGATGCCAAAACTGACGCTGCTCCTCATCCGAGGCGCGTTGAAGCAGGAACAAGAACGCAGCGGTGGCAAACTGTGGCGGCAGCGTCGCATGGAGGTCGCCGAGCTGGTCACGCAACAGACGATCGAGCCACGCCACCGGCAGCTGCCCGCCGAGCTGCTGCAAGCGCTCTCTGAACAACCGATACTCCGCAAGCGCATTCTCAGGCGTGCCGTCGCCCCACTTGTAGAAGCGCATGGCCAAGGTCATCGTGCCCGATCCGGGGTCGATGAGGTAGTAATCGTACCAGGCTCGTGTTGACATATTGGTCTCCCGACTTAATGCAGATCTCCACTGAACAGCTTGCCTTGCCTTCCTCTTTAGCGGGTACGAGTATCCGTTAGCGAGTGGCGTGGGTCGCTGCGTTCTAGCGGGTTGATCAGCGGCGCGCTGCGCATGATGCCGCCGTTGTTGACTAGGGAACGATTCAATAACAAGCGGTGCATCTTTGTGATTGAAGCTACGAATCAGTCTGCGCCAACTGCTGGAAAAGCCACCGCGAAGATGCAAGTATACGCCAGCCCTAGAACACGGATCATCGACCGACCATGAACGATTTTCCCGGCTATGATGAGACGCATGAGCAGACGATGCGTCTGTACGCACGCTCGTTGCCAGAAGACCATCGTCGCCGCTACGCAGCGCTGGAGGCGCTGAAGATCGGCTACGGCGGCATCGCCTATGTGGCGCGGGTTCTGGGCATGAGTCGGCGCACGCTCTACACCGGTATCCAGGAACTGGAGTCGATGGGTGAAGGCGATCCGCAGGATCCGCAGCGCCCAAGCGGCGAGGCTCACCGAGTGCGCCGACCCGGCGGTGGACGCCCACCCCTGATCGAGCGTCAGCCCGAGGTGAACGCCACGCTCACGGACGTGCTCGACGCGCAGACCGCCGGCAGTCCGACCGATCCCCGGGTGCGGTGGACGGATCTCAATCCGATGCGTCTCACGCAGGCATTGCTCGAGCACGGGATCCGAGTCAGTCGCAACACCGCGGCCACCTGGCTCGAGCACTGGGGGTTTCGGCCTCGCGCGCTGCGCAAGGAACTGATCACCGGCGTCGTCGATCCAGTGGAGCGCGATGCACAATTCCGCCACATCGCCGCCCTGCGCCGCTTGGCGCGGATGAAGGGCGCGCCCGTGTTCAGTGTCGACACCAAAAAGAAGGAACTCCTCGGGCGCTTGCATCGGCGTGGTCGCGGTTACGGCACCGCAGCGCAAGCGGTCTACGACCATGATTTCCGCCACCTGGCCACCGGGCGGCTCATCCCGCACGGCGTCTACGACGTGCGCCTCAACCAGGCCTTCGTCACCCTGGGCACCTCGCGCGAGACCAGCGCCTTCGTCTGTGACGCCATCGCCCTGGCCTGGGAGACGCACTTCGCGCCGCTCTACCCGAACGCCACCGAACTGCTCCTGCTGTTCGACTGTGGCGGCGCCAATGCCGCCCGGTCGCTGCGTTTCAAAGAAGACCTGATCGCCCTCTCCCAGCGCGTGGGGCTGCGCTTGCGCATTGCCCACTATCCGCCGTACACCTCCAAGTGGAACCCGATCGAGCATCGCCTGTTCTGCCACATCGAGCAAGCCTGGAGCGGACTCATCCTGGAAACCCCCGAGAGCGCCCTCAAGGCCGTTGAGACCACGCGTACCCAAACCGGCTTGAAGGTCGCTGCGCGTCTCCTCGACAAGACCTATGAGCTGGGGCGCAAGTGCTCTGAGTCCTTCCGCTCGATGAAGGATCGTTTCATTCGCCATGATGCACGGGTGCAGCCTTGTAATGATGTCGCCTTGAGGAGTACGCTATAACCTCCTGATGAAGCAGACAGTGAGGTGGTGGTGATGGCGCAAGTGATCCGGCGTTCGGATGACGAAGTGACAGTCGAGGTAACGGTGCGCCTGCGTGGCAGCCTGATGGAGATGGAGGAGGCCATTCTGGAGGCGACCAACGCCGTCGGGGGTTGTGCGACCGAGGAGGCCCTTGGGCGCTTTGACACCGACGGCAGCCCGATTCGCGTCGGCGAGACCAAGCTCACCGCCCGTGGCCGCCATCCGAAGGTCTACCAGATCCCCTATGGCGACGTGCAGCTCGAGCGCTACGTCTACCAGACCTCGCGCGGCGGGCGTATCTACTGCCCGTTGGAGCACCAAGCGCGGATCATCCGCGGCGCCACCCCACGCTTTGCCAGCCAGCTCAGTCACAAGTACGCCCAACTCAATGTGAGCGCGGTGCAGACGGACCTGGAGCAGAATCACGGCCGCAAGGTTGCCCGCTCTTACATCCAGAATGTGGCCGACTGGGTTGGCAGCATCGCCACGGCCAAGGAAGAGACCTGGGAGTACGCGTTGCCAGCGCTGCAGGTCTCCATTGCCACGGTGGTGATCAGCCTCGATGGGGCGATGATCCCGATGGCCGACAGCGCCGGCTATCGCGAAGCCATGGCCGGTGCGCTGTCGTTCTACGACCACGACGGCGAGCGTCAGCACACCGTCTATCTGGCCGCCGCGCCCGAATACGGCAAGCAGAGCTTTCTCGCGCGCCTGGAGCGCGAGATTGCGCGCGCCAAGCAGCAGTACC
>NZ_NRRY01000085.1 GCF_016583905.1 Lamprobacter modestohalophilus | reverse complement strand
CGTGATGGCCCGGTCTTTGTGAGTCTCTGTCATTGGTCTGCTCCGCTACCTTGGTTGACGATGGGTTCTCATCATCGCTTATTGTGCCCGCTCGGGGTGTGTTGGAGGAGCGGGGCGGACCATTCCATTACCGATGGTGAAGTAGCGCTTCGATGGGATCGGCGGCAGTTCTTTGAGGCTAACGCTCGTTTCCAGCATAGGCTTCGACCCGCGATTTCAATTTTTGTCCGGGCCGGAAGGTGACAACACGCCGCGCAGTGATCGGTATCTCCTCACCGGTCTTCGGATTCCGCCCTGGTCGCTGCTTTTTCTCGCGGAGATCGAAATTGCCGAAGCCGGAGAGCTTGACCTGCTCACCCTGCTCTAAGGCCGCGCGGATCTCCTCGAAAAACATCTCGACCACGTCCTTGGCCTCGCGCTTATTCAGCCCGAGCACTTCGAACAGATGCTCTGCCATATCCGCCTTGGTGAGTGCCATAAAAACCTACTCTGCTCCTCAAAACCATCAGGGGAGGCCGCAAATAAGCCTGCGCCAAATAACCAACACGGCCGGCGCCGAGACGCCCGAACTCCGCGTCGCCAGGGCTCAGGTCCGTCGCTTCGCTCCCAGTTCTTGCTCGAGCCGCTCGACCACGGCCTGCACCACAGCGTCCACCTCAGCGTCGATCAGTGTCTGAGAAGACGCCTGTAAAATCAATCCGAAAGCCAAACTTTTGTGATCCGCTTCGATCTTGTCACCCTGGTATTGATCGAACAGGATCAACTGCTTGAGCAAATCGCCGGCACTGGCCATCACCGTCTGCCGCACCCGCTCGAACGGCAGCGTCGCTGGGACGACGATCGCCAGATCGCGGCGGATCGACGGAAACCGCGACAGCGGCTCGAACGCCGGCCGCTCGCCAACGCCAAGCGCGGCGAGGTCGATCTCGAACAGCTGCACCTCATTGGGCAGCTCAAGCCGTCGCGCCAACAGCGGATGCAGGGTGCCGATCCAGCCAATCGACTGCTCGCCGAGCCAGAGTTCGGCACTCTGCCCAGGATGCAGCGCCGGGTGCGCGTCAGACTCGGTGGCGGGCGGCCCTAACCGGAGCGCATCGAGCCGACCAGTCTGCGTCAACACCGCCTCGAGATCGGCCTTGAGGTCGAAGAAGTCGACCAGGCGTCTAGCCGCACCCCATTGTTCAGCCAATACCGGACCCACCACCGCGCCCGCCAGACTCGGTGACTGACGAAGGTTTTCAGCGCCATCGAGAAACCGCAGCCCGGTCTCGAAGAGACGCACGCGTGGCTGCTGACGCGCTAGGTTTTGCCGCATCACCTGAATCAGACCCGGCCAGAGGCTGCTGCGCATCACCGAAAGCTCAGCCGAGAGCGGATTGGCAAGGCTCAAGGGCGCCGATGATGGGCGTGGATCAAACGAGCCGTTTTGCTCCGGGCTGACGAAGCTGTAGGTGATCGCCTCGAAGTAGCCGCGGGCGACTAAGGTGCGCCGTGCCAGTTGCAGATCAAAAGCCATCTCTTGCGGCGCGCGGGTGAATGCCGCAGAGCGTGCATGGGTCACCGGGATCGCGTTGTAGCCGTAGATCCGACCAATCTCGGCGATCAGGTCGACCTCACGCTGGATATCAAAGCGCTGCGAGGGCGCCGTCACCTGCCAGCCTTCGGCGCCGACATCATCGCGCGCGCGGTTCTCATTCGTCCCCTTCGCGCCAGCGCTGTGCTCGCCAGCATCATCGTCGCGGCCCCTCTCGAGGCTGGGCTCCAGCGCCATCCCGAGCCGGCTCAGGATGTCCACCACCTGCGCGTCGTCGGGCGCGATGCCAAGCACCTGTCGAATACGGGTGCGCCTCAGTAGCAGCGATGCCGGCTGCGGCAGATCGCCCTCAGAGCATGCTTCGACCACAGGCCCAGGGCGACCGCCAGCAATCGACAGGAGCAGCGCGGTGGCGCGCTCGATGGCCCGCTGCTGCAGCATTGGATCGACGCCGCGCTCGAAACGATGCGATGAATCGGTATGCAGCCCATAGCGGCGCGCCCGTCCAGCAATCGCCTCAGGCGCGAAGAACGCGCTCTCGAGCAGGATGTCACGGGTGGTCTCGGAGACGGCGCTGGCAGCCCCCCCCATGACACCCGCCATCGCCACTGGCCCGTTACTGTCAGCAATCACCAAGGTGTCGTCATCGAGTTCGACCGCCTCATCATTGAGCAGCGCCAAGCGCTCGCCGGACTGAGACAGCCGCACCTGAATCGGACCCTCGAGCTTTTCGAGATCGAACGCATGCAATGGCTGACCGAGTTCGAGCAGCACATAGTTGGTCACATCAACCATCGGCGAGATCGGCCGCAGCCCACTGCGACGCAGCCGCTCTGTCATCCACAACGGCGTCTCGGCACTCGGGTCGAGCTCGCGAATGATGCGACACAGATAGCGCGGGCAGGCGGCTGGAGCCGCAAGCTGCACGCTGTAGCGATCATCATGGGCCGGCGCCACCGGTGTTGCCGCCGGCTCGGTCACGCTCAGGCGGTTGAGCACACCGACCTCGCGCGCGACGCCGGCGACACTCAGGCAGTCGCTGCGATCGGGCGTGAGATCCAGCTCGATCGCCTGGTCGTCCAGCGCCAGCCAAGCGCGCAGGTCCTCGCCCACCGGCGCATCGCCCGGCAGGGTCATGATCCCTTCCGAGCGCTCGGCCAAGCCCAGCTCAGAGGCCGAGCAGATCATGCCCTGCGAGGCGACACCTCGCAGCTTGGCCTTTTTGATCTTGAAGTCGCCGGGCAGCACGGCGCCGATCCGCGCCACCGGCACACGCTGCCCGGCCGCGACATTGGCCGCACCACAGACGATCTGCAGCGGCTCTTCCTCGCCGACATCGACCCGACAGACCCGCAGCTTGGTCGCATCCGGGTGTGGCTCAACGGCCATGACCGCCCCGACGGCGACCCCAGAGAAGACGGGCGCAACCGGCTCGAGTGCATCGACCTCGAGGCCAGCCATGCTGAGCTGATCGCAGAGCGCCTGCGCCGCAAGCGGCGGATTCACCCACTCGCGCAGCCAGGATTCACTGAAGCGCATAAAGCACCCCGCGGAAATGCACCGTTCGGGCCATACACTTGTTCACGTTGGGTTAGGTATCAGGGCAAGTGGGATCAGGCGAACTGCGACAGGAATCGCAGATCGTTCTCAAAATAGAGTCGCAGATCATCGACGCCATAACGCAGCATCGCTAGACGCTCCACGCCCATGCCAAAGGCGTAGCCGAGCCATTGCTCGGAATCGATGCCGACCTGGCGAAACACCTCCGGATGGATCATGCCGCAGCCCAAGACCTCCAGCCAGCCGCTCTGCTTACAGACTCGGCACCCCCGACCGCCGCACTTGACGCACTGCACGTCGACCTCGGCGGAAGGCTCCGTGAACGGGAAGTATGAAGGGCGGAAGCGCAGCTTGAGATCATCCTGTTCGAAGAAGTTGCGCAAGAAGTCGTAAAGCACGCCCTTGAGATCAGCGAAGGTCGCCTCGCGATCGACCAGAAAGCCTTCCACCTGATGAAACATCGGCGTGTGCGTCAGATCCGAATCGCAGCGATAGACGCGTCCGGGCGCGATGATGCGCAGCGGCGGCGGTTGAGTTTCCATCACCCGAATCTGTACCGGCGAGGTATGGGTGCGCAGCAGCCGGCCATCCGGGAAGTAGAAGGTGTCATGCATCGCCCGCGCCGGATGATGCGCCGGGATGTTGAGGGCCTCGAAGTTATGGTAGTCGTCCTCGACCTCTGGACCCTCAGCGATGCTGAATCCGGCATTGGCGAACAGCCGCTCGATGCGAGCCATCGCGCGCGTCACCGGATGCAAAGCACCTGGCGTTTGACCGCGCCCAGGCAGGGTCACATCGATGCGCTCGTCACGGAGCTGCACCGCGAGCTGCTGCTCCTCGAGCACGGCGCGCCGCGCCTCCAACGCATCCTGAACCACCCGCTTCGCGTCGTTGATGCGCTGACCCGCGGCTGGCCGCTCTGCTTTCGGCAAGGCACCGAGCGACTTCAGTTGTGCGGTCAGCACACCACTCTTGCCTAGATAGCGCACCCGCACATCATCGAGCGCAGCAAGATCTGCAGCCGCGTTGACCGCCGCTAGCGCGGCAGACTCGAGGTCCGCCAGATCAGGGGTCGGATCGGCATCGATCGGATCGGCATCAGGGCGTTGCGTCATGGGTTCCTCTAGCACCATCGCGCACCGTCCCGCACAGGGGACAGCGCGTCGAACGTCGCTCGCTACGTCGTTAAGAGGCTTCAGCCAGGGCTGCCTTGGCCTGCTCAGCCAGCGCACCGAACGCCGGCTCATTCTCGAACGCAAGCTCGGCGAGCATCTTGCGATCGATCTCGACGTTGGCCTTGTTGAGCCCGTCGATCATGCGGCTGTACGACAGCCCATGCAGGCGCGCGGCGGCGTTGATCCGCGCAATCCAGAGCGCGCGGAACTGGCGCTTACGCTGACGGCGATCGCGGTAGGCGTACTGACCGGCCTTGATGACCGCCTGCTTGGCGACCCGATAGACCTTGCTGCGGGCACCATAATAGCCCTTGGCTTGGTCGAGGACCTTCTTGTGGCGAGCGTGCGCGGTCACGCCGCGTTTAACGCGTGGCATATCTCTTCTCCGAAGTATTCAAATCGTCATGGCAGAGCAGGCTTAGCGGAGCAGGGGCTTGGCGGAGCAAGCTTGGCAGAGCAAGCTTGGCTCAGCCGCCAATGTATCCCGACTCAGCGACCACAAGGGGGCTCAGCAATAAGGCATCATCCGACGTGCCGCCCGGTTGTCGGACTTGTGCAGCAGGTGATTCTTACGCAGCTGACGTTTCCGCTTGGTCGCCTTCTTGGTCAGGATATGCCGCCGATGCGAGGCATTGCGCTTGAACAGTCCGGATGCTGTGCGCGCGAATCGTTTCGCGGCACCACGATTGGTCTTGATCTTGGGCATTTTTCACTCCGTAGTGTGCTTGCCGCCGATCCAGTCGGCAGCTTATTGGATGCGGCGCATCGGAAGCCCGGCCCGGGCGCCGCGTATCGGGATACTCTCGACGAACAACGGTTAACGTACAGAGCGCATCGCCACTCGGCTGATGAAGCGCTTATTTCGCACTCAACCTACACTCAACCTAATAGAGCGCGGCGCAACCCTAGACGATGAAACTACGCCTTAGACGGTAACGTTGACGCGATAACCTTAGTGCTTCTTCGGCCCGAGGACCATAATCATCTGCCGCCCTTCCATCTGCGGCTGTTGCTCGACAATGCTGATGTCGGATAGGTCTTTTTCGACCCGCCGAAGCAATTCGAGGCCCAACTCACGGTGCGCGTGCTCACGGCCACGAAAACGCATGGTGACCTTCGCCTTATCGCCCTCATGCAGGAACCGGGTCAGGTTCTTGAGCTTGACCTGATAGTCGCCGATATCGGTGCCAGGTCGAAACTTGACTTCCTTAACCTGAACCTGCTTTTGCTTTTTGCGCGCCTCGTTCTGTTTCTTTTTCTGATCGAACCGAAAGCGCCCGTAATCCATCAGCCGGCAGACCGGCGGATCGGCGTTGGGATCGATCTCGACGAGATCCAGGCTCACTTCAGTTGCTTTCTGAATGGCATCAGCGAGGTCGAGAATACCGACCTGGCCGCCATCCTCGGCAATCAAACGGACCTGTGGAACCGAGATCTCCTCATTGACGCGGTTGCGTTTTGGTGCAGCGATAGCAGACTTCCTCCGAACTACGAAAAGACCGATAGCAGCGCGATGCCCGGCAACCCAGGGCCCAGCCTGGAGTCCAGCGCACAGCGACGCTCGATAACAACACGCCCATCGGGCCGCGCAACTCCTAGCTTACATAAACGGCTAACATAAACGCGGAAAAGCGGACGGACCGAACACAGAAGCCCAGGATGCCAGTGGTGACTCAGGACTGAATGGCTCCGTTTGCACGCTCGGCAACCTCGGCACCGAGTCTCTGCGCCAACGCGTCGAGACCCACCACACCCAAATCTGTGCCTTGGCGATTCCGCAGGGCCAGGGTCTGACTCTCCATCTCGCGATCGCCAGCCACCAGCAAGTAGGGCACCTTCTGCAACGTGTGCTCGCGAATCTTAAAGCCGATCTTCTCGTTCCTCAAGTCGGAATCGACACGGAACCCCTTATCGCGCAACACCTTAGCCACCTGCTCGGCGTAGTCACGCTGATGATCGGTAATCGTCAGCACAACCGCCTGCACCGGCGCCAGCCAAAGCGGCAACGCACCTGCGTAGTGCTCGATCAAGATACCGATGAAACGCTCCATCGAGCCAAGGATAGCGCGGTGGATCATCACCGGCACCTGCTTCGCATTGTCCTCGCCGATGTAATAGGCGCCGAGCCGGCCTGGCATCGAAAAATCGACCTGGATGGTGCCACATTGCCAGGTGCGGCCGATACTATCGCGCAGCGTGAACTCGATCTTGGGGCCATAAAAGGCGCCCTCACCCGGCTGCACACGGAACTCCAACTCCTTGTCGCGTAGCGCCTTATCGAGCGCCGCCTCGCCCTTGTCCCAGAGGTCATCGCTGCCAACCCGCTTCTCCGGACGCAACGAGAGCGCCAGATCGATCTGATCGAAGCCGAAGTCGTGATAGGTCTCGAACACCATCTCGATCAGCGTCGCAACCTCTTGCTGCAGCTGCTCTTCGGTGCAGAAGACATGCGCGTCGTCCTGGGTGAAGCGGCGCGCGCGCATCAGTCCGTGCAGGGTGCCGGAGGGCTCACTGCGATGCACAACACCGAACTCGGCGATCTTCAGCGGCAGTTCACGATAGCTCTTCAGCCCCTGATTGAAGATCTGGATATGCCCCGGACAGTTCATCGGCTTGATCGCGTAATCGCGCTCATCCAACTGCGTCGTGAACATATCGTCGGCGAACTTTTCCCAGTGCCCAGAGCGCTCCCAGAGCGAGCGATCCAACACCTGCGGCGTCTCGACCTCCTGATACCCATACTCGTCGAGCTTGCCGCGCATGTACTCCTCGACCTGGCGATAGATGATCCGGCCCTTTTGGTGCCAGAACGCCATCCCCGGCGCCTCGTCCTGAAAATGGAACAGGTCGAGTTGCTTGCCGAGCTTACGATGATCGCGCTTCTCGGCCTCTTCAAGCCGACGCAGATAGGCCTTGAGCTCCTTCTTGTCGCGCCAGGCGGTGCCGTAGATGCGCTGCAGCATGACATTGCTGGAATCACCGCGCCAATAAGCGCCAGCCAGCTTGGTCAGCTTGAAGCCATTGCCCAGCTTGCCGGTGCTGGGCAGATGCGGACCGCGGCAGACATCGAACCAGTCGCCCTGACGGTAGACCGAGACCTCTTCGCCTTCCGGGATGATGTCGTTAATGATCTCGACCTTGTAGGCCTCACCGAGATCGCCAAACACCGTCTTCGCCTGCTCGCGCTCCCAGACCTCGCGTTGGATCGGAAGATCGCGCTTCACGATCTCGTGCATGCGCTGCTCGATCGCGGTCAGATCATCGGGGGTAAAGGGCTCATCGCGCGCGAAGTCGTAATAGAAGCCGTTCTCGATCGCCGGACCGATGGTCACCTGCGTGCCTGGGTAGAGCTCTTGGACGGCCTGCGCCATCACATGCGCCGCATCGTGACGCAACAGCTCCAGCGCAGCCTCATCGCGACTGGTCACAATAGCGACCTCAGCATCGTCCGCTACCAGATAAGCCGCATCGACCAGCTGGCCATTGACCCGACCTGCCAACGTCGCCTTCGCCAGACCGGCCCCGATATCAGCGGCAATCGCCTGCACTGTCACGGGCCCCTCGTACTGCCGCTGGGAGCCATCTGGAAGGGTGATCGTTGGCATCTCGAAACCTCTCGGGGTCAGTGGTGGCCGATACGAGGAGCCACATGAAATAAGGAAGACAGCCGCAATGCGCCCGCCAGAAACCAAAAACCGCCAGCCCCAGATACGCGGTGCGCAAATGCGCCCCGGCCAAGGCTGACGGCTCCGGTGGCCCGGCACCATCCCTGTTGCCGACGACCGACTGATTGGTAGGCGCGATTGGACTCGAACCAACGACCCCCACCATGTCAAGGTGGTGCTCTAACCAGCTGAGCTACGCGCCTGTCGAAGCCGCACAGAATATATCTCCCCTTAACGCTTGGCAAGCGAAAATCGCGACAAAATCGTCCAGAACGCACAAAACCCTTGTGGCCACACACCTGATCTCTTAACATGCTCGGCTGGTTGGAGGCTCCAACCAGCCTCCTCTCGCCGATGTAGCTCAGGTGGTAGAGCAACTGATTCGTAATCAGTAGGTCAGCGGTTCGAATCCGCTCATCGGCTCCATATTTTGAGTGCTCAAGGCCACTGTGCCGGATTCGTTGGGTTCTCGGAACCAAACAGGTCGATCTCGCGCTACCCTGCTGTCCGTCCGACGAGCGCCGGACGAACCTTGTCCCTTTCGAGGCGAGTCCCCTGTTCGATCCTCGTGACTGCGCCATGTTTTGGCCCTGCGGTCTCTCGCGTATCGCCCGCTGCTGGGCACCGGAATGCTCCCCGGTGCCTTAGACTATCGCTCAACGATAGCGAGGGCGGAATGATGATGCTGTTAGCGCTTGTTGCAATTGTCAGTGGTCTTGGAGTCTTGGTCTGGAGTGCTGAGCGTTTTATCGATGGCGCGTCTGGAACCGCTGCTCACTTCGGGATGCCGCCGCTGGTCATCGGGATGGTGATCGTCGGCTTTGGCACCTCGGCACCAGAGATGGTGGTGTCGGCGTTCGCGGCCTTGGATGGTAGTCCGAACCTTGCGCTTGGTAACGCCCTTGGCTCGAATATCGCGAATGTTGGACTGATCTTGGGGTTAACAGCGCTGATTGCGCCGATCTCTGTGCATTCAGCGATTATTCGCCGCGAGCTGCCGCTGTTGCTGGGGATCGGCGCGGTCGTCGGCGTGCTGCTTTGGAGCGGCAGCCTGACGCGGATCGAGTCGGCATTATTGTTAGCGGGGTTTCTGGCCTTGATCGGCTGGACGTTGTTCAGCGCGTTGCGCGCTCCTGGCGACACCCTTGAGGCCGATTTCAGCCAGGAGATGGCAGAGCATCCGATGCCGCTCAGGCGTGCGGTGTTTTGGCTGGTCGTGGGTCTGCTGTTGTTGATCGTCAGCTCGCGCGTGCTGGTTTGGGGCGCGGTGACCATCGCGCAGACCCTCGGCGTCAGTGATCTTGTGATCGGGTTGACCATCATTGCGATTGGGACCTCGCTGCCAGAGCTTGCCGCCTCATTGATTGCGGCGCGCAAAGGGGAGCACGACATTGCGATCGGCAACATCGTCGGCTCGAACATGTTCAACCTGCTGGCGGTGATCGGCATTGCGGGTTCCATCACGCCGATTGCGGTCATTCCAGCGGAGGTCATGATGCGCGATTGGCCCATGATGATGGCCGGCACGGTCGCGCTCTTTGTGATGGGCTATGGCTTTCGGGGCAGACAGGGCCGGATCAATCGGCTCGAGGGCGGCATCCTGCTGTTGACCTTCATCGCGTACAGCGCCTATCTGGTGCTGAGCACGCTCCCTGCCTAGACCTGCCTAGACCTGCCTAGAAAGGAATGGTCGCAAGGAGCCGTTGCAATGAGTGCTCGGATCGCGGCAGAGAAGAACATCAGCCTTGGCACAGAAACAGTGCAAGTTCACTTGCCTAGCGACGCCCGTCGCCTGGATCGATACTATTTTCTCGGCAGTGGTCGGCAACAATCGCCAGCAACTCTTTGCCATAGCGGGCGACGGTCCGCTTGCCGATGCCGTTGATCGCGACCAAGGCCTCTGGGCTATCTGGCAACGTCCCTGCAATCTGGCGGAGCACGGCTCGGGTCAGGATGCGATAGCGGGTGACGCCCTCACGCTCTTCCTCGACCGCCTTTTGTGCGCGCCAGCGTCTGAGCGCCGCCAACAGCCCGGGATCTTCGGTGTCATCTTGGTCGGCGTCCGCCCTGTTCGCCTCGGCGGCACCGCCGGACTTGGCGGCGATCTGGGCTGTTGCCACGGCATTGAGATAGGCCGTCGTCGTGAACTGCTGCCGACAACTTGCGAGGCAAGCGGTCTTGATCGCCAGGGCCTCGCGGAGGTCGTCGACGGCCTGGCGAACCGCCTTGCCTAGCGCCTTGTTATCGGTCCCAAACGAGAACGCATCCAACCAAGGTAGCAGCCCACGCTGCAGCTGATCGGAGAAGTAGGCCGACGCCTTGCGGACTCGCTCCTGCAGATGCGCATCCTCTTCCGGAATCTGCTCCGCTCGGTAGAGGGATTGGATCTGGCGCCGGAACTTAACGCCGACGCTGACGACCTGCTCGAGCGTCTGCTGCTCCACTGTCTGCATCGCGTCATCCATCGCGTCATCCATCGCGTCACCCGGCCCACTACTGCTCGCGTCTGTCCCGCGCACGTCGATGACCCGCCGATTCTCTCGCAGGAGACCGAGCAGCTTACGCAGACAGACACCGATCCGATCGAAGTCCCAGCAGTCCTGCAGCAGTCGCTGTTGGTAAAGGGTACGCGCATGATCGAGCTGCTCCTGAGTCGGCGGATGACGGCTCGCCTCGGTGACGTAGTGCGAGACCCGCTGATCGGTCATCACCGCCCGGCGCGGGATCGGTGTGCTGAGCACCAGGCCCTCGAAGGTCTTACAGCGACTCAGTGCGACGTAGACCTGCCCATGGGAGAAGGCCGCGCCGGCGTCGATGATCGCACGCTCGAAGGTCAGCCCCTGGCTCTTGTGGATGGTAATGGCCCAGGCTAAACGCAGCGGGTATTGCACGAAACGGCCAATGACCTCCTCGGAGATCGCTTGGGTCTGCGGATCGATGCGGTAGCGGATGTTCTCCCAGGTGACGGGCTCGACCTCGATCGGCGTGGCATCCCCGGGACAGCGCACCAGGATACGATCGCGCTCAAGCTGGGTGACGGTGCCGATCTTGCCGTTGAAATAGCGCCCTTCCGATGCACTGTCGTTGCGCACGAACATGACCTGGGCACCCTGCTTGAGGGACAACACCTTGGCGGTTGGAAAACTCTGCTCAGGATACTCACCTTGGATCTCCGCGGTGAAGCTCCGGGACTTGGCACCGAGCCCCTGCAAGCGCGTCTGATTGATCCGATCCGCACTCTGATTGTGGGTGGTCAGGGTGATGTAGCCGTCCGATTCCCGAGGTACAAAGTCGGGTCGATGACGAGCATTCAGCCGCTCAAGTGCGAGGTCGTCGAGTTGGTTGTCACGCACCCGATTGAGCAGGTCGATGAAATCCGCATCCGACTGCCGGTAGATATGCTGGAGGGCGATCGAGATCAAAGCGGTCGGCCTTGATCATCCCTTGGTCCAAAACTGAGTATTCCGGTAGGCGATCAACCACGCTGAAGGCGTGGCAGGAGCGCCGGGTCGGCGTACCCTTGGAAGTGCAAACTGACCGAGGGAAAAGCCGTTGC
>NZ_NRRY01000084.1 GCF_016583905.1 Lamprobacter modestohalophilus | reverse complement strand
GTAAGAGGCTTCAACGAGAGCATTACTTTTGCAGACTTGAAGGGGCGTATAAGTCATATTTATGTGAGATTATAAATTTCTCACATAATACCCCAAATCCCTACCTCTTTTGACCCCAAATCCCTCCCACAATGACCCCAAATCCCTCCCACAATGACCCCAAATCCCTCCTCTTTTCGTCTGGATTCCCTTTATTATTCAGTTACCTGCAAGCCCCTAAAAGGGGAAAAGGATTAAATATTACAGAAAACGCCTGCGTACGCGCGCGCGCGCGAGCGTTGGGCTCGACACAAAAACAGCGCACAGAGGGGTGGTTTGCAGGGAAGGGATGTAGATGAAAAGTGCTTGGGTAGGCGACCTCATCGCGCTGCGCGCGCTTCGCCCGCCCACCCAAGCCACGTGATAGACGTTGCACCTAACGCTATCAACAAAGACAACCTCTCCGCAGGCTGAGAACCCCCTACTAGCTGTTTTCAGCTTTAGAGGGGATGGTGGAGGGTTAAGCAGCCACTAGCACACGCCTAGAGGGCCGTAGAGGCCGCAGAGGAGACTTGTCAGGGGTAAGCCTAAGGAGGGGCGGCAAAACGTCTCCTAGCGTCTATTTTTCTTTCCTACCGCCCTTCCTCCCGATCCCGCTTCAGCCGCGCCCGATGCAGCGTGCTGCGGAAGGTCGTCATTGGCATCTCAATGCCACATTCGCGCAAGGTCTCCAGGACCTGCGCATAGCTCGCCCCGGCCTCCAATGCCCGTTCGATCTTCGGCAGTAAGCGGCGGATCTGTGTCGCCAACGGCGGTGTCGCGAGCTTGGTTGCCAACCGATCCAACGCCGCCTCTGCTGCCTCAAGCGAGGTGGTCTCTTCGGCTGGAACCGCGTTGTTGTCGGGCATGGGGCCTCTCTGTCGACAAACTGTCGCTAGAGCGTAGAAAAAAGAGGTTTAGAAGAAGACTAAACGCAAAAAAAGAGGATGACAAGACAAACTTAAAGTAATAAAATGCAAACTAAATGTAGAAAAATAAGAGATAATTCTAAATTTATAGAATATTTTAGTTGCAAAAACAAAACTCTTAGAAGCTTATCGAAACTCCGAAGGGTAGGAGATGAAGGCAGGATAGGCAAAGTGTCTGACACCTTGCCGCAAGCACCCACCCCGCACCCCGTTCTCGAACACTCTGCAACCGTCTCAAACCGCACGACCAGTCCGATCACGACGCTCAGACCTGCGCCACCCCAGGAGTCCCCATGGCCAGCCCCAGAATCTGCCTCCGCATTCCAGAGCGACTCCGCCGACTCATCAACGCCCGTCGCGGCAGCACCACCCTTTCGTCATGGCTACGCGATGCGGCAAGCCACCGCGTCACGACCGAGAGCGGGCTTGGCCGTGAGCTGATCACCTCGCTCGCTGAGTACAACAAGCAGGTGCGCGGGCTTGGGATCAACCTCAACCAGCTTGCCCACGCCGCCAACGAGGGCCGGCCCGTCGCGGTGAACCGCACACTGCTCGTCAACATCCAGGGTCTGCTTCGCGAGACCCGCACACTGCTGGTTGAGATTAAGCAGAAATTGCCGGAGTGATCAGGCAGGGCAGGGGATGAGCAGCAGCGCCAACAGCGTATTTGACGACGCTTGGTTTGTGCTTGCACGTAAGGGGCGCGCTCGAGCCCCTGGTGCTGCCCCTGATCGTTTGGCGCCGTCGAGTCTGCGCAGCGCGCTCCTCAATGCGGTTCGACGCAAGCCCCAGGTCATGGTCAAGATCACCAGCTTCGCGCGTTCCAAGGAGGGTCTCGCCGCTCATCTGGACTACATCTCGCGGAATGGCGAGAACGAGGTTTTCGATCCGAGTGGCGATGCCTTCGACACCATCGGCAGCCAACTCGGTCTTGCGGCCCGTGACGCCCTCCAACACTACGGGCGCGAACTGGCGACGGGGCCGATCGAGGGGGAGAGCACAGGCAAGAAGAAGACGGGCCGACCGCGCCAGCGCGTCAGCATGAACCTCATGCTCTCCATGCCCGCGGGCACCGACACCGGCGCCTTCGAGTTGGCGGTCCGAGACTTCTTGAACGACCAGTTCCAGGCCCACGATCGACTGTTCACCTTCCACGACGACCGCGACCACTACCACGCCCATGTGGTCATCGGGCTGCAGGGCACGGACGGTCGCTGGCTGAACCCGCGCAAGCACGACCTCTTGGCCTGGCGTGAGCGCTTCGCCGCCAGCCTCGAGCGCCACGGCATCCCTGCCGAGGCCCTGCCTGCCTATAGCCGCGGCAAAGGCAAGGACGGTTATCGCCGCGATCTCCACGAGCTAAGCCGTCGTGGTACCCGCGAAGGCCCCATTCCCTCACCGAGCTACGAGGCGGAAACCGAAGCACGCGCGATCCGTCGACGCGCTGAAGCCTGGACCCGCATCGCCGATCACTATGCAGCCCATCAGGATCACGAGGCGGCGAATGCGATTCGCGATTACGTCGCCGACCATTACGATGTTCGACCCGAATTGAATCCTAAGCCGAGTACTCGAGCCAAATCTCAAAACCGCGAGCGCTGATCGACTGCTCTACTCAAGGTAGAGGATGTTCTAGAAACCGTGTCTTTGGCGATTGTAACCAATCATCCTAAGGGTCGATGAAAACGATCCCAATTTCAACGACTGATAGGCATAAAAAATGACGCAGGATGTGCTGGGGGTCTGTAAAACCGTTATCACGCGCCATTTTTTAAATCGAGACGGCGACGCTGGACAAACGTCAGACAGTGCTCCGGTGATCTCGCGCACCAAAACCATTAATCAGTCGCTTAGCGAAACCTGGACAAGGATCGTTCGCCAATAATCCGCCTAACCTCGCCTTGAAGTCTTCTGGCTGCTGGCGATTCTTTCGTTTCTCGACTTTACAGAGTGGGCGTTATGCGCACTCGCTACGGTGACTAGATCTGGACAACGGTTGTCTTGGTCTCTCAGAGAAAAAGAAATTGCCTAAAATAGCCGCCTACTGATTATGGATCAGGTTTCATTATTACATTTTAATGCCTAGAAAAAGGCTTTTTGGGGTATTAGATTAAATGGGTTAGATTGCAGCGATCTACCTCAATAGGCATTACAAACGACTAGATAAGGGATCCAATGACAAAATCTTTACCAGATGGTCTTTCGGGAAATGAGCCGCACTACCAATTATGGTGAATTGTAGTGCTAAGAGTGTGTTGAAATCATCAAGCTTTCATCTAACTTAAAAACGCTTATTGCCGATTTTTAAAAGTGACTACGAGCAATTAAAAAAACTCCTTTTGATCGAAATGCATCGCACAACATCCTGCTCGCTAGCAAGGCAACCCCGAAGGGCGCTGATGAGCTGCGCGTGCATGAGCGACGTAGTTTTATATCTGATAGCGGACAGGAACGAAAGCCTGTAGCACTGGCGCTGACAGCAAATCGGCCATGACCTGTGTTGAGTCATCCTGAGCTGAAAAGGAAAGGCGGATCGTGAGTTCTTTCAGGCCAGACTACGACACCTGGGAAGCCACATCTCTTTTAGGGCGTGGAGGATGCCAAGTCTCTATCGCGATTTCCTATTAATCGCTTCGGCAATGTGAAATAGCACAGACTCTCTGTCTGTAAAAACGAACTCATGACAATATCTTCGCGTAGGCAACGCCAGGCTCCCATGAGGTCATACAGACTAGCTTTCTCATAACTGGAAGATTAAGTGGAAGATTAATTGGAAAAATCACATTTATTGGTTACCGCTAAAGCGAAAAAAAATTTTGCTTATCACGAAAGGGGAGGGGGTTTTTTGTGCGAGAAAAGAAGCGATGAAATTAGAAAATGACTATGATTTTGAGTCTTTAAAATAGATTAAAAATAGCTCGCTAGATCCGTCAGGGTTACATCTTAAATAACAAATAATCTTTGTAAAAAATGTTATCAATGATTTTTGCTGTTATTTTTTAAATATATTTTTTTTAATTTTTTATTTTTTAAATATAAAAATTTCTAGATTAATTAAATATATTTTTTAACTTGATAACTCTGTCGCATTGTTCTCTAAAAATCTATAAAATTTTTGTGACCTGTGTTGCGTTTTTAGTAAAAAAGTTTAGAATTTTTGCAGTCTAGCATCAAATATCTTCCCTGGTATGCCCTCAAGCAACGACCAAAAGACCCTCCAGTCAGGGCAAAGTGAACATAAAAAAAACAGATATCTCAATATCCTAAAGAGTGTTGGGATACCTGAGAAAGATCACCCAAGGTATGTCTCTGAAGTCGAGACGTTCTTGCGTGTCTTGAGACCTTCCAGGCTTCAAGACTTGCCGACTAAGGATGTGGAGGCTTACTTGGAGGAACTGTGTACGCGCACAGATCTCTCCGACGAGCAGGTTCGCTTGTCGATCGGGGCGCTGCGTTTGTTGCTTCTGCAACTCACTCCGACGCCTGCTGGTCGTGAAATCGAGTGGGCTGCTTGGTTAGAGAGGCGCCACTCTGCAATCCCTGAGCAAACCGAAGATATTGCCAATCTTCGAGAGCGTGAGATGGTGATGGGATCACCTCGTATCGCCAAAGCAACACTCACGTTTCCTGTCCTCAAAGACCTCTCTGAGGCAATCCAGGAACGACACTATTCAATACGGACTGAACAAGCCTATTTAGACTGGTGTCATCGCTTCCTTGTGTTCTGTGACAAACGTGAAACAGAAGAGATTGAAGAACATGATCTCGAGCGATTTATAGAACATCTTGAAGTTGAGTGTGGTTTGGCACCTAAGACGCGCAGTGCGGCTTATAATGCGATTGCATTCTTTTTCCAGAACGTTCTGGATAAGCCTATCGAGAAGTTGAGCGCAAAAAAACCAAGGGCATCGTCAAAAGTTCCGATGGTGTTATCGCGGAACGAGGTGCGAGCGTTATTGAAGGAAATGACAGGTGTGCCAGGGTTAATGGCGAGACTCCTGTATGGAACCGGTATGCAGTTGATGGAGTGTGTGCGTTTACGCTTGATTGATGTGGATCTGGAGAAAAAGCAGATTACTGTTCGCAACAGAAAAGGTGAGAAGGATCGAGAAATACCGCTGCCAGAACGACTTTGCGACCCCCTCAGTGCACAAGTTGAAGGGGTGGCAAGGCAGCACCAGGAGGATCGGGCGAGCGGTATTGGTGCTGTGACGCTACCTGTCGCAATTGCAAAGGAATGGCCAGATGCTGCTTACGAATTAGGTTGGCAGTATCTCTTCCCGAGTGGACGTCTCTCACGAGATGCGTTCTCCGGACATGTTGGACGAACGCATCTCCATCCTGCGACATTGCAAAGAACACTTAGGGTTGCAGGTGAGAGTGCTGGGATTGATACGCGGATTAGTGCCCAGGCGTTGCGGCATGCATTTGCTTCACATGTTTTGGAAAGCGGTACGGATATCCGCTTGCTGCAGGCCTTACTAGGACATAACGATGTTGCAACGACAATGCGCTATACGCGGATCATGAACGGGCAAAAGAATATGCCTGTGAGTAGTCCTTTAGATACGATCTAAGAAGGCTGGAGGCTTTTCAGCTCTTGTGCCAGTTCACGCAGTCCGACAGCTTCAGTCCGCTCTGCTTTCGGGTAGCGCTCTGTGCCGCCATACAAGATGAATGCCTTGCTGGGTTGGATGTCGTCGAGCGCAATGGCAAAGCCTTTTTCGTTCCTGGGAACGCTACCGCTTTTGATCTCGATGGCCCAGGTGCCGTGTTTCGCGCCCATCTCCAGAACAAGATCGATCTCGGCACCGCGCGCAGTACGGTAGAAGCTCGAGCGTGTGCGCCACGGGGCGACTGCCAGAAGACTCTCTATGACCATCCCCTCCCAGCTCGCGCCGACGACAGGGTGGCCGAGTAGATCATCTAGCGTTTCGATGTTTAGAAGGGCGTTCACCAAGCCGCTGTCGCGCACATAAATCTTTGGAGATTTGACGAGGCGCTTACCGACATTGGCATGGAAGGGCGGCAGACGTCGGATGAGAAGCAGGTCGGTCAGTAAGCCGATATAGTTTGCGACCGATTGGCCGGACAGGCTGAGATTTCTGCCCAGCTGCGACGCGTTCAGCAAACCACCCTGGTTGTGCGCCAACATGGTCCAAAGCCGCTCGATTGTCTCCACTGGAAGACGCGGTCCGAACATCGGGACATCGCGCTCGAGGTAGGTGCGGATAAAATTCTGACGCCAGCGCAGACTGTCCTCGTCGTTCTCCGCTAAGTAGCTACGCGGGAAGCCACCGCGCACCCACAGATGCCGGATCGCGTCTTGCTCCTCCTCAATCTCGAGCGCGTTAAAGGGGCCGAGATCGACATACTCGATGCGTCCAGCCAAGGTCTCGGACTGACGCATGAGATCCATGCTGGCAGATCCCAAAAGCAGGAAGCGCCCTTGCCCTCTTCCGTCTCTTCGTCCTTGATCGATGATCCCGCGTAGCGAGGAAAACAGCTCGGGTAGCCTGTGGATCTCATCGAGGACAACGAGTTCGTCACGATGGAGATTCAAGAATGTTACGGGATCAGACAGTTTCTCCCGGTCCGACAGTCGCTCTAAGTCGAGGTAGACCGAGGGGCGCTGAGCTGCGATCTCGAGGGCGAGGGTCGTCTTGCCCACTTGGCGCGGGCCGACCAGTGCGACGGCCGCTTCTCGGGCCATGGCCTTCTCGATCGCGGAGCGTACGTGGCGGGATATCATCGTTGTAAATCTACATGGTCACTTAAGATTTGCAACGATGGTCTGTGCAAACGCTAGCCGTCAACTACCCCGGCATGAATGCCGGAGCTTGAAAGAGCTGGGTTGACCAGCGGAAAGCGGTAGCCAACCCGCTACGTTTGCAATAGGTCGTTTAGACCCACTCCGGAGTGCTTCCTCAGCTCCGGACTCTGGAAGGTCGAGGGGAGGCGGCGAAAGGCAAAGCGTTCCGCCGAACTCGATCGCCACCGCAAGGTGGGAGCCGGTTGCAGACATTCCCGAGGGGAGCGCGCCGAAAGGCGCCGTCACCAGGCCCGTAAGGGCTTGATTGGAGAACAGACATGGCCGTTTTCGTGTTGGACAAGCAGAAGAAACCACTGATGCCGTGCACGGAGAAGCGCGCACGGTTGCTGTTGCAGCGTGGGCGCGCGGTGGTGGTGCGCCTGGCACCGTTCACCATTCGCCTGAAGGACCGCGTCGGCGGCGAGACCCAGCCGCTGCGCGTGAAGCTCGATCCGGGTAGCAAGACGACTGGCATCGCCCTGGTGCGCGAGACCGAGACTGTTGATCCTGAGACCGGCGAGGTGGAGCGCACGGCGCATGTGCTATGGCTCGGCGAGCTTGAGCATCGCGGGCAGGCGATCCACAAGGCACTCGAGAAACGGCGCAACTTCCGCCGGTCGAGGCGCTACCGCAAGACCCGTTTCCGGGCACCGCGGTTCCTGAACAGAACCCGGCGCGAAGGCTGGCTCGCGCCATCGCTACGGCACCGCGTCGATACCACGACAAGCTGGGTTGCCCGGCTGCGCCGCTTGGCGCCGATCACCGCGCTCAGCCAGGAGCGGGTCCGCTTCGATATGCAGCTCATGCAGAACCCAGAGATTTCCGGTGCGGAGTACCAGCAGGGCACGCTCGCAGGCTACGAGGTCAAGGAATACGTGCTCGAGAAATTTCATCGCACCTGCGCGTACTGCGGTGCCAAAGACGTGCCGCTGGAGATCGAGCACATCGTCCCGCGCTCCAAAGGCGGCTCGAATCGGCCCTCGAACCTGACCCTGGCCTGCCGGCCCTGCAACCGAAAGAAGGCCGACAAGCCCATCGAGGTCTTTCTGGCCCGCAAGCCCGCGGTGCTCAAGCGCAGCCAGGACCAAGCCAAAGCCCCGCTCAATCATGCTGCCGCGGTCAACACCACACGCGGGGCACTGTTCGCCGCGCTCAAGGCGACCGGCCTGCCGATCGAGACCGGCTCCGGCGGGCGCACCAAGTACAACCGCTCGCGCCTGGAGATCCCCAAGACCCATGCGCTCGATGCCGCCTGCGTCGGCCAGGTCGACCAGGTCGACCAGGTCCAGGGCTGGAATCGCCCGGTCTTGGCGATCCAAGCCACCGGGCGCGGCGCCTATTGCCGGACAAACGCGTTCGATAACGGTTTCCCACGCGGTTACTACACGCGCCAGAAGCGCGTGCGTGGCTTCCAGACCGGCGATTGGGTCCGGGCGGACGTGCCCAAGGGCAAGAAGGCCGGTGTCCATATCGGCCGGGTCCAGGTCCGAAAGACCGGCTCGTTCAACATCTGCCTTCCCGGCCATCGCGTGCAAGGCATCTCATACCGCTATTGCCAGGTGCTCCAACGCGCCGACGGCTATGGCTATGCCGTTCAACCCAAACCACAAACGGAGGTTGCGAGATGGGCGGCCTAACCGCGCTGCGCGCGGTGCGCTATCCCTCCCCGGCATGAATGCCGAGGCTTCTCGCGCAAGAAATGGTGAGCAGGTCGACTTGCCGGGCGTTAGTTGGCACATCAAAATGTTTGCATGTAGCTATGTCAACAAACTGAGATGACAGCATGCAAACATTCTCGATCATTTCGCAGAAGGGGGGCACAGGGAAGACCACCCTGGCGTTGAATCTCGCGGTGGCTGCGGAGGCGAGTGGGATTGCCTGCGTCATTATCGACCTCGATCCCCAAGCCAGTGCCAAGGAGTGGTCGAGGAGCCGTGAGCGAGATGCGCCCGTAGTGATCTCTGCGCATGCCTCGCAGCTGGATGAGGTCTTAGCCACGGCGAAGGACAACGGTGCGGCTCTGTGCATCATCGATACCGCGCCGCATTCGGAGCGCGATGCGCTTGCAGCGGCGCGAGCGGCCGATCTGATTCTGATCCCCTGCCGCCCGACCGTTCTGGACCTGCGGGCCATCAAGTCCACGAAGGATTTGGCCGATTTGGCGCGGGTTCCCGCGCTGGCGGTCATCAACGCTGCACCACCGCGTGGTCATCTTGCGGATGAGGCGGTTGAGGTCATCAAGAACTACGGCCTTGAGGTTGCCCCTCTGGTTCTCACGCAGCGGGCTGCGTTCGTGCATTCGCTGACCGTTGGAAAGACCGTCCTTGAGTATGAGCCAGGCAGCAAGGCGGCCGAGGAGGTGAGGGAACTATTTATGCTTGCATGCAAACATAGCAACATGCAATCAATTGAAAGCGAGGCAAGCGGAGCATGAAGAAGGGCAATCTCTCGGCAGCGTTGAGCCAATTCGATAAGCGTTCAGAGCGGGGCAGCCAGGAGGGAGCGATGCACAAGCCAGCACCTTCCCAGGAGCCAACCAAATCGACGCCCAGAGACGCTGAGCGCGATGACTCTACGCGTAGCCAGCTACCGCCGAGTCGTCGTGGCAAAAAGGCGCTGACGGGCTACTTTGAGCCGGAGGTCATGAAGCAACTGAAGGTGATGGCTGCGGCTGAGGAGACGACGATCCAAGCGTTGTTGACCGAGGCCTTGAACGATCTTTTTAAGAAGTACGGCAAGCCACATATTGCATGACAACATGTATTCATGACAGCATGCTGTCATGTTGACATTAATTAGGCCGTTTGTTGCGGCAGCTCTCGCCTGCCGGTCCGGATCTCGAACAACAGCCGCTGATCGGCCTCAGCCAGGCCCTCGTCTACACCTTTGTGCTGCTCGACGTAGGCTTTGGGTAGGCTGAGCTTCGGTGCGGCCCTCTCAGCGCGCTGAGAGGGCTTCGGCAGTGTTGGCTTGCTGTTGGGCTTCTCGCCGAAGCGAAAGACGATGTGCGTGACGCGTCGACCTGTCTTGCGCTGATCCCACGTCACCCAGAGTGGCGAGAGCTCGTTGACTTGAGCAACGGCTGGCTCGAGCACCCAGCGCTTGAGATCACGGATGTTGCTATAGCGGCCCTCGAGCTGGAGGGCGTCACGCAGCCAGTCGAGTTCGATGACCCGCTCGCCAGTTCCCCGCCACTGAACGAGCAGTTCATAAAGCCGTATCGCATACCCGCTCGTCATCTTGGCAACATCGGCTAAGGCGTAGCGGGTGAACTGCTCGGTGAGCTGGTTCAGGTAGGGGATGATGTCCGTTCCAAATCGAAGCGCTACGGTCCCCTCGTTGTCCTGATAGCTTACTGTTTGTACCCAGCGCGTGATCTCGACAGTGGGCTTGCCTTTCCCATTCGGGGCTTTGTAGAGCGTCACCCGACGCTCGAACAGACGTTCTGAGGCCGCTTTGAGGTTCTGATAGGCCGTGTCGAGCTTGGTGTCGGTCATCGCGGCGATCTGCTGCGCACTCACTGTGTAGAGCTGCTGATCGGTCAGTGGCTCATGACGATTCACCTGGGCGATGCACGCCAGCACGATTCGTTGCTCATAAACGCTAAGTCGGTACGACGCCTCGACTAGAGCGTTCGCTTTGTAGATCTGCGCTTCCTGCATCCTGGCACCTTTATGCGAGACTTTTTTTCTGCTCACATTTAACCATCAATCCCTCCTCTTTTGACCATCAATCCCTCCTCTTTTGACCATCAATCCCTCCTCTTTTGACCATCAATCCCTCCTCTTTTCGTCTGGATTATTTATTATTTTCAATAACTTATGAGGCTCTAAAAGTATTAAAATATATATAAAAGAAAAAACGCGTGCGCGCGCGCGTTGGGCTGAGCACGCAGGATAGACCTCAGCGGCATGATCTGAAGGGAGGGGAGTCTGAAGAAACTCTGCTTGGGTAGGCGACCTCATCGCGCTACGCGCGCTTCGCCCGCCCACCCAAGCCACGTGATAGGCGTTGCACCTAACGCTATCGCTAAAAGACAACCTCTCCGCAGGCTGAGAACCCCCTACTAGCTGTCTTCGGCTTAGGAAGCACTAGCGAGTTTTTAGACGGATTTACCAGGGGGCGGCTCTCGCCTACCGGTCCGGATCTCGAACAGCAGCCGCTGATCCGCCTCGACCAGTCCCTCATCTGCTCCTTTGTGCTGTTCGACGTAGGCTTTGGGTAGGCTGAGCTTCGGTGCGACCCTCTCAGCGCGCTGAGAGGGCTTCGGCAGTGTTGGCTTGCTGTTGGGCTTCTCGCCAAAGCTGAAGACGATGTGCGTGACGCGTCGACCCGTCTTGCGCTGATCCCACGTCACCCAGAGTGGCGAGAACTCGTTGACTTGAGCAACGGCTGGCTCGAGCACCCAGCGCTTGAGATCACGGATGTTGCTATAGCGGCCCTCGAGCTGGAGGGCGTCACGCAGCCAGTCGACCTCGATGACCCGCTCACCAGTTCCCCGCCACTGGATCAGCAGTTCGTAGAGCCGGATCGCGTAGGCGCTGGTCATCTTGGCGACATCCGCAAGCGCGTAGCGGGTGAACTGTTCGGTGAGCTCCGAAAGATACGGCAGCATGTCCTTTGTGAACCGCAGTTCTACGCGCCCCTCTTCCTCGATGTAGACGATCGTTTGAACCCAGCCAGTCACCATCACTCGTGGCTTGCGTCCGCGACCGTTTGGTTCTTCAAACAGGCGTACTTCCCGCCGCTTCAGTCTTTGAGCAGCCTTCGCAAGCTCTTCGTAGGTTGTTTTTGACCTTGTGCCTGTCAGTCCGGCGATCTCGGTTGCGCTGACGCTGTAGAGGACCTCGTCGGTGATCTGTTGATCACGCCTGATCTGCGAGATGCAGGCGAGGATGATGCGCTGCTCTGCTACGGAAAGACGGTAAGAGGCTTCAACGAGAGCATTACTTTTGCAGACTTGAAGGGGCGTATAAGTCATATTTATGTGAGATTATAAATTTCTCACATAATACCCCAAATCCCTACCTCTTTTGACCCCAAATCCCTCC
>NZ_NRRY01000083.1 GCF_016583905.1 Lamprobacter modestohalophilus | reverse complement strand
CGTGTGTTAGTGACATGAGGAGCAATCGACCTTACTCAGGCGGCGCGTCTTCGTCGCCCGCGCAGAGCACCTTGCAGCGCTTTTTCGCGTAGCTCCAAGCCGAGAAGCCGCCACCCTCGATCCAAGGATCGTCGCCAAACATCTTGTAGGTTTCATAGAGGGCCTCTGCGGTCATGCCCTCTTGGTGGCTGGACTCAAGGAACTCATCGACGATGCGCTTGCAGGCCTTGATGGCTGGGCCACAGTCGCTGAAGTCGCCGTGTTTTCGGTTATTCGTCAACCCGGCGCAGGGCTTCATCGAGCACCCGCTCGGAGAGATACAGCCCACCGGCGATCAGATCCGCCAGGATCGGGCGGGCGGCCGGAATCAGGCCGCGTCGTTTCGCGGCCAGCACGATGCCGAGGGTGCCGCGCAGCGATAATCCCAACCCCTCGGCACAACGGCGCCCGGCCAGGTCGTCGATGATGGCGGTCAACCGATGTTCGAGGGCAATGGCCAGGGTCGCGGACTCCCCTGCCCCTAGTCGCCGACGCGCGATGGACTCCGGTATCGGCAGTTCGGGATGCACGCGCAGCCAGTCGGTGGTGCTGAGCGCGCGGGCGGTGATGTCCGTTGGGCCGCGCTGGCGGATCTCTCTGGCCACCGGCGTTGGCACCCAGACCTCGCTGGCGAAGGCTTGCAGCAATCCGAGATGGTCACCTCGGGACAGCAGGATCAGCGGTGAGGCATTGATGACGACCGGCTCAGTCACGCGCGAGTTCGCGGTCGAGATCCTCGAAATCGACCTGGAAGGAATCCTTGCCCATGCGCGCGAGGGCAAGCAGGAAATCCGTGCGATCCAAGCCCGCAATCGCAGCCGCCCACTCCTGGGAGATGCGCCCGTATTGATACCACTGTGCGGCTGCGGCCAAGCGCAGCTCCCGGTCCAGTTCGTCCGCCGAGCAATGCAGCACGGCAGGCAGCGCCTCGGGGAGTTCGATACAGAGTTGCGTCATGATGGCTTCCTGTTGGCAGGCATTTCGCGCGTGGCTCGGCTCGGATCAATGGCGGTCTGTAACGGCAGGATGGCTGCTCAGGCGCTGGGCTTTACCGTGGAGGTCGCAGGCGTCGGGGCTGTACGCGCAGCGCACCTTGCAGCGCTGTTCCGCATCGCTCCAAGCAGAGAAGCCGAGAGGATAAGCCGTTCGCATCGCTCGGTGCCAGCGGGAATGGCGCAGATGGCTAAGCCCAAGTGCCCGCGGCAGGAGAAGAAATCCGCGAGCCATCGGGCTTGGTCGCAGCACCGTTTGCTGGCCGGTTCGGCAGTGGACCCTGTATCAGTCTCTTTGTCGACGGTGGATACAGCTGAAGCCGCCAAGAGGGTAGCCACTCACTGCGCCATCGACTAAGTTTTAGTGAGCTTCGTCGGAGACCTACGCGCAAGCCTGGTGTCAGTGCCCCGGCTCGAGGGTTGCGCTTCACTCGCAACATCACTCACGGGCCCCCCGGGATAGCGTCCGGGACGGCGAAGCACCCTTATTTACGCCTAGCAAAGCTAGACATCATCCACCATACTCTGCTCAAGCTTCGTCGGAGACCTACGCGCAAGCCTGGTGTCAGGACCCCGAATCGAGGGTTGCGATTCGCTCGTAACATCGCTCACGGGAAACGTGGAGACCCGCCCACGACGGCGAAGTACCCTATTCCGCGCTTGAATCCCCATCGCAAAGCGCTATCCTTACTGGTGCGGCCTGCCCGCCTTTCAGAGTCTCCAGACTTACGGTAACACAAGGACTGAGAAGTCCCGCTGTGGTTGATGGCGATGCCTTCTGAAGCCGGCGAAGCCCCCTGTTCTAACGGGCTGAAGGGTTCAGTGATTGGGGAAAAAGCCCTGCCATCTGGTAGGGCTTTTTCCATTCTGGGGTTTCGATCGGCGCAACGCCCTCTCCAGTCTTGGGGGCGGCTAACGGCGGCTGAGTCACCCGACGTTCCTAAAACTAGGAATAGCGCCAAGCTCAACGTCTTGCGTGATCCCCACAACGAATGAAGCCCCAGCCATAACGGCATGGGGCTTACTCCGCGACTTGCCAGCGTTGGGGGGAAACTCAACCCAGGACGCCTAAGCGCCCCCTGGTGTCCACTCATCGGTTCGCGGCTGGGACGAGCATGAGTATGGGCTGCAAATCTGGTGCCTGCAAGTCAGGAGCTGCTATCATCCAAGTCGCGCCCTGTCCGCCCATCAGAGTCGCAAGACTTCCGGCAACACACGGATTGAGAAGTCCCTCTGTGGCTGAAGGCCCAGCCTTCTGAAGCCGGCGAAGCCCCCGGTGCTAACCCGACGGGTTCAGTGATGGTAAGAGCCCTGCTGAAAGGCAGGGCTTTTTCGTTTCTGCTAGACAGACAGTCGACCACGACCACCACCTGTTCGAGAAAGGGATCTGCTCGTCCGGACGAAGAGGGATGTTGTTGATCCACGAGCGCGAGGGCGCTGCCTTACGGCGTGGAGATGCGCAGCGTGCCATCTTCGGCCCCGTGGAAAGGATCGAGAAACATGGCTGAAAGCTCCAAGTCGGGTTGGCGCTGATCGACCTAAGGCGCCCCACGATCGACGAACGGCTGCAAGCGCTGACCTTCAACCCGAGCCTCATCGAGCAACTGACTCCAGTCATCGGGTGGATGGCCGCTGTCGAGCATCTTGCGGAAGACCCGGTAGGCGTCGTTGTTGCTCTGGTAGGCGCGTTTCGTCTTCTCGTCGTTGACCCAGGCGAAGACGATGATCTTGGCTTGCGCGTGGTAGCGGAAAAACAGCCGGTACTGCTGGAAGAACTTGGCCCGGAACCAATGCTTGTGCTCGTCGCCAAGCGTGCCACCTTGGCGGTACTCCGGCCGGGTCGGATCTTGCGGGATTACCTCGAAGGCCAGCTTGGTGATCGCCGCCAGGCGCTTGCTGGCATTGTTCTTCAGGTACCCGGAGGGGTCTTTCTGCTTCAGGGCGTCGACCTGCTGCGCCAAGGCCTCAATCTGAGCCAGGAAGAGCGGATGCGCAAAGAGCGTCCAGCCGTTGATGACCAAGCTCGCGGGCTGAGCCGGACTCATTCGTCCTCATCCGGCAGGGCCTCATTGAGGTCGATCTCGACATCGCCGACCAGCCCTTGGAGTCGTTCGACGAGGCCGGCATCCACCGCCTGCAGGCGTTCAGGGTGGTTGGCGAGATCACGCTCCAGGAAACCGAGGAACGCCGCGAGCACGGGATCATCGCCATCGGCGGGCTCGGCGCGGGTCAGCACCACCTCGCCGTTGGCGCGGATGTGGTAGTGGATCTTGTCACGCTTACTGAGCTGAAGCGCACGGCGCACGGTTTCCGGTACCGTGGTCTGGTAGCGGGCGGTCAGCGTGGACTCGGCCTCAAGGGTGGTGGCCATGATGTTCTCAGATCAAAGCAATTGATGTGCTGCATGGTAATGCATGCGCATTGCCGGCTCAATGGATGGCTTGGACGACGCAGGGGGTCGTTACCGACGAGGGTGTTCTGATGATCGGGCCGTAAAGCTTGCGCTAGTCCCGCAGCGGGACTATCTTCCAGCCATGAGGATGATTGCGATCAGCCACCTGAAAGCCTTCTGGGAGCAGCATCCAGACGCTGAGCAGCCACTCCTCGCCTGGATCGATGAGGCCAAGAAGGCCACGTGGCTGTCACCGAGCGACATCAAGGCGCAGTATCGCAACGCGAGCATTCTCAAGAGCCGCCGCGTCGTCTTCACTATCAAAGGCAACACCTACCGGCTCGTCGTCGCCGTCGCCTATCGGTACGGCGCACTTTATGTGAAATTTGTCGGCACGCACCATCAATACGATGCGATCGACGCCGACACTGTTGAAATGGGTTGAACGCCATGCAGATCCAGCCGATTCGCACCGATCAGGACTACCGTGCGGCGCTCAAGGCCCTCTCACCGCTGTTCGATCATGAGCCCGAGCCAGGCACGCCTGAAGGGGACTACTTTGACGTCATGCTCACCCTCGTGGAAGCCTATGAAGCCAAGCACTTCCCGGTCGATCTGCCCAACCCGGTCGATGCGATCAAGTTCCGGATGGAGCAGTCGGGACTCACGGCGCGCGACTTGGCTCCGGCGATTGGGCGCACCAATCGCGTCTATGAGGTCCTGAACGGTACCCGTTCCTTGACGCTGCCGATGATTTGGAAGCTGCACAGTCAGTTCGGTATCCCGGCGGAGAGCCTGATCAAGCCCGTGCAGCAGGCCGGCGCCTAGTGTCGAACGGCGCATCAGACCGCATGTCGCTCTCTGCGCAAGCGAGCCAGCGTGCTCTGCACGTCAGCGAGCCACGCTGATCGCGATGTGCGGCCAGATCGGCATCATGATGGCCGAACGCCGGTTATCCACCGTGTCTGTGGATAAGCACCCTACCCTGCCGAAAAAAACTGTCCTGGTCACACCGTTGTCAGATGGCTCAGGTTCTTGTGCGGGATCAATGCAGCGCGCGCTGCAGCGCAACCCTCAGCGGCGTCGTGCCACGCGCAACCCACACGGCCAAGAAGCCCCGTCACGAGAGGGTTGCGTAAGGTCGTCGGTTGATAACTGGACATCACGCGCGAGCAGTTACACCCCCAAAGGGAAAGCAACGACTGCCGGGGGTGGGTCAACACCCCGTAAGCTCTCCTGCCCGAGAGCAGCTCGTCGCGGGTCTGGCAACGCCGCCCACCGGCTCCGGGTCGGGGCGAGTTGACGTAAGACCCCGTGACCGTGACTACTAATTTTCCATCTGCATTTGAAACGTCACCGTTTACAATGTGCATTTTTTAACCTACTGATCTACTGATAGGACACTCTGAGCTATTTCTTGAAGGCTTTATTCAGCACCTGCAGCAGGAACATGAGTTTGAGCTGCTTGTATGCTTACTAGGCTGTGAACCTACCCTGACGTATCAGCGACGGTAAGCCAGTTTCCCGCAGACGTTAGAGATGCTGACGCAGGCAGCCTGGTGGGAGCCCTGAGGGAGGGCTAAGCATCACCTTTCCGGGTGACGAAGGTTCGATCTGAGGGATTTGGCACCAGGGTGGAGACCAATACTAAACATCCAACAGCTAAAGCTGGTAGGTTGTATGTACGGATTAAAAGACACAGCTGCCTTCCTGACCCTTTTCCAATCAAGGGGTTACGATAGCCGACTCACCTCCATCTGCCCATAAGGTGCGAAAGCACGTCCAAGCGAGAGCTTCCGTAGACCTGGCACCAGACCAACAAGAGGCCGCGAATGCGAGGAAACCGGACAGAGTTCAAAGATCAACCTCTTCATCTCCCCCTACACTGCCCTGATACGCAAGAGCAAACCTATCCCTCACGCGCACCAGACTGAAATCAATCACTATGGACTGTAAGTCCATAGTATGGGTTGCGGACTGAAAATCCTTGTCCGCAGACTGGACTGCGGACTAAAGATGATAAGTACCCTAACTCAATATCTTGTAAATAAAAAATTATTTTTAATAATTGTAACTCACTGATTATAATGGTATTTATATTTCATTTGGATTACAAATTTTTATATTGAGTCACTTATAAGGAATCGCTACGCGATGCTGAACTTTGATTTGAGAGCTTCCTGGGGAAGACATTACTAAAAGTCTTGCACTGAAAGTGCATAGTTTTTACTAACGATTGGGACAATAAAAACATTGGTTTAGCTAACTCCTAACATCGGCACCTTGGGAAACAAAAACCACAATCAAGATTGTAATTAAACCAAGCTCTTAAACAAGCTTTTTAGATTCATAATCATTCTGCAGTCTTTCCGCCAATACTGTTCTTGAACCTATTGTCTCGATAGTTTTAAACACCATTGCCCCTTCAAACCCTATATTTTCGTAAGACATAATCGCGTAAGTATTATCGGAATCATTATCCACCAAGATCAAATTTTGAGTCTCATGTCGTCCAGACACAAAAATATCTTTCTCATAAAGAGGGTCTGTCGCTTTTATTGATTTCTTAACTGCATCTATCCAATATCCAGAGTTTCCGACTGGCATCATCGCCCAAGGATACCTAAACTCAATCGTTATATTTTCTTCACTCATTACGTGATCTCACTGTTTATCTTTGAAGCGTTTATACTCTTCGATTATCTTAGCCCTTCCCCTCTCCAAAGAAGAAAGTTTTCTTTTCAAGCTATTAATTTCACTCGTAACCTTCCCTAACTGATATTCAAACTCTTTTTCCTTTAGATAGTTTGCCCCTCGCAACTCCAAAGCTAAACTTTTAACTTCAACACGAAGAAGTTTAAAATAAGGGCTTCCATGAGCGTAATTCTCTTTATATTCGATCTTACCTTGCCGTATAGCGTCGAAAATTTCTTCCTCTGTTAGGCCAAACTCTTTACACGCGTTTTTATGGCTCAGTGTTTCGCCACGCCTGGTCCATAATGAAGAATCAGCCATAGAAGTTTTGGCTCATGTGGCCAAGTGTGTGAATCGGCTTTGCCAATTGTAGAAAATTGGTAATAAAAATACCGCATAGCAAAACTTCTTGTCAAATTGTAACCGTTCAGACCCCCTCTCCAGTATCAACGCTGGCAATCGAAGAAACAGCAACCTAAGTACGTTTACGGCCAAAGTTCGAGGGGTGGTCTGAACGCATACGCGAACGAACATAGCCTTCCGAACCTAGACCCGATCTGAAGGGGATTAAGACCATAGTCGTCTGCGAATTTATCAAGCGGCTTCGGGTCCGAACCTAGACCCGATATGCAGGGGATTGAGGCCAAGATGTTTTCTCCGCCATGGCGGAGATTTTGTGTCCGAACCGGACGCGCTCTAAAGCCGATTAATCCCCCTTAACAAGCTCAGGCTCAGCCTCAACCCGAACCCGCAGCGCATCCAGCTCCCGCCGCAAACCCTCCTCAGCATTCCGAGCCATCCCCTCAGCCTCCCGGGCCTGATTCCGCTGCGCCACAGCCACCTGCTCCCTGACCTGTACCTCGGCCAAGGCCCGCGCGCTATCATCCACGGCCTCGCGTAACCGCCTCTGCTCCGCGCGAGCCACCTCAAGCTCGGCTTGTGCGCGCATGCTCAGGCGCTGCTGCTCAGCCAACGCCTTGCTCAGTTCCTGCACCCGCTGTTCGTACTCGCGGGCCTGGCGCTGAAGACGTTTCGCACGCTCATCCCGCTCAGAGCGCACCTCCTCGATCACCCGCACGTAGTGTTGTTCCTGACCGGCCATGACCTCGCGCTCGCGCGCCTGCTCAATGCGCAATTCCTCGATCAGCATTCGGCTCTGCTCGACGGGGTAGACCCAACAGTCGTGTCACCAGGGGCCATTTGGGATTAGCCCGACATGTCGCTGGTTGTGTCCGCCGGCGCGATAGCCCGGTAGAGCGTGCTGCGATGAACCTTGAGCATGTTGGCGACTTCGCGGACGGTTTGCCCTTCGCCGATGAGCCGCTGGGCGAGTGCCACTTGATCGCTTGAGAGCTTGACCGGACGCCCAAAGCGCACTCCCCGCGCCTGTGCGGCAAGGCGTCCGGAATGGGTGCGCTCATGGATCAATGCCCGTTCGAACTCGGCAATCCCCGCAAACACCGTGAGAACCATGCGCCCGGCTGGGGATGTCGTGTCTGCCCAAGGTTCCTGAAGCGAGCGCAGGCCAGCATCGCTCTCCCTGAGCCGTTCGGCGATGTCCAAGAGATCGCGTGTCGAGCGGGCCAGCCGGTCAAGCCTGGACACCACGACCACATCGCCGGCACGCAAGTGGTCCAACATCCGCTCAAGCTCTGGACGTGCGCGCTTCGCCCCCGAGCGTTTCTCTTCGTAGAGGCGCTGACAACCAGCGCGTGTCAGCGCCGCGCGTTGCAGGTCGAGTTGTTGATCCTCAGTGGAAACGCGCGCGTAGCCAAGGAGCATGGCACAACCACCGTGTTGCAAATATCATCGCGAAACAGTTTAGTTTCGCGACAGACTTTTACAACAGTCCGAAAGCCCGTCGTTCGAGCCTTGTGGTCGTTGTCGTTTCAGTTAGGACTTATGCGACATGGGCATGCGCTGAATCATGGGACTCAACGACGAGACGAGCGAGCGCGTACCACCGCTGACCCCGACGGAGTACGCGCTGGTCATGGCGAAAAACGCCGCCAACCGTCTCGGCTTCGCGTTACTGCTCGTGTTCTACCGGGAGCATGGGCGATTCCCGCCCAGTCTGGCCAAGATCGATTCCGGTCTGCGAGCGCAGGTGGCAGGTCAGATCGGCCAGGAGTCCACCTTACCCGACCGCTACGATCCGTTGCAGCGGACCTGGAAGCGCGCCCGCGCCGAGATTCGCGCGCTGTTTGGCTTCCGCGAGGCGACGGTCACCGACGCCGACAACCTGGCGATCTGACTGCGCGATTGCGTCATCGGAGCCGTCAGCAGCGATCTAGCATTACTGCTCGAACACTTGGAAAGGCGCTGTCGCGAGCTCGCCATCGAGCCACCGACTGTCGAGCGGATGGAGCGCATCGCGCGCTCGGCGGTACGCGCCTACGAAGACGCCTTTCACGCCTGCACGCTCGAGCGGCTCTCGTCGGCGACATGCAAGCGGCTGGACGCCTTGTTGAGTCCTGAGGAGACCGACGAAGCTACGGCCGAGGATGAGGCCAGCCGCCAAGCTCCAGCCGTGTTGTTGAAGCTGCTCGGCAACCCCGGCCGTCCCAGTCTTGCCAGCCTGCAGGACGAACTGGCCAAGCTGGACCTCCTGCGAGGGGTCGCGCTTCCTCCGGATCTGTTTGATGATGCGGCGTCACGTGACCTGGAGCGCTGCCGTCGCCGCGTCTGCGTGGAAGCCCCCTATGAGCTGCGCCGACATCCGCAGGCCGCGCGGCTGACCTGGCTTGCAGCGTTCGTGCATCTGCGCATACGCACGCTGACCGACGACCTCGTCGATTTGCTGATCGAGACGATCCACACGATCGGGGCACGCGCCGAGCGCAAGGTCGAGCGCGAGCTGCTCGAGGATCTTAAGCGCGTCACGGGCAAACAGAACCTGCTGTTCGCCTCGCCGAGGCCACGCTGGCCGAGCCGGACGGCGTCGTGCGAGACGTGGTCTTTCCGGTGGTCGGTGAACAGACGCTGCAAGAGCTGGTGAAAGAGTGGAAGGCCACCGGGCCGACCTATCGCCTCACCCTGCGCGCGGTGATCCGCAACGCCTACCGTGGGCACTACCGACGCATGGTGCCCCGGTTACTGGCGACGCTCGACTTCCGCTCCAACAACGACCGTCACCGTCCGGTGATGGAGCGCTCGAGCTGATCAAGCGCTTTGCGCAGAGCAAGGTTCGGCTCTTTCCGCCTGAAGAGGCTGTTCCGCTCGATGGCGTCGTGCGCCGTCTATGGCGCGAGGCGGTCGTGGAGCAGGACGCGACCGGCCAGGATCGCGTCAACCGCATCACCTATGAGATCGCTGTGCTGGAGGCCCTGCGTGAGCGCCTGCGCTGCAAGGAGATCTGGGTGGTTGGGGCCAACCGCTACCGCAATCCCGATGAGGACCTGCCAGCCGACTTCGAGCGCAACCGCGAAGACTATTACCAGGCGCTCGCGCTACCGTTGGACGCCGAGCAGTTCGTAACCGACCGACAGGCCGAGATGCAGGAGGCCCTGAGTACCTTGGACGCCCAACCCGATCCGCCCAACCTAACCGCCCTCAAGGCCGAGCTCAACGCCACCTGGCCGATGACCAGCCTGCTCGATATGGTCAAGGAAACGGATCTTCGGCTCGGCTTCACCGAGGTGCTCAAGAGCCCGACCGCTTACGAGACCCTGGAGCGCGCGGTCTTGCAGCCACGCTTGCTGCTGTGCCTGCACGGGATGGGCACCAACGCCGGCTTGCAGCGCATGGCGAGCCTGGATTCGGGAGCGACGGCCAAGGATCTGACCTATGTGCGCCGACGCTATCTCAACGTCGACGCCATGCGCCGGGCCATTGCCATCATCGCCAATGGGACGCTACAGGCCCGCAACCCGGCCATCTGGGGAGAGGGGACGACGGCCTGTGCCTCGGACTCCAAGCATTTCGGCGCCTGGGATCAAAACCTGACGACCCAATGGCATGTGCGCTATGGCGGGCGCGGGGTCATGATCTACTGGCATGTCGAGCGCAAGTCGCTGTGCATTCACAGCCAGCTGAAGTCGCCGTCGTCGTCAGAGGTGGCCTCGATGATTGAGGGCGTCCTTCATCACTGCACCGAGATGGAAGTCGACCGCCAGTACGTCGATTCGCACGGTCAGAGTACGGTCGCCTTCGCCTTCTGCCACCTCCTTTGCTTTGAACTGCTGCCCCGACTGAAGGCCATCCACGCGCAGAAGCTGTACCGGCCGGAAACCGGCAAAGCCGATGCCTACAAGGATCTCCAGCTGATTCTGACTCGACCGATCGATTGGGAGCTGATCCGCCAGCAGTACGACCAGATGATCAAATACACAACGGCACTGCGCCAGGGGACCGCCGAGACCGAGGCCATCCTGCGACGCTTCACCCGGCAGAACGTGCAGCACCCGACCTACAAGGCATTGGCCGAGCTTGGAAAGGCCATCAAGACCATCTTCTTGTGTCGCTACTTACACTCCGAAGCCCTACGCCGCGAGATCAACGAGGGGCTCAACGTGGTCGAGCAGTGGAACGGGGCGACCGATTTCGTCTTCTTCGCCCGGCGTGGCGAGATGGTCAACAACCGTCGTGAGGATCACGAGATCAGCATGCTCGCGTTGCATCTGGTCCAGAACTGCATGGTCTACATCAACACGCTGATGATCCAGAAAGTACTCGCTCAACCGCATTGGCAGGGACGGCTCACGCCGCGCGACTCTGCAGCGCTAACGCCCCTGATCTGGGAGCACGTCAACCCGTATGGACGGTTTGATCTCGACATGGACAGGCGACTTTCCCTCGATTGAGCCGAAATGGCCCCTGGTGACACGACTGTTGGGTCTACCCCGTATAGCCGAGTGCGACATCGCGCAGGAAGATGTCACTGACCTGGTTGTTGTCACCCGACACTAGATCATCAGCCTCGCTGTGGAAGACGATCCGTTCGCCGGTGGCATCTGCGGCGGGGTAGCGGCTCGGACCGTTGCCGGCTTGGCCCTGCTCGGTGGCGCTGATCAGTTGTAGTTGGTCGCTGATCAGATCGAGACGGTAGAGATCACTGACGGCGTTGCCGTCGCTGCTGTGCAGGCCTTGGGTGGTCTCAAGGATCAGCCAGTCCTCATCAGCCGAAAGCAGGGCGGTGGTGAGGGTGCAGCCTTATAATGATGTCGCCTTAAGGAGTACGCTATAACCTCCTGATGAAGCAGACAGTGAGGTGGTGGTGATGGCGCAAGTGATCCGACGTTCGGATGACGAAGTGACAGTCGAGGTGACGGTGCGCCTGAGTGGCAGCCTGCTGGAGATGGAGGAAGCCATTCTGGAGGCGACTAACGCCGTCGGGTGTTGTGCGACCGAGGAGGCCCTTGGGCGCTTTGACACCGACGGCAGCCCGATTCGCGTCGGCGAGACCAAGCTCACCGCCCGAGGCCGCCATCCGAAGGTCTACCAGAGCCCCTATGGCGACGTGCAGCTCGAGCGCTACGTCTACCAGACCTCGCGTGGCGGGCGTATCTACTGCCCGTTGGAGCATCAGGCGCGGATCATCCGCGGTGCCACCCCGCGCTTTGCCAGCCAGCTCAGTCACAAGTACGCCCAACTCAATGTGAGCGCGGTGCAGACGGACCTGGAGCAGAATCACGGCCGCACGGTTGCCCGCTCCTATATCCAGAATGTGGCCGATTGGGTTGGCAGCATCGCCACGGCCAAGGAAGAGACCTGGGAGTACGCGTTGCCCGCGCTGCAGGTCTCCATTGCCACGGTGGTGATCAGCCTCGATGGGGCGATGATCCCGATGGCCGACAGCGCCGGCTACCGCGAAGCCATGGCCGGTGCCCTGTCGTTCTACGACCACGACGGCGAGCGTCAGCATACCGTCTATCTGGCCGCCGCGCCCGAATACGGCAAGCAGACCTTTCTCGCGCGCCTGGAGCGCGAGATTGCGCGCGCCAAGCAGCAGTACC
>NZ_NRRY01000082.1 GCF_016583905.1 Lamprobacter modestohalophilus | reverse complement strand
GTCAGCTTCAGGCGCGCGCTGCATCGATGTGACCAGGTTTTTCTTCATGCACGTGATCCCCCTGCCCTTCAGCGCACGCTGCTTGGCATCCCAGAACGGCGCGTTGATAAAGGCCGGAGTTAGTTGAGACACACATAAAAGCGGTTATGTCCTATTCTAGGCGCAGAGGAGGGCACATCATGACGGGCGAGCTGGTTTCGGCGACATCTGGGGTTCTAACGACATCTGGCGGCGCGCCGGGGTTGCCGTCGCTGATCGTGCGCGCCGGCGGCAATGCTGAGCGGCGCTACCTGGAGTTCTTCGCGGCGCAAATCCGCAACCGCAACACCCGCGAGGCGTACCTGCGCGCCGTCCGTGGCTTCCTCGACTGGGCTGAGCTTGAAGCCGGGATCGAGGACCTTCTGGATATCGAGCCACTGCATGTCGCGGCTTGGATCGAGCTGAAGACAAGGACCTACCAGGCGCAGAGCGTCAAGCAGCAGCTCGCGGCACTGCGCCATCTGTTCGACTGGCTGGTCACCGGCCATGTCCTGCACACGAACCCGGCATCCTTCGTCCGGGGGCCGAAATTCTCCTACACCAAGGGCAAGACGCCGATCCTGACGCCGACGGAGGCCCGGAAGCTGATCCGGTCGATCCCGACCGATACCTTGGTCGGTCTGCGGGACCGGGCGCTGATCGGGCTCATGATCTACACCTTCGCGCGGGTCTCGGCCGCGGTGACCATGAACGTCAAGGACGTCTACCGCAAGCAGGATCACTTGTGGGTGCGCCTGCACGAGAAAGGCGGCAAACGCCACGAGATGCCCTGCCAACATAATCTAAAGGAGTGGCTCCAGGAGTACATCGAGGCTGCGGGCATCGCCGAGGACCCGAACGGGCCGCTGTTCCGGTCTGTGGACCGCAAGACCAAGCAGCTCGGCGCTAACAGGCTCGACCGGCAACGCGCCTGGGCGATGGTCAAGCGCCGGGCGAAAAAGGCCGGCATTGACACGCACGGCATCTGCAACCACACCTTCAGAGGTACCGGGATCACGGCCTACCTCGAGAACCCCGAGGCCAAGCTCGAGCACGCCCAGCAGATGGCCGCGCACTCGGACCCGAAGACCACGCGACTTTACGACCGGCGCAACGACCAGGTCTCCCTCGATGAGGTCGAGCGGATTGGGATTTAGGACCCTGCCTCGGCATAGCGAGCGCGAATTTCCATTCTATCGGGTGCTCCGACACACTCCAGGGAACTGCCGTTCTACAAGGTTCAGTTCCAACCATCACTGGATTGCCAAAAGGCTGACCATGCACCACCCGATCGTGCGACATCCAGGGGCAACTCTAGGAACCCCCGAAGCCGGGAGAGCACGGCGTCCAATGCGATCGACTCCAGCGCATTCTTTTTAAGGAAGGCGCGCCACTGAATCTGCTTCTGAACATCAGTCGAGAAGTCCTCGGACAAACCGAACGGTACACTGGCAGGGAACGGCGTTCCTCGGCGCTCGAACGTGGCCCGAATCGCTCTGGCTAAGGTCGCGCCGTCAAAGTCGGCATGGGATGCCAGCACCCAGAGGTCGAAGAAGTCCTTCATGCGACTGTTGGCGATACCGAGCGATGTCAGCGCTTCCAGCTTCTCGGCGACGACGGTGTAGCGAGGATAGGCACGCAACCGCGGTCCGGGCAGCTCCGGCAGCAAGGTCGGATAGTTGACCAACTCGGGCGCTGGTATGACGGCGTCACCAAACCCGACATCGATCTGCACCGGACAGCGGGCGCCGGCGAGCACCCCGATCAAGGTGATGCGGATACCACCGTAGCTAGCCTCTTTGCGAATCTCGCTGGCCGAAATGGTCGCTGGCTGAAAGCGGATGCCGTCGTCAGGTTCTCCTGAGATGGAGCAGAGTTCCATGAAGATCGTCTCGAGGATCGAGGTCTCGGCAGGACCGAATCCCAGCAGGTCGGCATCGCGAGTCGGACGATGGGGAATATCGAACCAGAGGTCGAATAACAGTGCGCCCTTGAGTAGGAAACGCTCGGCGTGTACTGAGACGCCCAATCGATACAGGAGCCGCTCCAGCGCATAACGGGTCAAGATCAGATTGAAATCCTGCCCTTCGGCCTTGGCCTTGTTAAGGAGGCGGGCACGCACCGATGCACCGATGTCGGTTCCGCTCACGCCAGACTCTCCAGGTACGGACGCATGACATTTGCAACCCGATCCAGCCGGGCGTAATGCCACAGATCATCGATGCTAGCGCGACGGCCGCCCTCGCCCTCCTGCCCGAGTGTCTCCTTCAATGCCTCCAAGGCCACATCAAGGCCAATCTTGTTGCGGTGCTTGAAACAGTCCGCCACGGTTCGGGCCACGTTCGTGATCCGTACAGGAACGCCGTCAATCTCGTGCACATCGATCCCCTCGGCCATACCGGCTTCCGAAAAACGCACGATGCGTAGCGTCGGATACTCCAGCTTCGGCGGATGCGCCTTGCTCGGAATACCCAACCAAACCTCGAACGGCGCCTGGGTTGTCAGCTCGTGGAAGCGCAGCGCCGACAGCAGACAAACAACGCTCTTCGGATGCTTGCGCGCAACCTCGGCCAACGCCGAGTGCTCTGACACGGGCCGGTCCGGCAATGCATAGAGTCCTCGTCCGACTCGGGTTAGGCGGCCTTGCCGAACCAGTCGCGTCAAGGACACCCGGGGCAAACCCTTGGCTTCAAGATCAACGGGACGGATAAGGCTTTGGTCACGGGCCAGGGCGAGAATGGACGCTTGGTGATCAGGCATCGGATCGCGTGTTCCTTAACTGTACGATGGCTTTCTATTTTCTGCCTTTTCGGAACACAAAACAAACCTTAGCTTGGTCCAGAACTCGCGAAGCTGTCACGAGCCTCCAGATGCCGATTTTCTAATGTTTTTACGCCCGTGTCCGTTGAGTGAGGCGCTCGCTACACTTCGGGTATTGTTTTCGGAACGCTTCCTGGGGCCTAGCGATTTAAGCTGCTCGGAGCCTGAAAACCGGGGACCCTCCCAAGCTGAATCGGAGCGTTTACCAAGGTTGCAGACATTTACACGTATCCTGATCAGCCCCGAGCTTGCCCCGTGTCGCCTCCACCTCGGCTTCGTGGATTTCGCTCAGGATTGCGTCAAGATCGACCGTCTGATGCTGGCCTTTGAAATGCCCCGTGAGTGTCACGTCCGGTGTCAGATGGCTCTGTTCATACAGATGCCAAATTTCCTCGGCGTAGCTGGTCGTCAGCAGCTCAGGCGCAAACTGTCCGAAATAGCCTGCCAGAGTGTTGACATCGCGCGCCAACATCCAAGGGGCATGGTTGTTCGCCGCCGCATCCACGGCCTGCGGCAGGTCGATGATCACCGGACCTTGCGCATCAAGGAGCACATTGAATTCGGACAGGTCGCCATGGACCAGTCCGATGCACAGCATCTTCACCACATCGCTGATCAGTGATGCGTGATAGGCGCGCGCCTGTTCGAGCGTCAAATCCACCTCATCCAGACGGGGCGCGGCCTCGCCCTCGGCATCGGTGATCAGTTGCATCAGCAAGACGCCGTCGACGAAGTGGTAAGGCTGCGGGACTCGCACCCCGGCGGCGGCCAGGCGATAGAGTGCGTCGACTTCGGTGTTTTGCCACACATCTTCTTGCTCCTGGCGCCCATACCGTGAGCCCTTTGCCATCGCCCGCGCTTTGCGGCTATTGCGCACCTGACGCCCTTCCCGATACTGCGCCTGCTTGTGAAAGCCGCGTTGACTCGCTTCTTTATAGACCTTGGCGCAGCGGACAGCCCCCTCGGAGCGGACCACATAGACCGCCGCCTCCTTGCCACTCTTGAGCGCATAGAGGACTTCGTCGACCAGGCCGTCCTGGATCAAGGGCTCGAGACGTTTGGGGGTTTTCATGGATCACTCATTGGAGGGCGCACGGGTCGCCAGACAAGGAATCACACGACGCTGAGTAAGAGTGGACGTCGAACATTGCGTGTGCGGCGCTGGCTGCTTGTTCGCGCTATGGTCCCACGACAGAAGTCGTATCACCGTACTGGGCTTTAGACGAGCAACCCATCCTGCGCAAAGGCCAAGGGTCTGCGGGTCGGCATCGGCTCGTGAGCATCGTCCCAGGCGGGCGGTGCGCGTGCGGGCGCAATCGGCGGCGTCGGTGATGAGAATGACGATTCTCGCATCGTTCGCTATCAGCTGCACTGCCACCGTCGTTGTTCTCAGCGCCGATGTGTCCTCTGAATCGTTTGCGGACAATTACCACTCAGGAACGAGCAAAGGCGGCCCGTGCCTCAGGCGCACGATCATGCGGTGGATCAATCTGCAATGGTCAGCGCGACCGAGCTCGCTAAATTCGCGCGCAATAGCCTGATCGACAACAAGGATTCGACAAAGAGAACAGTGGCAGGCGGCAGCGAGTCAGCGGCGTGCTCGTGCGTTGACCATGCATTCTGAGCCGGCTAATCTCCGCGACATGGTCTCTCTATCCACGGTCTTCCGATGCAGAATCTGACAGTGCGGCAGCGCCTGTTGATTGCCTTTGGGCTGGTCGTCATCATCCTGCTGGTTCCGATTGGAGTCGCCTACACAGGGATCGAGGCGATCGAGCAACGCCTGGTCCAGTTTGAGATCGATCCTGGAACCTTGGCGCAGTCCGGCTCCGGCAGCCGGTCTCTTCCGACAGACCTCTCAGTGCAGGAGACCGCCAAGCGCGTCAAGCTGTTGGTGACGATGAGTTCGATCATGGCGCTGGTACTCGCCGTCCTGCTCGCACTGATCACGTCCAGAGCCCTCAGCGCTGCCTTCAAGCCCACGGCTGACGATCCTTCGTCGACCCAGGGCCAATAACCGCAGCGGAGCCAGCGCGCAAAGACCGATCTTTCAGATGTCGGCTTGGCTGGCTGGTCGATGATGCGCGAGTTTGGAACTCGACCAGCTGGCTCATTCCGTCGCCCTTCGCCACCTGCGTCGCCTGCAAGGTCTGCACCATCCGCACATGCTGGCGTTTGGGATCACTGATATCCTGACGCCTCATGCTTGCCAAGCTCATATCCCTACTGCTGCTGACTTTGCTCGGCGTGCTGCTGTTCGGCCTCCTGCTCTGGTGGCTGCAGCCAAAGATGATCTTCTTTCCCGACGAACGGTTGCAGGCGACACCGATCGATTGGGGGCTCGAGTATGAAGAGGTCGAACTGACCACCGAGGATGGGATCAGCCTGCATGGCTGGCGGATCAAGCCGCCCAGAGCGCGTGACACTGCGCCGCGCACACTGCTGTTCTTCCATGGCAATGCCGGCAATCTCTCCCATCGAGGCGATTCGATCAGAATCTTCACCGACTTGGGGCTCGAGGTGCTGATCATCGACTATCGCGGCTATGGTCGCAGCCAGGGCTCACCCTCGGAACAAGGACTGTATCGGGATGCCACGGCGGCCTGGCAGTGGTTGACGCAGGTCCGGGGTACACCGCCCGAGGACATCGTCCTCTTCGGCCGTTCACTCGGGGGCGCGGTGGCGGCCTGGTTGGCCGCGCGCACGACGCCCGCGGCGGTGATCATCGAATCCAGCTTTGACCGGATGCAGAGCCTGGCGGAGGTGCATTATCCCCTGCTCTCGCGCCTGATCCCGCTTCGGGTCGCCTTCCCGGCCGTTGAGGAGATCGCCAACGTGCAGAGTCCGCTGCTCGTGCTGCACAGTCCCGACGACGAGATCGTGCCGATTTCGCTTGGGCGGCGGCTCTATGAGGCGGCGCCTGGGCCGAAGCAGTTTGTTGAGTTCCAGGGCGGCCACAATAACGGCTTTCTGCGTTCGCAACCGCAGTATCAGGATGCCCTCGCCGCGTTTCTCGACCAGAGCGCCGCGCCAGATGAGAATGCTGAAGCAGCGCCCGCCCAACCTACCGACACCGATGCTGATTGAAGCGCTGGATCTCGGCGTACCGGCCGCGCTGGCCTGGCGGCTGCTGATCGATACCGATGAGTGGCCACGTTGGGGACCGAGCGTGCGCGCGGTGGACGTCCCGCAGCGGCTGATCGGACCTGGCCTGCACGGGCGGGTGCAGACACCCGTCGGGCTCTGGCTCGCGTTTGAGATCACCGACTGGCAGCCGGAGCGCGCCTGGTCTTGGCGGGTTGCTGGTCTGCCGGCCACGGGTCATGAGGTGCTGCCGCTTGATGCAGGACGCTGTCAGATCCGCTTTCTGATTCCGCCGTGGGCGCCGCTGTATCGACCAGTCTGTCGCCAAGCGTTGCAGCGTATTGCTGCGCGTGCACAAGTCGTCTCAAGAGGATGAACGCTAGGGATGCGAACCTAACCTTGGGCTAAGCACCTAGAGATGCCGTCATCAAGGGTTATTCGCCAGACGCGCAGCATCCATCTCATCAATAACTTCTTTTAGATGGTTTTCATAGAGATAGTCCATTCGTCCCATCATGCGCATGCCATGACAGGATCTGATATCTGCTTTATCAAAGCGTTTAGACATTTCCCCTACGACAGCGATATAGGAAAATTCTTTCATGCGTTCCCTTTTTACTCCCTCATAGCCACGTAAAAAACGCTCGCGCATGATGGTATAGATTTCCGCAGCAGCATGGATGAACTGGCGACTATAAGCGCTTAGCCTACGGCCATCTCCGGAATCCGAATCACTACTTCCACCATACTGCTTACAGATCCCAATGAGTTTTTCAACACGTGACTCTTCATCTTGGGGCAGCTCTATCATCATATACCTTAAATTTATCCAGCAAAATCCTATGCCGCTGCGTTCATTTCTCAGTGCTAATAACGCGAAGACATGTCGATGATCAGGCACTAACCCGAAAGTCTTAAGAGCCAGAGTCAAAGAGCATGAACAACGTGACGCCCCATCGACTAAGAATCCCACACTGTGGTGATTCGGTCGGGTCGAGCCACAAAATAGCGAGCCGCGCTACTGGGTGTTTTTAAGCCAAGGTACTCTTGCACGGCATGAAGATCTCTGAGTTTCTCCGCAAGATGGTACCCACAGCTGTGGCGCAGCATCATCGGGTGTACGGGAAACCGGATGCCAGCGCGCCGTGCTGCCTTGTCAACGATGTGATGAATGGCTCGAGACTTGATTCCGAACAGCAGTTCGGGCGGCTCTTCTGGCTCATCGAAGATCGATCTCCAGGGGTTGTGATACGAATCCCAAAGACGGGACAAAGCAACGCTGTCGTCCTCGGTTAGGACATGCTCACAGGATAACCCCTTGCCTTTTCTTCGGATGCGCAGCGAGCGCTGAGCGAGCGACACATCCTCCCAACGCAGTGCTTCCGCCTCAGAGACACGCAGTCCGTGGTGGTACATCAACGAGATCAACAAGCCGTCTCTCGAACCCAACCGATCGACCATGCGGTAGATCTCCTCAGGATGCAGATACTCGCGATCGCGGCGGTCACGATTTTTGGGCTTTGTCGGGGGGTACATCGCCTTACCTGAATCGGGTATCCAGACCTCATTTTTGTTAACACTATAACAATATGAATATAAAGGCAAAAAGCTTGCCTAAAATCTTTCTATTCAGACATTCGAGCCGCGGGTAGATAACGTCAGACCGTCTTGCTCAGTGAGGTGCAGAGACGATCCAGAACCGCGAGCATGACGGCATCTGTGTATTTTATCGCCTTGTTCTAAAAGCACTAATCCGAATTCAATCTCATCAGCATCCCTCTACGCCGGATCGTCGCGCGTGCGTTCAGGAACCGGCCTTTCAGATGACCAAATTTTACAACCATTGTATTTGTTATATAAATATTTGCCGAAAATTTTATTTTCGGTGAAAAATAGACCACAGTTAACTCCGATAGCTTGGTTCCCGTGACGTCGCGAACAGCCTGAACAGCCGACCCCAGCGGGAGACCATCACCTTGAAACTCACTGAACACGCCGTCCAGCGCCTACAGCAACGTGGGATCGCTTTGCCGGCGCTTGCGCTGCTTTGCCGGTATGGACGAACCGAGCATTCCAACGGAAGCCGTATCCGCTACTTCGACCGCTGTAGTTGGCGACAGCTGATGCGGGAGACTGCAGTGCAGATAACGGAGCCCGAACGTCTATCGCGCCTCTATGCCATCGAAACTCACCAAGGGGACATCGTAACGGCGGGCCATCGCTACCGCCGCATCCGACGGGACTATCAACCGGGCCGGCGTCAAGCACGCCGTCGCTCGCACCGGTCCCATTCACTGCAATCAACGAGGTAACCACCACCGTGGCCATCAACATCGACACCATCGAAACCGTCCTGCTCGACAACGGCTTTGCCTTCGCGCACGAAACCGCGAAGTACAAGGAACTCATCCACTCAGACAGTGGCGAGAGCGTCTACCTGAACAAGGCCGACCCGAAAACCTACTCGCAGCTGATCGTACATCCGCGACACCTCGATCAGCGCACTCAGCTGATCGGCTCCGGAAGGGGTATCGGCAGCAGCAGCGAGACGCGCTTCGGATCGAACCTGCGCAAGTTCCCTGAGGCAGTCAATCGCGGCGCGAAGCCTAGCCCTTATGGCGTTCCGTTCGGCTTCGAATCCGCCGAGAGCCTTAAGGTCTTCGTCGCCGACGTCTTTGGCTAACCGATATCGGTCGTCTCAACCGTAACCACCCTTTGATCGACCCCGGCCAAGCTGGCCGGGGAGGAGCACGTATCACCCTTGAATCCCATGGATGCACTGCAGGCCCTGAAGCGCCGCGGCTTTGAGCGCCACATCGCCGAGTTGCTGCGGCTACGCCGCGAGCAAGGCACTGGCTCGTTCTTCACACCTGAGGGCGACATGCAGCCCTATGCCAAAGCCTATCTCTACCAGTGGCTGACCCCGGACCTACCGGGTGGTCCGGAAGCCATCCCCAGCTTGCATTGGGACACGGCGACTGAGCCCTGCACCCTCGAAGAGCTGAAGCGACAGGAAGGACATCCGCGGCACTGGGCCGCTGCTTACCGCTTTGTGGATGTGCTGTCGATCCTCGAGGACGAGGGCACGCAGCTGCTCACAGGGACTGCCGCCGACCTGGACACGGATGCCTGCCGCGACGCACAGATGGCCGAGTATCAGGACAGCTTGACCCTGATCGATGATCCCCGCTGGGACCAGGCGGACGACGACGATCGCGTTGTGTATTTGAAGACCGTATGACCTTGGAGCACTGCCTCGACATGAACGGAACCACGATCCATTGCCCGAACTGTGACCACGAATTTGCGCTCTCCGAGGTGCTGCAGCGCCAGATCCGCAACGACCTGGAGCGACGCCTGAAGACCGAGCATGAGCAACGACTGCAGCGGGTCATTGCCGAGACCGAGCAACGCGCCCGCGGTGAGTTGGGCTTGGAGCTGAAGGATCTGCAGAACCAGCTCAGCGAGCACACCCGCAAGGCCGAGGATGCCCAAGCGCGCGAACTGAAACTGCGTGAGGAGAAGCGCGCGTTGGAGGAGGCGAGCAAGCGTCAGGCGGAACAGATCCGAACGGAGCTCGAAGCGGCACTGCGCGAAGAACAGAGCGCGCAGCTCTCCAAGGACAAGGCGGCCATGGAAGCCAAGCTGCGCGAGCAGAGCGCGCTCGAGCTTGCGCAGCTGCAGGCCGATCTGAACGCGCAGCGCGAGAAGGCGCGCATCGCGGAGGCTGCCGAGCTGGCCCTGCGCCAAGAGAAGTCCAAGCTCGAGGAGCGCGCCGAGCAGCTCGATCTGGAGATCGCGCGCAAGGTCGATGCCGAGAAGCAAAAGCTCGAGCTCCATCTGCGCGAGACCTTCGCCAAGGCGCAGGACCTCAAGCTCAAGGAGAAGGAAAAGCAGATCAGCGATCTGCGCGAGGCCTTAGACGATGCGAAGCGGCGCAGCGAGCTGGGGTCGCAGGAGCTGCAGGGCGAGGTGCTGGAGTTGGACATCCAGGCCCAGTTGGAACGCCAGTTCCCGGCTGATCAGATCGCCCCGGTGCCGAAGGGGATGCGTGGCGCCGATATCATCCACCAGGTCAGCAATGACCGCTTTCAGGTCTGTGGCACGATCGTCTGGGAGAGCAAGAACACCAAGGGCTGGCAAGCCAACTGGATCGATAAGCTCAAGCAGGATCAGCGCAACGTCGGCGCTTCAGCGGCGGTCATCGTCTCGGTGGCTCTGCCGAATGAGATTCAGGGCTTCGGGCGCATCGATGGGGTGTGGGTCTGCAGTCTGCAACTCTGGCCAGCCCTGGCCATGGCGTTGCGGGAGCAGCTCATTCAGGTGAGTCAGGCGCAAGCTGCCCTGGCTGGGAAGGGTGAGAAGATGGAGCTGCTCTACGAGTATTTGGCCGGCACCGAGTTCCGCCAGCGCGTGGAGGCGATCGTCGAGGCCTTCGAGGCGATGCAACTGCAGGTTCAGCGTGAGCGCCGAGCGATGGAGAAGCAGTGGAGCGAGCGCGAGAAGCAGCTGCAGCGGGTACTCTCGAGCACGGCGGGGATGTATGGGGCGCTGCAGGGGATTGTCGGGAGTGGGTTGGCGGCGATTCCGGCGCTGGATTTAGAAAACGAACCACGCTTGAACGCAGGTTCAGGTGGCTGATCCTCGCATTAAAGCTGGAATGCATCACTAGCTATGGAGAACATGAGTTGCTTAAAGTAGATGAAGCTTTAAATATCCTTCGGTCGCGCAGTGACCTTATGAAGCGACTTGAGGGCGAGACTAGACAAAGGCATGTAATGATGTTCGAAACAGTTGCTACTGGCCGCCAACTCGGCTTTTGGTTACGGCCGCCACGAGGGCGGAATAACGGTGTTCGTATAAAGCTAGAATATATCCCCGCTGACATCACCGAGATTGAGAAAATTGAATGCGCGAAAAGCGATGGGCTAAGCAAGCCAAGCTCAAAGATACCTAATGGGAAAGGCGTTTGCGTATTCGTCTCTGACGATGAAGCACTTGTTAAGCTACTTCAGTCTTACAACGGCAATACAAAAAATGTCGCATCTGTTCACCCAACACAAGTTTCCGTGCTTGACGTATCAAGTGATAAGACATCACGAGACTCGTGGCGCAGCGAGTTTAGTGAACCACAGGATGAAGACCTGCCTCGGCTACAGTTATTCGCTCGGAAGCTTCGTCGCGGACAAGCCAGCTTCCGTAACATGCTGTTGGAACTTTATGACAGAAGGTGCGCGGTTAGCGGCCAAGGCCTACCTGTGGTGCTCGAAGCTGCTCATATCTGGGAACATGCGGCATCTGGCATTAACCACTCGTCCAATGGTCTGCTGCTTCGTGCAGACATCCACATACTTTTTGATGAAGGACTTCTACGGATTCACCCAGAGTCTTTGCTCATTGAAGTGGCGTCTGAACTGAGGGGCAGCGAATACGAGATACTCGCTTCTAAAAAACTACGTGAGAGAAAAGACGGCTCCCGTCCGAGTTCAGAGTTCCTCGCTAAACGTTACCAGGCAGACAACTAACTCGCCCAACGAGGCTCTCCAGCGGACGGGCTATCGTCCGCCGCTGAGCTTGGCCGTTAGGTTTCAGCCCCTTATTTTATATAGCCTCTACGTCTTTTTTCTTCTCAATACTTCGCAACGCTTCGATAGCTTCCTCCTCGGTGTCGAAGGGATCTCGGCGTAAGGTGCCGGGACTGCCGATGCGTCCCCACTCCCGGATCAGATCACAGCCTCCAAACAATGTCGGCGCCAGGTGCAGGCAGTAGTAACGGAACATACCGGTCTTGGGTTCCCGGCGTTCGAGATAGACCATCGCACGCTGCTCGGTGTCAGGCGCCATGGCCTCCCTCCTTCACCGTTGAGTTCGCTTTCAGGTACTGATAGAGCGTCTCGCGGCTGATTCCGAACTCGCGGGCGATGACAACATTCTTCTCGCCTGCAGCCACCCGCTCCTTCAGATCCTAGATCTTCTCGGCCGTCAGGGCTGGCTTGCGACCTTTGTATTTCCCTTTCTTGCGAGCGATGGCAATGCCCTCACGCTGACGCTCGCGGATCAGGGGTTTCAGGCGCAACGGAACAGAAAACCTAGGTAAGGGTTAAAGCTCCGTGGTTTTCGGCGATTCGCAACCGGTTGTTTCTCTGTGGTATACCCACGCGATACGCTCGCGGTGGAACAGTTTCACCGTCTCGTTTGGGTTTGCTCGGGCACTTTTGAGACGCGACTCCGATCGAGTCTAGACCCTACCGAGACGATCCTGCCTCCGATGATTGCCTGTACGGGTCTGATTGTGGCTCCTGCGCATTGGGTGCGGTCTGACCGGAGGTTTACCTAGCCCATCTTTAACACCCATATTTATAATTCCTTTTAGATCATTAGCTTGCGCTGCATGAAATCGGCGAGTGGCACTACAAAGTCGCCATTCTTGAAAATGGGGTCGTTCAGACGAGCATCTTGGTCAC
>NZ_NRRY01000081.1 GCF_016583905.1 Lamprobacter modestohalophilus | reverse complement strand
GCGCGCCTGCTCGGGGTCGAACAGGTGCCGCTGCTGATCGCTCCGGATGGCCGGTTGCACCAGGGCGTCCCCGAGAATCTGGCTGCTTGGCTGGGGGAGGGCGATGCGGGATGAACGCAAAGGTTCTACAACGCCGGTCCAGGCTGATCCTACTGCCTGTGCTGACCATCGCAATCACCATGACCAGCAGCTGTGCCAGTCCTCTGGGACGTCCGCACTTCGCCTGCGAGGGGCTGCCGAGCCGGCCGCTCTGTCTGTCGGTGACCGAGGTCTACCAACGCACCGAGGGGCAGGGACCACCGCCGGCCGAGGTGCTGACGCGAAAAGGGGATCTGCGATGAGATCAACACAGTCTTCATGGGTCATGCTTTCCGCCAGCGCCCTGATCCTGCTGCTGAGCGGTTGTAGCGGATCGCTGCCAAAGACGCTGCCCTCGACCACGCCCGATACGCTCACCGCACTACAGGCACAACAGTCGATGGCGTCATCGCGATCGCGATCAGCGGCCTCTGCAAGTGAGTCGAGTGGTCAGGCCTCCATCGCTCAGAGCGCTGCTGACCCAGGTGAATCAACTGCTTCAGCGCCATCCGAGTCGACGCATGGAGCACCGGCACCCATCCGCGCCCCAGCCTCGGTGATGCGGGTCTGGGTCGCCCCTTGGGAAGACGCCGACGGCACGCTGCACGGCGCCAATCACCTCTACATCGAAGTGCTGCCGCGTCGCTGGCAGCTCGACGGCGCCGTCTTGCCGGCCGCTGGGGTGCTGCAGCCGCTGCAGATTGCCGAGCGCAGCCAAACCGATCTGACGAATCACCGCCGATGACGCCGATGGACACCGATCGACACACGACGCAGCCATCCCGCGGTCCAGGTGCTGATCGCAACGGCCAGGTGATGCAGGGTTCAAGATCCAAGGTCGAACGCGCTACGCCCATCAGCGGTTCAACGCCCCTTGACAGCTTCCTTCGACAACCCACACCGCGGCCATCGAGGCCGCTCCATGCAACCCCGGAGACCGCCGCTATGGCATCCCATCCTTGTCCGAGTCTAAGTCCGTGTTCCACAGCTTCCACCACCGCCGAGTCCGTCATGTCATCCCACGCACACCCAACCCACCACTGGCTCTTCGCCGCCACCTTGATCGGCGTCGGCGCCGCCGCCCTCACGCTCGCCCCGGAGGCGGCCCTCGCCGGCACCGGCGGCACCGAGTTCCAGGCCACCTACGACATGCTGATCAGCTGGATGACCGGTCTATTGGGCCGGATCATCGCCATCGCCTTCATCATCGTCGGGCTGATCGCCGGTGTCGCACGCCAGTCGATCCTCTCGTTCGCGATCGGCATCGCCGCTGGTCTTGGCCTGTTCATGGCCCCGGACATCATCGATGCGGTGGTCTCGGCGACGCTGCCGATCACCTGATCTCAAGATTGATCACCTGAGTCCACAAGGATCTTCCCCGAATCGCCGCTGCTGACTGACCGGTCGCCCTGATCGAGCCTGGACGGGACACCGTCCATCGTTCTCCGCTTTCTCTGTGCCCTTCCTTCACCAGGAGCCAAGACCATGCGAACCGATCGCGTGCGGCGCCGGCGTGCGTCCCGAACCCATGAGCCCGAACGCGTCAGCGTGCTCGATCCCGTCGGCCATCTGCTCTCACCCTGCCATCCGGCGCGCGCCCGCGCGCTGCTGCGTCGCGGTCGCGCCTGGCTGGTGCGCGATGATCCGCCGCTGATTCAGCTGTGCCGGATGGGCGAACCCGCGCCGATCACGGTCGCGCAGTCAACACCGGGGATGCCACCGCCATGACCCATCCCGCCAGACACTACCAGGGCGAGCGCCTGAGCACGCTGCTCAGCCCGCTGGCCTACGATGCCGAGGCCAAGCTCTTCCTGCATGATGACGAGAGCCTCGGCTTTGGTTTCCTCTGCACGCCCTTATCCGGTCTCGAGGAGAGCACCGCCGAGCGCCTGTTGGTCCTGCTCAACCAGGACTGGCCCGCCGGGACCCTGATCCAGGTCGGCCTTTGGGCGAGTCCGGATATCGATGCCGCCTTGGCTCGCATGCTCGGCCTGCGCCTGGATAGCCCGACGCCGGTGCTGCGCGAGGCGACCCGCCAGCGTGTCGACTTCCTGCGCCAAGGTGTCGAGCAACCGCTGGTTCCGGGTACCGCTTTGCGCGTGCGCGATCTGGTGCTGTTCATCAGCGTCAAGCTGCCGCTGGCTTCAGGGCTGCCGGAAACTGCTGAGCGTGCCGCGGCGATCGATCGCCGCGCGGCCAGCGAGCAGGTCCTGGCCACCGCGGGGCTGCAGCCGCGTCCTTTATCCTCCGACGACTTCGTGCGCCTGCTCGGCACCTTGCTGAACTGGGGCGAGGAGGCCGGTTGGCGGGCCCGGCTGATCCCCGAGTGCGATCCGCACCGGCTGATCCGCGAGCAACTGCTCGATCCGACCCATGCCTTGGAAGTCGACGCCGAGGGACTGACGCTCGGTGAGACCCGGGTGCAGGTGCTCTCCTGCAAACGCTATCCGGACCGGGTCGGCTTCGGGGTGGCGGCCCGCTATCTGGGTGATCCGCTCTCCGGAACCCGCGGTATCGGTCACAACGCCCTGCTGACCATGACCCTGCATGTGCCGGATCAGGAGAGCCTGCGCGCCAGACTCAAGGCGCAGCGCCAATGGGCGACCAACACCGCCTATGGACCGCTGGCCAAGTTCCTGCCCGAGTTGATCAGCCGCAAGCACGGCTTCGATGTGCTGTTCAGCGCCTTGGAGCAGGGCGATCGTCCCCTGCAGGCGCATCTGAGCCTGGTCCTGTTCAGTCCCAAGGATGAGGCCCAGGCGGTGCGCTCCAATGCCATCACCTACTGGCGCGAGCTGGGCTTCCAGCTGATGCCAGATCGCTACTTCGCGCTGCCGCTGTTTCTCAACAGCCTGCCATTCGGCGCCGAGCGCAAGGCGATCCGCGACATGATGCGCTATCGGACCCTGGCGGCACGACATGCGGTGGCCCTGTTGCCGGTGTTCGGCGACTGGAAGGGCACCGGCACGCCGGTGATGCAGCTCCTGTCGCGCAACGGCCAGCTGATGGACCTGTCGCTGTTCGACTCGCAGAGCAACTACAACGCCGTGATCGCTGCCAGTTCCGGCGCTGGCAAGAGTTTCTTCACCAATGAGCTGGTGGCGGCCTCGCTCAGTACGGGTGCGCGCTGCTGGATCATCGATGTCGGGCGCAGCTACGAGAAGCTCTGCACTGCGCTCGGCGGGCAGTTCATCGCCTTCACCGAGACCGCAGACCTCTGTCTGAATCCGTTTGAGCTGGTGCAGCGCTGGGAAGAAGAGGCCGATGTGGTCACGGCGCTGATCACCGCGATGGCCGCTCCAACTGAGCCCTTGGGCGATTACCGCACCGCCGGACTGAAACGCATCCTGAAGACGGTCTGGGATCGGCTCGGCAAACAGATGAGCGTCGATGCGATCGCTGAGGCATTGTTGGCTGAAAGCGATGCACGCTTACAGGATGTCGGCCGGCAGCTGTTCTCCTTCACCTCGGCCGGGGAGTACGGCCGTTTCTTCAACGGCCGCAACCGCATCGGCTTCACCGCGCCTTTGGTCGTGCTTGAGCTCGAGGAGCTGAAGAGTCGCCGGCATCTGCAGCAGGTCGTCTTACTGCTGCTGATCTATCAGATCCAGCAGGCGATGTACCTCGGTGAGCGCGCACAGCAAAAGCTGGTGGTGATCGACGAGGCCTGGGACCTGCTCACCAACGGCGATGTCGGCAAGTTTATCGAGTCGGGTTATCGGCGCTTTCGCAAGTACGGCGGGGCGGCGGTCACCATTACCCAATCGCTCGCGGATCTCTACACTCATCCGGTGGGACGCGCAATCGCGGAGAACAGCGCCAACAGCTTTCTGCTCGCACAGCCGGCGCAGGCGATCGATCAGCTCGCGGCCGAGCAGCGGCTGCCGTTACCGTCCGGAGCGGTGGAGCTGTTGAAGACCGTGCATACGGTACCAGGCGCCTATTCCGAGATCTGTTGCCTGACCAGCCTGGGTGGCGGTATCGGTCGCCTGGTGGTCGATCCGTTTCGTCGCTTGCTCTACAGCACGGCGCCGAAGGATGTGGCCGCGTTGGAGATGCTTCGGACGCAAGGGCTGGGCACGGTTGAGGCGATCCATGCGTTGATCGAGGAGCGTTGCCATGGACGTTGAGCCGCGCACAGGTGCGGGCCATGAGCCCCTGATGGCGCTTTTGACACCGTCCCTGCGTTGGTCACTGACGCTGCTGTTCGGGGCGGTGCTGGCCGGTGCCGTGGTGGGGTTGGGGATCAGCCAGAAGCGCTTGGCCGCACTGGCGGGAGACGCTGCACGCCAGCCGCCGGTGGTCATCCTGTCGGTGTCCGAGGCGGTGCGCGCCGGGCTGGATGCGGGGCAGATTCGGGTGTTCGCTGAGCGACTGGCCGAGCGAGGGTTTCTGGTCCTCGATGGGCAGGCGGTGCTGGCCGCACCGGCAGAGCTGTATCTGCCACTGAGCGAGGGGATAGGCCGATGAGCATGCGTCGGAATACACCGCGTCACCGCCAGCCCTGGGATCGGTTCCTGCTGAAGGCCCTGGTGGTGCTGACGCTGATCCTGGTGATCGGCAGTCTGCTTTGTGGGCGCTTTCGACTGGGTCTCGATGATCAGGATGCGCTCTGTCTGCCGCCGTATCGCTGGTATCTGATCGATACCTGGGATCGGCAGCCGCAGCCGGGGCAGTTGGTGGCCTTTGCTGCGACGGAGGCGATGGTGCCGTATTTCACAGTCGGGCAGACGGTGATCAAGCGCGTGGTGGGCGTGGCAGGTGATCGCGTGGCGGTTGATGCTGCCGGGACCTCGATCAACGGGGTTGTGCGGCCGAATAGCGACCCCGCCTTGGCGACGACGTTGAAGCAGCCGGTGACCACCTTCGATCGCGCGGAATTCGAGGTACCGCCCGGTCATCTCTGGGTGATGGGGGACACGCGCGACAGCTTCGATGGCCGCTATTGGGGTGCGTTGCCGATCGAGCAGGTGCAGGGGCGGGCGTATGCGTTGTTTTGATGCTGCTGCGTTTTTTGCTCGGTTCCGCGGAGCCTTCTGTTGCCGTGCTCATGGATCAGCGGTCTCAACCGCTTGGCGGTCCGCCAGCGCTTGCCAACTCCTGATAATGGCCGGCGGCGCACTGACCGCGGTCAGCGTCGCTACCGCTGCCGGGCCGATGATCGATCAGGCCGAGCAGGGCATTGATCAGGCACTGGCACCGATCCGGGCGCAGGCCGAGGCGATTGCCCGGAGCATTGAAGGTCAGCCGTTGCCGGTGTGGCTGCAGGTTCCTGATCAGACCGGCACGGAGTCGAGCGTTAAGGGCCATGCTGTTGTCGTGGACGGTCTGCTGGAAGATGCGCGTCAACACCTCGGGTCTGCGGACCTGACGGCATCGATCTGCGAGACCCTGGCGAGCGACTGTGCACTGGATGGCCGATCCTCCAGTGTTCCTGAGCCCGCTGATTCCGATCCCTTCCAGCCGGCGACGAACGCGCCATCCAGAACCTACCTGCTCTTTGCCTCCCGCTCCCTCGGCGAGGCCGCGTTGCGCGAGCTGTTCTCCCTGGCCAGTGGCCGACCCGATCTGCGCATCCTGTTTCGCGGCGTCGACGAGGATGAGTCGTTGATCGCCTTCGCCGCCAGCCTGCGTGAACTGCTTGAGGGACTCGATCCGCCCCCGAACGTGCTGCTCGATCCAACGCCCTTTCGGGCCTATGGGGTCACGGCGGTGCCGACGTTGATCCTGTTGGAGCGGGAGGGCACCGCCTGGCGCGAGCGTGCTCGGGTCGCTGGTCTGATGAGCACCGGCTGGCTCGAGCAGGCCCTAGACGTCGGTCGCCAGGGCGACCTCGGCACGCGGGGCCCGGTCACCGAGATCCGAGAGCCGGATCTGCTCATTGAGCTCGAGCGCCGCCTGGCCGCACTCGATCTGACCGCGATGAAGGCCCGCGCCCTCGAGCGGGCCTTTGGTCGTCTGCACCTGGAGCGCCTGCCAACCGCCACCGAAGATCGCACCCGCTGGATCGATCCAACCCTCACCGCTGCGGCGGATATCCAACTGCCGGACGGCACGCCGCTGGTCAAGGCCGGAGACAGCGTCAATCCACTCGCGCAGCTGCCCTTCACCCAGCGCCTGGTGGTCTTCGACGCCACCGATCCACGCCAAGTGGCCTTCGCGCAGGCGCGTGCCGCTGAGCGCTCAGCGAAGGCCAGCCTGTTTCTGCTCACTGATCTGCCGCGCGAACGCGGCTGGAGCGGACTCGAGCAGGTGATGACCCAGCTCGACCGACAGGTATTCCTGCTCACTTCGACGCTGCGTCAGCGCTTCGCCCTGCAGCGGGTGCCCGCCGTGGTCGAGGCCGAGGGACTGCGGTTTCGCGTCACCGAGACCGCGATGCGCGGGCCAACAGCAGCGTTAGTCGATCAGGAAATTGCCGATGGCCTCGCGATCGGGACCGAGAGGAGGCATGCGGCCCCATGAAGCGACGTCTTTATCCAATCGGCTTTCGAGGGGTCAGCTCGCTTGGCACGCTCTGCCGCCTCAGCACCCTGCTGCTGCTCGCGATGCTGACGCCGACACCACCGGCCAAGGCCGCCGATGCCGCCTGCCCGGATGCCGAACTGCTCAGCGGTAAGCTGATCACCGACATCTGCTGGTCTTGCCTGTTCCCGGTGCGCATCGCCGGGATGCCGATCGGTGGTGGTCGAGTACCAGCAGGGGCCAGCAACGCCTCGGTTTGTGTCTGTCGCGATGGACTCGGCGTCCCCCGGCCCGGTTTCACCCTCGGCCTTTGGGAGCCGGCCCGGATCATCGAACTGGTGCGCAATCCGACCTGCACGCCGGCCCTGGGCGGCATCCGCCTGCCGTTTGGCGATGTGCGCCTGCTCGGCAGCGGTGGTCAGGGCGAACTGGACGACAGCGAGGCGGCCTTCTACAACGTCCATGTCTACGCCTTCCCGCTGCTGGTGATGCTGGACCTGTTCTTCGATGATCGCTGTAACCCGGATGGGTTCAGTGAACTGGACCTGCTGCACTTCACCGAGCTGGACCCGACCTGGAACAACGCCGAGCTGGGGTTCTTCGCCCATCCCGAGGCGACCTGGCTGGCCTCGCCGGCGGCGCAGGTGGCCTGTTTGGCCGATGGCGTTGCCGCCAGCGCGGGTAACCCGATCGATGAGCTGTTCTGGTGTGCTGGTACCTGGGGGCTGATCTATCCCTTCGCCGGCGCGCAGCCGACGCTGGGCTCACGGGTGCGCGCCACCTCGCTGTCGGCCACCCGGGTCATGGCGGCGCTGCATCGGCGCGGCCTGGCCCGGCAGACGATGGGCGATGGCGCCTTGTGCGAGGCCCCGCTCGCGCCCTTCCTGCCGAAGAGCCAATACAAGCTCTCGATGTTCTATCCGCTGCCGGAGGCCAACAGCGCGCATGTGATCGGCGAAAGCCCCTTTCGGTGGGGGATTCATCGCACCTATCCGGGACCGGGTGAGGATCACCTCTATGTGCTTTGGCGCTGGCAGGATTGTTGTGCGACGTTCTGAACCGGGTATTGACGGGATGCTGAATCGGTTGCTTGCCGACGCGACCTCGCCGCATCAAGCGTCGGGGGCTGATTGCCGGCCGTCTGCCGGGGCATCGATTGGGCATCGAGTCCTCGTCGGATTGCTCTGCCTCTGTGTCGCCTGGACGCCTTGGGCACTGGTCTGGGGCGATGAGATGGCCGATCTGGGGCGAGCCGGGCAGGTGTTTGGTCAGGGCCAGGCCACTGGGTTTGCGCTGCCGACCCTGGAGGGCGACCAACTCCAATTCCAGGTCAATGGTGCAACCCAGTCCGTCAGTACAGAGGATCTCTTCCCCGGTGCCTCGGCCGGCAGCGCAGCGGACTTCTCCGCCCTTTACGGCCAGCCCGAAGGCTTGACCGCCCGCGGCCGCGCCGCGCAGTCAACGCTGCTCGGCGAAGAAGGCGCACAAGCCGAGGCCTTCCAGAGCCTCTACACCAATGTCGGGGTCTCGGCGAGCGATCTGCGCGCCGATCCGGTCTGGTCGCAGACCGACCAAGTCATCGACGAGATGGCCGACCTGGCGAATGGCTTCGGCGATTGCGCGATCGACACGCAATTCCAGACCGGCACGCGCCCGGTGCATCTGCCCGAGATCGAGACCTGCCAGCAGGTGCAGCAGGGCGGGGAATGCACCCTCACGCATGCTTATGACCTGCCACCGGCCGATCACATCGTCGCGGTCAGCGGTGGGGCGGTGCAGACCAACTGCGCCTATGGCTGCATCGAGGTCGTCTACGATTTTCCAGGCGCTGCGCATCAGCCGTCCTGTCCCGATTGCGCCTCTCGACCGGCACAGACCTTCGGTTTCACGGTCAACGACCCGGGACGCATCCAGCGGATTGCGGTCAGCGTGGCGCCTCAGGCCACCGAGTTCGATACCGGCTGTGATTGGGACTGCAAGATCGATGCGCTCTTCCAATCCTGGTCGATCAGTTTTCCTGGCTACAGCCAGTCCGACAGCAGCAGCGGCAATCTCGATCCGATCCAGCGCACGGCCCTGAGTGGGCACGAGGCGACCGCAGCGCTGCGCAACGGCGGCTCGTTCACCGTTGCCAACGACTACCGCTTTCAAACCGATGCGGGGCACTGGTATGTCGCTCAAGCACCCTATCGGGTCTCGATCCGTATCCAGTTCACGCCGTTGCCATTGCGCGACCACGGTTGGGATGCACCCGAGGCCTGCGTGCATCTGGCCGAGACCATCCGCGACAGTGCCTTCTGCGAGGGCGAGGCGGTCTGCTCCGGCGCGCCGGCGCTGAATGCCAACGGCTGCTATGAAACCGTCGGTGTGCTGATCTGCCCGGGCAACTTTGGGCCTTCGCCGGTGCCCTGGCTCAATCCGTTCTGCCGCGAGCTGGCGATCAGCGCCGACTGTGCCGGGTTCAGCAGTGGTGACATGCAGTGCTGGACCGATCCGCAGGGCCAAACACACTGCCCCTACAACCCCGGCGATATCGAGAACGACTGCGGGCCACTCGAGGCCGATCCGAACTGCGGTTACCTGGGCTCAACCTGCATCGACGGTGCCCGCGATCGCTATGGGGTCTGCTATGCCACCGAGTCACGCTATGACTGCGGCACCACCGCCGAGATCCCGGACATCACCCGCGAGACCGCGATGTACTGCGCCGGACCGGTGCGGTGTCTGGGTAATGACTGTCTGGACCTGACCTTCGAGCAGTCGGATGACTTCGGCGAGGCTGCTGCAGCCCTGCAAGCCGCGCAGTATGTGCTCAGCGACAGCAACTGCACCAGTCCCGGCCAGTGCCAGATCTTCCAGGGCCAGGCGGCCGAGTGTAAGCAGGCCGTCGGTGGCATCGTCGACTGCTGCGAGACCCCCGCAGGCGTCTCGCTGATCGACTACATCCAGCTCATCGTGGCGATGACCAAGATCGACTCTGCGATCATGGTCAGTGAGTCTGGGAGCACGTTGCGCGGGGGTTGGGAGCTGCTGCGTGATCCGCTGGTCGATACCTGGGATGCCGTCACCGAGACCATCACCTCGGCGGCGAACAACCTGGTCGGCAACTCTGCGGCCGCGACCAGCGAAGCCGGTGCCAGGCTCTCGCTGGATGCTGCGAAGCAGGCGCTGTTGCGCCAGACCGTGGAGTGGACCGCACAGGTGTTCGGCGACGCGGCGGCCAATGCGCTGTTTGCGGTCGAGGGCGGCGGATCGGCAGTGGTCAATGGCACCGTGCAGGCGGGCAACCTCCAGCTTGGCGGGCTGATCGGCACCACCCTCGCCTGGGCGATGACCGCCTATCTGATCTACAGCGTGGTGATGATCCTGATCCGCATCATCTGGACCTGCGAGGAGGAGGAGTTCGAGTTGGGGGTGCAGCGTGAGCTGCGGGCCTGCCATTACGTCGGCAGCTATTGCGACAGCGATATCCTCGGTATCTGCATCGAGAAGCAGAAGGCCTTCTGCTGCTTCAATACGCCCTTGGCGCGGATCATCAATGAGCAGGCCTATCCGCAGTTGGGTCGCAGCTGGGGGGAGCCTGAGCATCCGAACTGCGGGGGTTTGTCGCTGCAGGAGTTGGAGCGGTTGGATTGGTCACGGATCGATCTGTCGGAGTGGATTGCGTTGTTGACCCAGGCCGGGCAGTTTCCGCTGCCGGAGCACATTGATCTGGAGGCGTTGACTGGGACGGGTTCGGAATTGAGCACTGGTGGGCGAGCGGATGCGGCCGAGCGCAGTGCGGGGCGGACCGGCGGGCTTGATGCGGGCGAGATTCGCCAGCAGGCAGCCGATCAGCTTTGGGAAGACGTGCGGCGAGGGCTGCCCTGAGTCCAGTTGACCTCGAATCGAACACTTCGGTTTAAGGGATCCCTCGAGCCCCAATGAGACGAAGCAACAGGGCATCTGCGCTGCGCCATTGTCACATCGATGCTGCGCGCGCCTGAAGCTGACCGAGAAAAGCGCGCAGCTCGCGTTCCAAGCCGGCCTTCATCAACGCTGGTCCCACCAGGGGAAACAGCTGAAATCCGGGCTCAAGCTCGGCGCGATAGTCGACCCGAACCGAATCCTCTTGCGGTGTCAGGCGCCACTCAGTCCGTCCCGCGGCGAAATCACTCTGCTCGGGAACGATCACCGCGACCAGGCGCTGTGGGCTTTCGCGCACATCTTCCACCCGTCTCAGAGTCTGACAATGGATCAGAACACAGGCGCGAATACGCGTTTTGACGCGCACCTGCGTCGGCGTTGGCGTAGCGACCACCTTGCTCTCGAGGATCGACGGACTGAGTCTGGACCAGAAAACGCGCCTCGATGCGGTATCGCTGCTCCGACTCGCTAATCTGCAGCATCAGAAGATCCGCCGCACGCGTCTCAAGAGCGGTTGCGCCGCAGAGCACCAAGAGCGAGGGCAGGATGGATCGGGTGACTCGCATGACTCGGCCAAATACCACGATTCGTTCAACGCAAGCGTGCATATTGTGAATAGTTCGTGACGTTCCGATTGCGCTCGCAGGCGGAACCTGTTTGTGCAAAAAGCAGGTGGCAACAGGCAATCGTCTGTTTTTATTGGCTTTAATTGGGTGATTCCAAAGTTGGCACAGGGGCTGCTTTATCTCTGGCAAGTCCCGGCAACGGCCGGGACGTCCACCAACCCACTGTCCAACGAGGAACACAGCATGAAAACCATCACCACCACCCTGACCGCGACCCTGTTCAGCCTGGCTGCCGCTGGTGTCAGCGCCGCCGATGTCTACCAGGGCCTGAGCGCAGGCCATCCGGACCTTTCCAGCCATCCGGCTGGCATCGAGGACGGTTTTGGCGTCAGCGCCATAGCGCCCGGCGTCGGCAGCCAGATCGATCGTTATCACGGCATCGCCGACGGCAACGCTGACCTGTTCAATGTCCGCCTCCAGGGTCCGTCCGACAGCGGTGAGCGTCCGAACATCTATGGTGGCGCCCAGGGCAATCCGGATCTGTCATTCTGAGAGGGTCTGAGCCGTTGAGGTCAGCGCTCAGTCTGGGGCCTTGTCGGCCCCAGCGCTCTCGCCGACCTGATCCAACGCCGCAATGATCGCGGCCGGCTCCATGCGCTGGCGATAATCGACGTCGGCAAACGCAGCGCGAATCACGCCGTCACCATCGACCACAAAGGTCGCCGGAACCGGCAACACCCGCCGATCGGGGCCGTTGTACTCGGCCAGATCCAAGCCGAGACGCTCCCGGTAAACGGCATCCAGGTCGGCAGGGACCTCGAAATAGAGGTCATAGGCTTGCATCACCCGATCATCCAGATCGCTCAACACCTCGAACGCATAGCCGTCGTCCTCGACCTGCTCACGGGATTTGTCCGGCAATTGCGGCGTGACCGCGACGAGCTGCGCGCCGCGAGCCTCGATCTCGGGCAGGGATTGCTGCAGCGCGCGCAGCTGCAGATTGCAGTAGGGACACCAGGCACCGCGGTAGAAGGTCAGCACCACCGGTCCTTCGGCGAGCAGATCGGAGAGCCGCACGCGCTCGCCGAAGGCGTTCGGCAGGCTGAAGTCGGGTGCCTGAGTGCCGACCGCCAGTCCTGGCTCTGGCATTGCAGTCGCCAGATCCTCAGCGGCCCGCTGCATGATGGCCCGATCGGCCGTATCGAGCTTGGGTCCACCGATCTTGGCGCGTTCCGCCTGAAAGGCGTCCAGTGCCTGTTGATAGCTCGGCAGGGGCGCGTTAGTCGCGGTCTCGGCGTGCGCGGCTGACGCCAAGAGCAGTGAGGAGGAGATTAGCGCGATTAGGGGAAAGGATTGCTTCTGCATGATGGTCTCTCGAGAAGGGGTGACAGCCAGAGGGCGATGGTTGCGCAAGCGGATCGAGCCTGGTTGATGATTGCGCACGCAGTTCAAGGTTGGTTGCGACGAGCTGACCCCTTAAGACCGGTGTGATGGCCGAGTTCTTTCAACCGAATTGGTCAATCTTTCAACCGGGCTTTCAATTCAGTCAGTCCTCTCGATGCTGAGTCTGCGCATGCTCCTGCTTTCGGTGCAGC
>NZ_NRRY01000080.1 GCF_016583905.1 Lamprobacter modestohalophilus | reverse complement strand
GCAAGAAAGACAATCTGTTTCTCTAAACTTGAAAAGATGCATGACATTGTCATCGGCCTATTCATCAATCGCTACGAGTTTGGGCTAATAATTCAGTAGGCAGCAGGTACATATCTATAACACTACCCCGAACTCTTTGTTCCAGGCTTCAAGACCTTGCGTGAGCAGTACGGCATCGCCCAATTCCAGTTTCACAATCCACCCGCGACCTCATTTCTGCGCGTTCATGGACCGGAAAAGTTTGGCGATGATCTCAGCGCCATCCGCCAGACCGTCATCGAGACCAACCGCTTACAGCAGCCCATATCAGGGCTTGAGCACGGCGTGTTCGGGCTCGGTATCCGCAGCCTGCAACCGGTGCAGTGGCAAGGACAGCACGTCGGTTCGCTCGAATTTGGCATGAGCTTCGGCCAGGATTTCTTCGAGCGTTTTGAGGAACTCTACGGCGCTGGTGCAGCCCTGCGGCTGCGCGAGGAGAGCGGCTTCAAGACCTTCGCCTCAACCTTTGGTGATCAGCCGCTGCTGAGCAAGGCGGCTCTCGATGCGGCCATGAAGGGCGAGCAACCGATGGAAGACCACTACTACGGCGATACGCCACTCGCGGTGATGGGGGCCGTCATCCGGGACTTCTCGGGTGAGCCCGTGGGGGTGCTTGAGGTGACGCTGGATCGAACCTCCTATATTGCCCGGGCAAACACCGCGCGCAACGCGGCGCTGTTCATCAGCGCCGTGACGCTAGGTGTCGGCATCCTGCTCGCTTTCCTAATTTCACTGACCATCACCCGCCCCATCAAGCGCACCGCCGCCGCCATGGGCGATATCGCCGAGGGCGAGGGTGATCTCACGCGGCGCCTCGACGCCAGCGGCCGCGACGAGCTGAGTGAGCTTGCACGCCAGTTCAATGCCTTCGTCTCGCGCATGCAGTTGACGCTGCAGGATGTGCGCGATAGCGCGCGCAGCGTGTATGAGACCGCGGGCTCTATTGCGCGCAGCAGCGAAGATCTGGCGAGCCGCAGCGATCAAGCCGCTGCCAATCTGCAACAAACCTCGGCAGCCATGGAGGAGATCGCATCCACGGTGGCACACGGGGCTGATTCCGCCCATCAGGCAACCGCGCTCTCGGCGTCGGCCAGCACGGCCGCCACACAAGGCTCGACCGGGATGCAAGAGCTGCGCACGACCATGCACGATATCGACCAGGCGTCGTCGCGAATCACCGATATCGTCACCCTGATCGATGGCATCGCCTTTCAGACCAACATCCTCGCGCTCAATGCCTCGGTTGAGGCCGCACGCGCCGGCGAGCATGGCCGGGGGTTTGCAGTGGTCGCACAAGAGGTCCGCACGCTTGCCGAGCGCTCAAGCCAGGCCGCACGCGAGATCCGCGATGTCACTGAGGAGTCCGTCAAGACCTCCCATCTCGGGCTGAGTAAGGTCGAGCAGGCGAGCGAGTCAATGAACCAGATTCTAGAGAGTATCAGCAACGTCAATGACGTCCTCGAAGAGATCAGCGCCAGCACCCGGGAGCAAAGCTCGGCCGTCGCAGAGGTCAACACCGCGGTCACCGAACTAGACACGGTCACTCAGCAGAATGCCGCGATGGTGAACCAGACCTCATCCTCAGCCGCCCAGATGCGCACGCTCGCCGAGCACCTGAACGCGCTCATCGACGCCTTCGAGCTGGGGGCCACGGCTCGGGACGATGACAACGAGCCGCATGCTCAGGCCGCCTTGCCGCGAGGCATAACGCACTGACACATGACGCACTGACAGATGAACGAAGAGAGCCTGATCAACGAGATCCAAGAGCTTAATCTGACCTATCTCTTGCTGGCGCAACGTATGCTTCAGAGCGATCGGGCAAGCGCAATGTTTCGGCTCAAGATCCAAGACGAAATGGCAGAGCTACTGCTGTCGCTGAGCGCGCGTCAGCTCGCTAAACTATCTCGAACGAATCAGTTACTTTGCCGTTTCGGCTACGAAGATGCCGAGCAGCTGCGCATTGTGACGCATCAGCAGCGTGAACAGGACCTCTGCGGCTTGCACGCATCGCTCCTGATGGCGTCGCGCCAGCGCAGCGAGCCCGATGAAACGGGGAATTAGACCATGCCACCCAAGAGCCCGGTCACCGAAATGCATCAAGTGCAGCTCGCCATCGAGCTCATTGAGCTCGGCGCCCGCCTACAAGTCTTAGAGACCGAGACCGATCTCAGCCGCACCTGTCTGACGAAGCTCTACAAAGAGCTTCGAGGCAAGTCACCACCGAAGGGGATGCTACCGTTCTCGACCGACTGGTTCATCACCTGGCTACCCAACATCCATGCCTCACTGTTCATCAATATTCACCAGCGCCTGCGGGAGGACTTTGGCTGTGACCGCATCGATGCCTTTGTGCGAGCGTTCCGGCTCTATCAGGAGCAGATACAGATCAGTGGCCAAGAGACCGTGCTCGGCCTCACCCGCGCCTGGACGCTGATGCGATTCTTTGAGAATGATCTGCTACAGTTGAAGGGTTGTACGCGTTGCGGTGGTCAATTCATTGTTCATGCCTATGCACCCGTTCAGGACTATGTCTGTGGCATCTGCCACCCGCCATCTCGGGCCGGCAAGACGATGCGGCGCGGTGCCGGCCCCGTGCTCAAGGCTAACTGAGCCAACAGCCATCGTGGCTAAGCAACACACCCGAGCGCACGACGCGCTCGCGAGCCGGGCCTCAGGCGTCTACACCAGGATGGCAAAGCAAGACGGACGGGCGTGTATGACAGACTGGTCTGATTCCAGTCGCTAGTTCGGGAACAGGAAACGCGGATGGACATCACCGATTTCTACGATACCTTCTTCGAAGAAGCCGAAGAGCTGCTGACTGACATGGAGCGCTATCTCCTCGAGCTCAATCTCGAGGAGCCTGATGCGGAGCAGCTCAACGCCATCTTCCGCACCGCGCATTCGATCAAGGGCGGTGCCGGAACCTTCGGCTTCGAGGCACTGCAGAAGACCACACACCTGTTTGAGAATCTGCTCGACCATGCCCGGCATGGCGAACTGAACCTGCGTCGGGACATTGTCGACATCTTTCTGGAAACCAAGGATATGCTGAATGATCAGCTGACGGCCTATCGCAATGGCGAAGAGCCGGACCAAGAAGCCTTCGAGCGCATCTGCAAGACCCTGCAACAGCTTGCCGAAGAAGAGATCAAGGCCCGCGGCGATGGCAGCCCCGGCGCGCCGGCCAGCCAACCTCAAGCGCAGACGCGCGAAGCCGAGACTGAGGCCGCCGGCGAAGGCGAGCCGGCAGCGTCCTTGCTCATCGCCCTGCTCGGGATCAGCGAAGAAAATCGTGCACTTCTGGTCGAGGAGCTCGAGCAGTTCGGCACGGTTATCGCGCAATCTGGGGACGCGGAAAGGTACGAAGTCGAGCTTGAGACCACAACCAGCGCAGCCGACATCGAGTCGGTGATGTGCTTCATCATCGAGCCAGAACAGATCGAGACGCGGAGCGCAACGCCATCCGCCGCGGCCGCGGCCGAAGACACCTCGCCCGCATCGCAAGCAGCAGAGCCTGAGTCCAAGGCCGCAGCCGAGCCCATTGCGGCTTCCGGGGCTTCCGAGGCCGCCGAACAAGCGCCATCGAGCCAAACCACTGCGCCCGAACTGGCGCAGCCGGTAGAGCCGCAAAAGCCGATGGAGCCGAAAAAGACGGCGAGTAAGCCACCGGCCAAGCCCAAGGGCGGAGCAGAGAACTCATCGATCCGCGTCTCGGTCGAGAAGGTCGATCAGATTATCAACCTGGTCGGCGAGCTCATCATTACCCAGTCGATGCTTGATCAGACCGTCAGCCAGCTTGACGGCGTGACCAATGGCTCGCTCGTCAATGGCATGAGTCTGCTTCAGCGCAATGCCCGCGATCTGCAAGAAGCGGTGATGTCGATTCGAATGATCCCGATGGATTTCGTCTTCAGCCGATTTCCGCGCGTGGTGCGCGAGACCTCGAGCAAGCTCGGCAAAGAGATCGAGCTACACACCGAGGGCGAATCGACCGAGCTCGACAAGAGCCTGACCGAGCGCATCATCGACCCACTGACGCATCTGGTCCGCAACAGCCTCGACCACGGCATTGAAAAACCAGAAGAGCGTGAGGCCCTAGGCAAGCCGCGCGTCGGCCATCTCACCCTCTCCGCCCGACACCAGGGCGGCAATATCATCATCGAGGTGAAAGACGACGGCGCTGGCCTGAATCGCGAGAAGCTGCTTGCAAAGGCCCGCGAGAGTGGCCTCAGCGTCTCCGATAGCATGACCGATGACGAGGTCTGGCAGCTGATCTTCGCCGCCGGCTTCTCAACCGCCAAGGAGGTCACCGACGTCTCCGGGCGTGGCGTCGGGATGGACGTTGTCAAGCGCAACATCCAGGGCCTTGGCGGGAGCGTACAGATCATGTCGACGGCGGGGCAAGGCACGACCATTCGCATCGTTCTACCGCTCACCTTGGCGATTCTCGACGGCATGTCGATCAAGGTCGGCGACGAGATCTTCATTCTCCCCCTGTCGACGGTGCTGCAATCGTTGCAGCCGACCAAGGCGGATCTCTACGAGATGGCCGGTGAAGACCTGGTCTTGCGGATGCGCGACGAGTACCTGCCCGTCATCGCGGTGCATGACGCATTGGATGTGGAAGGCGCCCAAACCGATCCATTGCGCTCCATTGCTGTTATCGTCCAAGGCGAGGGGCGACGCTATGCCCTCCTCATCGATGACCTCATCGGCCAACAGCAGGTGGTCGTGAAGAACCTCGAGACCAACTACCGCAAAGTGCCAGGAGTATCAGCGGCAACCATCCTCGGCGATGGCCGCGTGGCGCTGATCCTCGACATTGCCGGACTCCATCATCTGAGCCAGAGGAAGAAGGAAGCCCGTCAGACAAGCCTCGACACGTCCGCTAAACCCCTTCCCACATCAACGGAGGTTGCCCTCTCATGAGCCGTCTAACGAGCGACGCCCTATCTGCAACAGAGGGTGAGAACCAGCAGTTTTTAGTCTTCTCGCTCGGCGAGGAGGAGTATGCGATCGACATCCTCAAGGTTCAGGAGATTCTCGGCTACGAGAATGTCACACGCATCGCCAACGCCCCCGATTTCATCAAGGGCGTGACCAACCTGCGTGGGGTCATCGTGCCCATCGTCGACCTGCGGATCAAGTTCCATCTGGACAAGGTTGAATACGGCGGCCAGACCGTGGTGATCGTGGTCAACGTCTTCGACCGGATCGTGGGCATCGTCGTCGATGGCGTCTCAGACGTCATGACGCTGACGCCGAATCAGATCAAGCCCGCCCCAGAGCTCGGTATGAGCATGTCGTCAGATTTCCTCAAAGGCCTCGGCAGCTTGGAGAATCGCATGCTGGTCCTGGTCGATATCGACAGGCTCCTGACCAGCAAGGAGATGGCCCTGGTCGAGCAGGTCGAGCAGGTCGCCGGGTGAAGCATTGCCGGAGGCGCGATCCACGGCCGAAGACGGTCGCGGAGCACGCCCTATACAAGCGCTGAGCGTTCGCTTGTTAGACATGAGCATGCGAACGAGCTGGGCGCTGGTGCTTGGCGCCTTCCTGTTGCTGATCACGGTGCTCAGCGTGCTCGGCTTCTTTGTACTGGCCCAGGCTGAGAGCACAATTGGCCTGTTGGCACCACAATCGGGCGCCGCGGGCACGCAACTGCTGCAGGACTTCTCAGCACTCGCGGACCATGCCCACTTGATCATCATCTGCGTGCTCGTGATTGCGCTGCTCACCGCTGCGGTGGTGTTTTGGGGCGTGATCGCCAACGTCCTACAGCCCTTGCAAAAGGTCGTCGCCAGCTTCGACGCGATGGCTTACGGCGACCTCTCAGTGCCGCTCGAGCGCTTCGGCCGTAACGAGCTCGGCCAACTCAGTGCCGCGGTCAAGGCCCTACAGCAGCGCTTGTCGCGGACCGTGGCGCTGGTCCGCATGAGTAGTGATGCCGTCCACCGCGGCGCCCAGCACATCGCGAGCGGCAACAATGATTTCTCAGTGCGAACTCAAGAGCAGGTCGCCAAGCTAAAGAAGACGGCTTCACAAATCGCCACATTGTCGGCAACCGTGAGGCAACATGCAGAACAGGCGCGCCGCGCTCGCCACGTCACAGAGAGCGCGGCACGCACCGCCTGCACTGGTCACGAGACGGTTGGCGATCTCGGCGCGACTATGGGTGAGATCAGCCAAGGCGTGCAGCGGATGACCGAGGTCGTCGAGCTCATCGATAAGGTCGCTTCTCAGGCCAATCGCATCGCGCTGCTTGCCTCGGTTGAGGCCGCCCAGGCGGGAGAAAGCGGTCACGGCTTCGGCATGATCGCGCGCGAGGTGAGAGACCTATCGAAACGCAGTGCCGATGCGACTCAAGTGATTCGATCCCTGATCGAGGCCTCGGTCACAGGCGTCAACACCGGTCTCGCGCAAGCGGATCAGGCCATGCAATCCATCGATGCCATTGTCTTGGCGGTCAATCAGGTCAACAGCCTGATGGATGGGATCACCTCGGGCTCAAGGGATCAGAGTCAGGGTATCGAGCAGATCAATCGTGCCATTGCGCAGATGGATCAGGTCACCCAGCGCAACGCAGATTTGGTGCGGCAGGACGCAAAAGCCGCAGATCAGGTCGAGGCCGAGGCAGCACGACTGAGAAAGGCCGTCTCCGTATTCAAGCTCGCACCCGAGGTCGAGCAGCGCTTTACGGCCAATCGTTATGACGCAGCCGCCGAATGGATGCAAACGCTCACACCGGAAGATCTCGCTCAGGCCGGTCGCACCAAAGGAAAGCGTCGTCGCGCCGCTTAGGTGATCTCGCACAACCCGCCTAACTCTCATGGCGCGGCGCCACCCCGGACAATGAATCGCGTGAGATTCACGTTAAGCTATCAGCTATGCCCCCGCTCATCGGCAATCTGTCGAACCCAAACCAGGAGTTCGGCAATCACCTGGTAGAGACTCGGCGGAATCTGTTCGTCGAGATTCAGATTCATCAACAGTCCGACAAGCTCAGGAGCATCATGGACGTAGATACCGTGTCGCGCGGCCTCCTCGATGATGCGCTCGGCGATGTCGCCGTACCCCTTGGCAACGACACGCGGCGCATCATCCCCATCACGATAGGCAAGGGCAATCGCGCGACGCCGTTCGTCAGGTAGCGCCTCGCTCATGGTGGTGCCTCTTCTGGCTCGAGCAGGTCGTGGTGGAGGCGGATTCGAACCTCGGCGAGGTCTAGTGCATCAAGCCGAGATTTTAACTGATCGACGCCTTCGGCCAGCGCCAGGCGAACATCTGGATCTCGCGCCACAAGCTCGAGATCCAGTTGCGAATCGCGCAGCCAGAGCTTTACGCCAACCTCCCCAAGGCCCGCCACCTGCAAGGTCATATTTGAGTGCCACTCTTTGGTGCCAGACTCATCTTGCCCCTGCTCCTCGTCCGTTCCCCCTCGCTCATCCCGTTTTGCCGGCGGCTGAATCATCAGCGCCATAAAGATACCGGACCAAACGTCGCCCTCCCACCGCAGCACCGGTGTCGCCAATAGCTCGAGCTGATGGCGAACCACGCCCTGCAAGCTCTCATGGATGACTTCGCTACGTTGCAGCCGCGCCGACTGGGTCGCGATCTCCGCATTCAATGCCTGCTGCTGCACCGCAGCAACACTGCTTGCGCGTGCGTCGGCGCCAGCCACCCCAGCAGGGGCTCCTGGAGGGGCTGATGGCTGCGCGGTCTGCGAGGTTCCCGGGGCTCCGGGCGCACCAGCGGCGCTGGCACTACCTGGAGCCGCCGGCGATGCCGACTGCCCACTCGTGCCACCTTGCGCGAAACCAGCGGGTGCCTCACCTGCCCGAGATAGACCGAGCAAAAAGGCCGGCAGGCTGGTCTTCAATGGCGTCGGCGGCAGACTCGGTGAGGCCTGGGTGAAGCGCAAGGAACTCAACGTCTGTGGGTCAAGCAGCGGCTGCTCACGCCCTGACCGCGTCGTGATGTCGGCGTTCAAGGCCTGCGGCTGCGCCGCCGCACTGTTTCCGCGCGCATCTGCGCCAGCCGCCGCCCCCGCAAGACCTAATGGCTGCGCCGAGCCCGGCGCCGCCGAAACCCCACCGACGCCTGCCCCAGGAGGAGCGACCGGTAAGACTGACTGTGCATTCAAACCACTCTGCGCGAGCGCTGGAGCTGCGCCACCTACCCTCGATAGACCCAGCAGAAAAGCAGGTAAGCTCGTTTTTAACGGCGCTGGCGGTAGGCTTGACGCTGCTTGGCTAAAGTTCAACGATCGCAACATCTGCGGCTCGCGCAGCAATTGCTCGCGCGGCAATTCACCGCGAAACCAGCGCGACAGATGAGACTCGTAAAACAGCCCGCTATCACGGACCGACGACTGGAGTCGCTCTGCCACCTGAGTAGGCGCCGGACTCTGACTGGACGGAAACAACGGCTGCGCGACGCGGAGTGCGGATGGGGAGGCCGGAAAACGCAGCATCAGATCGGCAATCGAGCGTGCCGAAGAGGTGAAGGTCGTCTGTGTGGAAGGCGGTGGCAGCTTCTCGCCAGTCGGCTGGCGGGCCTGCGTGGCGCGCTCGTCCTGTGGGGCTCGCCCCGCCTCTCTGACCGGGGCATTATTCCGCGCATCGAGCCGGGAATCACTGCGGACGGCGGCAAGCGCCCCTGCGGCCGTCATCGGCTTGACCGGCTGATTGAGGTCGCGGGGGTGTGGAGTATCAACCCGCTTCCCCAATACTTGATGCATCAGGGTATCGATGAGGGTGTTGATGCCACTCACGTCGACGTAAAGCGCTGAGCGGCCTCGATGACCTCCGAGGTCTCCTGATAAAAGCTGTAGGTGCGAGACAAGGCAAGCTGCTGCCTAGAGCCTGAAATCATCTGCGTGAGCTCGCGCCGCCGATCCATCAAACGTTGGCGAATCTCCTGATCCGACTCGAGCAGCTGCTTGAGCAGTTCGGCTTTGCGATCGTTGACCTCTTGACCGAGGGGCATCGGCTCGTCATCGAAACAGCGAAGTGCTTCGACCTGAGCAAGATAACTGCTCTGAAGATCGATCAGCGCCTCCCAGTCAGCCTCTCGGGCAGATTTGAGCATCCTCTCCGAGCATGCTAGCAGCGCTTCATACACCGTCAGCAGATCCTGCTGACGAGTCGAGGACCCGGAGCCGGTTGGCGTCTTGGGCATCAGCGAGGCGACCATGTTCGTTCAGGCGACAGCTGTCTGCGTCTGCTGTTCGCCGATCTCGCGCCAAGCTGCTGAGACATCCTCGAGTAACGCCTCCGCCTCATCCAGGCTTTTTTCATCGTTGTGCAGGTTAGCAGCCAGCAACAGGCGGCTGATGTAGTCGTACAACGATGCCAAGCGTTCGGCAATCTCGCCACCACGCTCCGCATCCAGAGCGGCAGCCAGACCATTGTTGACGATATCCATCGCCTTAGAGATCGCTTTGCCTTTTTCCGGAATATTGCCGTCCTGCATTTGGATGCGGGCCGCGCGAATCGAGGCGATTGCGCCGTCGAACAGCATCGTAATCAGCTGGTGTGGGCTGGCTGACATGACTCCACTTTCCACTCCCACTCGGGCATAGGCGCCGGCCCCTCGGCCATAGGCTGTTGCTCCACGCATCACATTCATCGTTTTGGCTCCCCTCTTGATCAGGCTGTCGGCAGACCGCTCGCGATTAATTATCTCTGCCGAGCATTGAATTTAGATTGTCAAACTGTTGCGTCAGGTAGGTGCTGGTCTGATTCATCTGAGCGATCATCGAGTCGAGCTGCCCAAACTGAACCCGATAGCGCTCGATCTCACGCTCAATCGAGATTTCCATGCGGGCGGAGCGTTCATCGAGGCTGGTGATCCGCGATTCCACACCGCTTCGAGCGCTCCCCAGCAAACCGCGATCATCAAGCACCTGATCGAGCATCTCGCTCAGTGCGCCGGCAAAGCCTCCCGCCTCAGTGTCCCCAGCGAAGAACGTGGTGAGTGCCTGCCGCTGATTGACAACCGCATCGTCGAGCTTTTCTGCATCAATCTCGAGCGTCCCGTCGCGTTGCAGACTGATCCCGATATCGGAGAGCGTACTGAAGTCACCGCCAGAGACGATGCCACCGAGCACACCGCGCAGCCGCGAATCGATGGTGCGCAACGCACTGTCTCCGAGCAACTCGCCAGCGGCACCAGTCTCAGCATTGAAGCTGGTGAGATCAGCTGTGGTCTCTTTCAAGGAGTTGAAAGCATCAACGAATCCGCTGATCGCATCACGTACGGCAAAATTGTCGCGCTCGACGATGACCGTCGAATTGGCTGAGTCGCCCTCTTCGGCCAAGCTCAGGGTCACGCCTTGGATAGCGCCTTCGACCTGGTTGCTCTGGCTGGTGATGACGATGCCGTTGACGGTCAAGGCCGCATCCTCGGCGGCAACGGTTTCCCGCATTCCGGCGTAAGGTTCAACGTAACCAGTCTCCGGCTCCACCTCGAAGCTCAGGCGCTCATCGCCACCAGTAAAACTGATCGATTGGATCGCTGCATTGGTGCCGGTCTCGTTCGTACTCAGCACCAAGCGATAGGGATTGGTCTCATCACCATCGTTGACGATGCTCGCAGTAATCCCAGAGCCTGCGGCATTGATGCTGTCGCGGATAGCCTCGAGACTATCGCCCTCCGCCACCGTCACGTTAAGCGGATCAGCATCGCCGGCCTGGATGCTCATGGTCCCCGCAGAAAAGGTCTCACCCTCAGCAAAACCGCCGGTTGCAATACTTTGGGCGCGCGCCAGTGTGGTCACACTGACATCATAGCGACCCGGCACGGCGTTGGAATCCGCTGCCGAGGTCACGCTGGTACCGGTAACGCTACTGGAAAGGCTTCCAAACAGCGCGCTGCCATTGAGTGTATCAGCCGCCGACTGCAAGGACGAAAGCGCCCCTTGCAGCTTGCCATAGGCCGAAAGCTTCGCCTGTTGAGCCTCTTTCTGCTGAGCGATCGGCTGAAGCCGACCGCGCTCGGCGTCGCGTAGCTGATCGAGTAATCCGTTGAGATCAAGCCCTGAACCGATGCCGAGCGAAGTGATAGTTGACATGACGGCTCCTCGTGTCGTGTTCTGGGAGTATGCCTGGCTAGCGATCGAAGGCTGGCCAAAACGCCCGCCCCTGCGAGCAACTCCCTCCTAAGGTTAGTAGGATTATCGGCAGCTGCCATCCGGACTTTAGGCGAAAACCGTGCCGCCGCGGCCAAGTGGGACATGAGACAGTGGGCCATGAGACAGTGGGCCATGAGACAGTCAGCCATGAGATAAGGGTCAGAGCGAAACCACCATCTCCTCCAACGGCTTGCCGAGCTTCAGCACGGCCTCGTCACGCAACACCTCGCCGAGCGAGTCATCAGGTGGCTTTACCGCATCCGTCAGCTGCACCTGCAGCGGCCGGCCCTTGGCATCAAGCCTCTGAATCCAAGCCAGCTGCCCGGCCTCGAAGCGGACCAACGAGCCAATCGGCAGAGACCCGAAGGCGCTGATATAACGCTTGAGCCAGCGCTGGTCGAAACGTTCTGACTGATGTGCGAGTCGAGCATAGATGTGCGCCATACTCCGTGCCGGGCGATCGGGCCGCTCTCGGCGCATCGCATCGACCGCGTCGACGACCATCGCCACGCGCGACAGCTCACCGAGCTGATCGCCACTCAGGCCCAGCGGATAGCCACTGCCGTCAAGTCGCTCGTTGATCTCGAACACCACACTCTTTAACACGCTGCTCGCTAACCATTGGCAACGCTCAAAGCTTGGCTCGAGCAGGGCGACATGGGTCGTCAACAGGGCACGCTGCTCTTGATCCAGCTCTGGCGAATTGACGACGCTGTCTGGCAGAAACGCCTTGCCAAAATCGTGCACCATCGCGCACGCAGCCACAGCCTTGCAGGCATCGCGCGGCATCTTGCTCAAGGTCGCCAGGTCGAGCAGATGAACGGCCACCGCAAGGCAGTGACGCACCAACGTGGCCTCTTGAGACAGGCACCGGACCGCAAACAAGACGGCCTCGCGATCCTCGTCATGGAGCAGGAGCAGCCGGTCTGCATGTCGCGACAGCTGGACTGGGTCCAACCGATGATCGCAGGAGAGCTCGAGCAGCTGCGCATCCAAGTAGCCTGCCACACGCGCAAGACGCTTCGTCATCGGCGTGGCATAGCGTTGGGCATTGCGTCGCGCGACCAGTGGCGGCGCTTTGGGGTCGGTCTGGAACAGCAACGAGCGCAGCAATCCATCGCCGCCACTCGCTGACTGGCGAGCCGATTCGCGCTCGATCTCGCGGACAAGCAGCCACAGTTGGCGTTCTTCCTCGACGTTGGGCGTGTTGAACTGGAAGCCAACACTCATGACTTGCCGCTCGATGTTGGTGCTGTAGTGCTTTGCAACACCTTTAATAGCAAAACGCGTGCCGTCAGGGAAGCAGAGCTCGATCTCAAGCGGCTCGGACGCCACCAACATGTTCGCGCTCGAGATGGGCATTTCGACCATGCACCCATCCAGCGAGAGGTTCTTCAGGTCGCCCTGAGAGGTTGTCGCGTCTTCCTGGTCTCTGAGGATGGCGCCAACCTCCATCCCCAGCCGCAGCTTTGCACGGAAGTATTGGCGCCGCTGCAACACCTCTAAGTAGAGCGGGTAATCGCAACGACATCGCAATCGACCTTGCTGCTGCTCGCAGACGGTGATGACCAGCACCGGGGTCCGCAGCATCATGCCCTTAGACTCGCCGACCAGCCGAAACGGCTGACCACGCTTCAAAGGACCCGCCAATTCCCGGATCGCGCTGATATCAAGCAGCAGATGATCGCCGAACACCTGCTCGGCGACCAAAACCGGCAACGCCTTGCCGTCGGAATCCTCCATCACCAACGACGCCCCTCCAGGCTCGCTCAGCTGGCCTAGCAAGGTCTCGATCTCGGACGGCTTCTGGGTAGTGTTCTTGATCTGTACCGGTGATATTTTTTGATCAAAGAAAATTATATACTATTCTACTGTTAACGGTAAACTTTCGGGATCTTTAGTTATGGTACTTGAACCTGTTTGCTGCCCCCATTGC
>NZ_NRRY01000079.1 GCF_016583905.1 Lamprobacter modestohalophilus | reverse complement strand
CGTGATGGCCCGGTCTTTGTGAGTCTCTGTCATTGGTCTGCTCCGCTACCTTGGTTGACGATGGGTTCTCATCATCGCTTATTGTGCCCGCTCGGGGTGTGTTGGAGGAGCGGGGCGGACCATTCCATTACCGTTGCTCGACTGCTCGCGAAGTGCGCAACGCCCTGGAACATCCCCCGCTCGACCAGCAGTTCTTCAATCACGGAGAGGACTTGATCCAGGTTCTGATCCATCGGGCTCTCGACACGGGTCTGTAACAACACCGTATTGCGAATCGAGGGATCGCCTTTGATCTGCAGCCAGTGGGGGAGGTCCTCGTAGAGCTTCGCGGTCACCGGCAAATCTTTGAGATAAAAGTTGCGCCGACGTAACCCAGCAGCTCCCAGTCGCGGCGGACGACGTGCAAGGCCGTCAGCGATGGGCGGTGCGACACGAGCCCGACATAGGCATCCGAGAGCAGGAAGCCCCAGGCAGGAACCGCCTCACGCATATAGGGACGCGTCGAGCGGTCGCGCCCGACGTCCGCCGACTCGGCTCCAGTGGCGCTGACGGTGTCGCTAATCTGACGGCCTGCAGGATCCACGACAAACAATGCACCGCAGGACGGGATGTGCCCACAGCCAGCCATCAAGACCTCGTTCAGTTGCGCTCGATCGCTCCAGACCGCAGCACAAGCACCCGCGATCTGCGCAATAGGCTCGTGCAGCGTTCTCGCGATCGCCTCGCGTTGACGGTGAATCGTGCCTTTCAGCGTACTGTCCATCATCAACCTCTCTTTGGCCGGTCTAGAACAACGCAAGATATCCAGCGATCATCACCGCAAGACTGCGGGTTGCTTTAAGCAGGAACTGTGCCGGATGTGGTCAGCCGTTGTGCGCAACGGTCACTGAAACAGATAGCTCGTCGATGTCATCCGGCTCAAATGTCACTGACGCCTCAGGCTCATGGGGATCGCTGTCAGGCTGGCCATCAGCGCAGCAACGACCTCTTGATCGAGCCCGCTCACAGGTAGAGCGGTGCCATACGGCGCCAATAGTAGCCGCTATGAGCACGGTCATCCCATTCGTGCAACGCATGCCAGACGCCCTTCTCCCAGAGGATGCGGCTGATGTGGCGGTTGTTGTCGAGGAAGGGGTCATCGCGGCCGATCACCAGCACGATATCCATCTGGCGCAAGGCCTCAAGGCGCCAGCCATCAAGCCCCGGCAGGTACTGCGCGGGCGAGTGAAAGTAGATCAACTCGCTGCGATAGCCATCGAGCAGATCGCGGAAGCTCTCGACATTGAGCGTGGGATCGTACCGCCCAGAGAAGGCGCTGAGCTTCTGGAACAGGTGCGGATGGCGAAAGGCGATATTGGCGGCGTGGAAGGCGCCAAAGCTCAGGCCATGGGCGATGGTGCAAGGATGCCTGTTCTTGCTCGCCATCAGCGGCAGCACCTCGTTGAGGATGTAGTCCTCGAAGGCCTGATGACGCTGGATGCGACCTTCGGGATGCGCCCAGTCGCAATAGAAGCTTTCCCAGTCGAGGCTATCGACGCAGTAGAGCTGCAGCTGTCCGGCCTCGAGCTTGTGCCGCAGCGCTTCGGTCATGCGCAGGTCTTCGTACTCATGAAAGCGTCCGTCTCGGGTCGGAAAGACCAACACCTTGGCGCCGGCATGACCGAACACCAAGAGCTCCATGTCACGCCCGAGATGGGGGCTATACCACCGGTGATACTCGCGATTCATCGGCGCAAAAAAACCTCGTTAAGGCGTCGAGCAGGTTGTGCTCCTGGGCGATTCGTGCCGGATTCTCGGCATGACCGGTGGCCAACACGAACAGCTGCTTGGGACCTGCGAGCGCGTTGTAGATGGCGAACTGGGTCGGCGGCGCCACGGACGGATCAAGCAGCGCTGCCGCGATCAGCATCGGCTGCCGGATGAAGCGTGCGGCCGAACCGGCATCGTAATACGCCAAGGTTTCCAACAGGTGACCATGCGTCCGTGCGAAGCGCTGCTGCGAGGCAGCTGAGCCTGTTGTCGGCAGTTGCAGACGCAATGGTTGGTGGCCAAAGGTCGGCACATTCAGGTGCCCGCGGGCGATGCGCTGGTCCCAAGGCAGCGCCAGCGCGCCGATGCCAGCGCCGAAGCTGATCCCCATGTAGCCGATGCGTCCAGCGAGGCCGGGGAAGCGCGATAGCAGCGCGGTCACCCCGATCCACAGATCCTGAGCGCAGCCACCGATGATGTAGCGATCGGGTTTGTCGATGTCGTGCAGGACATGCCAGTTAGGGTTGTCGGAGATCGGGGTGTGGCGACTGCGGCCGATGCCGCGGAAACAGGGCACCAGGTAGGCCGCATCGGCGCAGGGCAGCGGGAAGTCCGGTTGCGCGATGCCACCGTAGCCGTGGCCGACGACAAAGCCCTGTCGCGGCGCACCATGCTCGGGCTCGAGCAGCCAACCGCCGATGGTGATCCCGTCCGTTGAGCGATAATGGGCATCCCAAACGCACATGCCCGGGCGCTGATAGGCCGAGGGGCTCAGCTGAAGGGCAGGATCAACCTCGCGTGCCTCTCTGTAGCGCCATTGCCAGACGTCGGCAAAGTCGTCCGGTGCCTGCGGCGGCAGGATGCGCAAGAGTCCGTCGAGGTCATAGCCATAGGTCGGATCGAAGGGGTCAGTGTGCGCCATGCGCGGATGCTCCTCGGGTCAGCGGCAACCCTGGCCATCCTCGCTGAAGTTGGGCTGAATGTGGTAGCCCCGGTTTTTGTGCGCTGCTGGCGTCGCCTCTCAGGTCAGGCGCTGCACGATCCCGTCGCCTAACTCCTGTTCGATACGCTGCCACGCCGCGCGCCGCCCGCAGGCACTGCCTTGAGCGGCACGCCAGTGCTGCCAAGCCTTGTAGTCGCGCCAGGCCGGCGATGCCTGGCTGAGGCGCTCGATGATGAACGGACGTTGGTAGGCCAAACACCGAGGGCCGTAGCGCGGATCATGATCGACCCATCGCTCCGTTGACCCGGTTTGCTGTGGTCGCGCGTAGGCAATGCGGGCGACAGGCCCCGTCTGCTCTTTGCACCAAAAGGCCTCGACCCAGGCCACCGCCGATCCTTGCGTCGTCTCGACCAGAAAGGCGTCGGCGACGCAGTGAGTCTTCAACTGCAGAGGCCGACGGCGGTCGGGAATCTGAAGCTGGAGGGGTGTTAGGCTTCGAATGGCGTCTGCGAGATCCATCGTGCTGCTGTGACGGTTTGATGACGGCGGGAGCCTAGCACGAATCAGGCCTCTTGTTCGATGACAGGCGAATCGGTCTAGGCGACCACGGCGGAATCGACAAAGCCCAGGGGGCCGTGGGAGGGCGGTGGATCAACGAAATCGAAGATGGGCGCGGACGTACCCTTTTTAGCAACGCCATGAACGAGGTCTGATGGACAGCCGTCACAACCCAGTGAATCGCCCAAGCGTAAGGCCCGTCGTGCGACTGAAGACCGGTTATGCCCATCGGTTTGGCCTCGTCTGCGCCTTCCGGCTTGATCGCCAGGGCGGGGGAGAGGCACTGCAGTGGGCGGATCTCGAAGCGGATGCCGAGCCCGAGCCGCACTCAGCGCAGGGGCCGGTCTGGATTCATCTCGACCTCAAGCATGCCAACGCGCAACGCTGGCTCAGCGCCCACAGCGGCATCGACCCGCTGGTTGTGGACGCGTTGACCGCCGCGCGCGTCACCCCGCGTTTCGAGCAGCGTGGGCGGTCCCTGCTGCTGATCCTCAAAGGCATCAACTTCAGACCGGGCGGGCTGCCGATGGACATGGTGACCTTACGCCTCTGGAGTGATGGCGAGCGGGTCATCAGTGGTCGTCATGAACCGGTGCGCGCCGCCTCCGAGCTGCAACGCAGTCTCGTGAAGGGACAGGGACCGACGGATGTGGGCGACCTCATCTGCCAATGCGCTGACCTGATGACCCAGCACATGGAACAACTAATCTTTGAACAGTTCGACGAGGCGCACCGGATCGGCCATCTCCACGACGCCAAGCCCACGGAAGACTTGGTGGCCGAACTCGCCCATCTGCGGCGTGTCATGATCCGCATGCGACATTTCCTCGGTCCGCAGCGCCGCGCGCTCGAACGGCTGGCGGCCAGCCATCAGCCCTGGCTGTCAGAGAACAACCGCGAGCGGGCAGGGGAGGTGGTGCACCAGTGCACTCAGTACATCGAGGGCCTAGACGCGGCGCAGCGGATCAGCGAGATCACCCAAGAAGAGATCCTGCAACGCTCCACCGAAAAGACCGAACGGCGCCTGTTCTCGCTGACGGTGATCACCGCCATCTTCCTTCCACTGACCTTCATCACCGGCCTGCTCGGGGTCAATCTTGCTGGCATTCCGGATGCGACTGACCGCTGGGCGTTCCTGCTGCTCTGTCTCTTCCTCGGTCTCTTGGTCGCCGCCCAACTTTGGTATCTCCGCCGCAAAGGCTGGCTCTGAGCAGTGCCACCGAGGCCGTTGCAGCATAAAACAACGGTGCAGGCCTTTCTGGATCGGCTCGCTGAGCTTGGTTCTGGCAGACGGTCCCGAGCGGTCGACTCTCTGATCAAGGTCGCGCGGCAGGTCGGGCGCTGGGTCGGGCCGTTCCAGGCCGAGACCGATCCTGGCCGTATCACTAGGGTGCCGCTCAGTCTGCAGCTTCCATCTCTCGACGGCGCATCGGCATCGCATCGATGCGCTCGAACAGCGCAGGCAGATCCAGTCGGTCGGCACTGGCTTTGAGACCGCCATCCTTGCCGATCAAGAACACAGCGGCATCGGATTGGCTGAAAAACCGCTGCTCAAGCTCCTGGGCAAGTCCAGGATCGAGCGGCCCTTGATAGTTGGTCTGCACCTGCCCCCGATCGCGCACAAACCAGAGGATGTCACGCTCATCGAGCGCAGGCTGCTCGACGCGCAGGCGTGCAACCGCATCCGGGATCTGCGCATCCACTAAAATGATCCGGTATTGCCAGCGCAGCGAGGCAAGCGCTCCGAGTGGTCGATCGGCACCCTGATCGAGTGGCTCGGCCATGAGTAGCGTGCTCGCCATGCTGAGTCCGAGCACAAGGGCCAGATTCAGCCTGAGTGCCAACCGCGTCTGTATGATGGAAGCCATGATTCTCTCCAAGAACAGCCCATTGGCGTCGCTGATGCAGACCTTTCCACGGCCTGGCCGGCTGGACTGGATCGGCCTGCGGCCGGCGAAGCGCGCGGTGTTGATCCACGTCGAGGCCGCGCAGGCCATCACTAGCGCGGGTCTCGAGGGCGATCACTACAGCGGCCGCACCGGCAACCGCGGCATCACCCTGCTGCAGGCCGAACATCTGCCGGTGATCGCCGCGCTGACCGGAGTCGAGGGGATAGCGCCGGCAACGCTGCGCCGCAACCTGCTGGTGTCCGGGATCAACCTGTCTGCGCTCAAGGGTCAGCGCTTTCAGATCGGCGAGGCGGTGCTGGAGGGCACGAGCTTCGCGCATCCCTGCTCACGCATGGAGGAGGTGCTGGGGCCAGGCGGCTACAACGCCCTGCGCGGCCATGGCGGACTCTGCGCGCGGGTGATCCAGGGCGGGCAGCTGCGCGTCGGTGATGCCGTGGTTGCCGAGGGCGCCGACGTCATCGGCAGCCCAGACATTTAGCCTCCTGGGTTCGAACAGATTGCGTGAATGCCATGCCCACCACCATCCACGACAAATTTGCCTCCATCCTCGCTGAGATCGAGCGGACTGGGTCCGCTAACACCCAACGCCTGACTGTACTGAAGACGTGGTTCGAGCCGGGGGATCGACTGCGCGCCTTTGCGTGCTGGATGATCGAGCGAATCGTCGCTGAACAACAGGCCGCCTCCAGCGAGGCCGAGGCGCTCATCACAGAAGCAGGCACTGCTTTGCATGCGACTGACAGCACGGGCACCCCCCATTGGGTCGGCATGCAGCGCTTGCTGCGCCGCTTACAGGCGTTTCACTCCGAGTACCGGCGCGTCAAGTCGTATCAGGTCCGCATCATTCATGATCGCTCCGTGCTGTTGCTTGAAGAGGCGTTTCGGATCATCCTGAGACAGGCTGATCAGCCCGCCGACGGCTACCGACTCGCCGCAGACGACTGCGAGCACGATGACGGGAGGTACGGCACCACGTTGAACGGCCCGGCCAAGGCGCGCGTGCAAGCCATCGCGGATTTTGTCGCGGAGCAGGAAGCGCGGGAAGCCAAGGCTCAAGGCCCGTACGTTTCACTCGGCGTTTGAGGTCTCCGTTGTCTCGGCTGAGGATGCAGTCCTCATCACCGTCTCCAACAGCAGCCGATCAAGCGCCGCTTCATCGATCGGCCTTGTCGGCGGTGGCATGACCGCTTCCAGCCGTGTCAGCTCATGATCGATGAAGGCATTGAGGATTGGCAGGGGTGCTCCGACCTCCGCCTCTCCAACCGAGCGCTTGATCACCAGCAACTGCTCAATGGCCGCGCGGAGTTCGGGCTCATCGATCAAGGTCTCGGCCAGCGTCTCAAAACGCATCGGCACCGGACCGCGTTCCTGCTCGATCCAGAGCGTCGCTAGCAACGGGCGCAGCACGTAGAAGTACTTCTTCAACCGCACCTGCTCACGGGTCAGAAAGTCCCGATAGTTGCCACGCGCCATGTGCACGTAATGATGAAACGCCCGCTCTGGCTGATAGACAGACTCAGCGAGTGCGCGCAACCGCTGCAGAAACACCGGGTCAGCGCGATAGACGATCGGTGAGTCCAGCCACTCAATCAGCGTCGCGTTGCCCTTGCCGAGCAGTCCCAAGGCCTTACGCAGCTCCCAGCCATTGATATCCAGATCACCGCTGATCGGCTGCTCGATGACAGCGCGCTGTGGTCGTACCCGCAGGTACCAGGGCAGGGGATGGACATAGAGGAAGCGCACATCGAAATCGCTATCCGGCGAGGCAAAGCCCCAACCGCGGCTGCCGGATTCGCAGGCGAAGAGGATGCGTACCTCATGCTCGGCCTCGATCGCCGTCAGCGCGCTGAGGATCGTCGCGCACCGTTCGTGCGCTACCAATGCCCGCTCCCCGGCTCACCCTTGAACGGACCGACCAGCTCATTGGTGATCCAGCCGCCGTAGAAGCCACCGGCCTGCGCGCGCACCGGCTCGCCAGCGACAACGCAGCGCAGCAGACTCGGATAGGCGGCAAACCAGCCGGCGATGACGCTCGCCTCGGCCTCGGGTCGTGGATAGCGCCAGAGTGCGTTGCGGATCCAGCCCGCGGCGCTGCCTTCAACATCGAAGTATTCGGCCTCGCCCTTCCATTCGCAGAAGCTGCGGCGCGCGCTGGGCCGCAGCCGGACTTGGTCCACCGCTTCTGGCGGCAGATAGAACGCTGGGGGGTGACCCGTCTCCAGCACCCGGATCGCGCGCTCGGTGCGGGCGATCCGCTGCTCGCCGGCATAGACCTCAACCCAGCGCTGGTCTGGCACATAGGCCGGTGGGCGCGGGTAATCCCAGACCGATTCCTGCCCTTCAGCAGGCACGACAGCAAACGGCGGCCGTTGCTGGCCGCGATAGGTCCAGGCGTTGCGGGCGCGTTCGATATCCTGTGGGTTCATGGTGATGGGTCGATCTTGGTCAGTTGGGGTGATCACAAAGCCGGAACGCGACTTGTCCACCCAACACCGCCTCGGTCAAGGCGGCGGAGGGGTCCTTCAGCGCGCCGCAGCGCCACAGCGTGGCTCAGGCCCGCGACCGCATCGCCTGGCGCACGAATGCCTCGTCGAAAGGCCCAGGCACCGCGCCGGTCTCGGCATAAAGATAGACAGCGCTGCGAATCATGGCATTGAGGGTGGCGCTGATCAGGGACAACAACGCGATCAGGGTCACGCCGGTGGCGATGGTCGCAATCATCAGGACCGGCTGTTCGGTACTGGCCGCCCAGAATCCGCCAGCGAAGGTGCCGGCCATCAGCAGCAGCATCGGCAAGCCAATGAAGAAGCCGAGACCGACATTGATACTGAGTTGCTCGCCCCAGGTGCGCTTGAGTAGTGTGACGCTCTCCTTGATCGCCGCGATGGGGCCGATGTCCTTCGCGGCCAAGATTGGAATCACCAGAAAGGTCGCCACACTCCAAGCGAAGCCACCCAGACTGGCGAGCAAGAAACCGATACCAGGCTGCTGGTCACGCCCGCGCAGGAAGGAGAGCAGCAGGCCCACAGTCGCGGCGATGCCAGAATAGCCAAGGATGACACCTGCGCGCTGGCGCGCCAGCGCCAATCCGTCGCCAAAGGTCGGGTTGCCACCACGTAGCCGCTCTAGCGTGCCGCCCACCAGGGCGGTCAGAAAGAAGTTGGTGATGAAGCTGGTGACCAGCAGAAACAGCCACAGCAGTAGGGCGCCGGCCGTATAGGCCCACCAGGGCGCATCGCCGTCTTGGCTTGGCTGTTCCAGCTGCGATAACAGCTGCTCCAACTCGGGATGGCTCAGGACCAGCCAACCGCCACCACCCAGGATCAGTGTCGAGAAGAGCAGGATGCCGAGCCCCGCCAAGAGTGGGTAAAGCATGAAACCCTTTTCAGCGCCGAGCACGGCCAGCGCGCTGCGAAAGAGCGACCATGAGCGTGCAAAGACCGCCATCTGTGAGAACCCTCTTGAGGTTGGTTATCCTGTCTGGCGATCCGGTGGTCCGGTTGGCTCGCCTTGCTGGCGAATGATGCCCGTCAGCACAGCCGGCATCATCCATTCCTGCTTGACAGCGCTGGTTGCGCTCGATCAGCCAAGGGTGAAATGGGGTTGCAGGCGGTTTGCCATCGCCCATCGCCAGTCCTTCACCGAGCTGGCCCTGAGGGCATTCCGTCCGTTTGCTTGATCAGCTCATCAAGAAACCGGGCCGACTCGGGGGTGCCCTCCGCCGGAGACCAATCCGCGAAATCCTTATCCGAGCCCGGCGAGTAAGGGCCATCTTTGACCTCGAAGAGGCTAGTATCGGGCTCCAGCACGATCAGCGTGTGCCAGACGCCGGGCTCGATATCCACACCAAAGGTCGCGCTCCCGGGTCGCATGTCCAGGCACTGGAGGATGTCTCCGCGATCGTCGAAAGCCACGAAGCGTACGGCCCCGCTCAGCACGATGAACGCTTCCGCCTTCGGCGGGTTGCTGTGGCGATGCGGTCGCGCATAGCTACCCGGTTGCATGACATTGACCATCCGGTGCAGAGGCGCGTCATCCTGCTTGTGCAGCCGTTGGATGATGCGCCCGCGTGGGCTCTGCCGCGCCAGTGCAGACGTCTTGGCCAGCATCTCCGCGGTGAGCGCGATCACCTTGGCATCCGGGGCATCAATCGCCGAGGGAAAGGGTTTCACCGTGGTCAAGGTCAGCGCCCCCTGTGGTCAGACGGGTTCAATGCAGGCCACTGATGCAGGCACGAGAGGGTCGTCTCCAAGCACAACGCCTACGGCGCCCGCTTCAGCTCGGTGACGTTGCTCTCGGCATCCTTTGCGGGCTTCTCCGCGGTCGGTTCTGAGTGGTCCTCGCGCTCACGCGACGGCGGTGTGGGCTCAGGCTCCTTACCCTTGAGCACCCGCTCAACGTTGCGAGCGTTGCGCGCCAGATAGATGGTCAGCTCCTCGAGGTCCGCGTTCGGCAGGTCGGGTAGAACCTGATCCTCGCGCAGCAACTGCGCAAGCCGGTCGGCGATCTCGAGTGCCTTGTCGTAGGCATCGGCAGCTTTCTTGTCAGCGGTCCGCAATCGTTCCATCCCATGCTTGTCTTTGACGATGTATTCAATCTCGATCAACGCAGTCGACTCCAGTCGCAGGCGAAGGTCAGGATTCTAGCGCAACCAACAGCCACAGCGGAGCCAGGCTCCGAGTTCGAGAGGCTGAGCCGACGGACCCTGGCAACAACGGACAGAAGCATGGGATAACCGTGGGCTGGCAGGGAAGACCGACGGGGATGATCGCGCCCAGTCGCAGTGTCATACCCGTGGTCGATGGCGCGTTCACGGTCAAAGCTCGCCAAGCAGGGCCCCGGCTGGCAGGGCGTTGAGCGCGCTCTGGCTAGACGCGCTGGTGGGTTCGCACGGATGTGCCCTTGCTGGAGGTAGGCGGATCGTACGGCGTTAAGCCAGGTGAAGCGGCGTGCGCTGCTCGACGAGAAATCCAGCCGCATGCGGATGTCCGCCACCGCCGAAACCGGCCGCGATCCGCGAGACATCGAGGCCCTGTGAATCAGAACGCAGGCTAAACCGCCGCCCCTCGGGCGTATCACAGTAGCAGGCAGCAAAGGGCTCGCCGCTGCAAAGTGCCGCTCCGACATCGGAACTGTACTTCGAGGGGACGTTGATGACCGGCACCTCATGGCCAGCGATCTGGCTGCGGTAGGCCAACGTCTCGACCAACTCCTGCACGTCCTTGTCGTGTTGGCGCAGGATCGGGATGCCTTCCTCGCGCAGCGCCTCGGCGTCCTCGCGCATGAGCCGGCCCCATTCGATGAGCGAGAACGGATAGGAGGCCAGTGTGGCGGTGATCTCGCGGGTGCCGGGCAGTTCGAAGCGCCAGAGATCCCGGTCCTGGATGTGCTCGAGCAAGCGAGGAGGGTGCCGGTCAGGGAAGTAGTGCGACCAGGCAATCATGGCACCGCACCGATCCATATCGAAGACCGTGGTCACATTCTCAGGCAGGTCGACCAGATCAGCCTGTGCGGACCGGTGGTGATCGAGGATCAGGATGTGATTGGCCAGGTCCGCCATCGCCAGCAGCACGTCACGCTTGTAGCTAAAGTCGACCAGGATGACCTCACGCCCGTGGACATCCGGCGGGGGCTGTTGGTGAACACCGGGATAGAGCTCGAGGCCGGACTGCGCATGAGCGGTGTCGACGACCCAGGCGGCCGAGAAACCATCCAGGCAATCGGCGTGGTAGATGCAGAGCGGCTGTTTGAGCCTCTGTGGTTGGTTGTGCAAAACGGGAAAGCGCCTCCGGGGTCAGGTTGACGTCAATAGCGGTGAGTCAGCGTCAGCACCATCGGCCAGCCTTCAGCGGCAAGCCGTTTGGCAACGGCGGCGCCGGTACCGGAACCAGCGCCGACGATCATTGCGTAACCTGTCTGCATACACTGCGTCTCCTGGACACTAGACATCCGAACCGATGACCTGTTGTGCTGGACCCACTTGTGGCCGCTGATCTCAATAGGGCTAGACATCTCAAACGGTGGCGATCGAGATGGCAAAAACCAAAGAACCTGTGACCGCCGCCGTGCGGCTTCTACGCCAGGCTGGCGTCTCCTTCAGCGGCTTCTGCTATCCCTACAGCGGTGGCGGGACCGCCGAGGTCGCTCAGGCATTGGGCGTCGATGAGCACCAAGTGGTCAAGACGCTGATCATGGAAGACGAGCGGCATCAGCCCTTGATCATGCTGATGCACGGGGATCGCGAGGTCGCGACCGGGGCCCTGGCGCGCCAGATCGGCGCGAAGCGGATTCAGCCCTGCGCGCCGCCGATCGCGGACAAGCACTCCGGCTACCAGGTCGGGGGCACCTCGCCGTTTGCGACCCGTCGGACCATGCCGGCCTATTGCGAGCGCAGCATCCTGGAGCTCGAGCATCTCTACATCAACGGTGGCAAGCGCGGTTACATCCTCAGGCTGCGCAGCGTGGATCTGCAACGCCTACTGTCGCCGCAACCGGTTGAGGTAGCGGTCTAAGCCGGCGTTGGAAGCCCGGTGTCTGGCCGCCGGTCGCGGTGAGGCATTGACCGCCCAGACCCGGCAGTGGGAACCTCAACCCTCAGCCCTCGATTCGGACCCTGCCGATGCAACGCGATCCCAACCTAGTGCGCCTGTCGCATGACCATCAATCAGCACTGGTCTTAGCCAAGCGGGCGCGTGAACTGGCGGCGGCTGAAGACCCCGAGCGTCGTGCCCTCTGGGCCGAGATCCAGGCCCGCTTTGCCGATGAGCTTGAACCGCACTTCCAGCTTGAGGAGCGGGGGCTGCTTCCCGCCTTGCGTGTTGCCGGCCACCAGGCCTTGGTTGAGCAAACCCTTGCCGAGCATACCGAGCTGCGGGGATTGATTGTGAGCGACGCCCCTGATGCCCCGGCGCGCTTCGGTGACGCCTTGCAGGCGCATATCCGCTTTGAAGAGCGGACCCTGTTCGAGACCGCGCAGCAGGTGCTGGAGCCCGCTGTGCTCAACGAACTGGGCATGCTGCACGAAGCGGCAGCGCGCCCAGCTTGTCCGACGACAGCGCGCAAGGGCAGCGCGCCCGGAGCGCCGCGATGAGCCCGCAGCAAGCCAAACGCCCCGGCGAGGTCGCCGTGGAGCACCCCCAAGCGTCGGATGCCGCGCTGCAGTACATCGGGCGCATCTTCACCCCCTGGCCGCGGCGCGAAGACTGTCCGCGCCAAGGTGACCTTGATGGCCCCGAGTGTCAGATCGAGGTCTTTCAGCCCTGGGATCAGGCCCTGGTCGGTCTCGAGCCGCGGAGCGCATTGGAGGTGCTCTATTGGCTCGATCGGTCCCGGCGCGACCTGGTCCTGCAATGCCCGAAAGGGCGTGAGCAGCCCCTCGGCACCTTCGCCTTGCGCTCGCCGGTGCGGCCGAATCCGATTGGCAGCAGCGTTGTCGAGCTGATCGGCATCGAAGGCCAGCTGCTGCGGGTGCGCGGGTTGGATTGCCTGGATGGCACACCCTTGCTGGATCTGAAGCCAGCGCGTTCGGCATTCATGACCAACCCAGGAACCTGATTGACATCGTGCTCACTGATCGCCGTTTCGACCGCTGGCTGTTCGCCGGACTCTGGCTCCTGCTGCTGGCCTACGCGCTGTTGTTCGCACCTCCGGTTCCAGCGGACCTGCTCGGTCAACTCCGCGATCTCGGCTTGGCGCGCGTGCAAGCCGTCGATCCGATCGTGATCGCCGTGTTCAACCTGCTCGGGGTCTTGCCGGTCGCCTTCCTCGCCATCCTGCTGTTCGACACCGGCAAGCCTAGCCCCTGGCCCTTCGCGCTGGGCAGCTTCGTCCTCGGTGGTTTCGTCTTGCTGCCCTACCTGGCGATACGGGACATGCGCGCGCCTTTGCAGCGGGCACCCGGTGCCTTTGTGCGCGCGCTCGGCTCGCGGATTACCGGCGTGGTGTTGCTGCTGATAGCCGTAGGGCTGATTGGATTCGCCGTCATCGCGGGCAACCCGAGTGCCTTCGCCGCCCAGCTTCAGGACTCGGCCTTCATCGCCGTGATGAGTGCCGATCTCCTGGTCTTGACCATCGCGCTGCATCGCTGTGCGGTGATTGATCGACAGCGGCGCGGGTGGCGCCTGAGCGGCTGGTCCGCGCTGGCTGTGCAGACGCCGCTACTGGGTCCGCTGATCTATCTTGCGCTGCGCCAGCCGGCATCGCGGGACGACCTCGGGTTGAGTCCAGACGGTGCTACAGGATCGGCTCGCTGAACGAGCGCAGCCGGTAGCGGATGCGGATCTGGCCAGCGTCCGTTCGTGTGGCGCTGATCGGGTAGCCAGAGTTGTCGAGGATGCTGGTCATCAGCGCCGCGACCAGTTCCTCAGGCGGGGTGTCGCGATGCCGCTGCGCCAGGCGCTCGCGCACATGCTCGAGCAAGGACGGATCGATCTCCCTCAGTGTCAGGGTTTCAGCGGGCGGGGATGCGTTCATGGCGCTCCAGTGGCGATTGGCTCGAGCAGTTCCGGACTGTCGTTGGCCGACGAGTTCACCGCCCGCGAGATCGGATAGGCCTCCCAGCATCTTGTATCAGCCGGCTTGAGCAGCGCCAGCAGCGCCTCCTTGCTCGCGCTTCCGTCACCGCTCGCAAGCCAGTTCCCATAGTCCTCAGGCGCCAGGATCACCGGCATCCGATCATGGATCGGCGCCAACAACGCGTTGGCCTCAGTCACGATCATCGTGCAAGA
>NZ_NRRY01000078.1 GCF_016583905.1 Lamprobacter modestohalophilus | reverse complement strand
GCGAGGAGAATGATCTGAGCGCGCTTGACCAATCCTTGGGGCGCGTTGTGTCGGCGCTCCAGCGCTTGCAGGACGCGAGCGTCTTTGTCAGAGACGTCAACTGGGGCTGCAGTACAGCGCGGCATCGGTGAGAACCTCCGGTCAGTCGCTATGTGAATGATGAGAATGACAAGGTTACTATCTGGGAACGGTCTCAGGTATTTAACAGGGTTGCACTAGGGACAAAACGTCTTGCTTTATTAATGGTCGCTGCAGTTTGAGTGAGGGTTTGCGATGAATGATGAAACAATCACCATTGAGTTTAAATTTCCCTGGTCAATGATGCCTCTAGAGAGCGCGGGGGAATGGATCGACGCGGTTTCTGGTGCTTTGCAAAACACGGACCCCCTTTTTGGAAAGAAGCTTTTTGTGTCTGGCAGGCATGGCTCGAGAAACCTTCTCCTGGTCGAGAACGACACCGATAACACCTATGCGATTGTCAGTTATGGTGTAAAGGGCAATGCAATGGAGTGCGCAACCAGTGAAATTATTTTATCGAGGCAAGCGCTTTCGGATAAATTGCGTCGGGACTTCGAGGAGCAAAGGGAAAAGCGCAGGGGACGAAGACCAGCCGATGGGCGTTGAGCGATACAACATGGCGTTCACGACTGGCGGTCTCCTGTTGCGTGAGACGGGCTTGGTGCTTGCGCGCTTCCAGCAACTCGGCGACTGGGATGGGGTGCGTGCCCAGGTCCTTCGAGACAACCTGCTTCAGGCCCGCAAGGCCAGCACGGGCAAGCGCTTGGCGGGGGAGGTCATCTGTCGCCTGCAGCACCTGACGTCTGAGGAAATCGCGTTCTTCGACTCCGCAGGCGATCAAGACCAAGCCATGCTGGTTTGGGTGGCGATCTGCCGTCGGTTCAGTTTCATCGCGGATTTCATGGCCGATGTTGTCAGGGAACGCTACCTGGCGTTGCGCAATGATCTCAGTCGCACGGACTTTGACGCTTTCCTCGACTTCAAGCAGGCGCAACATCCCGAGCTGGTCGGGATCACCTCGTCCACATGCGCCAAGCTCCGCCAGGTGCTGTTCAAGATGCTGCGCGAGGCCCGGCTGCTGAGCAAGGACAACGTAATCCTGGCGCCCACCTTGAGCTGCGAGCTGGCAACGCTCCTGTTGACGCATCAGGCGGCAGCGGCACGCTTCTTCCCAATCGCCGAGCAGGATCTCAGGGGGCTCGCCGCATGACCGCCGACATCGCGACCTTGCCGATGCAAGAGCGCTACAACCACCTGCTGGAGGTGATCTCCGGTCAGCGTTTTCTCAGAAAGCAAGGTTTGGGCAACGAGGTGCCCTTCTTCATCTGCCCGTTCAAGCCCGACGAGGCGGTCGCGATGGCCAGGCTGCAGCGGCAGCTGCACAACACACTCGATCAAACCGGCGTGCGCCCGCTTGGGATCGACCTCTACGACATCGCGATCGACCTGCTCAAGGAGCGCGGGATTTGGGCTCAAATCCTGGAAATGGAGGCCTCGGTCTCCAAGGCTGAGCTAAAAGAATTACTCCAAGGCGTGCTGGACCCGGAAGCGCATCTGGTCCCGGCCATCTCAGCGCGTATGCAAGCAGCGGAATTCGATGTGATGTTCATCGCTGGCGTCGGCGAGGTGTTCCCCTACATCCGTTCCCACAACGTGCTGAACAACCTGCAAAGCGTTGCCAAAGAAAAACCAACGCTGATGTTTTTCCCCGGTGCATACACCTATTCACTGGAAGCCGGCGCATCGCTCGACCTGTTCGGCCGCCTGCGCGATGACAAATACTACCGCGCCTTCAACATTTACCTCTACGAGGCGTGATCGAGTGTTCGCTGACATGTATTGACGGTATGCACCGGTGGAACGGATGTTTCCGCCATTAAGGCATTGAAAAAAGGGCGTTTGGATCGAATCCGTGATGACGACACTAAAGCATATTTTTGCGAAACCGATTGATCGCGCGATCGAGGGTGTGATCAAGGCCGATGACGACGCTAGCCTGCGCTTGGAGGTCGAGGAGTACGTCCTGACCAACGAGGTCGAGAAGCGCCTCGAGAGCTTCCTCGACGCCTACAACAACTATGAGGGTGCAAACGGCGTTTGGGTATCCGGCTTCTTCGGCTCGGGTAAGTCGCACCTGCTCAAGATGCTCGCCCTCCTGCTGGAGAACCGCGAGATCGACGGGGCCAAGACGCTCGATCTCTTCCTACCGAAATGCGGCGACAACGAGATCCTGCGCGCTGAAATCAAGCGGGCCGTCACCATCCCGTCCAAAAGCGTGCTGTTCAACATCGACCAGAAGGCCGATGTCATCAGCAAGACCCAGTTCGATGCCCTGCTGGCCGTCTTCGTCAAGGTGTTCGACGAGATGGGCGGCTACTACGGCAAGCAGGGACACATCGCGCAGTTCGAGCGTGACCTCGACGGTCGCGGTCTCTATGCGGGTTTCAAGCAAGCCTATGAAAAGATCGCGGGCCGCGCGTGGGAGACGGGCCGTGAACAGGCGTTGCTCGAATCCAAGAACATCGCCAACGCCTATGCCGAAGTCACGGGAGGGGATGCCACCGATGCCACCGGCATCCTCGACAAGTACCGCAGTGAGTACCGAGTCTCCATCGAGGACTTCGCGGAGAAGGTCCAGGCATATCTTGACCAGCAGTCAAAGGACTTCCGGCTGAATTTCTATGTCGACGAGGTCGGGCAGTACATCGCCGACAACGTCAAGCTGATGACCAACCTGCAAACCATCGCCGAGAGTCTCGCCACCAAATGCCGTGGCCGCGCCTGGGTGATGGTCACGGCGCAGGAGGACATGAACAACGTCGTCGGGGAAATGACCCGGCAGCAGGGTAACGACTTCTCGAAGATCCAGGCCCGCTTTGCCAATCGGATGAAGCTGACCAGTGCCGATGTCGCCGAGGTGATCCAAAAGCGCCTGCTGGCCAAGAACGAAGCGGGCGTAGGACAGTTGTCGGACACCTACCACACGGAGGTCAACAACTTCAAAACCCTGTTCGGCTTCGCGGACGGCTCCCAGACCTACCGCAACTTCCAGGATCGCGACCACTTCATCCACAGCTACCCGTTCATCCCCTACCAGTTCCCGCTGTTCCAGGCCGCGATCCAGAACCTGTCCCAGCACAGCGCCTTCGAGGGTAGGCACAGCTCGGTGGGCGAGCGCTCGATGCTCGGCGTCTTCCAGCAGGTTGCCGTGCAGATCGGTGACCGCCCGGTCGGCCAGTTGGCGACCTTCGACCTGATGTTTGAAGGCATTCGCACGGTCGTGAAGGCGAACATCCAGCGCGCCATCCTCCAGGCCGAACACCATCTCGACGATGCGTTCGCGATTCGTGTGCTGAAGGCGCTGTTCCTGGTCAAGTACGTCAAAGAGTTCAAGCCGACCATCCGCAACCTCTGCGTGCTGATGCTCGAAGACCTGGATGCCGACCTGCCCAAGCTGGCCAAGCGCGTCGAGGGCGCGCTCAACCTGCTCGAACAGCAGACCTACATCCAGCGCAACGGCGAGCTCTACGAGTATCTGACCGACGAAGAAAAGGACATCGAGCAGGAGATCAAGAACACCGAGGTCGAAACCACCGACGTCGCCGACGAGCTGCAAAAGCTCATCTTCGACCAAGTGCTTCGGGCCAAGAAGATCCGTTTTGATAAGAACGGCCAAGACTACGCCTACTCGCGCAAGCTCGACGACCGGCTGCACGGTCGCGAGCAGGAGCTGGCCATCCACATCGTCAGCCCGTTCCACGAGCACGCCGACAACGAGCAGATGCTGCGGACCAACTCGACCTACAAGCAGGACGAGCTGTTCGTTGTGCTGCCCCAGGAAGATCGCCTGATGCGCGATGTCCTGATGTTCAAAAAGACCGAGAAGTACATCCAACAGAACGTCTCGGCCACCCAGCAGGAATCCATCAAGCGGATTTTGACCGACAAGGGCTTCCAGAACCGCGACCGCTACAACCAGCTCAAGGATCTGGTCGGCTCGCTGCTGGGCAAGGCCAAACTGCTGGTCGCCGGCGGCGATGTCGAGATCGGCTCGGAAGACCCGGAAAGCCGCATCAACCGTGGCTTCCAGGAACTGATCGGGCGTGCCTACCCCAATCTTCGGATGTTGCGCGGTATTACCGTCACCGAAGCGGATGTCGGCAACTACCTGCGGCACTCGAAGGACGGCCTGTTCGGCGGCGATGCCACCAGCCTGGCCGAGTCAGAGCAAGAGTTGCTGGCGTTCATCCAGAGCAACAGCCGGGGCGGTGTCCGTACCACGCTCAAGAGCCTGATCGAGAAGTTTGAGCGCAAGCCCTACGGCTGGTACTACGCCGCCATCCTGTGCAACCTCGCTAACCTCTGCGCACGCGGCAAGCTCGAAGTCCGAGCCGACAGCACATTGCTGGAAGACGACGCGCTGGAACGGGCACTGCTCAATACCCACGGCACCAACAACGTGGTGCTCGAACCGACCGTCGAGTTCACCGCCGCCCAGGTGCGACGACTCAAGGAATTTTTCGGAGATTTTTTCGATGCACCGCCGTCATCCAACGAGGCCAAGGCGCTGGGCAAGGAGGCCAATGCCAAGGTGCAGGACCTGATGACCGCGCTCGACAGGCTCCATGCCCAGGCGGACCGCTACCCGTTCCTGAACGGCCTCCAACCGGTCATCGACAAGCTCAAGGACCTCGCCTCCAAGCCCTACACCTGGTACCTCACCGAGATCTCCCGCGAGGAAGACGCGCTGCTGGACATGAAGGAGCAGCTCATTGACCCAGTCCGCCGGTTCATGGGCGGCTCCCAGAAGGCCATCTATGACGAGGCGAAGATCTTCCTCAAGGACCAGGACGCCAACTTCGTCTATGTCGATACCCCGGAACTCGAAGAGGTCCGCAGCACGCTCTACGACCCGCAATGCTTCAAGGGCAATCGCATCCAGCAGCTCAAGGCCAAGCTCGACGCACTCAAGCAACGGGTGGATGAGCAGGTCAGCGAGGCACGCACCAAGGCGCAAACCGTGCTCGATGACCTGCAACAACGCCTGCACAACATGGCCGAGTACCAGAAGCTTCCAGCCGAGCGCACGGAAGAACTGAACGAGCCCTTCAAAGAGCTGAAAGAGCACCTCGCGCAGCAGAAGCTGATCGCCGTCATCAACGATCGGCTGCGCTACTTCGAAGAGCAGGGCTATCAGAAGCTACTCGACAGGATGTTTGATCTGCTCACACCCAAGCCAGATCCAGAGAAGGACACCGGCGGCGGAAAATCTGCTGGGGTCAGAGAGCCGAGGCCGAAGTACGTCGCCGCCAGGCAACTGCGTGTGCCGTTCGACAAGCCGCTGCTGACAACGGCGCAAGATATCGATCAATACCTGGAGCAGCTTCGCACGGTCCTTCTGGAGCAGATCAACTCAGGAAAGCGGGTACAAATATGATTGAGTATCTTGAACTGAGAAACCTCACGGTCTTCACCGGGCTGACGCTGGAGTTCTCGCCGAAAATCAACGTGATCATTGGTGAGAACGACACCGGCAAAACCCATCTGCTCAAGGCGGGCTATGGGCTTTGTGCCGGTGCGCCCTTGTTAAAGAACAAGCCCGATATCGGCGACGATGAGTTCCAAGCGGCGCTGACCGCCAAGCTGGTGCGCCTCTTCATGCCGCTCGACGACAAGCTCGGCAAGATGCATCGCCAGGGCGCGAGCGACCAGGCCTATCTGTCGGCCCGTTTCGCCGGGGGGCAGAAGATCGCCGCGACCTTCTTCAACAACTCGAGGGCGCTGGCCGTTCAGGATCGCGCCAACTCCGAGCAATACCAGGCCGAGGCAGTTTTCTTCCCGACCAAGGAAGTCCTCTCGTTCATGAAGGGGTTCAACAGCCTATACGAGAAATACGGGCTCTCCTTTGACCAGACCTATCAGGACATCTGCCTGCTGCTGGATCTCCCCGAGGTCCGCCCGGAAACCCTGCACGAAAAATCCAAGTGGGCCATGGCGGAGATTGAACGCATCTGCGGCGGCCACTTCGTTTTCTATGGCGGTGGCAAGGTCACCTTCAAGACCGAGAATGCAGAATATTCCGCCAATTCCATGGCCGAAGGATTTCGCAAGGCGGGGATACTCTCGCGCCTGCTGGAAACCGGCGCGATCAAGCCCGGTGTCAGCGGCCCGCTGTTCTGGGACGAACCGGAGTCGAATCTGAACCCTAAGCTGATGAAGCTGCTTGTGCAGATCCTCCTGGAACTGTCCCGCAACGGCCAGCAGATTATTCTGGCGACCCATGACTATGTGCTGCTCAAGTGGTTCGATCTGCTCATGGACAAAGGCAAGGATGACCACGTGCGCTTCCATAGCCTGTACCGTGACGCGGACACCTACGAGATCAAAGTCGCCTCCACCGAGGACTACCTGAAAATCACGCCGAACCCGATTGACGAGGCCTTTGGCTTTCTCATCAACCAGGAGATCGAAAACGACATGGGACGCCTCGGCAAATGAAGATCGTTGAGGCTGACGGTTTCGAATTCCGTTTTGAGGGTGCCCTGGACGCATTCGTCTTCGACGAGACGGACAGCACCAAACCCACATTCCACGGTGCGCCCATGAAAGGCGTCGACATCGTCGCCGAGTTCGAGGACGCCTACGTCTACGTGGAACTGAAGGACTACGACGACCCCTCGATTTACGACGTCCTTGGCGCGACGACCAAAGACGAGACAAACTCGCGGCAAGCCAGCTTCAAGTGGCTGAAGAACTACCTGAAGTACAAATTCCGGGATTCCTACCTCTATCGGCATGCCGAGCAGAAGGTGGAAAAGCCGATTCACTACATCTGCCTGATCACCTTTGACAACGCCTTGAACAGCCGGATGCAGAAATCTCTGAAACAGGAGCTGCCGGTGGGCAAAGCATCACGCCGCTGGGTCCAGGCCCTGGCCACAAGCTGTCATGTCGTCAACCTGGATAAATGGAATGAAAACTCCCCAAGTGGCCGGTCACCCGTCTGGCCGCTGCTGCAGCCGGAGGAGCCTGAATAGATGGAAACCGCAAAACTAAAAAAATTCGCCCAGTTCGCCCGGCGCACTCTGCTGGAGCAGGTCTCTGCCAAGCTGAAACTGGTGCTGGCTGAAAACAGCGCCGCCCGCCGGGAAAGCACCGAGGCCATCAAGAAGCTTGAGGAGGCGATCAAGGACCACGGTAAGGAACAGGTCATCGAGCGGGTCGCCTATATCTGGTTCAACCGCTTCTGCGCCCTGCGCTTCATGGACGTGAACCGCTATACCCGTATCGGCGTGGTGTCGCCCTCCGAGGGGCAGTTTCAGCCCGAGATCCTGGCCGAAGCCAAGATGGGGCACATCGATGAAAAGATGGTCCACGACAAGGTCCGGCAGCAGATCTTCGCCCTGCTCGACGGCAAAGCCCCCAGCCGCGACCCGCAGGGTGAGGCCTACCGGCTGCTGGTGGTGGCCGCCTGCAACTCATGGAACAAGGCCATGCCGTTCCTGTTCCAGCGCATCGACGACTACACCGAACTGCTGATGCCTGACGACCTGCTCTCGGGAAACTCCATCCTCGCCTACACCCGCGAGGCAATGACCCCGGACGCGTGCGAGGACGTCGAGGTGATCGGCTGGCTCTACCAGTTCTACATCTCCGAGAAGAAGGACGAGGTGTTCGACGGCCTGAAAAAGAACAAGAAGATCACGCCCGAGAACATCCCCGCCGCCACCCAGCTCTTCACCCCGCATTGGATCGTGCGCTACCTGGTGGAGAACTCCCTCGGCCGTCTGTGGCTGCTGAACCGTCCCGGTTCCAAGCTGGCCGAGCGGATGGACTACTACATCAAGCCGGAACAAGCAGAATCCGATTTCCTGAAGATCGGCAGTCCGGAAGAGATCAAGATCTGCGACCCGGCCTGTGGCTCCGGCCACATGCTCACCTATGCCTTCGACCTGCTCTACGCCATCTACGAGGAGGAAGGCTACGAGCCTGCCGAGATCCCGGAGAAGATCCTCACGAATAACCTCTACGGTATCGAGATCGACGAACGCGCCGGGGAACTGGCTGCCTTCGCCCTGACCATGAAGGCCCGTGGCAAACAGCGCCGGTTTTTCAACAAGGGCGTCAAGCCGAACATCTGCGTGCTGGAGAACGTTCGGTTCGACGAGGACGAGCTGAATGAGTACATGGATTTTGTTGGGCGTGACCTGTTCACCGCGCCGCTGCAAACCACCCTGCGCCAGTTCGAAGAGGCCGATAACTTCGGTTCACTGATCCGACCAGATGTCACCAACGTGGATGGAATTCTCCGGGATTTGGAGTTGAAGGATGTTTCCGGGCAGTTGTTCCTCGCCATAACTCATAACAAGGTTCTGCAAGCTTTACGGCAGACGGACTACCTGAGCCCGAAATACCACGTAGTGATTGCTAATCCGCCGTATCTGGGCGGGAAAGGGATGAATGGGCGGATGGGAGTGTGGCTCAAGGACTTTTATGGGGACGTGAAGTCTGATCTTTTTTCAGCTTTCATTGTCCGTAACACCGAGCTGGCGCTGCCCAAAGGCCAGCTTGGTGTGATGTCTCCATTCGTATGGATGTTCATAGGGAATTTCGAAAAACTAAGATATAGGATTCTTAAGGATTACTTTCTCTTAACGCTCGTACGCCCGGAGTACCATTCCTTTTTTGAGTCTGCTTTTGTTCCGATCTGTGCTTTTGTAATGAGCAAAAGATCTGCTGCGCGAGGGGAAGCATCAGTATTTTTTGATCTGCATGAATTTTATGGATCGGATCTACAACCAGTCCGGCTTCTTGAGGCGATTAGAGATAAGAGCTGTAGCTGGCGCTATGACCTTCGACAAACCCAGTTCCTAAAGATACCAGGATCACCAATAAGCTTCAGGCTTCCTGCGAAGCTAATTGATGCATTTTCGAAGATGCCAAAAACATCTGAGTTTAGCTCCGGCCGAAAAGGAACTACTACCGGAAATAATCATAAATATCTTCGTTTAGCATGGGAAGTGAGCCGCTCACGTATTGCTTTTCAAGATAGATCGTCTAAGTATAAATTTTATCCCCATGCAAAGGGAGGCGACGCTCGCCGATGGTACGGTAACGGCGAATTTGTCATCGCTTACGATGTGGATTCAATAAAGCAAATGGCTGCAGAGAAAGGATTCCGACATGATGGTAAAGACTATTTTTACCGGGAAGGCATCACTTGGTCAGGGATTTCTTCGGATGTGACAGCATTCAGGCATCTTCCTGTAGGACAGACATTTAATAATGCGGCTCCGACAGCTTTTTTTGATAACGAGAATCTTCAAGACTTCTGCTTATTAGCAGTAAATTCGAAAGTGGCTCGGCCATTGATTCAAACCCTGAATCCCACGTTGAACTTTAATCCAGGAGACTTCGGAAACATTCCGATTCCCGTTGATTTGGCAGAGCCAGGTCGAGATCGTGAATTGATCTCTTCGCTGATTGCACTTTCAACATTGGACTGGGATTCCTACGAAACCTCTTGGGACTTCACCAACTTACCGCTACTTAATCCCGACTACCACCAGCCAACCCTGAAGGCCACCTACCAGAAGCTTCGCGCCCATTGGCGGGAGATGACGCTGGAGATGCAGCGGTTGGAGGAAGAAAACAACCGCATCTTCATCGAGGCCTACGGTCTGCAGGATGAGCTGACACCCGAAGTGCCGCTCAACGAGATCACCCTGACCTGCAACCCGCACTACCGCTACGGCAACGACAAGAGCGAGGACGAACTGGAGGCGCTGCTGCTGGCCGACACCCTACGCGAGTTGGTCTCCTATGCCGTGGGCTGCATGTTTGGCCGCTACGCGCTGGACAAACCTGGGCTAATCCTAGCCAACCAGGGTGAGACCATCGAGGACTACCTGAAGCAGATCCCGGAGCCGAGCTTCCCGGCCGATGACGACGACGTCATCCCCATGCTCGATGGCGACTGGTTTACCGATGACATCGCCGAACGCTTCCGCAAGTTCCTGCGCGTGGCTTTTGGCGACGAGCACTACGAGGAAAACCTCCGGTTCGTCGAGCAGGCGCTGAATATCAAAGGCAAGCGTAACTACAGCATCCGCGACTACTTCCTCGGCGAGTTCTACAACGATCATGTCAGGCGCTACAAGAAGCGCCCGATCTACTGGCTATTCTCCAGCCCCAAGGGCAGCTTCAACGCACTGATCTACCTGCACCGCTATCGCCCGGATACGGTCAGCGTGGTGCTCAACGACTACCTTCGCGAGTTCCGCGGCAAGCTCAGCACCCGCCTCGACCACCTGCGCGGCGTCGAAGCCAGCGCCGATGCCACCAAGGGTGAAAAGACCAAGGCACTGAAAGAGATCGAGAACCTGAAAAAGACCATCGCCGAACTCGATGCCTGGGAGCGCGACGTGATGTATCCCTTGGCCACCAAGCAGATCAGCATCGATCTCGACGATGGGGTGAAGGTCAACTACCCGAAATTCGATGCGGCCCTGAAGAAGATTCCCGGCCTGTAGGGTGGGAGGACAAGAGTCCATGCACATTCATCAGCTCAGATTGGAACGATTCCGCGGGGCGAGCAGTCTGTCGCTGGTCCTGGATTCCCGTCTGAATGTGTTCGTCGGGATGAATGGCGCGGGCAAGTCCAGCGTTCTTGACGCTACCGCGATTTTGCTTTCGTGGCTGGCGAACCGGGTTCGTCATGCTGGCGCTTCAGGGCGCCCGATCAAGGAATTAGATATCCGAAACAATGAGTCCGGCGCTGTACTATCACTAACGGTCGGCACTTTGTCGAGGGACTACGGATGGTCACTGGCAAAAAGCCGCAAGGGCAGAAGCCAGGATGAAAGATCGTCACTTGGGGAAGTCACCAACCTAGCCAAGATCCTGGAAAAGCGGATCAACGCGACGAACGGCGAGGTGGACCTGCCACTGCTTGCCTATTATCCGATCAATCGAGCGGTGCTGGATATCCCCTTGCGGATCAGATCCAAGCACTCTTTTGATGTTGTGTCCGCATACGATGACTCGTTGATCAGTGGAGCCAGCTTCAGAACATTCTTTGAGTGGTTTCGGGAAAGAGAGGATCTGGAGAACGAGAATCTGAAATACCGGGATCAGTTGATCAGGCCCGATGATTTTCAGTTTCCTGATCGCCAGCTCGAGGCGGTACGTCAAGCGCTTGAACAGTTTATGCCCGATTTCACGAACCTGACGGTGCGACGAAACCCGCTGCGCATGGAAGTGGATAAGCAGGGTCAAAAGCTGACCGTGAACCAACTCTCCGATGGTGAGAAATGTCTCATGGCCATGGTTGGCGATCTGGCAAGACGCTTTGCGATTGCTAACCCGATGAGGGGCAACCCCCTGGAAGGCCAAGGCGTTGTGCTGATCGACGAGATCGATCTGCATCTTCATCCGAAGTGGCAGCGCATGGTTGTGCCGAGATTGTTGGAGGTGTTCCCCAACTGCCAGTTTTTGATTTCCACGCATTCCCCGCACGTCATCACGCATGTCCAGCCGGAGAATCTGTTCCTGCTGCAACTGCGAGAAGGTCAGCTTTCTTGCTCGCGACCGGCAGAGTCTTACGGCAAGACGGTCGAGCGGGTGCTCGAAGACCTGATGGGGATCGAGACAACTCGACCCGATGAGGTCAATAACTCCTTGAGGCACATTTTTGAACTGATCGACCAACGAGATTTCGACGATGCTCGTGTATCGATCGAGCAGCTAGAACAGGAGATCGGGCAAGATCCCGAGCTGACCAAGGCTGGGGTGTTGATCAAAAGGAAGGAATTGATCGGAAAATGAAGCACATCGTGAAGCAGGGTGAACCGACATCATTTTCGGACTGGAAAGCGTTGGCCAATGATGACTGGCAGCCGAAGTATGATGACTTGCGCGGAACCGAAAAGAGGGATGTGAAAGCGGCCTTGATGACTGAGCAAGGCCATCTCTGCTGTTACTGCGAGGGCCAGCTCATCGAGAGTGATTCTCACATCGAGCATTTTCAACCACAAAGCGATCCGGCAGTTGATCCCCTGGACTTCAGTAATTTGCTTTGTTCTTGTCAGAACCAGATCAAGAAAGGCGAACCACGCCACTGTGGAAACCTGAAAGATGACTGGTATGGCCCTGATCTTTTGGTTTCTCCATTTGATCCGGGCTGTGAAGACCGTTTCGCTCATACGGGCGACGGACTGATCAAACCTGCCTCGACACACGATCAGGGTGCGGCGGAAACGATCAAGCGGCTTGGGCAACAATGAACTTCAATACTACCAACTCTACCTTCCGCCAGTTGCTTGGCAATGGATTGAGTTATCGGGTGCCGCCTTTTCAGCGGGACTATTCCTGGACCGAAGACGAGTGGGATGATCTTTGGCAGGACATGGTCGCGCTGTTTGAGACTGACGGAGAGCCAGCCCATTACATGGGCTATCTGGTGCTCCAATCATCGGATAGCAAGCAATTCGATATCATTGACGGTCAGCAGCGTCTCACGACCATCAGTGTCATGATCCTGGCGGGCCTTGGGCACCTCCAGGATCTAATCAATAGCAAGCTCGATGCTGAAAATAACGCGAAGCGTAAGGAGCAGCTCCAGAACAGCTACATTGGTTATCTGGACCCCGTCAGCCTGGTGCCTCGTTCGAAACTGGAACTCAATCGGCACAACAACCGGTTCTATCAAACCTACCTGGTGCCGCTGGATAAGCTGCCGCAACGTGGGCTGAATGCCTCCGAACATCAACTGCGCAAGGCGTTCAATTGGTTCAAGGACAGGATCAAGACCCGCACCGGGAACCTGACGGATAGCGGCAAAGCACTGACGGCCTTTATCGATGCGCTGGTCGACAAGCTGTTTTTTACCGTCATCACGGTGACCGATGAGTTGAATGCGTTCAAGGTCTTCGAGACGCTGAATGCGCGCGGCGTCAGGCTTTCCTCCACTGATCTGCTGAAGAACTACCTGTTTTCCGTTATCAGCACTCAGGAGACCCATGAAACGGAGCTGCGGGCGCTAGAGGAGCGGTGGGAGCGGATCGTGGGCCTGCTGGGTAGCGAAAGCTTTCCGGAGTTTCTGCGCCTGTTCTGGAACAGCCGAAACAAGCTTGTGCGCAAGTCCGACTTGTTCAAGACCATACGCAGGCGCATCACCACGCGGGATGCGGCATTCGAACTACTCAGGGATCTCGATCGATCAGCCGCTGTCTACGCGGCCCTTCGAGACCCGCAAGATCCATCCTGGGTTGCCGACGAGCGTCGAACGCTTGAGCAACTGGTGATGTTCAACGTACGTCAACCACTGGCCATGCTCTTGGCCTGTCATGGAACATTCTACGAATCCGAAAGGGCGGGTTTCAGCCGCATCATGAAAACCGTGGCCGTTGTGTCGTTTCGATACAATGTGATCTGCAATCTGCAGACCCATGAGCAAGAGCGTCTCTACAACGATATTGCCTGGAAGGTATCGGCCGGGACTTACTCGCGTGCATCGGACGTCATCTCCGCGTTGCGTGAGGTCTATCCAGACGACAACCAGTTCAAGGCGGCCTTTTCGGAGAAGGAACTTCGCACCACCAATAGTCGGAACAAGAAGGTGGTTCGCTATATTCTCTTTGAGATCGAGCGGCAGCGCTCGGGTAAGCGCTTCGAGTTCGAGAGCGCAACCTATAATCTTGAGCACATCCTGCCAGAGCACCCATCAGAGGCCTGGTCATACATTGAGGAGTCAAAACAGGACCGACTGATTTATCGCATTGGAAATATGACTCCGCTGGAGACAAATCGGAACCGTGATCTCGGCAATGCGAGCTACGCGGTCAAAAAAGAGGTCTACGAGCAGAGCGACTTTGAGATTACCCGAGCGGTCGCAAAACACTACGACATCTGGGACGAGCCGAAGATCGAGGCAAGACAAAAGCAACTGGCAACGATCGCCGCGGGAATCTGGAAGGTCGAGTTCGGGGCCTGACATTGGAAAATCGCATCGCCCAAGCACTGGCTCGAGGGTGCGGCCTCAACATACTGTGCTCAACAGCAGCACGCCGCCCCAAACTGATCGATCTTCTGCCAGAACTGCGCCCAGCGTCCGACGGTCTGTGTGAGCGCGCGCAGGCTGAGCACGATGCCGGCGCCCTT
>NZ_NRRY01000077.1 GCF_016583905.1 Lamprobacter modestohalophilus | reverse complement strand
GCTGGCCCCCGCGCTGCAAGCCAAGCTGTTGCGCGTGTTGCAAGAGCACGTCTTCGAGCGCGTCGGTGGTCATGAATCCATCCACACCGATGCGCGCATCATTGCCGCCACCAATCGGGATCTCCTTAGTGAGGCCGCTGCCGGGCGCTTTCGCGAGGATCTGGTCTACCGGCTGCAGGTGATCCAGATCCGCATGCCGCCGCTACGCGAGCGCCGCGAGGACATCCCGCTGTTGGTGCAAGGGCTGCTCGCGCGCATCGCAGCTTCGCGAGGATCTGGTCTACCGGCTGCAGGTGATCCAGATCCGCATGCCGCCGCTACGCGAGCGCCGCGAGGACATCCCGCTGTTGGTGCAAGGGCTGCTCGCGCGCATCGCAGCCCGGCTTGAGCGTCCAACACCGACCATCACGCCGGCCGCGCTAGCGCGTCTGACCGAGGACGACTGGCCGGGCAACGTCCGCGAGCTGGAAAACCGATTGAGCCAAGCCCTGCTGCAGACCCACCATGCGCTGATCACCCCGGAGATGCTCGAGCTTGGCGGCGGCCGTGGCGGTCAGCAAGGTCCGCTCGGCGGGGATGCAGAGACCGCGTTCGGCCGTCATGCGAGCGGATCAGCAGGCGACCAGGCGTCAGTGCTGCGCAGCCTCGATGAGGTCGCCTCAGCGCATATTCAGCAGGTGCTCGATCACACCCAGGGGCACAAGGGGCAGGCCTGCGAGGTCCTCGGCATCTCGCGCCCAGCATTGGATCGCAAGATCGAGAAATACCAGCTGCGGGTCATGAAGCGCTGAAGATCATCGCTCAGTGTCACTCCAGCCGATGCAGCCTATGTTCCATCGTCAGCCATGGTTCAGTGACGATTAAGCGATTGCGGCTGTGAGTCCCTGAGACGAGGAGACTGATCACGTATTCACCACGGAGGCACGGGGTACACGGAGGTTGCGGATGTCTGTCTTTCTCTGTGTCCTTCGTGTCTCCGTGGTGATTTTATCTGCTGGGGTCAGCCGTAGCCGCAATCCCGCGCGTTTCATCGACCCATTGCGGCAGCACGATCTCAACCAAGGTGCCCTGCTCGGCCGTCGACCGAATCGAAAGACGCCCGCCATGTTGCTCGACCAGCCGCGCCACGATCGCCAGACCAAGCCCGGTGCCGCTGGCCTTGGTGCTAAAGAAGGGCTCGGACAGGCGCGGTAAGCGCTCCGCCGGGATCGGCTCACCGGTGTTGTGCACCGAGAGCCTGACCTCGTCCGCGTCGCTTTGCTTGACGTTCTCAGCAGTCCCAACAGTCTTGACAGCCTCAGCGGTCTCGCCGGTCCTAGCAGTACCAGCGGCCTCTGCAGTTTTGGCAGCCCCAGCGGTCTCGGTGGTTTTCGCGATCCGCCAGGTGACAACGCTACCCACAGGCGCGGCCTCGCAGGCGTTGTCGGTGAGGTTGGTCAGGATCTGGCGCATTCGGTCCGGATCGGCCAGGACCTGAAGCCCATCCGACGCCGGCTCGAGCTGGATCGAATGCCCAGGATGGCGCTCGGCCGCCAGCGCAATCTGCTCCTCAAGCAGCGGACGGAGCGCCACCGGGCGCGGGTCCAGGCTCAACGGCTTCGCATACAGCAGGATCTCCTCGAGCAGCCGGCGCGTGCGCTCGGCCTCCCCCAGCGCTAGGTCCAAACGGCGCTTGGCCCGCGGCTCTGGGGTGCGCTCGGCGAGGAAATTGAGGGCCATGGCGATGGTGCTCAACGGCGTGCGCAGCTCGTGCACGATGCCCGAGGCGAACTCGCCGATGGCGGCGAGCCGACCCTGCTCGGCTAGGCGCGCGGTGCGTCCAACCCCCTGCGTGAGCAGCTGACCGATGTTGCCGAGGAGTCGCTGACGGGCGTCGCCGAAGCCGGCGGGATCACGGGTCGCGAACACCACCACCGCCGGGATCGGGGTCTGCGTTTGCGGGGTCAGCGGCAAGAAGATGGCGTCGCGCATGCCGAGCGCGACCAGATGGCGCAGCAGCTCATAGGCCGGATTGGCGCTCGCGCGCTCGGCCATGGCCTGGACATGCAGGGGCGTCTCATCGGCCAACACCCGCTCGAGCAGCGTGCCCTGTAGCCGGTACAACCGCTGAGCGCCCGGCTGCGGCAGGCCGTCGAGCCAACTGGTCTCGACGCGGGCGCTGGCCCGGCGCTCGTCGATGAACACCAGGCCGCTCCAGTCGCAACCCAGCAGCGGTCTAAACTCGGTGTTGAGCAGCCCCATCAGCTGATCGAGGTCTTGGCCCTGCTGCAGGGCATGGATCAGCCGGTAGAGCAGGTCCAGCCGCTCGGAGAGCCGATTGAAGCTGCTGCTGAGATCCTGCAGCTCGGTGGTGCCGACCACCGGCAGCTGATAGCGGACGTCGCCATCGGCGACCCGCTGAAAGCCGGCCGTGGTGCGGCGCAGCGGCGCCAACACCTTCCACTGCAGCAGCCAGAGCAGGAGCACGGCGATCACCAGGGTGATACCCGCGGCCGCCAGGGTGCCCTGGATCATCAGCTGGTATTCGCGCGCGGACCAGCTGCGCAGGGCCTTGGCGAAGACCTCCACGGCGGCATTCAGCCGGCTGTGGTCGTCGATCACCTGCTCCGCGGCCCATTCCAGACGCGGCTCGTCCGCGTCGTCACCGAGGGCGTCAAAGAGCGTCGCGCGCCAGGTCTCCCAGGTGTCTTCCAGCGCGGCAATCGCTGCTTCGGCCTCGAGGCCGAGGTGCGGCTGCAGCCAGGCCGGCATCGGCATCGGCAGCGTGTCGCTGAAGTCGCCGCTCATGAAGCTGGTGACGATGCCATCGATGGTCGCGATCTGTGCCAGCAGGTCTTGGTAGTACAGGCGCACATCGCGGTAATAGGTCGGATAGTCGCGCGGGGCGTTCTGCCAATAGTTCATCGCCTGGGCGTGCATCTGCTCGACCGCCAGCTCGAGCTGCCCGGCACGGTTGACCAGCTCGATCGCGCCCAATTGGCGTTGAAAGGCGCTGAGGGTGTAGAGGCTCGCCGCGCTCAGCAGCAGCCCGAGTGCGAGATAGGCCGCGGCGACTTGCAGGCTCAGACTGGCGAGGTGCCGGGACAATGACATGGGTAATGGCCTGGGTGATCGAGGTGGTCACTGATCCCGCGCCTCGGCTAAGCGAATACAGCAGGGCGAGCATCGACGCGGTGCTCTGAGGATCGTCGGCCATCGCGCCCGATGCGCTGTACTCGGCCGGGCTCGAGGTTTCAGCATGCGGGTAACTCGCCTACCCCGCTGCTCCGTTGCGCCACAGAGGCTCAGCCGATCGTGGTATCGCCCCGCTAACCCGCTGGACTTACGCGTCTCGGCAGCCTCGCCAACATCGGCTGAAAGATTTCACCGACCACTGCGGTCTTTAGCGAGTGATAGCCACTGGCCAAGGGCAAGCCGGCGAGCCGACCAGGGCAAGCCGACCGCTGCGACTCGAGGCCGCTACAAGGGCTATCAGCATACCAACCTTAGATTCTTTCGGAGTGTTTCCATGTCCAAGCAGATCATCACCTCAGCCGCCATGATTGCCGGCGCTACTCTCGTCGGCACCCTGAGCGTCGCCAATCTGGCCCAGGCCAGCGACAACCCCTTCGTCACCGAGCAACTCGACAGCGGCTATCTGCAGCTGGCCGAGGGCAGCTGCGGGGCTAAAGGCGACAGCGAGGGCAAGTGCGGCAATAAGGATGACGGCAAGGGCGAAGGCGAAGGCAAGTGCGGCGAGGGTAAGTGCGGCAATAAGGGCTGATCCCGCCCTGACCACCGCATAGACCCACGCCAGAAGCCAGCCATGAACATGAATCCCGACCCCGTTTATGGCGCCGGTCTCGGTCTGCGGCGCGCGTTCATCGCCGCCGCAGCCGAACAGCCTCCGCCGGAGGTCTCCTTCTGGGAGATCGCGCCGGAGAATTGGATCGCTGTCGGTGGCCGCTGGGGGCGGCTGCTGCGCGGCCTGACCGAGCGCCATCCCTTCGTCTGCCACGGCTTGTCCCTCTCGATCGGCTCACCCGCCCCGCTCGATGTGCCGTTCGTCAACCGCATCAAGACCTTTCTCGATGCACACCAGATCGCGGTCTACACCGAGCATCTGAGCTACTGCTCGGATGATGGACAGCTGTATGACCTGATGCCGATCCCATTCACGGCCGAGGCGGTGCAGCATGTCGTCCGGCGCATCCGTCAGGTTCAAGAGATCCTCGAGCGGCGCATCGCCCTGGAGAACGTCTCCTACTACGCCGCACCCGGTCAGGAGATGCCTGAGATCGATTTCATCAACGCGGTGCTGGACGAAGCCGACTGTGACCTGCTGCTGGATGTGAACAACATCGTTGTGAACGGTATCAATCATCGCTACGACCCGATCGCCTTCCTCGATGCCCTGCCCGCCGAGCGCATCGTCTACGGCCATATCGCCGGGCACTACCAAGAGGCGCCGGACCTGCGCATCGATACCCATGGGGCCGATGTGATCGAGCCGGTGTGGGCGCTGTTGGAGCACGCCTATGCGCGCGTTGGCGTCTTCCCGACCCTGCTCGAGCGGGATTTCAACATCCCGCCGCTCGCTGAGCTCACGGCCGAGGTGCAGCGGATCAGCGACATCCAGCGGCAATACACTGACCAGCGCGCAGCCCCGCGGGTCACTGCCAGTGGATACCTTGCTCATGCCTGAGCGCCCCTCCCTCTCACAGGCCGACGCTCAGTCCAACGTTCAGGCGGCGCCCGGATTCATGCAGATCCAGCAGGCCTTTACGGCCCATCTGCGCGACCCGCAGCAGCAACCGCCGCCAGCGGGCATCGAAGATCGCCGTCTGCAGATCTATCGGGAGCTGATCTTCAACAATGTCGCGTCGCTGCTCGAGCAGGGCTTTCCGGTCCTGTACCAGTGTCTGGGCCGCGAGCGCTGGCGAGCGCTGATCCGCGGGTTCTTGATCGCCCATCGCGCCACGACGCCCCTGTTCCCGGAGCTGGGCCAGGAGCTGTTGGCCTACCTGAGCACAGCGGGGGCCTTGCGTCCCGAAGACCCGCCCTTTGTACTGGAGCTTGCCCACTACGAGTGGGTCGAGACCGCCTTGATCTTCAGCGAGGCCGAGGCCGGACCCGCGCTCGCCGATTCGAACGGTGATCTGCTCGACGGCGTCCCGGTGGTCTCACCGCTGGCCTGGAATCTCAGCTACCGCTTTGCAGTGCATCGCATCAGCGCGGACTTCCAGCCGCACGCGCCGGACCCTGAGCCAACGCATCTGGTCGTGTACCGCACACGACAGGAGCGCATCGAGTTTCTGAAGATCAACGCGGTGACCCAGCGGCTACTGGTGCTGCTGCGAGAACAGAGCCACCGGAGCGGACGGGATCTGCTCAACAGCATCGCGCTCGAGCTTCAGCATCCACGGCCGTCGCAGCTGATCGAGGCCGGTCGCAGCCTGCTGGAGGATCTGCGTGAGCGCCAGATCCTACTGGGCACGCGCCGACAGTAAACAGACCAACCGGAGCCCGTCATGCCCGATGCCTCCAGCACGCCCATTACGGACCCCGACCGTCGCCCCCGGATCGTTATCATTGGTGGCGGCTTCGCCGGTGCGACCGCGGCCAAGGCTCTTGAGCGGCACCTGCGCTCGGCCGAGATCCATCTGCTCTCGGCGGAGAACCATCTGACCTACAACCCACTGCTGCCCGAAGTGGTCGGCGCCTCGGTGCTGCCGGGTCATGTGGTCGCGCCCTTGCGCCAGATGGTGCGACGCGCCAAGGTCCATCAGGTCGAAGTCACCGGCATCGACACCGAGGCCCGCTGCGTGCATTTCCGCAATAGCTCCGAGGGCGGCCACCTCGACTACGATCATCTGGTGCTGGCCTGCGGCAGCCGCGCCAATCTGCAGATGATCCCCGGCATGGCCGAGCACACGCTGCCGCTGAAGACCGTAGGCGATGCGCTCTATCTGCGCAATCGGGTCATCGCCCGGCTCGAGGACGCCGAGCTGACCGAGAACCCGACCTTGCGCCGCTGGCTGAAGACCTTCGTGGTCATCGGTGGCGGCTTCTCCGGGGTCGAGGTCGCCGGCGAGATCAGCGACTTCCTCACCGAGAGCCAACGTTGGTATCGGCAGTCGCAGCTCGAGCCCGCGCGCGTGGTGATCGTCCATGGGGGTCCACACTTGTTGCCGGAGCTGCCGGAGCGACTGGGCCGCTTTACCGAGCGCAAGCTGTCCCGGCATGGCGGGGTCGAGGTGCGGCTCGGGACCCGTAGTGAGGCTATTGATGCGCAGGGCGTGACGCTCAACAGAGGCAGCCGTATCGATGCCGGCACCGTTGTCAGCACCATCGGCACCACGGCGAACCGGCTCATCGATGCCCTGCCCGCTGAGAAGCAGCGCGGTCGTTTGCGCGTCGAGGCCGATATGTCGGTGCCTGGTCTGCCGGGTGTTTGGGCGATCGGCGATTGTGCGGCGGTGCCGAACAGCCGGGCCGCTGGAGCGCCCTGCCCACCGACGGCCCAGTTCGCATTGCGCCAAGGCCCGCAGCTCGCGGCCAACATCGCCCGGCATGAGCGCGACGAGCCAACCCGCGCGTTCGGCTATCAGCCCAAGGGTCTGATGTCTGCCATCGGTCATAACCGCGCCGTGGCTCGGGTCTTCGGCATCAATCTGTCCGGGTTCATCCCCTGGCTGCTGTGGCGCGGCTTCTACCTGCTCTATATCCCGACCCTGGCGCGCAAGGCGCGGCTCTATCTGGAGTGGAACTGGGCGATGTTCTTCCCGCCCGATATCGCCCATCTGCGCTTTACGCGGACGCTTGAGGACAGCAGCGATGAGGTGTCTCAGGATCAGGGTGCCCAAGGCGTGACAGCACGCTCGCCAAGTCCTGTTGCCGAGCGTGGCTGATGCCTGCACGCGAGGACCGTCAAGGATTGCTCGCTCAGCAAGCAATCAGGTTGCTTAAAAACCGTTGACAGCTCAGTGTTGGCCTTGGCGTCCACCTACTCTGGCGCTGAGGGCAGGCTCACTGTGTTTCTTATAAGATCAGGGCGGTGAGCAAGCAGGCACCCTTCTAAGCTCGCATCTCGACGGGTAAAAAGACAACCGACAACGCCAATAGCAACAGTGAGCAAAGCCATGACAACCAGGATCACCTTTGATTTCGATGCATCGGCCTTAGGCGCGTTGCGCTTGGCGTTGCAGGAATTCGCGCGGGAGCTGCGCATTGCTGCGGCGGTCCAGTGCTACGCCCATGGCATTGTCTCGCAGGGCAAGGCCCTTGACCTCACCGAGCTGCCCCCCCATTGCTGCGGCACACACACGCATCCTGACAGCGAGGATGGCCAACCCTGACAACCTCGAAACAGAGCAAAGGCCATGAGTATCGAACGACCAGAGGTTTTACAGAGAACAAATGCTGACCTGTTCGAAAAACGTTGACGGGTTCCGTGGCAACGATTGCTGAGGAGTGTAAAGTGCTTACAATCTAGAGTATATCGCTCCCACAATAATCTGGAAAAGAAAAATACCCATATGCATCAAATTACAGTTAGCATAAAAAATCTGAAGGATTTGAGAGGCATCTTGTCAAATGATGAAGTTCTGACGCATAGCGAACGGTCTCAAAGCATTCTAGCCATGGTGTATACCGCCTATATCGATAAAAGCCTGCTTGAAAGCATCAGCCAAATTATTTTGGGTTTCTCTGCTAAAGTGACTCTCGTGGGCGCAACCACGACGGGAGAAATTGATAATGGAAAAACGATCACACGAAGTACTACAATTACTTTACTTTTTTTAGAAGCCACTAGCGTGGTACCAATCACCATCAAAAGTGAACTTGGTGATGAAGAAGAAATGGCGATGTCCCTGAGACATCAAGTGCTTAAAATCAGCCCTAAGGCTGTCATGCTACTGACAACACCTCTAAGTAGTGATGTTAGCGTACTGATTCAGAACTTCACAAAAGAATCCTTTGCGTTTGAAGTTTTTGGAGGCGGAGCTGGGGATTATGCTCATGAATGTACATTGTTACTCTCAGGCACTGAAGTCTTTACCTCTGGCGTTGTCGCAATCTGCTTTATCGGCTCATCGTTTCAGCTGAAGAAACACACATTCGTTGGCTGGTCCCCCATGAGCAAAGAAATGACCGCGACAAGAGCCCAGGGTAATACATTATTCACCATTGATGATAAACCCGCGTTTGATATCTATACAAAATATTTAAATATCAAGGACGATTCAGAATTTTTTGCCAACGCTATTGGCTTTCCGTTATTGACCAAAACAAAAGGAGATTATCTAGCAAAGGTGCCAGTGAGTGTTGGGAGTGATGGCTCCTTAGCGTTTATTTCAAGTGTTAGAGAGGGAGAGACATTTCGACTAGGTTTTTTCAACCCAGAAATCATTAAAAGCAATCTTCAAGATATCAAGTCTAGTCTTAATGCATTTACTCCGGAAGCGATTTTTTTATTTACATGTGGTTGTCGACGGTTTGCGCTCGCTGATGATATTCAACTGGAAACGCAATATCTTGCAGATATCGCACCTGTATCTGGTTTCTATACGATTGGCGAGTTCTGCGATATACAAGGCGAGGTGCCACAAATGAACCTCGCTTTTATCGCTGTCGGCATGAAAGAAAGCATCACCTTTAAACCTCATAAAGCCTTACCGGAGCGCAAAAAAAAGATCAGTTCTGACAAATTTTTAACCTCTCACATGACCGTTGTTGGTAGGCTTCTCTATTTTATCAATGTATTAAACGAAGAACTCGAACAGCAAGCCATTACTGATGGGCTAACACATTTATATAATCGCAGACATTTTGACGCTATCTTTTCAGCCACTATCAGAATTGCTAAGCGTCACAACAAGTTGCTCTGCTTTTTGATGATGGATGTAGATTACTTCAAACAATACAACGATTATTATGGCCATCAAGCCGGAGACAAGGCTTTAATCAAAGTAGCTCATTGCCTAAAAAAGAATGCTCAGCGGGCAGATGATTACTGCTTTAGACTTGGCGGAGAGGAATTTGGTGTGCTTTATAAAGCTGAAAACAAAGATCACGCCCTTAGTTTCGCAAACATGTTAAGAAAAAGCATCGAAAACATGCATATAGAACACGAGAAAAGTGAAATCAGTTCTTTTATCACTGTTAGCATAGGGCTTGCCTGCAAAGAAACGAATACTATTTCTAATGAAAGTGACTATTACAAAGAAGCAGATGATTTGCTTTACCAAGCTAAAAAGTCCGGGAGAAACAGAGTAAAGATAAATTAGACTCAATTCGTCAAGCCGCTCTGACCAAGCCAGCTTATGCCCAATAGGCTTTGTATCACTACCTGTAGCGGTATCAAAGATCCGATCCCGTTCACGGCCGAGGCAGTGCATCCGCTTGCTATCGGCCATCTGCAATTGAGCGGACAGTCGCAGACAGCAGCGATAAGGTGCCGCAGGATCAGGGTGCCCAGGGTGTGACGGAACGCTCGTCAAGCTCTGTTGGCGAGCGTATCTGACGACCCGATGCCTCAGTCCGCCCGCCAAACCACCAACTTCTCGATGCGCATGTCCTCGAAGGTATAGGGCATCCCACCAGTGCCCAGCCCGGATTGACGTAATCCGGCAAACGGCATCCAATCGGTGCGGAAGGCTGTGTGATCATTGATCATCACCGCCGAGGCCGCGAGCCGGCTGGCCGCATGCCTCGCATACGCTAGCTCGCGCGTAAACACCGACGCCTGGAATGCAAACGGCAGGGCATTGGCCGCCTCGATCGCCGCATCGACCTCAAGGTAGGGATAGACGCAGATCACCGGCCCGAACAGCTCCTGGGTGCTGACCTTGGCCGTCATCGGCGGGTCGAACAGCACGGTCGGCGCATAGCAGGTGCGCGAGAGCGGCTCGCCCCCGCAGAGCAGGGTCGCGCCCTGCCCCACCGCCTCGCGCACCCATTGGTCCACTCGCTTGACCTCGGCCGGGCGGATCAACGGCCCGATCGCGGTCTCGGCCAGGTTTGGATCATCGACCTGCATCCCGGCCGCCGCTTCGGCCAGCGCCTGTGCCAGACTCAGTGCCTGATCCTGATGCGCGTAGACGCGCTGCACCGAGACGCAGACCTGACCGGCGTGATAGAGACCGCCCTTGGCCAGCAAGGGCACGACCTGCTGCAGATCGACGCCGCGATCGACCAGCACCGGCGCCGCGCCGCCATGCTCGAGCGCACAGCGCGCACCGGCGGCCAGCCGCGAGCGCAGATGCCAACCCACCCGCGCACTGCCGATGAAGCTCAGGAAGGCGACGCGGGGATCAGTCGCCAGCGCCTCGGCGGTCGCGGGCGAATCCGTCACCAAAGCCTGCGCCCAGGCTGACGGCAGACCGGCCTCGCGCAGCAGATCGATGAAGCGCAGGCACGACAGCGGTGTGTCCTCGGCCGGCTTGATGATCACCGGACAGCCGGCGGCGATCGCCGGTGCCACCTGATGCACGATCAGGTTCAACGGATGATTGAAGGCGCTGATCGCCACCACCGGGCCAATCGGTTCGTGGGTGCTGAAGGCCCAGCGCCCAGCTCCGGCGGCGGTGGCCTGCATCGGCACCTCACGCCCGCCGCTGTGGCGTGGTAGCTCCGCGCAGCAGCGCAGGCCGTCGACCGCGCGCTCGGCCTCGACCCGCGCATCGACCAGCGGCTTACCGCCCTCGCGCGCGATCAGCAGAGCTAGCTCCTCAATGCGCGTGGCCATCAGCTCAGCGGCCCGGCGCAGGATCGCCATACGTTCAAAGTCGGGCAGCCAGCCGTCGCGCTGCCGGTAACAGGCATCGGCCACCGCGAGCGCCTGCTCGACGCCTTCAAGATCGACGGTGTCGACGGTCGCGATCGGGTGCAGATTGAACGGATTGAGCACCTCGAGCGACCCGGCGGGCCTGACCTCGGCGGCGATACGATGGGTTTGATACTGGTCTGCGTCTTCGGTCATCGGAAGGCTCCTCCTCGGCTCATTGCTCTGTTTAGTCGCTTTCTCCAGGCTGTCGCGGATGCTAGCCAGTCGCGACAAACCGCTGCTGGATAGGATTCAGATGCACCGGCCGACTCTGAAAGGCAAGGACATTAGGCGCATACCCGACGAACCCCGAGTGCTGCTCCGGCGGGCAGTGGCACTGCGCTGACCGGGATCGTTGGCCCCTATAGGCTGCACCCAGCACACTGACAGACGAGCGGTTCTTCGCTGGCTTATCCTGTCGGCTCGGCCAAGCTGCGCGAACCTGTCCGACAGTCACCCGTCGGTTAGCGCCAATCATCAGCAACAGGTACGAGCTCATGAGTCTTAGCGAACGACAATCCGCGTTGTGCCAGCAGAACACCACCGATTTTTCCGATCTGCGCGCCCTGTTCTTCAACTGCACGCTCAAGCATCCCGATCAGGCTTCACATACAGCACTGCTGATGGGAACATCGGCCGAGATCATGCGCAAGAGCGGCATCGCGGTCGAGGAGATCCGCATGAGCGCGCACCACATCGCCTTCGGCGTCCAGCCCGACATGCGCGAGCATGGCTGGGACCATGACGACTGGCCCGCTCTGTGGCCCAAGGTCGAGGCCGCCGAGATCCTGGTCATCGGCACACCGATCTGGCTCGGCGAGCAATCCTCCCTCTGCCGCCTTTTGATCGAGCGTCTTTACGCCATGTCCGGGCTGCTGAACGATCACGGGCAATCCATCTTCTATGGCAAGACCGGGGGCGTGGTCGTCACCGGCAACGAAGACGGGGCCAAGCATGTGGCGATGAACGTGCTCTATTCACTGTCGCATCTCGGTTACCTCATCCCGCCGCAGGCCGATTGCGGCTGGCTCGGCGAGGCCGGACCAGGGCCGAGCTATGGCGACGACGGCGCCGGTTTCGACAACGAGTTCACGCAACGCAATACCACGATCATGACCTGGAACCTGATGCATATGGCGCGGATGCTGAAAGACGCCGGTGGGCTGCCCAACCACGGCAACGACCGCCGCGCCTGGTCGGCAGGCTGCCGGTTCGATTTCGAGAACCCCGAGCACCGTCGCTGAGCGGGCGAACCTGACCACCGCTGCTGTTTTGAGTTTGTGTCATTGGAGGGGGACCTTTCGCTCCTCGGCGGCATGCTCGATCTGAGGGGGACGTGTGATCTCAAGACGACCCCACAGATCGGCCGGCGGCGCGATCGGGCTGCTCGCCGCACTCACCGAGCCCGCAGCAGCAAGATCCGCTGGATGCCCTGGTTGGCTCAAGGACTCGACCACGCGGCGCTTCGCCTCCGGATGGTGCTGATCCAGCCCAATGGTCCGTCCATCCGCCTGCACCAGATGGGCATGGAAGCGCCGCAGCTCACGCGGGCTGCGCACGCCGCAGGAATGGGCGATGATGCCGACCTCTTTGGAGAGATTCTGCACATAGGCTGCCACCCGCACGGCCTTGGTCGGCGCATGCAGGCCGCGTTGGAACTTGCGCTGATGGGTGGTAATCCCGGTCGGACAGGTGTTCTTGTTGCACTGCAGCGCCTGGATGCAGCCAAGCGCGAACATAAACCCACGCGCCGAGGTGATGAAATCCGCACCGATGCACAGCGCCCAGGCGACATCGGCCGGGGTGATGAGCTTGCCCGAGGCGATCACCCGAATCCGCTCGCGCAGGCCATATTCGTTGAGCTTGTCGACCAGCATCGGCAGGCTGACACGCAGCGGCAGGCCCATGTCGTCCATCAAGGGCATCGGCGCCGCACCGGTGCCGCCGTCAGCGGAGTCCACCGTGATGAAGTCCGGCGCCGAGGCCACACCGCGCACATGCACCATGCCCAGCAGCTCATCGAGCCAACCATAGGCGCCGAGCACCACCTTGAAGCCGACCGGCTTGCCGGTGACCCGCCGCACGCGCTCGATCAGATCGAGCAGCTCGGCGGTGTTGCCGACATCGGGATGACGATTCGGGCTGATGCTGTCGACCCCGACCGGAATGCCCCGGATCTCGGCGATCTCCGGCGTGACCTTAGCCGCTGGTAGGATACCGCCCTTGCCGGGCTTGGCGCCCTGACTGAGCTTGATCTCGAACATCCGCACCTGGGGATGCGCGGCGACCGCCTGCAGACGCTCATCGCTGAGGTTCCCGGCGGCGTCGCGCACGCCATACTTCGCCGTGCCGATCTGAAACACCAGGTCGGTCCCTCTCTCCAGATGATAGCGAGAGAGCCCGCCCTCGCCGGTGTTGAGCCAGCAGCCGGCCTGGGCCGCCCCGCTCGCCAGGGCCTCCAGCGCCGGCTTGGAGATGGCGCCGTAGCTCATGCCGGAGATATGAAACAGCCCGGCGGTGGTATAGGGCTGCCGCGCAAAGGGGCCGATGGTGATCGGCTGCGATGGCACCGCATCCTCGCCCAGGGTCGGGAACGGGCAGTTGACGAAGATCACCTGCCCCGGCACGGTCAGGTTGCGGGTCGAGCCGAAGGCGACGGTGTTATCGACATCCTTGGCCGCGCGATAGACCCAGTTGCGCTGCGCCCGGTTGAACGGCAGCTCCTCGCGGTCCATCGCAAAGAAGTACTGGCGAAAGAACTCGCCGAGGCGCTCGAACAGATAGCGGAAGCGGCCGATGACCGGATAGTTGCGCCGGATCGCCTGCGACTTCTGGGTGCTGTCGACCAGATAGGCGTAGACGGCCCAGAGGGCAGCCAGGCCGATGACAAAGATGAACAGCGCCGACATCAGCTGCAACGAGGTCAGCAGGAAGTCTTGGGTGGAATCGAATAGCGTCAACATCGTCAGGACTCCTCTTAGACCGGACACTGCAGCGCGGCGAGGCGCTCGGTCAGTTGCATGTTTTGGGTATAGTCGACCGGGCAGTCGATCACGGCGACGGTGCCGCAGTGCAGTGCCTCATCGAGCACCGGGATCAGCTGCGCGGCCGATTCGACCCGGTAGCCACGGGCGCCAAAGCTCTCGGCATACTGGACGAAGTCCGGGTTGTTGAAGCGGATCTGGGTCTCGCGGCCGAAGCGTTTGTCCTGGTGCCACTTGATCAACCCGTAGGCACTGTCGCTCCAGATCAGCACCACGAACGCGAGCCCAAGGCGCAAGGCGGTCTCGAGCTCTTGTGAGTTCATCAGGAAACCGGCATCGCCAGTGATGGTCAGCACACGTCGCTCGGGATGCACCAGCTTGGCTGCCAGGGCGCCAGGCACGCCAATCCCCATCGCCGCAAAGCCGTTGGAGATGAGGCAGGTATTCGGCGCTTGCGCCTGCCACATGCGCGCGATCCACAGCTTGTGCGCCCCCACATCGGAGATCAGGATGTCCTCGGGCGCCAAGACCTGCCGCAGGTCCCAGAGGATCTTCTGCGGCTTGAGCGGAAAGCCGTCGTCCT
>NZ_NRRY01000076.1 GCF_016583905.1 Lamprobacter modestohalophilus | reverse complement strand
ACATTCACCCCTTGCAAATTCGGCTAAAACTGCCGAACAATAGCCCCCGTTCGAGACCCCTGTGAGCCACCTCTGAGTGGCTCCATTAACCCGATCATGGGTGGCTCCATTAGGGCGGTCAGTGACAGAACCCGGTCGTCTCATGGCCGTGCTGCGTTACGCCGGCGGCTGGGGCGAATCCAAGTATCGGAACCATGAGACGCAGCTGCTCGATGCGGTCCGTGCCGCCGGGCTGACACCCGTCGGCGAACCCCTCTATGCCCGCTACAACTCGCCGTTCTCGCTGCCTTTCCTGCGCCGCAACGAGGTCATGGTCGAGGTCGTAGAGCCCGATCAGTGAGCCAACGCCACTGCGCGGTGTTGCGCCTCAGTGCTCACTGTCACGACCCAGCCAAGACCGAGACCGTTGTCAGCTTCGCCACAGGCTCAGGTAAGTTGAGTGGCGACATGCGGCTAACGATCGCGATGACATCTGGCCGCTCAACAACCGAGATGCCGTTGCCCCATCGATCAGGATCCGCCTTCGCTTCAGCCACTTGAACCGTTGGGTCGCTCCCGTCTTCGGGATGCCGGCCGGCACGCCGTTGATTGGCGCGAGTCTTGCTGAATTTTCTCAAATCGATGGGCTGATGATCAAGACACTCACCAAGGCTCCCAGCGGAGCGACACGCACTCGACGGGGGCAGCATGCGTCAGCTCGGCATCTTCTTTGGAACGGATTCCGGCACCACCCGACTGATCGCGAAGAAGATCGCAAAGGCGATCAAGGCACGCCTCGGAGAGGACGCGGTCGCCAAACCGCTGAACGTCAATCGCGCCAGCGCCGATGACCTGCTGGCCTTCAAGGCACTGATCCTCGGTACGCCCACCTATGGCGAAGGCGTGCTCCCAGGCAAGGCCAACGACACCGACGAGGCCGCCTGGCTGGAGTTCCTGCCACAGCTCGACGGCAAGGACTTCAGTGGCACCTGCATTGCCCTGTTCGGTCTCGGTGACCAGGAGAAATATCCGACCCACTTCTGCGATGCCATGATGGACCTGCACTGCCTGTTCTCCGAAGCCGGTGCCCAGATGGTCGGCGGCATCGACACCGGCGGCTTCGAGTTCAAGCGTTCGCGGGCCGTCATCGATGGGCGCTTCGTCGGTCTGGCGTTGGATCAGCACCTGCAGTCATTGCTGACCGACGCGCGCATCGACGCCTGGCTCGACGAGGTCCTCCCGCTGTTGCTCGAGGTCTGTGAAACGCCGGCACCCGCCTAGTCACGCACTGGGTATCGCTGCGCCTGCCCATCTTTTCGGTCGGAGTTGATCATTTTATGAAGACAGCGCTGGACTGGTCCGCCTACCAGGATGCTGGCATGGGCGACGCCTATGCGGACATCCCGCGCCACGGTGGCGACTTCGCCAAGGCCGTCGCGGTCTGCATCAACAGCCGCCAGTGCGAGGCCGAGACCCGCAAGGGCGTCATGTGTCCGAGTTTTCGCGTCACTGGCGACCCGGCCCTCTCCACCGGTGGTCGAGTGCGGCTGTTGAAGGCTGCCCTCAATACCGGCTCGGCCGACGCACACTCGGCCGATGCGGTTCAACGCGAGGCCAGCCTGCTCGATGCGGCCCTCGCCGACCCAACCCTCGCCCGCGCCATGGACCTCTGCGTCGCCTGCAAGGGCTGCAAGCGCGAGTGCGAGAGCAACGTCGACATGGCGTTGATCAAGAGCGAATACCTGGCGCAGCGGGTGCTGCGCGACGGTCTCCGCTGGCGTGCCCGCCTCTTCGCCGCACTGCCACACTGGCTGTCGCGCTATCGGCCCACAGTGCGCTGGCTGATCGGGGCGCACAACCGTTACCCTTGGCTGGCGCAGCTGGGTCAGCGCTTGCTCGGCATCACCGCCGAGGTCCCCTTTCCGGAGCCCACTCGAGCACCCTTTGAGGCCGACTCTGAACCCGCCGCCGCACCCGCATCGGCACTGACCGAAGCCGCGCCCCCGTCGTTACCGGAGGTCGTGCTCCTGGTCGACTGCTTCGGCCGCCACTTCGAGCCCGAGATCCCGCGCGCGGCACTCCGCGTGCTCAGGGCCGCCGGCTACCGCGTCCACATTGTCGAGCCTGCCGAATCGGACCCGAACCCGAGACGCCCGCTGTGCTGCGGGCGTACCTTTCTGGCTCAAGGCCTGGTGCAACAGGCGGCTGATGAGGCCAGGCGCCTGCTGAGCGCGCTGCTGCCCCATGCCCGCGCCGGGCATTGGATCATCGGACTCGAACCCTCCTGCCTGTTGAGCCTGCGCGACGACCACCTCGCGCTCGGGTTTGGTGACGCAGCGCGGGTCCTGGCCGAGCGTAGCCTGTTGCTGGAGGAGTTCTTGGCCAAAGAGCTCATGGCCAAGCGCCTCAAGCTCCCTTTCGCTGATCGGCAAGCGCACGACAGCAGCACCACGTTGGTGCACGGCCATTGTCACCAGAAGGCAGTGGGCGCGATGAAGTCGATGCGCAAGGTGTTGAAGGTGTTACCAGGGCTGACGCCGGAGATCATCGATGCCGGCTGCTGCGGCATGGCCGGCACCTTCGGCCTGGAGCAGGAACACGCCGACCTGTCCCGACAGATGGCCGAGCTGGCCTTGCTGCCGCAACTGCGCGCCAACCCGAGCGCGCCCGTCATCGCCAATGGTTTCTCCTGTCGGCAGCAGATCCGCGCCCATACGGCGCAACACCCTCGCCATCTGGCGCAGGTGCTTGCCGATGCGCTGGAGCTGGATCGGGAAACGGAACCGCAGCAGGAGGTCGCTACGCAGCAGGCTGTCGAACAGAACAGAGCAAAACAGAACGGCAGGGCTTGGCGCCGGCATTATGACCCCGCACAGGCGAAGCAGGGCCGAGTGAGCCAGGTGACTGAGCGATGAACACGGTATCGACCCTCAACACGACAGCGCGCGAGCGACGCAAGCTGCTGGTCTGTGACAGCGCTGAACTGGCGGATCGCCAGCATCGCATCATCCCCTTGCTGTTCAAGAAGCACCCGCAGACCGCCATCGTGCTGCGCTACGCCGGCCAGGTCTACGCCTACCTGAACCAATGCGTGCACATGGTGCGGCGCCTGGACTGCGTCCACGACGCCGTCTTCGATGAACAGCAAGGGCACCTGCGCTGCTCCATGCATGGCATTGCCTTCGATCCAACCTCCGGCGAATCCTTGAGCGTGCTCTGCTCCGGTGAGCGACTCGAGCCCCTGCGCTGCGAGGAGATCGACGGTCAGGTCTACCTCATCGATAAACGCGTGACAGCGCTGATGTCAAACCCTGGGGCCAGACGCGCCGATCCGCTCACTGGATGAGGTGGTGGCGAGCATCCAATTCTTGCCCCAGAGCGCCGGAGCGATGCAGTGGGCCATGGCGGTCGACGCAGACCCTCATTCACAGCAGCCGCCCTGCGTCGACGTGCAAGGCGACCCGCGACGCAAGGCCTTGCTCGAGGCCGTCCTCGCCGCGATGGATGAACACCAGATCGGCGCGATCATCTACCCCAGTTGGAGCCATCCGCCGCGCCTCATCGGCGACAGCGACAGTCCCCACGGCAACAACAGCCCGGTGATCGCGCCCCATACCGGGCAACCGGCCATCACGGTGCCGATGGGCTTCACCGACAGCGGCTTGCCGCTGGGCCTGCAACTGCTGGCGCGGCCGTTCGATGAGCACAAGCTGTTCCAATATGCCTACGCCTATGAGCAAGTGACCCAGCATCGTCGTCCGCCGCCGGGATTTGGTCGCCTTCAGCCTGAGGCGGTCGTGGCGCCACGGTGACGCTCAGCACGGGAACAATGGGTTCGGCGACGACCTCAAGCTCAGTCGCTGCTCTGGGTCACCGTGCCGTCTGGTCCCAGTGAGCAATCGAACCTTTCCACCTGAGTGCCGGTCATCGCACGGATGGTGATGCGGTTATCGGAGGCCTCGGCGATCCCCTCATACTGGCTGCCAGGCGGCAGAGAGGGCTCATGCGACGCGAAGCAGTCGCGGCCCACCCTTGGATCAACATCCTTAGGTGGCTGTGGCTGCCCGCAAGCGAGTAGCGCTGCTGTTGAAACGACAACGGAGATGATCGGGACAGGGATTCGCATGCACAGTCTCCAAGAGGTTGCTTGCTCCAAAGTGGAGCGACTTCAGCCAGCGTCCTGCGTGGCCATCGTGTGAGGGACAGCAACAATCAACAACAGGGCGGCTTCAGGGCGAGCGTCCGTGGCATTTCAAGGGTTCGAAGCGCTCGATGCGCAGTGACCAGCGATGCTCAGCGGCGTCGAGCACGATGCAGGAGGGTCCGCCAAAGGTCCGCGCCCGGCCCGCAGCGCCGGGATTGAGCACCCAGGGCTCTGCATCGCGATCGGCGAGCAGACGGTGGCTATGCCCATAGACAATGGCGCGGGCCTGCGGGAAGCGGCGGCGCAGACGCTGATGGCGATTCCAGGCGGCGAGCTGGTGGCCGTGGATGACCGCCAGTGTCCCACCGGGTAGCATCAGGTCCTCGTGCTCTCGCAGGCCATCCAGGACCTGCGCTTGCTCCTGCGGCCACTTGCGTGGAAGGTCGTTGTTTCCGATGACGGCGATGACCCGTCCCTGACGCGGCCGTAGGCGTTGCAAGACCTCCGCGTTGCCGATGTCGCCGCCGTGAACCGCCAGGTCGCAGGTTGCCACCAAGGCCTCCACCCGCGCGTCCAGGCAGCCGTGGGTATCGGAGAGAATGGCCACGCGAAGCATGGGACGCGTGTGTTGGGCTGCGTGCCAGGATCAACCCATCGCGAGCAACAACGCCCGCGAAACCGGATTGAGGTTCGCTCGGATCTCGATTGCCTTCATCGCCTTGCCGACTGCTGTTGCGGGTTGATGCTGCAAATGCGCTGGTTCACTGATCATGAGGCCGCCACGCGATGTCTGACAACCCCGCAAATGGGCTCGATTCGTTGACCGACGGGCCGCCGGATGCGCACTGGACCCTGGTCTTGGCCCATGGTGCGGGGCAGGGCATGGATTCACCCTTCATGACACAGATCGCCAGTGCGCTGGGCCAAGCCGGGATGCGGGTGATCCGCTTCGAGTTCCCGTACATGGCCGAGATCCGGCGCACCGGCAGGCGCACACCGCCAAACCGGGAGCCGGTGCTGCTGGAGCGCTGGAATCGGGTCATCGACCAGGCGCTTGCTGCGGGTACCAACGCTCGACGCCTGCTGATCGGCGGCAAATCCCTGGGTGGGCGCATGGCAAGTCTGATCGCCGACGAGCGTGGCGCCGCTGGACTGGTCTGCCTCGGCTACCCGTTCCATCCGCCGGGAAAACCGGATCGGCTGCGCACTGAGCACCTGCGTGGCTTGTGCACGCCAACGCTCATCTGTCAGGGCACCCGCGATCCCTTCGGCACGCCGGACGAGGTCGCCGGCTATGCGCTCGCCCCGGCGATTCGACTGGGCTGGATCGAGGACGGGGACCACAGCTTCAAGCCGCGCCGGCAATCCGGCCGCACCCGGGAGCAGAACCTGGATCAAGCAACAGAGGCCGTTATCGGCTTCGTCGCGACGCTGTGAGCGCGAGCCGCGCGTGGCCGTGCTTGCAAGCGCCGCTCAGTCCTACTTGTCTCGATCGTGACACCCTGTCGTTGTTTCGCAGTCCCGGTCTCGCTGCTGCCGCCAGTCGCGCCAGTTCAACACCGCTGACACGACCAGCGCCGTCAGCGCCAAGCCGACGACCCAAACGTCGATGAGCATCGGATTCCAGGGCTTCCCCGTCAGCGCGTCGACGTAGTACTTGATGTACGACGCCGGCAATGCGGTCTCGCCGAGGGCGGCTTTGACCTGCCAATGCCAGTCGGTCAGCGGGCAGTAGCCCCAGCCGTACCAGGCACCAAGCCCGACCCAAGCGCCGAGCGTGAGCACAACCAGGAGCAGGTGCAGGCGCCGGGTGCCTGGCCACATCCAGCCGGTGAGGATGAACAGCACCAGGGCCGCGTGCAGCAGGAACAGCGCTTGGTCGAGCAGCCGGAATGTGAAAGCGTCAATCGTGACCTCCAGTCCTGCCGTCAGGGGTGTCCTGCTCGCGGTCGAGGACCCTCGAGATCCGAGACTCGGCCCCGTCCTTCACCGAGCGCTACCGGGTCATGCTCAGGCCATGACCCTGTCGAACTGCGCTGCCAGGTGCCCGGAGCCGTCCTGGGAGGGCCGACACGGAACCAGCGGCATGCGCTCCGGATAGAACGGACCGCGCTGGACCTCAGCCCATGATCAGGACTCAACCCGGGTGAGGCGTGCGCGAAAGAATTGGGCGTATTCGGGGATGCCATAGAGGTTGCCGATCTTCATCGCGGTGGGGATGATAAAGCCCGGATGGGTCGCATGGGCCAGCGTCCGCGCGCAAAATGTTCATGCGCGATCTTGTTCCCCGTTCCGATCGCCATCAGCGTGATCGGTAGACCGTCGTTCACCTCACTCATGATATCCCGAGGGTGCGCCATGGACTCCATTGCCGAGCAACTGATCCCCTTCGCGGTGCGCGCACCCTCCGGTCACAACACGCAGCCGTGGCAGTTCTCGGTGAGTCAGGACAGCATCCGGATCTTCCCCGACCTGACCCGTCGCCTGCCGGTCGTCGACCCAGACGATCACGCGCTGTACATCAGCCTCGGCTGTGCGCTCGAGAATCTTCTCGTTGCAGCCGCGCATCAGGGGCTTGCCGCCAGCGTCGAGTCTTTCCCCGCCGATGAACCGGAGCCCTGTCTGCGGGTTCGGCTGTCGGAGGGCGCCGATGAGAACACCGACGCCTTGTTCCGTGCCATTCCCGAGCGCCAGTCGAACCGCGGAACCTACGATGGGCGAGCGATCGACGCCTCCGATCTGACCGCGATGCTGGAGGCCAATAGCTGCGAGTCCGTGGAGCTACGCCCGTTCCGCGTCGGCGATCCGGACATCGAGCCGATCATCGACTTTGTCCGGCAGGCCAACATCGCCCAGTTCAACGATCCGGCCTTCGTCGCGGAGCTGGTGTCATGGATCCGGTTTTCCCGGCGTGAGGTATCGACCCGACAGGATGGCCTCGCCGCTGCGGCATTGGGTTTTCCCGCCGTGCCGCGCTGGCTCGGCCGTTGGATCATGACGAGGCTGGTGAAGCCAGAGGGCGAGGCCGATCGGCAGGAGAAGGCGATCCGTCAGTCCTCACTGCTGCTGCTCTTCATTGCCCGGGAAAATGACAAACGCCATTGGGTCGATGTCGGTCGCAGCTTCGAGCGCGTCGTGCTCACCGCGACCTCGCTTGGCATCGCGCACGCCCACGTCAATATGCCCTGCGAGGTCGAGCCGATTCGCAGGCGGCTCGCGGCTCACCTGAGCCTAAATGCCGGCGAACAACCGCTGCTGCTGATCCGCCTGGGATATGCGAAAAAGCGACGGCCGGCCTCACCGAGACGACCCGTCGATCGGGTCATGCGATGACCATCGCGCAACGGTGACAGCGTCCACTGCTCCATTCAACGGAAAGGATCGCATGCCGTTTTCGACCGACCCTCAAGGCTGCGAAGAGGCGATCATCGAGCTGTTCCGCGCCACCTTCACCGCCTCCGAGGGCGCGGAAGAAGGCGACCTGATCGGCGATCTGGTGCACAATCTGCTCGCCAGCACGGCGCAGCAGGATCGCTTCGTCTTCATCGCCGAGGAAGACGATGCCATCATCGGCGGCATCCTCTTCTCCAGGCTGACCTACGAACAGGATCAGCGCACCGTCTTCGTGCTCGCCCCGGTTGCCGTAGCCACCGATCAGCAAGGCAAGGGCATCGGGCAACGCCTGCTGAACCATGGCTTAGCCGTGCTGCGCAAAGCCGGCGTCGATATCGCGATGACCTACGGCGATCCCGGCTACTATGCCAAGGTCGGCTTCAAGCCGATCAGTGAGGCGGATGCACCAGCTCCCTTCAAGCTGCAGCAGCCCGAAGGCTGGCTAGCGCAGTCGTTGACAGACCGGGCGGTGACGCCGCTCAAAGGACCCTCGCGCTGTGTCGAGGCACTGAACCATCCCGTGTATTGGTAGATGTGATCTGCATGAGCCCCGACGACTTCGGCCATTTTCACGAGAGCAAGCACGCCGACTCAGCCAGCCACGATCCAGCGTCGCTCGTCGCACTCGGCTGGCAACCCTGCTTCGTGCACCAGACCAGCGCGGAGGCCCTCTCAGCAACGCCCCCAGCCCGCGTCGTCGCCGTGCATCGCAGCGGCCTGCAGATCCTGGGCGTCGGCATCGATGCGACCCTCCCACCGCGCGCCGACGCCACCGTCGGCGACTGGCTGCTGCTCGATCGCGCACAGCCTCGATCAAGCCGCATCCTGTCCCGAAAAACCCTGATCAAGCGTCGCGCGCCTGGTACCGACCGGCAGGTACAACTGATCGCCGCGAACATCGACACGGTCTTCATCGTCACCTCCTGCAATCAGGACTTCAACCTGGCCCGGCTGGAGCGCTATGTCGCGTTGGCCTTCGAGGCCGGAATCACGCCGGTCATGGTGCTGACCAAGGCCGACCTGGTGACCGATCCGCCAATCTGGATCGACGCCGCCCGCAGCGTCTCCGACCGGGTCCCGGTCGTCGCGCTCGACGCCCGCGGAGACGACCCAAAGGCCAAGCTGTCGCCCTGGTGTCAGCCAGGCCAAACGGTCGCCTTCCTTGGCTCATCCGGTGTCGGCAAATCCACCCTCACCAACGCCCTGGCCGGCTCTGAGGGGATCGCCACCCAGGCCATCCGCGAAGACGATGCCAAGGGGCGCCATACCACCACCCGTCGTGAGCTGCACCTGATCCCCGGCGGCTGCCTGGTGCTGGACACCCCGGGCATGCGCGAATTGCAATTGGCAGATGCCGCCTCTGGCATCGCCGAGACCTTCGAGGACATTGAGGCCCTCTCGGCGCACTGCCGCTTTGGGAACTGCCAGCACGAGCGCGAGCCCGGCTGCGCACTCCGTGAGGCCATCGAGCAGGGCCAGCTCGAGCCCGCGCGGCTGCAGCGCTGGCGCAAGCTGCTGGCCGAGGACCGCTTCAACTCCGCCAGTCTTGCCGAGCGTCGGACCAAAGACCGCGCGTTCGGCAAGATGGTCAAACGGGTGATGAAGGAGGGCAAGTCGCGCCGAGGGTTCTGAACAGGAATGCGCTCTGCCTGTCACTCAGGCAACCCCTTCGCGCGCACAGGATTAGGCCCCGTTGGCGAGCGTCGTTAGCGCATCCTCACCAAATGAGTCGCCCCGCCTGTCCGACCTTCAAGCTCGACAAGCCCAGACTACGATAGCGCGCGCACAGCGGGCAGCCCTGATCAAAGCGCCCCTGCTCGGTGACCAGATAATGGATCTGGCACTGTAGATAGGGTCTCATGCGGGCACGGCCCAGCTGGCGCAAGCTGCTGGCGGAGGACCGTTTCAACTCAGCGAGTCATCAACACTGCGCCAAGCCCAGCACCGAGGACCAGCAGCCACGCCGGTATCCGCCAGAGCACCAGCAGTGCAAAGGCCCCAAGGGCGACAGCGGCATCCCGTCCATCGCTGACCGCGGTCGTCAGCACCGGATCGTAAAAGGCTGCGATCAGCAACCCGACAACCGCCGCGTTGATGCCCGCCAGCGCAGCGCGGACCCCGTGGTTGGCGCGCAGCGACACCCAAAACGGCAGCAGCCCAAGCACCAGCAAGACCGAGGGCAGAAAGATGGCCAGGGTCGCGAGTATTCCCCCAAGCGCACCGTTCGGTATCGGCGCCTCGACCGTGCCGAGAAAGGCCGCAAAGGTGAGCAACGGGCCAGGCAAGGCCTGCGCTGCCCCATAGCCAGCCAGAAAGGCCTCTTGGCTGACCCAGCCCGTGCGCACCGTCTCCGCGTCCAACAGCGGCAGGACCACGTGGCCGCCGCCAAACACCAGGGCGCCAGAGCGGAACATGGCCGCGGCTAACTCCAGTCCATGGACAGGCCAGGCACCGCTCGGGAGCAAGGCCAGCAGCAACAGCCCCCCAAAGGTGGCGAGTAGGGCGATCGCCGGGCCGCGTGCCATCGGCAGCGACAGATGATCAGCACTCTGCGGCCGTGTGGGTGAACACAGGCGCCAGCCCATCACAGCCGCCAACAGGATCACCGCCAACTGCGCCATCGCGCTTGGCCAGATCAGCAAGCAGGCCGCAGCCCCCAGCGTGAGGCTCCCGCGCAGACGATCCGGACAGAGCGATTGGGCCATCGACCAGATCGCCTGCGCGACCACCGCCACCGCGACCAGCTTCAAGGCATGCACCGCCGCCGTCACGCCCGGCAGGTCACCGAGACCGATCAGCCCGTACCCGAAGGCGATCATCAGCAGCATCGAGGGCAGCGTAAAGCCGAGCGAGGCCAGCAGCGCCCCGAGGTAGCCGCCGCGCAGAAAGCCGATGCCGATCACGACCTGACTGCTGGCCGGTCCCGGCAGGAACTGACAGAGCGCGACCAGATCGGCGTAGGCCGCATCCGTCAGCCAGCGACGACGCTCGACCAGCTCGCTGCGAAAGTAGCCAAGGTGAGCGACGGGTCCACCGAAGCTCGTCAGTCCGAGACGCAAAAAGATCAGGAAGAGTTCACGCATGATGCAGCTTGGTGGCCTGCTTCCGCGCAGCAGTAGACCGGCGTTGTCTGCGTTCGGCTGAAGAGCTTGAGATGCATCGAACGCCGCCCCTCTGCGGCGTCATCCTACGCTGCTAGGCCAGCTGCGGCCCCGGTCGACCGTCCTCGACGACGAAAGACGCCTGGGTGTGGCAGGACGGATCGCGCACCTTCACCGACGAGACCCCACGCAGATCCGCTCGCGTGAGAGTGGGGGTGACCTCCAAGCGCAAGTAACCACGCTCGCGGCCGCTGGCGTAGAGGAGGTGCGGATTCTCTTGTAGGACCGCCTGGATGCGCTCCTCGGGCCGGGATTGCGAGGTGATCGAGGTGGTCACGAATTCACTGGCCAGGGTCGCGGAAGACGGATCATCGAAATCCCGTTTCAACTCGGTCACCCAGAACGCGTGCACGTCGCCGCCGAGCACCACCGGGTTGCGTGGCTGCGGTTCGGCCAGAACGTCCAGCAAGCGTTGGCGGGCCGCCGGATAGCCGTCCCAACCATCGGACCAGAAGGCCTGGCGCGGCCCAGGCTCGCTGTCGGCCTGTGCCATCAGGGTCTGCTGCCCGAGTAGAGTCCAGCGCGCCGTCGACGCGCGCAGATTGGCCGCCAGCCACTGCTCCTGACGCTCACCCAGCATCGTCGCAGCCGGGTCGAGACGCGCGGCGCAGTCTCGGACGATGGCAGAACCGGCGCGCCCGGGCTTTGGGCAGGGCTGCTGGCTGCGGTACTGACGGTCGTCGAGCAGATGGAGCTCGGCGAGTTGGCCGTAGCGCAGCCGCGTGTGCAGGCGCATCCACGGCCCGAACGGCACCATGGTGCGCGGCAGCGGCATGTGCTCATAGTAGGCCCGATAGGCGGCGGCGCGGCGCTGCAAGAACCAGGCGGGATCATCATTGTTCTGCGAGATCGCCCCGGCGTAGTCGTTCTCGACCTCATGGTCATCCCAGACGACAGCCCAAGGGCAACTGGCGTGGGCGGCTTGCAGGTCTGGGTCCGTCTTGTAGAGCGCGTAATGACGGCGGTAGTCGGTGAGCGTGATCGGCTCCTGCACGCCTTGCGAGCGCACCAGGTCATCGCCCCAGCTCGATTCGTAGATGTAATCGCCCAGATGCAGGAATAGATCGAGATGATCCGCAACAACATGGCGGTAGGCGCCAAACCAGCCCTGTGCGTAATGCTGGCACGAGCCGACGCCGAGTCGGAGCTGCTCGAGCGCGGCATCCTGCAACGGCGCGGTGCGGGTGCGTCCAATCGGGCTGGTGGCGCCATTGGCGTGGAAGCGATACCAGTAGTTGTGGTCAGGCTCCAGTCCGTAGGGCTCAACGTGGACCGAATGTGCCCACTGCGGCTGCGCATAGACGGTACCGGCGGCGGCCAGATCACGGAATCCGGCGTCGCGCGCAAGCTCCCAGCGCACTGGGATGTTCTCAGCGGGCAAGCCGCCGTCTGGCGCCAGCGGCTCTGGTGCCAACCGGGTCCAGAGGACCATGGCGTTGGGCTGCGGATAACCGGAGGCCACGCCAAGGGTGAACGGGTGACGCTCACGCCACCGATCGGCGCGCACGGGACCGGCGATTGCCGCCGCACCCAGTGCGCCGAAGGCGCGCAGCAGGCTCCGACGTTGGGATGAGAATACGCTGGGCATCGTTTATGCTCCGCTCATTGATCATTGCGCCTAAGCGTTTTGGACGTGATCAGCCTTCTAAACAAGCTGTTCGCTGCACCGCCGATGCCCTCGCGATTCAGAGCACGCGGCTGTCGATGCCAGGGCCATCGCTGACCATGTCAGTGCGGTCTCAAAGCAACCCCCGCAAGCGAGGGGATGCGCGGCCTTGGCGATCACCGCATCACAGGATGCGGCTGAGCCGCCTCGTTCTCGAGCTACCCGAGCTACTCGAGCTCCTCCAGATTCTTCCCCGCGGTCTCGATGCGGAACAGCCAGGTGATCAGGGCACCGGCCAGTGAGGTGCCGACCAGGAATGCGAGCAGCGTCTCGGTGCCGATCTGCGCCAGCAACACCGGAAACAGGAAGGCCGTGGTCACGGCGCCGATCTTCGCGAACGAAGCGGCAAAGCCCGCGCCTTTGCCACGGATACGGGTTGGAAAGACCTCGCCGGCGATCAGATAGGTCTGCGCGTTCGGCCCCATGTTGGTCATGAAGTTGAACAGCATGAAACCGATGACCAGCAAGGTCATCTGCAGCGGACCGCTGAGTGCTTGCGAAAAGGCGGCCAAGGCCAGCCCCAGCGCACAGCCGATGAAACCGATGGTTTGTAGCCGGATGCGCCCGATCTTATCGGTCAGGAGCACCGCGGCGATGATGCCGACGATTAATAGCACATCGAGCAGCGCCGCCCCTTTCGCGGCCAGGATGTCGTTGTGGATGATGGCCGTCAGGTTGTGCGGGTGCGTGGTCTGATGACCCAGTGCGGCGGCCAGGATGGTCGGTGTGAAGATGCCGATGCCATAGGTGCCCAGGTCCTGAAGGAACCAAGGGATCGAGGCGAGCAGGGTCGCGCGTCTGGTCTTGCGTGTGAAGAGCTGCCCATAACCGCGCTTGCGCCCTGACGTCTGATCGCATGTGGCCTCCTCAGCCGGACGATCAAGATGCACCTGTTTGGGATACTTCGGCTCGCGCTCCAGCAGCCGCATCAATTCCTGCTGCGCCTCCGTGACTCGACCCTGCTCAAGGAGCCAATGCGCGCTGCGGGAGATGGAGAGGCGACCGATGATGACCAAGATCGCCGGGACGATCGCTGTGGCATACATCCAGCGCCAGGCGGTGACGTCTTGCAGATTGGCCAGGATCAGGTAGCCCACCGCGGTGCCTACCAGGGCGCCGACGGCCTGGAAGCCGAAGGCACTCAATACCAATTTGCCGCGATCCTTGCTCGGGATGCTCTCGGAGATCACCAGATGCGCGGTGGGATAATCACAGCCGAGCGCCAGTCCAACGCCGAACAAGAAGACCACCAGCCAGGGAAAGCTCGGACTCAGACTCAGGGCGACCAGGAAGACGACGAAGAGGATCATCTCAACGATGAACATCCGCTTGCGCCCGAAGGTGTCGGCCAGGCCGCCCAAGGCCGAGGCGCCGATCAGGATGCCGGCCAGGGTCGCCGCTCCAACCACGCCTTTCTCCGCCGCCGAGAGTCCGAACTCGACCACCATCAGCGGCAGGGCCACGCCGGTCATGAACACCACCAGCCCCTCGAAGAACTTGCCCGCCGTGGCCAGAATCCAGATGCGCCACTGCATCCGGGTCATCGGCACACCGGGGGTGCCGGTGCCGTCGGGCCACAAGGGTGTTTCGTCGATGTAGCTTTGGACGCTTCTGGGCTGCAGGTGACTCACGTCCGAAGCGTTGGCGGCGTTGCTACTCATGGGCTTTGCTCGCTTGCTCTCGAGAATGCTGAGCCCAAACATTAACGGATTGATGTGACGGTCCGATTGCCAGGCAATGCAGTCGTCATCGCAGACGGTCTCAGAGCTTAATACCGATCAAGCGAAGCCTGCCGGCTCTGATTGGGTGCAAATTGGGCGGCAATGGCGATGGCGCGGGATTGCTCCGCGAACCTCGACTGTCCGAGTGCTGACAACAGAGCGAGCATTGACCAAACGCACCCCAAGATCCTCTGGGTTGCCGCTCAATCCACATATATGGTCCGCCCCGCGATGCAAGAGCCACTTGACTGTTCAGCAGAAGGAAACGTTGCGGCCATATATCCGGCGTCGTGATGAGGTGGCGTGATCGCTCCTCGCGCCCTGATGGAATCCGCGC
>NZ_NRRY01000075.1 GCF_016583905.1 Lamprobacter modestohalophilus | reverse complement strand
TGATCAGGTGTGCGACATGAATCCCTTGCGGGCCAACCTCGCGTGCCAGACTGCCTGCCAGTGCTCTCAGGCCATGCTTGGCCGCAGCAAAGGCGGAAAAGCCAGCGCTCTGTTTGACCGAGGCGGTCGCACCGATGAACAGCAATGATCCAGAGCCGACCGGCAGCATGCGTTTGGCGGCCTCACGCGCAATCAGGAAGCCTGCCAGCGTGCTGCCCTGCCACAGCTCATAGAGCCGGCTGGGCTCGGTCTCGACCAGATGTCCCATCGCGAACCCGGCCGTCGCGAACACGACCAACTCCGGTGTGCCGAAGTGCTCTGCCGCGGTCTCGAACAGGGCGCTGACCTCAGCCTCATCGCCGGCATCGGCCGCGACGGCCAGCGCCCGACCTCCCGCCGCCTCGATCTCCGCGGCGAGGGCATCAAGCGCCTCTGCGTTGCGCCGGGTCAGCACCACCGGCCAGCCTTCGGCGGCCAGACGTTTGGCAACGGCGGCGCCGGTACCGGAACCAGCGCCGACGATCATTGCGTAACCTGTCTGCATACACTATGTCTCCTGGACACTCGACATCCGAACCGATGACCTGTTGTGCTGGACCCACTAATGGCCGCTGATCTCAATAGGGCTAGACATCTCAAACCTCAGCTCCTCTGGTTTGCTCGCCCGCTCAGAAACAGAGCGGTTAGCTTGGGTATAGACCAGCAGCGCGCGAACGCAACCTGACCCTCATCAAGGGGATTCATGCCGGCGCCAGTCGTGCGCCGCCGCCACCCTCAAGCACTTCTCTCGCGAAGCCGGTCACATCCGCTTGCAACCCGCGGATGCTGCGATACGCCCGCTGCGTTATCCCGCCGAGGCCGTCGAGTTGATCGGGTCCATCCGCCCGCATGGGGCTCAGGCCAACATTGACCTCAGCCGGGTAGCGCCTCCAATGCCGCATTCAGCTGATGCCAGGCGCGGTGGTATCTGGCCACGCGCACCAGATCCTTGTCGCGCAGGCTCTGAAGGCGCAGCACATCGATATTGTCCGCCACATCCGCGCGCTTGACCCGTGCTGCGAGCGGGTTCTCGAGCACCCGCGCGATGAAGGCCGGGTAATCCTCGCCGTCGCGTTTGCTCAGGCAGGCTACCGCCTCAGCGAGCGGTGCTGGAATGCCGGCGTCGATCAGGCCGTCGACGTCGTAGTCGGTGTCTTCGATGACATCGTGTAGCACCGCGACAGCGCGCTCGTCGTCGGTGTCCATCGCGGCCATCACCCGCAGCGGATGCAGGATGTAAGGGCGACCGGCTTTGTCAGCTTGGCCGGCATGGGCCTCAGTGGCGATCTTCAGGGCGGTGTCGAGGACGTGCATGTCGACCTCCATGGTCATTGGTTGCGTTCGTGAGATGCGATGCCAGCAAGTGTAACCGCCTCGCAGTGCGCTGGACGCGACGCCAGAAACGAAAGCTCATGATGAGCCCTCCTTGTCGATGGATTGGCCAGCCGGCTCGGGCGACTCGCGCATGAGCCGGCCCCATTCGATGAGCGAGAACGGATAGGAGGCGACTGTGGCGGTGATCTCGCGTGCCGGGCAGTTCGAAGCGCCAGAGGTCAGGGTCCTGGATGTGCTTGAGCAAGCGAGGAGGGCGCCGATCAGGGAAGTAGTGCGACCAGGTAATCATGGCATCGCACCGATCCATATCGAAGACCGTAATGATGTTCTCAGGCAGGTCGACCAGATCAGCCTGTGCGGATCGGTGGTGATCGAGGATCAGGATATTGAGGTAGCCGTCTGATCTGGCTAGGCCGTCGAGGGCGAGTCGTAATCGACACGCTCGGGTGTGGTACGGGGAGCGGTCGCGGGAGATAGGATGGTCACTGTCCCCACGATAATATTTGATGGCCGCGTGGACCTGCAGCATTTAGACTCATCGATCTCGTTCAGCACCGGACAGCGGATACGCATGCCGCCAATACTGAACAGATCATGACATCACGAGGTGTGTTCTCGTGATTCGGGCAGAAGGAGAGGAGGGAATAGTGACGTCCCTACAAGTCTACAGTGCGGCAACGCTGCCGCGAGCGATGGATTCCATCCGATGAAGCTCAACCCCGAGAAGAGCACCTTCGGACGCCACGAGACCTTCCCGCTGCCGTTCGGCTGGCTACCCAAGAGCCTACTCGCGCTTGGTGACAGCCCCGCCCTGTTAGAGCATCCCGAGAACGCCATACGTCGGCACGGCGTCGGGCGCAACATGGTCAACGCCACCCACTATTGGCTGCGGGTTTGCGGCCTGATCGATTTCAGCATCTGCCAGAAGGTTGTACAGAACGCGTTCACCAGTGTCGAGAACCCCGTGCTGCATCGAGGATTAGGAGATTGCCTTGAAGGGGCTAAAGACACTGCCTTTCCGCGTGACGGACACAGACCACGGGCTGGAGTTCAACGTTGCCGAGTGCGTCATCGACGATGGCCGTTCGGGAGTGCCGAGCCTGCACTCCGTTGAGCCGATTCGGCATCGGCATCGGCATCGGCATCGGCGACTGCGATTGCGGAGTCCTGGCGGCTGATGGCGATTCATTTTCAGAATTGCAAGCCTTTGAATGTAAATTTATTACTGGAAGTGAATCCTGGCGGTCGCGGGAAACTAGATGGCTACTACACCAACGAAATGAGCTTTTATTGAAAGAGTTATCTATCGAAATATTGTGCGATCGATGTGTTGGCAAGATCCAGCAGGCGTTCGCGGCTTTTCTTATCTAAACGCTTCCACAATGCTGGCGCAATTCGCACCAGCGACAAATCACGAGCGTAATCAAGAAATCCTCGCTGAGCATATTTCTTGAACGGCATCCCGAGAATCACCTGCTGGATTTCGCTTTCAGTGAGCTCCTGCACACGCGCCATCCGCAGCTTCCCTTTTTCCGCTGGCAAACCGCAATTCAGTCGCCTGAGGTAGAAGTCCCGAAACGCCAGCGTCAGCAGATTCAGCGAGACCTTGCCTTCCTCATCAACGGTATCCAGCAGTGCGCGCAGCAGCACAGGCTTGTAACTGGCGCTCATATCCATGTCTTCGCAGAACGCAAAGAATCGCTCGCGGATATTGGCGGCGGTCACCGGCTTCAGGTCGAACTGGTCAGCAATCGCCTGTTTGCGCTCCTTGGCGAAGTAGAAGTAGCGGCGTCGGCCTAGGCTGAGGTCGTGGTCGGGTGTTAGCTCGCCTTGCAAGACCTTGTTTCGAAGGTAACCTTCCGATGCCGCAAGTTGGCGTTCAAGCTCAGCGACGGGAAGCATGTCCTTGACGGTACTTTGCCAGTCGAAGACATCGATTTCCTCGAAGTGTTCGGTCCAAAGTCCGAGGTTGAGAATGATCGGGTCCTGTGGGCCGGAGCGTTCTTCATCCTCGATTCGATCTTTTGGGGCGACGGCGAAGCCACCGGGCCGATAGCGCCGATTGCCGGTGACGCGATGAACATTCCAGCTTTGGTTGTAGCGGCCAGCGTTATCGACGAAGTCGAAGACCAAGAGGCTATCCTTGCCGGGTGCCTTGCGTGTGCCACGTCCGAGCTGTTGCATGTAGATGATCTTTGACAGGGTCGGCCGCGCCATCAGTAAGACCTCGATGTCCGGACAATCCCAGCCTTCGTTGAGGAGATCGCAGGCGCAGAGCATGTGCAATTCGCCTTGCGCGAAGGCATCAAGAACCGCATCGCGCTCCTTGTTGGGCATCTGGCCGGAAACTGCGCGTGCGGGGACGCCTTGAGCGCGGTAGCGCTCGGCCAGCGCTTCGCCATGACGGACATTGACGGCGAAGGTGACGGCTTTGCGTCCGCGCACATGCTCCAGATAGGTCTGCACGATCAGCTCATCGCGCGCCGGGATGGTGATGGCCTGCTCAAGGTCCTGGCGGTGGTACTGCACTTCGTTGAAACGCACACGGCTGAGATCGACATTGGTTTTGACGCGCACGCAGCGGATGGGCACCAGCTCGCCGCGCTCGATGGCCTCTTTGAGGCTCAGGCGATGGGCGGTATCACGAAAGATGTCGAGAATCGACTTGCCGTCCGCGCGCTCGGGGGTGGCAGTCAGTCCCAGGGTGAAGACCGGGCGGAAGTAGGCCAGCACTTGCTGGTAGCTGTCGGCGGCAGCGTGGTGGGCTTCGTCGATGATCAAATAGCGGAAATGGCTTGGGTCGATCTCGTTCAAGTGGTTGCTGAGCGATTGCACCGTGGCCAGAACGAGCTGCGCATTGGGCTCAAAGCGTCCGCCTTGGATGATGCCTGTGATGGCCTCTGGCCACTGTGCATTAACGGCACGCTCAGTTTGGCGGATCAGGTTCTTGGTGTGGGCGACATAGAGCACCGGCTCACCGATACGCCGGGCGTCTTCGATGGCGGTAAAGGTCTTGCCGGAACCCGTGGCATGGCCGAGCAAGGCAATAGTAGTGCCTTCGGCGCGGATGAGCGCGAGCCAGTCGAGTGCTTCGCCTTGGTGGGTGCGAAGGTTGAAGTCAGCCGCACAGGCGCGTTGTTTGGGCAGAAAATCATCCATGTCGAGCAGACCAGGCATCCGCTCCAGGAAGAGCGCGAGCTGTTCCTTGACCCGTTCTCGGCGCTGATCGAGTTCGTGATCAGTCCAGCGATACACCTGCCAGCCCTGATGGATCAGGCTGTTCTGACGCAGCAGGTCGTCTTCGTACTTGGTGCGATCGAAGGCTGGTGGCTGATAATGCGTAGGACCATCGATCTCGAAGGCAATTTTCTTGCCGCCAGCACGCAGGGCGAAATCGATGAAGCGGGCGCCGCCGTCGATGTCCCGCACCGCGAACTCGGGCGCTAGGAGTAGTGCCTTTTCTGGCCCAAACAGCTCAACAAAAATGCTAATGAAGTCGTCTTCGGGTTGGGTAGACAGGTGAGCGGAGGTTGTGGGGCTTTCCTGTGGCATCATCTCATCCGTTATTTGGCGGCAGGTTGTTTAAGCATGTTGTTAAGCGGTGCGCGAGAAAATGCTTCAGCATTGTTGCCAGCCTAGGACGCCGCCGCAGCCATCACATCCACCAGGTCCGCCTCGATGTCGGCCCAGACCTTCTCCAGAGCGCGCTGCTGCACCGCCTCGTAGATCTCGAGACTGATCAACTGATGAAGCTTGACCTGATCCCGATGGGTCGCGAATCCGGCCGGCCCAAGCTGCTGCTCCATGAGCTTCAGGTTAGCGCTGACCATGGCCGGTGCGTTGGCCTTGATCCAGGTCGCGATGTCGCGTTCGACCGAGAGATCGATCTCTGCCCCTCGACCGTCCAGGTAGGCCAGCACACCGGCGCTGAACATCTCCCTGCGCAGGCGATCCTCGATCATCGCCGCCGTCAAGTGCTTTTCGGCGAAGTAGCTCGGCGCAAACTGCTCAAGGAAGGTCTTTGCCCGGACGCTGATCCGCTCGCCGTCTTGCCAGATCAGCAGGCTGAAGACCTCGGCAACGCGCTCGTGCGAGCCGATTGCCACCGCCTCACGAAGCATTTGCGTCCAGTTGCAATCATTATTGGTTTGCCCCTTCATCATCGTGACCCCCCCTTGTGCTTGCTCCAAGCGCGGCTAGTACCAGAGCCACCGATTCTGTCAGTATAAAGGGCTTTCAGTCAGCACCCAGCATCGCGCTCAGGGCTAGCGCAGCAGTGAGCAAGCTTTGAACAACCTGATGCGCCGTTCAGATCCCACCCTGGCATATTATGACTCCGAGGCGCAGTTATTCTTCGCCGCCACCGTTGACGTCGATATGTCGTCGCTCTATGAGCCGTTCTGGCGCGAACTGGCTGAGGGCGCAGCGATTCTTGATGCCGGCTGCGGCTCGGGGCGCGATGCACGTGTCTTTCACGAGCGTGGCTATGCAGTCACGGCGATGGAGCCATCCCCGGTTTTGGCTGCGCTCGCCGAGGCGCACTGCAGGCTGCCCGTGGAGATCCGGCGCTTCCAGGAAATCGACTGGCGCGGGCGCTTCGATGGTATCTGGGCTTGCGCCAGCCTGTTGCACGTTCCGCTGGCAGAGTTGCCGGATGTGCTGCAGCGCTTGGCGCACGCACTGCGGCCAGGCGGGAATCTCTATGTCTCGTTTAAGTACGGACGCGGCGAGCGAGATCACGGCGGCCGGCGGTTCACCGATCTCGACGAAGCAGGGTTGGCGGAACTGCTCTGCAGGGTGCCTGCGCTGAAGGCGATCGAGACCTGGATCACCGCCGATCGTCGCCCTGATCGTGAAGGCGAGCGCTGGCTGAATGCACTCTCAAAACTTCAAGAACCTGATTCTCGATTATCCACGTGAGGCCATCGCCTTCTTTGCGGCAGCCGAGGCGTGGGCGATCGACGCCGGGGCGTGCATCCTTCCGATCCCTCGGTCGCAATCGATCTTGATCGAACACCTAATCGAACACCTATTTCTGCTTGATGCAGTAATTCCCACTGGTGCGGTAACCTGAAGGGCAAGACTCCAGCTTGATGATGACCTCCTTGTCGGTGCTCTGCAGCGGGATGCAGTAGTTGCCGCTGGTACGATAGCCGACCGGGCAGCTACCAACCTTGGGGATCGGGTTCTTGTCGTCGTCGCCGAAGGCTAACGCTGGGATCTGCAGCAACAACGCGAGCGCGGCTGCGTTGGCGAGCGTCTGAGCGCGCGGACGGGAAGCGCGGTTTGTCGTCAATGTCATCATCTTGATCTCCATCGCGCTCGGCAATGCCGTGGCGCCGCCTTATGAGTGTTCATAAACGCTACATCGCCTGTAAGATGCCAGCTGTGAGCGGTCATGGCTACAACCTGATCCATCTGACGACAGCATGAGTGACGGCATGCCAGGCAAAGTCATCGGCCGTCGAACCTATCTGCACGTCGAGACGCTGGCGGCACTCGATGATGCTCGCCGCGAGGCTTGGGAGCAGGCAGTCAGACAGGCGGAGCAGGCTGCCGGGCTGGAGCGGGGCGAGCAGTTCAATGTGCTGCGCTTGGATGCCGACGGCCAGGTGGCGCTGCTCCATTATCCCCACTTCTTCGATAACCCCTTCCCGGCGCTGCGCGAGAGCTGGCGCTTTGAGCCGAGCACGGGTGAGGTCGGCTATCGCACCTATGCCGACTCCCTCAACCCGCCGATCCTGCATCGTAAGGAACTGCTGCTACCGAGCGATCATCCGCGTCACGACGAGTATCTGGCGCTGACGGCAGAGGCAGAGTCGATTGGCCTGTTCGAGGACAGCACCCGCATCGGCTATCAGCGCCAGTGGTTGGCGTTGGTCCGTGAGAAAGGCTATCGCATCGATGGTCATGCGTTGCTGCCGCTGGGGAATCTTGAGGCCGCTGAGGTCGAGACGGCGGCCGACGATGGCGCACCCTTGCATGCGGGCTGGGAGGCCGCGCGTCAGCGCACCGCCATGGTTCGCTACGGGTTCTCGGCGCCGATCCAGAGCTTGGCGCGGCATGGTTTTCTCGATGGCCGCTATCGGCTCTTCGATTATGGCTGCGGTCGCGGCGATGATGTGCGTGGTCTGTGCGAGAACGGACTGACGGCGGCGGGTTGGGACCCCTATTTCGCGCCCGATCAGCCGATCGAGACCGCCGATCTGGTCAACCTCGGCTTCGTCATCAACGTCATCGAAGACTTCGACGAGCGGCTCGAGGCGCTGACCCGCGGTTGGTCCCTGGCCGAGTGCCTGCTCGTGGTCTCGGTGATGCTGGCGAATCAGAACGACCCGCGCGGCGCGCGCTTTCGCGACGGGGTGATGACCCAGCGTCAGACCTTCCAGAAGTATTACTCACAGCAGGAGATCAAAGACTTCCTGAGCGATGCGCTCGATGAGGAGCCGATCCCGGTCGCGCCCGGGGTGCTCTACATCTTTCGCGATAAAGATGCCGAGCAGCGATTTCTTGCCGATCGCTATCGCCGCCGACGCAGTCGCCTGCGCGATCCATCCGCACCCGCGCGCGCACCGCGAGTCAGCGTGCGACGGGATCGACGCGCAGAGCTGTATGCCGCTCATCGAGAACCCTTGGAGCGCCTCTGGGAGCAATGGCTAACTCTGGGGCGTAAGCCGGAGAGGGTTGAGGTTGGGGCCGAGGATCTGCTCGTGCTGATCGAGGCCTTTGGCACCTTCAATAAGGCGTTGCGGTTCTTGGAAGAGCATCAGACCGAGACGCTGGGCGAGGCCGAGGTCGCGTGCCTGCTGAAGGGCGCCGAGGCCGAGCGGGTGGCTGATCTGGAGGTGTATCTGGCGTTGCTGCAGTTCGAGCGTCGCCGGCCCTACAAGCACCTGGAAGAGGGACTGCAGCGTGACATCAAGGCCTTTTTCGGCGACTACAAGTCGGCCTGCTCAGCGGGGTTCACGCGGCTGTTTGCGATTGCTGACAGTGAGGCCGTCGCCGACGCCTGCCGAGAGGCTGCGGAGCATGGATTGGGTTGGCTCGAGCTTGAAGAACGCGCGGCTGGGCCTGGGCAACGGGGCGGCTCGACTGAGCCTGCGGTCGCCGGCGCTAGCGGCTCACCGCTCGCGCATTCGGGGCAACGCGAGGCCCGTCAGCAAGACACTGAAGCGGGAGTGACGCCGCGCGGCTCACTCACGCTGCATACCAGTCTGGTGGAGCAGTTACCGGCGCTGTTGCGCGTCTACATCGGCGCGGCGGCGGCGCTTTATGGTGATGTGCATAACGCCGATCTGATCAAGATCCACATCGGTTCCGGCAAGCTCACCCTGATGCGTTTCGACGACTTCGATGGCCAGGCGCTGCCGCGCATGCTGGAGCGGGTGAAGATCAAGATGCGCGATCAGGCTGTCGATCTGTTCGGCTACGGCGAGCTGTTCGAGCCGCCGTTCCTCTATCGCAAATCGCGCTTCATCAATGAGGAATATCCGGGCTACCCCGAGCAGGTCGCGTTCGACGAGGCGCTAGAGCAGCTCGATGCGCGCGGGCTGTTTAGCCTTGCGGGTTATGGCCCGCCAGCGACCGAGCTGACTGCGCTCTTGGCGCGCCACCGTTGGGCGGTGGATGGGCTGCGGCTGCGCCGGATGCAGACCACGCCGGCGCTAGATGATGCTTGCGGTCGGTTCCTGACCTTTCGGCAACTCATCGAGTGTGGCGAGACCTGTGAGCGTCTGCTGGCTGAGCGCAACAGAGATGGTAACGGTAACGGTGATGGTGATAGTAACGGTCACGGTCACGCATTCGACAATCGCCCTAAGCATCCTGAAAGCTACATGGCGCTACTGGAGCTGGCCGAGCAGGTGTTAGACCCGGTGATCGACTGGTTCGGGATGATCCGTCTGACCTATGGCTTTTGCTCGCCGGCGCTGGCGCGGCAGATTCCAGGGCGCATCGATCCGAAGCGCGATCAGCATGCCGCGCATGAGCGTAATCGCCTCGGCAATCTGGTCTGCCCGCGTTTGGGGGCAGCGGTGGACTTCATCATCGAGGATGAGGATATGCGCGAGGTCGCCCAGTGGGTGGCGGCGAATACGCCATTTGATCGGCTCTACTTCTATGGCGCGGATCAGCCGATTCATGTCAGCTATGGTCCGGAGGACAGCCGCCAGATCGTGACCATGTTGCCCGGCCCCAGCGGGCGCTTGCTGCCGCGGAGCCTGAGTGTGAATGCCTTCTTGGAGGCTTGAATGGGGCTGGTACGCAACGCCGTCCTCCTCAACCGCCGTCCACAGCCGCTCCAACCAGCGCTCGCGACGTTGAGCGTCCACCGGCGCGGCGATGACGAGATCGACCAGCTCATGAACCGCCTTGTTGACCGCATTGCCCAAGGCACCCGAGGAGGTGTCCACCTGAGCCAGCGCCGGCCAAAGCTTCTCCATCAACAGGATGGCCCCATCCGCCGCGATCAGCGGATCGACCCGGGCAACCGCCTTGATCTCGGTGAGCGCCTCCTTGAGCCGCTGCGAGGCCAGCTTGGAGGCCTTCCAGCCAAAGGCCTTGGCGCGAAAACGCGAGCGAAAGGCCCACGGGTGGGTCGGTGTCTTCATGGATGCTGCCGTGCAGGAGACTGCTAATCCAGTAGATCATCCAGTGCACCATCCGCCAAGACGACTTTCCGCTTCTTGCGAAACCTGACGATGGTGGGGTCGAAGTGGTCCTGGATGTCACGGAACTGGTGCTCGATGAATCCCATCACCGCCTGTTTCTCCTGTTCCTCCAAGGCGCTGAGCGCGCGCCTATCGCCGCTGATCTTCCGGCAATCGGCCATGAACTGGCGAATGCGCACCGCCTGCAGCGCTGTCTTATCCGTGAACACAAACTGCATGTGCGGATCGCTGTCCCAGTGATCCTCGAACAGGTACAGGCACCCCTGTGCCTCCTGGTCAAACCGGTCGGCAAGCGTCTGCTGCCGTTCAACGAGATAGCGGTAAAAACGCTGATTCAATTCATCGAGCTGTGCCTCTTGGCCATCGGCGTCGACCCGCATGTCGTAGCGCGTGCCGCCAGCTTCGCGCTTGCCGTGGTGCTCACCCGGGACATAGCGGTGCGGGATCAGTGTCTCGATTGCGTCATGGCCGCAGTCGTCGATCTGGCTCTGCAGATACCAGGAGGCCATCCACAGTGAGGCGTAGAAAAACTGGCCATCGATCCGTAGCCGTGCCCAAGTCCCGCGAAGCGCACCTCGGTAGGGCTGGGGCACGTAGCTCGAGTCCTGCGCCTGCTCCGCATCCTGCTGCCAGCAGTGGTCATGGTGGTCGTGCTCGCCAAGGGTTTCGAAGCGAACGAGTGCGCGATGCTGCGCAAACGGCTCGTTGAGATAGAACAGGTCTTTACCGATGCCCCGGGCAAGCAGCATGGCGCTGTTTAACAGCAGGTACTGCGGGGGATTGAACGTCCTGAGCAAGTCCTCCAGATCGTCCTCGTTGGCCACGCTGAGGTCGAACAGTGATTTGATCACCGCTTGCTTGATCTTGAAACGCACCTCGTCGTCCATCTCGAGGCGATAGCGCTCCTGCTTTGCCTGATCCCAGGAAAAATAGTGTGGGTTGGCGGCCATCATCCCACGCCGAAACGCAATTTCCGGCAAGCTTCTCGCCTCAAGACGACTTGTTAATGATCTTTGCGCTGTTTAGCCAGCCAGGCTTCGATGAAGGCGGGATCGATCCCCTTGAGCCGGTCTTCCAGATCAAGCCCCTGCAGTCGTTCCTCGGGCTCGAGCTGATCGAGATAGTGCTCGATGATCCACTCACGGGCTTCGCGTTTCATGTCTTCTGTGGTGTGCGCCATATTGCCCTCTCCGAACCTGTAGTGCGCGAGCAGATTGTGCAGGTGAACACCGATTTCGCTGCGTGGATGATACTGTTCAAGCGCCGCGCGTCGGTGCCGCTCATCACTGGAGAATAGCCCCCAGGGGGCATTGTGCGGCAGCCGGCGCAGCTGATTAGCCCAGAACTAGCCAAGCTGTCACGAGCTGCCAGATGCCGATTTTCTAATGTTCTTGCGCCCGTGTCCGCCGAGCTATCGCGCATGGTCCGCGAGCGCGACAAGGAAATGGATCAGAGCTTCGATAGCCTGCGCCGCTCCGCCGCCGTGCGCTGCTTGATGATGATGCGTCGCCATGACTTGGTTACTACGGAGGAGCTGGAATGGTTGAGCCCCGAGATTCAGCGCGCTTCCGAAAGCCCATAATCAAGCGCGTGGGGTAGGGCGACGAACACCGTCGGGCGTCGCCAACTGCTTGCAGACGAAGGCATTCCCGGACGGGTTCAGCCTGTCCCGGAAACCGGCGAAGGCCAGGCCCGGCGTGAGCGAGACAGGGGCTTTTATCGCTCGTGAAAGTGCGTTATCTTGAGCGATAAACCGATATCTTATCCATCATGACCTGGAACTGGCAGCGCCCCGATTGGCCGGATTTCACCTGGGATCAGGACCGGCTGACTCGGGCCGAGACCCTGTTTGCGCAAGGGGCGGGGATGGTGATCGGTGCCTCTCGACACCTGGACGATCCGAGCCGCGAAACCCTCGTCGTGGACCTCATGAGTGTCGATGCAGTGGCGACCTCGGCCATCGAGGGCGAGGTGCTCGACCGCGACAGCGTCCAGTCTTCGATCCGGCGACAACTCGGTCTCGCCGGTGACCGGCGCAGCGTCGGCGCCGCAGAGGCTGGGATTGCCGAGATGATGGTCTCCCTGTATCGCTCCCTGGCCGAGCCGCTCGACCACGACAGGCTGCATGCGTGGCACCGCATGGTCATGAACGGTCGCCGTGATCTGGAGGCCATCGGCCGATACCGAACCCATCGCGAGCCGATGCAGATCGTCTCGGGAGCCGTCTATGCGCCCAGGGTTCATTTCGAGGCCCCGCCCTCGGCGCAGGTGCCGGCGGAGATGGAGCACTTCCTGGCCTGGTTTGAGGACACCGCTCCGACGGGAGCGCGGCCCTTGCCGGCGCTCACCCGTGCGGGTCTCGCGCATCTATGGTTCGAGAGCATTCACCCGTTCGAGGACGGCAACGGCAGGATCGGCCGGGCGATCGCAGAAAAGGCCCTGGCGCAGGGAATCACTCAGGGGTTGGCTGACCCGGTGCTGACCGCCGTCGCGGGCACCTTGCTCAAACACCGGAAGCCGTATTACGGGGCGCTTGAGGCGGCCAGCCGCGCCCTAGATGTCACGGACTGGCTCCTGTGGTTCGCGGCCAAGGTGATCGAGGCGCAGCGGCGCAGCCTGGCGCAGGTCGAGTTCATCATCGGCAAGGCGCGACTGCTCGGGCGCGTGCGCGGCAAGCTCAATACACGCCAGGAAAAGGCCGTGCTGCGGATGTTCGCCGCCGGCACCGACGGCTTCACCGGAGGGCTCAGCGCCGGAAACTACCGCGGTATCACCGGTGCCACGCCCGCAACCGCCACGCGTGATCTGGCCGATCTCGTCGCATTAGACGTCCTCTATCGGACCGGCGAGCGCAAGGCAACGCGTTACCACCTGTGCGTACCGTTGAAGCCCGTCGCCACTATTGAGGTTGACGATCTCTGCGGTGGCTCACCGAGGAGGAACGGCGGTCACCGGTGAGTCCTTGAATCGGATGACGCCAGCGTAGCGGCTTCACAGCCAGCGCTCAGATCCCAATCCGCTCCACCTCATCGAGCGAGACCTTATCACTGCGACGATCATAGAGCCGCGTCGTCTTCGGATCGGGGTGCGCCGCCATCTGCTGAGCATGCTCGAGCTTGGCCTCGGGGTTCTCGAGGTAGGCGGTGATGCCGGTACCCCGGAAGGTGTGATTGCAGATCCCGGTCGTCTCAAGGCCGGCCTGCAGCGCCCGGCGCTTGACACATAATCTGAGGGATCTCGAACGGATTGACCTGTGATCTCCAACGCTTAAATCATCCGGGGCCGCACATCTCTCTGGTCTCTCGAGGACGCTGTTTCTGAGCAAACGAGTCGACGACTGCATGCATGCATACAGGACGTCTGACGGAAAACGACTTGGAGCGCCAGACATCCCTTGCCTGACGCCATCGATCTGATATGCCTATGTCCTCCCAGGGCCGCTGCCAGTATCCTCAGTCGCGACGTTCCACTCCGACCATGGCAATCCCGATGTCCGCGTATTCCGAAATCGAGCTCACTCCTGAGGGTCGCCTCCTGTTTCGTCGCCAACATGAAACCCCTGAGGGGCTGCGAGAACGTCTCGATGACATCACCGCTGAGGCTCAGCACTGGCTCAATCGCATCGTCGCGATCCAACCCGGTGTCCGCTTGTCCGCGGTGTTCGACCTGCTCAAGGCCAACGCGACGCTGATGGATCTCTACAAGCACAACTGGGCGCATGAGTACGCGGCACGCTGCGACGCCCTGCGTGCCGGCGACCTAGTGCCAGACCCTCGCGAAGACACCGACCCCAGCGAGCCTGCGGTGGAGTCTCTGGTGCTCTCGTTGTCCCAGGAACTGCGCATACCGAATGAGCTGCTGAGGCGCATCGCCGCGGCGCAAGATCCCCACTCGCCGACCTCAACCCGCTACCTCAATCTGGTGGAGGACACCACCGACCAGGCAGGCCGCCCTGTTACGATCAAGGACGCATCCCGTTATTGGCATCTCAGCGGCCGATCCGCGCCCCTGGCGCAGGACACGGACCTATCGGGCGTCCACTACACAGCAGGGAGCCAGATCGACTACTCCGTCAGCTTCGATTTCGATCGCTGTATCGACCTGCCGCTCAGCATCGGCGCTGGCATCATGTCGCTCACCATCAGCGGAAAACGTTGTCAGGACCGATTGATGGTCAGCGTGCCGCTGGGCACCGCTCAAGGACCCCCCTCGATCACCTTGCATGAGCTGATTGGCGCGATCACCAGCGACTTCTCGTTTTACGGCGATCCAGAGCAAACACAGGCTGAGAAGGAAACGCTCAAGCAAAGCATCCAGGAATTAGACGATGACCGCCACGCTGAAGATCTGCTGTTTGGCATGGCCCATCTGTTCTGCCCGGACGAGGAGCTTGGCGACCTTGAAACCCACGCCCTTGAGCTCGAAGACGATGAGCGTTATTGGGATCGCGCCAAAGTCCTGGAACACACTGGCTGGACAGAGGCGGAGCTGGAAACGCAACGCGACCGAGGATACCTGCTGGAGCTCAGCGCATTCGCCACCCGCACCACGCCAAGACGCACAGCCTATCCGGCTGAGCAGTTCGTCTCAGGGTTTGATGCAGCGCTGATGCGATTCTTGAGTTGGATCGCGAGCATGTCCTGCTCGGATTGGGCGACGCACAGCTTTCTGAGCGAGTGGACCACGGCAAACCCACAAGGTGATCCGATCAACGG
>NZ_NRRY01000074.1 GCF_016583905.1 Lamprobacter modestohalophilus | reverse complement strand
CACACAGGCGCTCGATAACCGCCTGCTCTCCGGCCGCATAGATCGCTTGTGCCTGCTCAGGTGTCATCGCACCGTGTGATCAACCTGAGCGCGGGCGAACAGCGCCGGCCTTGTACCGCGTGCATGATCGGATGCATGCGCCAACATTAACCGGATCTCGACTCTGAGTCTAGGACCAAAAGGGTCAGCTACTTCGGGTTCAAGAGGCCGTGAACGGTTACGACAACCTCAACCCGAGCGACCCGGCAGTTCCGTACCACGACTGATGATCTCAATATAGCGGGCGTAGCTGAATAACCGATTGCGCTTTTGCGCCGTCAACTCCTTCACAATGCCGAGCTGTTCCAAGTGGCCAAGCGCCTTATTGACGGTCGCTGGAGTGAGACTAGTCTCCTCCACCAGCGAGCCGGAGGTAGCGATGGGATGCGCCATCAGTGCTCGGTGAACCCGCAAGCTGGATGCAGCTGCGCGACCAAGCGTGCTGATCTTGTCACGATCCTGGCTTGTCAGCGCGAGCAGTTGCTGGGCGGTCTCCACCGCTTGGGTGGCAGTCACGATCACCGCCTCGGCAAAGAACGCGAGCCAGGCTTCCCAGTCACCGGTCTGGCGCACGCGATTGAGCAGTTCGTAATAATGCTGGCGGTGCGTCTTGAAGTAGAGGCTGAGGTAGAGCAGCGGCTCGCGCAAGACCGACTCCGAGCACAACAGCAGCGTGATCAGCAAACGCCCCAGGCGGCCATTCCCATCAAGAAACGGGTGGATCGTCTCGAACTGCACATGGGCGAACGCCGCCTTGAGTAGCACCGGGGTCGGCTCCGGCTGGTCATGCAGGAACAGCTCAAGCTTGCTCATGCATTCCATGACGGCATCGGCCGGAGGTGGGACGAAGGTCGCATTGCCTGGCCGGGTGCCGCCGATCCAGTTCTGGCTGCGTCGGAACTCGCCTGGGGTTTGGCTGCTGCCCCGGCCCTTGCTCAGGAGCACGCCATGGATCTCGCGGAGCAGCCGCAGCGATAATGGCAGCCCCTCTTCCAGCAGTCGCAGGCCATGATCGAGGGCAGCGACATAGTTGCTAACCTCCCGCACGTCATCCAGCGGCACTCCAGGCTCCTGTTCCAACTCGAACAGCAGCAGGTCCGACAGGGACGACTGGGTTCCCTCAATCATGGAGGAAAGCACGGCCTCCTTGCGGACATACATGTAGAGGAACAGCGAGGTGTCTGGCAGCAGGGTCGAGACGCTGTCCAGTCGCCCGAGCGCCAGCAGTGCCTGGTCGAATTTGCTACGCAGATCAGGCGTCCAGTCGATCGGTGGATGCGGCGGCAGCGGCGCCGGCACGAAGGCCTTTGCCTTCTCGCCGACCGTCGAAATGGTCACATAGCGGCCTTGGCGGTCTCGCTTCATTCTGCCTGCCTCTGGCCTTCCTAAAATAAGGTTCGACTTTATTTTACCTTAAGGCATCATTGTAAAATACAAGCCGAGCATCTTAGAGGCTCGCTTGGGCAGTCTTGATGAGCACGGCAAAGGCATGTGCACCTCACCGACCGAGAACGACACCGGGATCACTTAGGCTCATCCGCAGCGAGAGAGGCGCGATTGGTTGGCCGATCGGTCACCTATGCAGAGGCAACAGCGGCCAAGAGACGACTGGCGATTGCCTCGCCACTGAGCCAGGCGCCTTCGATGCGGGCGCCGTTGCACCAGTCGCCACAGGCACCAATTCCAAGCGCTGGGTCCCAGAGGCAGCCTTCCTCCAGCGGCGTCTCGACCAGCGAGTAGAGCCAGCTGTGCGACTGGCGCCAGTTGATCCTCGGCAGTGATCCGCCGGCCAGCTCGACCAGGGCCGCAAAGGCTTCGAGCATGGCGGCCTCCACCTGCTCGGGCGGATCATTCAGATGTTTGCGCGTCCAGCCCGGCTCGGCATGCAGCACCCAGCAATCCTCCTCACTCCTGGTCGCATTTCCTGCCACGGCCGCATCCCTAGCGGGCCTCGCCCGACCCGGCTTGCTGCTATCGCGTGCAACCCAGCGCAATGGCCCCTGCGTCTGATTGACAAAGACGCCATCGAAGGCCAGCGGCACCGGCGTATCAAAGCCGAGCATCAGGGTCCAGCAGGGCGTGTAGTCGACACAGGCGGCCTGTGCCGCAAGCCGGGGCGCATCCATCAGCAGCTCAGCGCTCTGCGGCGCCGGCGCGCTCACCACCACCCGATCGAAGCGGCCGAGATCGGTCCCTGCCTCATCGCTGAGCTGCCAACGGCCTCGGCACCAGCGTGGCGGCATCACCCGTGTCTCCAGCCGGACGCTCAGGCCCTTGGCCAGCTCCCGGCCGAGCGCACTCATCCCCGGGACACCGACCCAGCGTGTGGTCTCCTGCCCCGCGGGCGTAAACTCGGTCCCATCGAAAGCACCGATGCGACCGTCCCAGGGCGCGACTAATCCACGCTGGGCCCAGCTCTGGACGCGACGCTGAAAGCCTGGATCGCGGGCCGTAAAATACTGGGCACCATGATCGAAACGGAGCGGCTGTCCGCTGGGCTGTCCGCTCGGATATGCGGCACGCCTTGTCGCTGCTCGACCGCCGCAGCCACGCGACTTCTCGAACAGGCTAACCTGATGCTGCTGATCGGCCAGCATCCGCGCCGCAGCCAGTCCCGAGAGACCGGCGCCGATAACAGCAATGCGCAGCGCCCGCCACGCCGCCGGCACCTGCGTTGACCGACCATCGGTAGCGGAATCAGAAGACACAAGAGCCATGGGCATCACGAGGGATTTGGCAAAAGGGAGTCAGACCAAGGCCGGCAGAGATCGTTCCGGCGAGCAGGAATCCGCAAACGACCCACCAGGTCACAATAACTTGTCCAGACACTTGGTTTCCTTAGCGTCTTCGCGCCTTCGCGTGAGATTCATGAACTATCCAGGCTAATAGCCACGCACACACAACGATGCCTACCGGATTTCAACACAGCATGCCCTTCGGCACCGAGATCACCGCCAACGGTGGTGTCAACTTTCGCCTCTGGGCGCCAGACGCTCAGCAAGTCGAGCTGCTCTGGAGCGCCGCCTCTGTCCCTGGGCAGGAAGCGCAGTCGCTCCGAATGCACCGCGCAGAAGACGGTTGGCACCATCTCGAGTTGACCGAAGCGCGCGCTGGCGACCGCTACCGTTATCAAATCGATGCTGGATTAGCCGTACCCGACCCGGCCTCGCGTTTTCAGCCCGGTGATGTCCATGGCCCGAGCCAGATCGTCGACCCACGCGCCTTCGACTGGGGCGCAGCCGAGTCGGCCTGGCGCGGCAGGCCCTGGCATGAGGCGGTGATCTATGAGCTGCACGTCGGCACCTTCAGCGCCGGCGGCGACTATGCCAGCATCGAGTCCCGCTTCGATCATCTGCTCGAGCTTGGCGTCACCGCCATCGAGCTAATGCCGCTGGCGGACTTCCCGGGCCGGCGCAACTGGGGCTATGACGGCGCCCTGCTCTACGCACCCGATGCCTGCTATGGCCAACCCGATGAGCTGAAGCGGCTGATCCGCGGCGCCCATCAGCGCGGCCTGATGGTGCTGCTCGATGTGGTCTATAACCATTTCGGCCCCGAAGGCAACTATCTGCACTGCTATGCCCCGGACTTCTTCCATCCAGACCACCACACACCCTGGGGAGCCGCGATCAATCTCGATGGCCCACAAGCGCATTGGGTGCGCGAATTCTTCATCCAGAACGCCCTCTACTGGCTCGAGGAATACCGCTTCGATGGCCTGCGGCTCGATGCCGTCGACCGTATCCTAGATACGAGCCAGCCCGACCTGCTCGATGAGCTTGCCCAGCGCGTGCAGACCGGTCCCGGTCGCGCCCGGCAGATCCATCTGGTCCTGGAAAACGATCGCAACGACGCGCGGCGTTATGCACGCACATCCACAGGACAACCACGCCACTTCACCGCCCAGTGGAACGATGACCTCCACCACGCGCTGCATCATCTGCTGACCGGCGAGACCGATGGCCCATATCAGGACTTCATCTCGGACGCAGGCTCGAGCCCCGGCCCTAGCTCCACCATCCAGTCTACCTCCAGCCACGGCTCAGGCTTGGAGTCAAAGGCTCGTTTCGAGGACAGGACCACTCAGCTTATCGCCCGCGCACTCACTCAGGGCTTCGCCTATCAGGGCGAGCCATCGGCGTTTCGCGATGGCCATCGCCGCGGCACCCCGAGCCGGCATCTGCCACCGGCAGCGATGGTCAATTTCTTGCAGAACCATGATCAGGCCGGCAACCGCGCCTTCGGCGAGCGCCTGCATCAGTTGATCCCGACCGAAGCCCTAGACGCCGCCTTCGCCCTCATCCTGCTCGCGCCCTCCCCGCCACTGCTCTTCATGGGCGAGGAATTCGACGCCGACAGCCCGTTCCTGTTCTTCTGCGACTTCGGCCCCGAGCTCGCCGATGCGGTGCGCGAGGGTCGGCGCCGCGAGTTCGCCCGCAGCTATGGATTCACCGACGCCGCCAGCCGCGCATCGATCCCGGACCCCAACGACCCCGAGACCTTCACCCGCTCGCGGCTCGATTGGCGCTGGCGCGACCATCCCGGCAAAGCGGTCGACCCCGACACAGGCTCCGCTGACTTGTCGCAACAACGACGCTTCTCCCTCTGCCGCCGACTCCTCGCCCTGCGCCGAGCCCTGATCGCACCGCTGATCCCGCTGATCGAACAGGGCGGCGATGCCCTGGTCTTTGGTCGCGGCCGCCTTTCCGCGCACTGGCGCACGAGCGATCACCGCCAGCTTCGACTGATCGCCAACCTCAATGGCGAGCCCGTCGAGCGGCCCAGCGAGATCGAGCCACCCTGCCGATCCGGCCTGATCCTCGACCATCGGCCAGGGGCTGAGCCGACAACGGCTTCAGAAACCTCTGGGTCAACTGCTCGCGTACCGATTCGCGAGAGTCATCTCGCACCCTGGTCGGTCCAATGGTGGGTCAGCGTCACGGTCAGAAAATCCTGAACTTAACCGCGCGACTTCTGCCGGCATCCTGGCGATGGGCATGGGCGATGAGGCGATGCGGGTCATCAATCCCGAGGCACTTGCTAAGTAACCGTCTATTTTCTAACTCCCGACAATCGCCCTACAGTGGTGCTCAAATCGGGAAGAAGTTGATGGACAATATCTAAGCCGCATTGACGTTCGCGAATATCTCCAGCCGTTGCCGCTCATCGACGCTGACCGGCTGCATCGCGGTATCGGTATAGGCCAGCGGATCAGGCTCCGCCATGACGCGTTCTAAGATGCGTTTATAGTGACGATGCATCCGATAGGCGCCACCGTACTTGATCACAAAGTCCCAAGCGAACTTCGGATAGAACAGCAGCGGATGCTCGATCGGCAGGCCAGGCCGGCGATCGCGCCGCACCTTGCGCCGGATCAGCCCGCCCTCCAGCGGATGCATGCGCTCATGGACGATCGGCGCATGAAAGGCGAATAGCTTAGCCAACATATTCTTCGGGTCATACCCCCAGACCCGGCAGCGGCGCAGCACCGTCGCTACGTGCTCATCGCTGTAATAAAGATCCCAGACCTCGCGATAGATCGCCTCCCAGTCGGCGCGCGACATGCGTGGATGGGTCATGGTGACGTGCTGGGTATCGTACTGGTTCATGTCCGGCTCCAGCTCCACGCCCTGCTGGACCAGCTGCTGATGATCCTTCGACCCAGGTAAGGGCGTCAGGATGAAGAACTCCATGATGTCGATCGGCAGCTCGCGCTGGATGATCTGGATGTCGCGGCGGATGCTCTCCGGCGTATCATCCGGAAAGCCGATGATGTAGCCGGCATAGGTCAGCACCCCAACCGCATGCCAGGCCTGCAGCATGGCGCGGTAATCGCCGATCTTGTTCTGCCCCTTCTGCGCGCCCTTGAGCGACGCCGGGTTGATGCTCTCCAGGCCGATGAACACCCGGTTGACCCCAGCCGCCGCAGCCTTCTCGATGAAGCCCTTGATCCGATGGGTCTGGGTATCGGCCTGGATCACCAGATGGATTGGCACGCCCGACTCGCGTAGCGCAATGATCCGATCGAAGATCGCCTCCCAGTTACGGTTGCGTGCGAAATTATCGTCGGTGATGAAGAAATTGCGCGTGCCATCGGCGGCATTGGCACGAATCAGCGACTCGACATCATCGGCGCTGCGATGGCGGGACTTGCGCCCCTGGACATTGATGATGGTGCAGAAGCTGCACAGGAACGGGCAGCCGCGACCGGCATCGAAGCTCGCGCGCTTGCCCATGGTGCGCTTGATCCGCGCCGCTGGCAGATAGGGTGTCGGTGCCCCAGTCAGATCCGGAAGCTCGCTGAGATAGTTGTAGATTGGCTCCAGCTGGCCAGCCGCGGCGTCCAATAGCAGCCGATCCAAACGCCCTTCCAGCTCACCGGCGAAAAGGCTGATACCTTCATCCAGGGCTGCCTGCAGCTCGCTCGGCCGGTGATCGAGCATCGACAGACAACCGCTGACATGAAAGCCGCCGATCACCACCGGCAGGCCGGCAGCCTTGAAACCTCGTGCCAGGTCGAGCGCACGCGGATACTGATTCGATTGCACCCCGACCAGCCCGACTAGGGCACCACCGCCTCCGCTATCGCTTCCGTTATCGCTTCCGCCATCGCGATCGCCGCCGCCATCGCCATCGCTTTCGCCTCTGCCATTGCGATCGATGCCACGCCGCATTTGCCGGATCAAGCCTGCCGTATCAATCCGGGTGTTGGTCTCGTCGAGCACCGTCACCTCGATCTCGACATCCTCGCCGAGCACCCGGCGCTCGGCCGCGTCCAGCGCATTGCCATAGACCGCCGCCAGGCTGTTCGACGGGATCGACGAGCGCCACCACTGGATGACATAGCCATCGTCATCGTAGTGCGAAGGCTTGATCAGTAGCAGTTGAAAGGGCCGTCTTGCTCGGGGCCGGCTCAGGGTGTTGGGAATCGACATTAACCTGACCGTTTAGCTTTGGATCAGCCGATCATACAGCGATTCGGACCGGGTCTCGGCGAGTCTCGGAAGCATTGCCATCATGGTCCTGCCATCGGTGATCCGGATTGACCCCGTCCAAACCACCGACAATCTTCTCTGGTGCAGCAATAACGCGCCTTGAGAGAGCGCCTGAACGCCTCCCTGCAAAGCGCAGCCGCGTGAAGGCATCTCGTTTTCGATTTGTTGTGCAGGACTTTGCCTTCAGGCCAAACAGTCAGGCCAAACAAGATTGCACAGCGATCAGGCCGCCGCCGGTCGCAATCTGAGCCCGCGCGGCACCACCCAACGCTCACCCAGCTCGAACAGCCCCTGAAAGGCTAAGGCGAGCAACGCAGCCGGCACCGCGCCCTGCATGATCAGCGCCGTATCATCGAGCCGAATGCCAGTCAGGATCGGCTGGCCATAGCCGCCAGCCCCGATCAGCGCCGCCAGGGTGGCCGTGCCGACGTTCAGCACCGCCGAGGTCTTGATGCCGGCCAGGATCGAGCGCGCAGCCAGCGGCAGCTCGACCAGGCGCAGCCGCGCATTCGGCGTCAGCCCGATCACATCGGCCGATTCGCGGATCGGACGCGGGATATCGACCAGCCCGGCGTGAGTGTTACGCACGATCGGCAGCAGGCTATAGATAAAGAGCGCAGCAACGCTTGGCAGCCAGCCGATGCCGAGCAGCGGGATTAGGAACACGAACAGCGCCAGGGAGGGGACCGTCTGCAGTACGCCAGTCAGCCCGAGCAGCAGCTGACCCAGACGCGGGCGACGCGCGGCGACGATGCCGAGCGGCACCGCGACCAGGATCGCCGCCGTCAACGAGACGCTCACCAGGCCCAAGTGCTGCAGGGTGCGCTCGAGCAGCCGCTGCCAAAGCCCCTTGCGCTCTACCTCAACCTCGAGACCAAACCGATCGGCCAGGAGTTGAGCCGCCGCCTCCTGTTCGCTCGCGCCATCCAGCTTCACCATCCCATTCAACTCGGCCATCACCGGCTCGCTGATCGCGCCTTCAAAGCGCTGCAATAACGCCACCGCCCCCGGTTCGCGCTGCATCAGATCATTGCGATAGAGCAGCACCGCCTGATAGTCGTCGAAATAGCCGAGATCATCGGCCAGCTGCTTCAGCCTGTAGCGCTCGATCTCGGCATCGGTGGTATAGACAACGGTGGCGTCGATGCGACTGCTGGCAATACCACGATAGGCAAGATCATGATCCAGCCCCTGCACTCGCGTCTGCGGCAAACGGTAGCGACGCTTCAGCCCCGGCCAGCCATCGCCGCGATCGAGGAACTCGTTGCTGAACCCAAAGCGAATATCGGGATGCCCACGCAGGTCAGAGATGGTCTCTAGACCCAGCCGCTGCGCGGTCTCCGCCGTCACCGCGACCGCATAGGTGTTCTCGAAGCCGAGCGGCGCCGACATCACGACGCCGCGCGCTGCCAGCTCAGCGCGCAATGCATCCAATCCATACAGCCTCTGATCGGCCAAGATCTCGCGCAGCAGAGTCCCCGAGTACTCGGGATAGACATCGATCTCGCCCGCAAGCAGCGCGCCCCAGAGGATACGGGTGCCACCCAAGGCGGACTGGTGCTTGACCTCAAAGCCGGCATCGGCCAGCAGCAAGGTCAGCGCATCCCCCAAGATCACCGACTCGGTGAACTTCTTCGAGCCGACCGTCACGGAGGCGTCTGCCGCGGGATCGCGTGAGGCTTCGATTGGCTGTTCAGCTAGCGGCTCGACCATCGCTTCGGCTAGCGTCGCGATCGGCACGGCCAGTGCCATGACCAAAAGCAGAAATCGAGTCATCGAACACCTCTGAGCAAAGGGGCCACCAACCAGAAAACATCCCCCGCCTCGCACTGAGCCACTGCTCACTGAGGCAACAGCCCCGGACGCCGTAAAGGCCCTAGCGCGGCATCGACAGCCTCGAACGGCAACGATACCCCGACGGGCAGGTGCAGCATCCCGGTCGCACGCAGTTGCTCGCAGCAGTCGTGCTTCAGCATGACCGCGATGGGCTGGAACTGGCCTTCCTCTGAGGTCGGCACAAAGGGCCTTGTCACGAGCGCGGTAAAGGGGGTCGGCCAGGAATCCGTGATCACCATCCAGGGCCACTGTAGGCTATAGGGCTCATGATCACCAAAGGGAATGCAAGCTGTGTCACTGCTAGCGACCATGTCCTGTAGACCACGCACGCCCGTCCACCAAGCGGATGACTTTGCCATTAGTAGCATCAAGAGTGCCACGCCGAGCATGTGCATAGCGGTAGATGGTCGCTTGCTGCCCGCAGCGCCTAGCCCTGCCTCCTTCTGCATGCCTCGCTCTGCCTTCCACTGGATGCTTTGCCCTGCTTCTCTCTCCACGCCTCGCTCTGTTTCCCTCTGCAGGATGCGCCCCGTTTCCCTCTGCAGCACGAGCCAGGTCACCGCCGTCATGCCCAGCAAGCCAACACCTAGCGTCATGGCCGACTTGAGGACGATGCCCTTGCCCAGAAGATATTCAATGCTGACCCAAGCGACGATAAGCAACGCTAGCCACAGGAACAGCATCAACGCTCGGGACGCTCGGGACGCTCGGGATGACAGCGAGCGGCGATGCAACACCCAAAAGCCAAGCAGCGTCACGCAAACCAGCATCGCGATCAGCAGATGTTGTGCAACAGTCTCGCCAAACAGGTAGCCCAGCGCACTGGACGGATTAAGCCGCCCGCGCTCGTAGTCGTTGAGACCGAAGGCCGTCCAAGCGACCCGCGCAAGCCCGTTGGCGACGAGCCAAAGCCCGATTCGACGCCAAACGAGGCGCTCTTTGACAGCAACCCAAGCACCCCAGTCGCCAGCCCCCCACGACAGCAGCCAAGCGACCAGACCCAGCCCGAAGCAGAAGATGAAGGCCAACGGATGCAGCAGGAGCAACAGCGGCCCCCATCCAATGGCCAAGGCCATCACCCAGCGACGCTGAGGCACCAGCAGCATCGCTAGAAGAACAGGCCAAGTCAGATAGAGCCCGCTCAGCAGCTCCGAGACGCCTGAGAAGTTCAGTTGCAGGGCCAGAAACGACGGCAGCACCAGCAGCAATAGCGCCGGCCCTCGGCGGCGGAGCAGCAGCCAGGAGCCAACCAGGGTCACAAGCGGAATTGCCATATAGGCCGCTGAGAAGATGAAGCGACCCAAAGCCAGATCCGCACCCAGCGAGAACGCCATCACCGCCGGCAACTGAGGCAGGACAGCGGACACACGCAGGTTTGGCACAACCGCAGCCTGCTCGATCACAATCGTGAAGAAATAGAACGAGCCATCCTCAAACAACGGCAAGCCGACCACGGCGGCGACCACGTAGCCACAGACGGCAAGCGCCACAGCGAAGTCACCCGCGCTGCGGAGCGCGTCGCTTTCGTTGGCGGTCCAGTCTTTCAATCGCGTTTGCAGACCAACTGATTAAAAGATAGAGCTACTATTTCTATGCCTTTTTAAATCAACACGTTACGCCATCCAACCCCAAGCAAACGTGACTCAAAATGCCACGATCCGCCACCCTGTGACTGCTGTGCGTCACGTTTTGGTCACGCTGTTCCGGACCCCTCCCCCTAGCTCCGATCAGTGCGGTTTCCAGCGACATCACAACTGCCCCGTCATTCTCGAACACTGCGCTCAATAAGGTAAGAGGCTACCACACTTGCAGAGTGGGTCATTCGATGACCGCCCGCTCGGGTGATGGTTAACGGAGTGCTGCCCAGCTCTATTCCGCGAATGAACAATAAAGGACGCTTATACGGGTGTGCCTCAAAACGATGTTGTCGCAGCGTTGAAGGATTTTTGAATGTCTTGCCGCAATGCGGACAACGAAAAATTGGCGGCGCGGGTCGGCATCATGCTTCGATGCCGGACGGCTCGTGAAACTCGATGTACCCGGTATGCCAGAAACCCATCTCTAAGCCTTTGGTTCTCTGTTTTGGTTGAAGAATGGCTAGTCAAGCATCTGCAGCAACCTGCCGAAGATACGTCACCTCAAACGCCTTGCAGGGCCGGAACTGCTGCAGACGGTTCGCGAAGGCAAAGGCCTCGTTCATCTCGTAGTGCTGGAAGATGTCCAGACCACGGTCGAGCGAGATCTTCCATCCCGTGTCGGTGATGATGTGCCGAGCATGGATCGATTTTGACTGGTCAAATTCCCAGTCGAAGTTGATATCGATGGCATCGCAGGCATCCTTGATTTTGTCGAGATTGTCGCGCTGCTGCTCGCCCCTGAAGTCATCTTCGACGGTGACAAGCATGATCGACACCTGCTCGCCCGGCTCCTTCTGGCGAACAACGGTCTCCACGAACTCCATCAAATTGCGGACTTGGTAGAACAGCCGAATGTAGGGATCAGTGACGGTGATACGGCTAGCGCCGCGCACGTAGGGTCCGAACAGCCTGTCGTAGGACACGCCCTTTTGGTTCTCGATGAAGGTCAGATGCGCTTCTTTAGGGCCATCCGCCTCATCCGCGGCACCCTGTGTTTCCTGCGACGCGTCAGCCCTCAGCTCAGCCAGCGCTGGCCTTCCCCCGACATCCGGTTCTGCTTCCGCAATGGTTCGGTGGTAGTGGTGGGGATACTCGACCTCCTCGAGCGTGGTCACAGCCTCCTCGGTTCCTTGTGTGTCGCTGTAGTGGAACGCGACATCGGCATAGGTGGGATCGATGCGCATCAGCTGATCCTTGACGCGTTTTCTCCCCTCCATTGAGAAGCGCAGCAACGCCTCCACCTGCTCGCTGGTCGCGCCCCCATGCGGGAACAGGATCTTCATCAGTCCTGAGAAGGTCTTGTGAATGCCGTCGCGATCCCGGGTCGAGATGTCAGAGGAGAGCGTGAAATGCGCCTTGTACCGGTCTGAGAAGTCGTGATCGCGCAAGGAGCGCAGAATCTCGGCCAGGTAATCGACGACAAACCCATAGCCGTTCGAGAACATCTCGTTGCGGATGATATCGACCTCCCAGCCCGGCACATAACAGTGCAGACGGTCCAGGAACGCTGAATCGTGGAACTTATCCGGCAGCTCCTCGAACAGATCCGAGTGTTTGAGCATGTAGGGAACGGCGTGGCGGGTGTTGCCGACGAACACCATCGACGCTTCCGCGCCCAAGGTCTCGATCCCGCGTGAGAAGGACTTATTCGCCATGTAGTTCTTCAGGATATCAACCAACGCCTTGTCCGCACGCTTCTGCTTTCCGGCAAACTCGTCGAAAGCGACCACGTCCCAATAGCCCACCAGCCCGATCTTGCCGGTCGAGTTGTTGACGAACAGCTTCGGCACCGTGACCTCACCCCCGGAGATCAGGATGCCGTGCGGGGAGAACTCCGAGAAGATGTGTGACTTACCGGTCCCCTTGGGTCCCAGCTCGATCAGGTTGTAGTTGCGCTCGCAGAAGGGAATCAGGCGAATCAGCTGGGTCAGCTTGCTGCGCCGACCGAACAGCGCCGGGTTAAAGCCCATGCTCTGCACCAAGAGGTCGATCCACTCGTCCAGCGAAAACTGCCGGCGCGCCTCCAGGTAGGCGTCAAAATCGAATTGCGACAGCTGGATCGGCTTCAGGGTCGAGAGAATCCAGGGCGTGGCACTCTTGTCCTCGGTGAACTGGTACTCGATGTCGCAGATGCACCAGACGCCGCTGACCAACAGTTTTGGGTGCGCTTTCACGGTATCCGAGTCCACCAGCACCTTCTTGATGCCCAGATTGGAAAACTCGGCCTCGTAGGCATCGGTCTTCTCGTTCAGCGCGACACTGACCTTATCGATGACCTTGTAGCGCCCCTTCTCCTTGATGTTCGAGCGCACCAAGCCGGCCTCGTTGCGGTGCACGAAGTGTTTGCGCAGGATCTCCTTGACCGTCTCGATGCCCGTCTGAATGGTCGGCTCGTCACTGGTCGCGCAGTACTGACCAAGGAGATATTCGAGCACGTAGGACGGGACGATGGCATTGCCCTTGACCGCCTTGACCAGGTCCTTGCGCACGACAAGACCCGGAAAATGGGCGTTGATCTTCTCGTCCAGCTCATTCATGGATCAGGCGTCCCGTCAAAAATCAAAGTCGCTGGTGAAGGACCGCCGCATCAGGTAGCGCACCGACTTGTACTCCTTGTAGTGCGTCGTTCCCGCGTGCCGCTCCTCGAGCTTCAACACCACCTCCTTGCTGTTGGCAGCATCCGCTGCCCGAGACAGCACGAAACGCACCTGTAGCTCTCGCTCGCGTGGGTTGTCCGAGGTCAGGTCGAAGATGAGCTCATGGCTGTCGGAGATCAGCTCACCGGCTTCCGTGTAGATGCCGGCGCGCAGTGCCCTCGGCTGGACCTTGTCCGTCACTGGTTGCGCCTGGTAGAGCACCACGGCGAGCTGCCCAGAGGTGATCACCGAGCTGGCACCTCGCAGGATGTCCACCTCGACGTTCGTCACGTCACTCTGGCGCTTCTTATTGACCTTCAGGACCGGGATGATGACCTCCTGCAACGAGGCACCACCATGCACAAAGCGACTGCCTGAGCCCTTCAGCCGCAACCGGTTGATTGACTTGGGCAGTTGCACGTCTAGATCACCGGCGAGGCCCAGCGCCTGCGAGGTAAAGTGTCTTAGCCCTGGTTTGTGCCGCAGTCCCTTGCCGATCACGAAGCGTCGGTCCCGGTAGCTGATCAGGTCACCCTCAGCCTCCTCAGCAGAAAAGTCGCTGTCTTCCGGCGCGCGGTGTTGGTAGATGAAGCCGTGATCGGCGGTGATCAGGATATTGGAGGCATTCGCCGCCGTCAGCTTCTTCGTGAGGCGCAGCAGATCCTGAAGCGTCTGCTCGGCGGCCTCAAACGCCTGACCTTCCGAATGGATCTTATCTCCGGTGTGGTCGATGCGGTTGTGGTAGACGTAGACGACGTTGTTGGACTTGAGCAGGTCGCGGCTGTCATCGCGATTCATCGCCATGACCTGTTCCGCTGTGACTGCAGCCCCCGCCCCGTCTAGCGCCTTCTTGAGAATCTTGTCCCGATTCGCCGTGCCCTGAGCGCTCAAGCCATCCACTAGCACCGCCGCCGCGTCGTTAGCGCTGATGGTCAGTTCACGATTGGGCAAGAGTGCGGCCATGCCCAACTGGGTGTAGCTAGGCAGCATCGACAGTGTGGCTCCAGGTCCGCGCTGTAGCGGTCCTCTTGGCGGATCAGGGTCAACAGCTCCTCGCCGATCTCGTAGCGCAGCGCGTCGGAAATCACCACACACACCTTGACCCCTTTGCTTAAGAAAGGCTGGAGCCAGCGCGTGAAGAAGCGGCGTTGCAGCTGCAGCCTGGGGATGCTCCAGGTCGATACTGCATCAACATACGCCTGCCAGCGATCGTTCACCTTGAGCAGGTAAGCGGTCGAATACAAGTTCTCGATCTGCTCCGCTAACGCCCCCAGCAACGAGGACTGACCGGCCTGACGCAGGTGGTAGATAAACTTGCGGTAACGCTGATCGAGCTGGTACCAGCTGGCACAGTAGCGTTGCACCCCATCGGCCAGGCTGTTCATCTCCAGGTTGGCCGCGCCGAGCAGCTGGATGAAGCCGGCGGCGTACTCGATGGCCTGGTAGAGATCACGATAGTCGGCGTACCAGTGTCCTTGCCGGCGCTGGCGGACCCATAAGGCCACATCACCGGCACTGACGGTGCGCTCGACCACCGCCTGGACCAGGTCGCTGAGGATCTTGCGGTCGATCAGCTCGAAATAATCGACCGCAATCAGGTCCCGAACATCACGCTTGCCAAGGTCCGCCTCGATACCGAGCACCCCCGCACATTCGTCGGAAAGCTTTTCAAAGCTGCGCTCATGCACGCGGCTGTCCTTCCACCGCCTCAAAAACACCAAGGCATCCGCATTCAGCTTCACCGGCCCGTCCGTACTCATCGCATAGCAGGACTTGAACAGTTCGATCACAAAGTCCCGAATGCTGGGCTCGGAGGACGCGTAACCGTAGTGGCGGGTCAACTGGGTCCAGAAAAACCCGTCGAGCGCACACCGCGTGACCAGTGAAAACTTATCGTCGGCGTCTTCCGCCACGTCCTGCAGCAGGCTCTCCAGAATGCTGTCCATGCGGGGCTCGGCACCCGCGCAGACCGCGACCATCTTGAGCCGGATCAACCCCGCCGTGTCATCCGGTTTGAGCAGTTTCTTCAGTGCCTCTGTGCGCTTGGCGGCGTGGAAAAACTCGAGGTGCTGCTGAACGACATCGGTAAACTCAAGCCCCAGGTCCAGCTCGGACAGCCAGATGGCCACCTGGTCGGTGCGAAACTCCCCCTGTGCCAGCTGCACGTCGAGCAGCCAGTTGTCCAGATCCTCCGGCTGCGGCCCGTCGCGATACAGCAGGAACTTCTCGTCCGGCTGCTCGCGCAAGATTCGGTGCTTGATGCCGAACTCGTTGTTTGCGATTTCGATCTTCTGGACGCCATCTAGCGACACGGCATCATAGTCGGCGCGCAGCTCGTTCTTGGCGTCGTACCAGAAGACGATCCGATGTTTCTCGAAGAGTCGAGCCAGGGTGCAGCCTTGTAATGATGTCGCCTTGAGGAGTACGCTATAACCTCCTGATGAAGCAGACAGTGAGGTGGTGGTGATGGCGCAAGTGATCCGGCGTTCGGGTGACGAAGTGACAGTCGAGGTGACGGTGCGCCTGAGTGGTAGCCTGCTGGAGA
>NZ_NRRY01000073.1 GCF_016583905.1 Lamprobacter modestohalophilus | reverse complement strand
CCCGATCACCGTCGTTGCCATCAGGATTCCAGTGACCGCTACGCACCTGCTCGATCAACTCAGCACTGACCCGGTAGCCCTCGATGGACAGGGAGTGGTAGGCGTCGGTGGGATAGATATCCTCAACGTCCGCCAGATAATCCTGTGGTTGCTTCGGCCGTCCAGGGGCGGCCGGAAAACGCGTCGCAATGGGCTCTCGCATGGACTCCCACATGAGACGCATGCGATTGACTTGGGGGGAGATGTCACGCCCAGTCAGCAAGGTTGTCGCCGTTGTATCAAACGGATCTTCCAGGCGAATGGTGTAACCAGCCGCTTGCATGGTTGTGACGATCTCTTCAGCCAGGCTGCGACGACCAATATTTCGCAGTGCACCAGCGAGGCGACCGGCGATGGTGCTATGCCCCCCTTCGAGCAGTGGGCGAAGCAGATCCGAGGCCTCTTGAACCATGGCAAGCGCCGCCCGTGCCTCGGTCGCAAACTGGCGGAAAAAACCGGGTGCACTGAACACCAAGGCGGCACAGGGTGAGTACAGCCTGAGACCGTCCAGTTCGACGGTCTCCTCTGGTTTAGGCATGGCGGCACGGACATCAAGCACGGATGTCCCGTGAAGCAATGTGATGACCTTGTTGCCCCCTTTGGGGGTTCGAACTAGGAGTTGGCCGGGTACCGTTCGGTTTCCGGTATGCAGCAGGAGGGACTGTTCTGCTGAAAGCGACCAAGCGTCACCGAAGCGCTCGCGAAGATAAACGGCACAAAAACCCCAGAAGTTGGCATACCAGATCGTGCTTTCTCCATCAGGTTCACCGGGGTGGGCCGGTATGTACCACCCTTTCATGACCATTCTCAGGAATCCGCCTTTGAGCAAGCGCTCGCGATGAACGCGTGACAGATCCACCGACCGGATCGCGACACCGCCTTGCTTCTGGAGGGTCTTGAGAACCTCAAGTGACTCGGCAAGTTTTTTGGAGGGGGCGGCCATCAATCTGCCTCGTTGCTCGAAGCCTAGGCTTCTGGATGATTAGGATAACGTGCTGCGTTTTTATTCGTTTATTATGCTGCCCCATCGTTAGGTTTTCATGTTGATTCACATGCAAACGGATGCGTTCAGAAACGTTGCTCAGAGGATAAGTCGTCGGCTGCAACGATGCTGCAGCGGCCAGCCGACGCACACGGCCCTGATCGATCGGAGCGCGCACGAATACTCCTGGACCGGGACTGATCCCTCTCAGGCGATTGCTGGGCGGCATCGCGCCGCCCATGATCGCTCCCTGACTTAGAGCGCCTTCTTACAGAAGTACCAATCGCTGCACTCATAGCCCTCGGCCATGCGCGCCTCTGCCTGCTCGGCCGTTGCTGGCGGTGGCACGATGACCTTGTCACCAGGCTGCCAGGCCTCAGGGGTCGCCACGCCATGCTCATCGGAGGTCTGCAGCGCCTTGACCAGGCGCACGAACTCGTCGATCGAGCGACCGTTGCTCATCGGGTAGTAGACCATCGCGCGCAGCACGCCATTGGGGTCGATGATGAAGGTGGCGCGCACCGCGGAGGTGTCACTGGCGCCGGGCTGGATCATGCCGTAGGCCTTGGCCACCTGCATCGAGAGATCGGCGATGATCGGGAAGCCGATCTCGACACCGAACTTCTCCTTGATGTTGCGCTCCCAGGCGATGTGGGAGAAGTTGCTGTCGATCGACAGACCCAGCAATTCGCAGCCGAGCGCCTTGAAGTCGGCATGGCGCTTGGCGAAGGCGATGAACTCCGTGGTGCAGACCGGGGTGAAGTCGGCCGGATGCGAGAACAACACCAGCCATTGGCCGCGGTAGTCCTCGAGGGTCTTGCGCCCGTGGGTGGTCGGGGCATCGAAGGCCGGGGCCGGCTCGTTCAGGCGTGGCATGGCGGGGGTGGTCTGGATGTCGGTGGTCATGGTTACAGCTCCTGTTGATGAGGTGTCAGGCCTCGTTCGAGGTTGACACCAGATTAGGCGCCACAACGCTTGGGGTGAAATCGTTTGATCGGATGATCACTATGGGGCTGACCTATTGTGTTTTATCAATCGATTGGCTGAGCCTTTCGCTGATCCGATCGACAGCCCGCCTCAGCGGTCGATTGGCCGGCTGCTGACCGTTCTGGCGTGCGCCGCCCCCGATGCGCTCGTGGTCGGACCGCCACTGGCAGGCGCTCTGATGCATTCCGCGTCCGTCAGACGGGGTCATCCATCATGACGTCGGCACTGCGTGCGGACCACTTTTTCAATGCGTTGCAGTGCCGGATAGGCACCATATCGGGCCTCGAAAGCCTCTCGCTCCGGGCCGATCCTCTCCAGTAACGAGGCGGCGGTCTTGTGCACCAGATTGGTCAGGAAGGACGGTCGGATATCGCAGGCCTTCGCCAGCGTTTCCCAATGTGCCCCTGTGATCAGGCTTGGATTGCGCTCACCACCCACACTGAATGCAAGATGCGCATCGATGCGTTCGATGGCGCGGGTACAGAGCAGATCATAAAACGGCGCCAAACGGGTCGCGTCATCCTGGAGATGTAACAGGGAGAGGTTCTTGGCGTGACCATCGGAGTTGCCCGCGAGCACATTGAAGATCTGCCACTGGAGCAGGGATTGGGTATCGATGGCCGGCTCACTGGACGCCTCCTGCACCAGCTGATAGCACTGAGCGAAGGAGGGTCCACCGTGTTCCTGGTATTTCCGCTCCGGCCCGAAACCCAGGGCCTGACAAACATCTTCCTGGTGCAGCCGACGTAATCCGCCCTGATCATCCCAGATACGATCGTAGCGTGCGATGAGCGCATAGCGCGTCCGGCCAATCGACTGCAACCGGATATCGACCACCGGTAAGCCGATGGCAGCGGCCAACTGGGTGGTGAAGGTCTCATAGGCGGGCAGATGTCGATAGTCCGCTAGCTCGAACTTCAAGATGTGGCTGGAGGGCGCTTCGCGTTGCGGTAGCAGCACCTGATCGTCGCGCATCAGCACCGGGCATTTATCCTGCGCACCGGCGAGCGATAACCGGGGACGCTCCTCAGTGAACCAAGCCGCGCCAATGCGTCCACGCCGTGCGACCAGCTTGGCCAACTCCTGTTCCGTCAGTGCATGGTACTGTTGCTGCCTCGACGGGGTTTGATTCGGGAGCAGGATCGACAGGGCCCCGGCGCACTCACCGCCGATGGCCCGCAGCAGGTCGAAATCGGTGTTCGGCAACTTGAGGTCACGCACGAGATGATCACGAACCGATCCTTCAGGCAACAGGTTGGCAAAAAAATGATGCGCAATCCTTGCGTCAGGCGCAAAGGTGCGACCTGCCAGTGGCAAGGAGCGTGACACGGCAAAGCCCCCGCTGGTGATCCAGGAGGGGTCATAGTGAAACCCGATGCGGCCGAGCGGATCACGCCACAATTCGCCAACCAGGCGTTGCTCATACCAGACGCTGAGGCGGTCAGCATCGCTCAAAGAAGGATCTCCTTGGTGATCTGCCGAGCGGGCGTTGGCGCTCCGCCTGCGCGTGGTTGGACGCTGACTTCCAGGCCGAGCGTGCGCAGCGCCTTCAGCACCTTGCCGATCTCGGCGGTCTCCTTGCCGCGTTCGAATTCCGACAGGAAACGCGGACTCAGGTTGCCAAGCCCGGACACCGTCTCCAGCGTCAGATGACGCTGTTTGCGATGGGCGCGTGCCAAACGCCCGAGATCCTCGGTGGTCCGAATCACCCCGTAAAGGGTCGCTTCTTCTGTCATCACTGCCCCTCAACATCGATACCGTACGGTAAAAAATGGCAGTTTCATCGTTCAATGACAAGAAAAAATGAGCGTACGTGAACACTTTGATACGTGCCCCAGCGAGTGCGCAGTGGCGCGTGCTCAGCCGCAGACCACTCAGGCGCAGGCTTGCAGTGTTTCTGGAGGACGCGCTGCGCGAAGAAGCGGCATAAAACGTGGTCGCCAGCAGCACGCTAGATCCGCTTCTGCGTCTGCGTGAGCAGTACGGAAAGTGCACCGGCTGACATCAATGCCAGCACCGGCACGGCCAGAGGCGGCACCGGTAAGGGCAACAGCAGCCCGAAGCCAACCAGGAACGCCAATCCGATCAAGATGCGCACCGCCAACCGATGCGCCAAGGGGCTCGGATAATCGAACCCAGCCAGGCGGATGCGTCGGCGGATCAGCCCATCAGCGACCGCGCTGAGGATGGCGAAGCCGATGAACGGCCACCAGGCGAAGAGCACCACCAGGCGCTGGATGGCCAGATAGATGGCGAACCAGATCAGATCGAGTCGGGTCTTGACCCAGGGCCAGATCGGAACAGCGGCCAGCTTGTCGAGCTCGGGCGTCTCATTGACAACGGCAGCATCCGGCAGTAGCAGCGCATAGCTGGCATCGACCAGCCCGGAGCGCAGGAAGACAGTCCCGTACCCGCGCTGGGCCGCCGCAAAGACCGCGGTCGCCGTCTCATCCCCTAACTGACTCGAGACCCAATGCACCTCCTGATCCCGCATCCGCGTCGACCAATCGGCCGGGATCAGCGCCGAGAGCAGCACGAATTCCATGATCAACAGCATGACAGCGACCGTCGTCGCCCAGAGCCAGCTGGTCTTGGTTTGGGCGTCAGTCGCCATCGGTTAGGGCATTCCCTGGACGAGGCTGTGCAGTCTCGGGCTGTGCGACAGGCGCGACAGCATCGCCTGGCACAGGATCGGAGACAGACTCAGTTGCCGACGTTGGCAGGCCGTTCTCCTCGCTGACCAAGATCGCCATCCCTAACTCCCGCTGGATTTGCGTGTCAGTCTCGGGCGCGCGCGCAGTCTCGGCCTTGAGTCCAGTTGTAGCCTCCTCGGCCAACGCCTCCGGCGCCACCAGGATCGGCAATCGGCCCTTGATCGTCCGTCCCCCAGCCAAGCGACCGATGTACTCCAGATTCGGCAGATGCCCGAGCAAGGCCGGCGGCAGTAGCTCGCCCTCCTCCTCGATCAGGCGCTCACCGGCATTGCCGCTGTAGAGCAGCGGATTGTCGGACTGGGTGCTGCTGGCCTGAGTGCGCATCACGGTCTGAAGACGAATCTTTGGCAGACTGTCGGTGATGTAGGTCTGGGTCTCGGCATCGAGCACCCGCAACGCGATCAGGTTGTTCAGGTTCGCCAGCACCTGGGTGGCCTTGTCCTTGCTGCCAGTGCGCGCAGCGAAGTCAGCAAAGCTCTGCGTGGCCACGGTCAGCCGCAGTCCGGCGCCACGGCCCTTGTTCAGCAACTGCACGAAGGGGTCGTTCATCACCTCAGCGGCCTCGTCGATGAAGACGCTGACCGGCTTGTTGGCAGCGCCATAGTTGTAGCGTTCGCCCGCCACCGCGGTCAGCTCGGCGATCACCAGCGAGCCAATCGCGCTGCCGACCATGCCGTCGGAGAGGGAGTCCAGACCGATGTAGGTCACGGCTCGATCGTTGATCAATCGCGTGAGCCGCTCGAGGGAACGTTGATCCTGCTCGTCATCCTGATCCGGTGAGAGCAATGGCCCCAACTCACCAGAGGTCAGCATCACCAGCACTGGCATCAGACTCGCGACCATCTTCGAGAAGTGCACCCGCTCGTGGGTGTAGAGCGTCACCAGGCCGTCGATCACCGATGACGGCTGGGATGGGGCGATCTTGTTTCGGTAGTGCCGGATCAGCGCCGGCACACGCGAGCCACCCGAGCGCCCCTCCTGTTGCAGCCGTTGCGGATCAAAGCCCGGGTCGATCTGCGTGCTGTAAGCGACCAGCGCCCGCTCGACCAGCGCATCGACTCCGCCTTCGAGGTAATGGCGCAGCTTGAGCAGGTTCGGGCGCTCCTCGACCAACAGCAGACCGGCGATCACATGCGTCATTGCCATCTGACCGAAGGCCTTGAAGGGATCGGCGCCGGTCTCCGAGGGCACCAGTGCCGCGATGCGACTGGCCAGCTCGGTATACCGACCGAAGGTGGCCATCGGGTCGAGGCGGCAGGACTGCGCCGGAAACGCCGGATGGAAAGAAACGAAGGCCCCCGGTCGCCCGGCCAGCGCACAGGCGCGCCGGGCGTTGTCGCGCAGTTCGCGATCGCCTTTGGGGTCGATGATCAGCACCGACTCACCGCGCAGCACGGCCTGGGTGATCAACAGATCGAACAGCCGCGTCTTACCGGCACCGGTGGTCCCAACCACCAGGAGATGCCCTTCCAGGGTCGAGAGCGGCACCGCCAGATCCTCCTCGCGCGGGGCCAGTCCATGCAGCCAATGCGCGCCGACCGCACTCGGTGAGACCTCGGTCAACTGCGACGGACCGATTCGCAGCAGATCATGGGCCAGCTGTGCCTGCTCGCGCTCCCAGGGGAAGCCTTGCCCGAGCCAGAGCTGACCGGGAAAACGCGCCATGGTCTGCGCCAGGTCGACGGCGGTGACGAAGGCCAGCTCGCGGCCTTGGAGGTTCTTGCGGAGTCGGTGCTGCCGCAGGGCCCCCGGCAGCCAGGTCAAGGCCATGAACAAGGCCAGCAGGGCGAAGGCGTGGAAGGCACCGCGGTGCAGCTGCCAATGATCGGCGCTGGCAAAGGCGAAGGCCCCGAGCAGCAGCCACAGGCCGACGGCCTGTGCCTCATAGTTCGGACGCCAGGGATTGGTGTAGCGCAGACTCATGATGACCGTTCCTGACGGATCAGTAGGTCAAGGCCCTCAGCACGCACCCGCTCATCACGGAGCAGTGCATCGCGCAGCCGATAGACGCCAAAGCCACGTTGCTTGGCCAAGGTTTGCAAGGCGGTGCGACTCAACCGCCGCTCGCGCTGTCCCTGGGCAGGGCACAGTTCCAGGATGAGCCGCTCGACCACCTGCGGATGGAGGCTTTCGACACCCACGCGGGGCGCTGGCGGTGGCGGTAGGGGTCGCGTTGGGATGGTTTGGCCGGCATCGAGGGATGTCGACGCCTCGGGCGAGGGCTCGGCTGGAGGCTCGAACACCTCTGCCGACACCTGGACTGGCCGCTCTGTCGGCAGCTCGCATGGCAGCGCATCCAGCCATGCACGCAGGGCCTCGGAGCAGACGGGGCTCAACACGATCCAGCGTGCACCGGCATGATCCCGCACGCGCCGCATCGGCGTGGCCGGATCGGACTCGATCAGTCCATCCGCGCTCAGCGCATCGGCCGCGACCCGTGGTGACCAGCCCACCCTGGCGAACCAGTCGGGATAACGCAGCCAATAGAGCCCATCGCGCCAGATCGCGGTCTCGCCGTCAGCGGCCCCGAGCTGATCGAGATGATCCATCAAATCGGCACTCTGCTTCAGCAGCGCCCGCAGGCGGGTCTCTGCAGCAACTTGCGCTGGCTCTGGCTCTGGCTCTGGCGATTCAGCTTGAACCGCGGAGACTGGCGCCACGTCAGCGGTATGCGCCACCGCCACCTTTTGCGCCGCTTCCGCGTTGGGTTCCGCGGCAGCCACCTCCTCAGTGACAGGGTCCCTGGTCTCCTGCTGCGCATCGGCTTCGCGCGTTTCCTGCATCGCGTCCTGCACGGCCGGCACCGGCGCGCTCACCGTCTGCATCGTCGACATGACCTCAACCGGCGCCGGTGCGCCGAACGGGAACAACAAGCTGGGATCACTGAGGCGCAGCAGATGCAGCCAGACCGGCGTGCCATCCTGACGCGCCAAAGGCGCCGGAGCCAGACGCCAGGTCGGCCCCTGAGCGTTGGGATCGGTCTGCACGACGATCAGTCCGCGTTCGAGCAGCAACTCCGCGAGGGTGTCCGGATCGCGTGGAATACCGGGTAGATGATCCGCCGCCAGCCGCTCGGTCAGGTCACGCGCCGCGGCCGGCCAGACCAGATGCAGACCGCCTTCGCGCAACAGCCAGACGCGCGCACCGGGCACATTGACCTGCCAGCGCCCTTCATGCAGCAACCGGCGCATGCCATCGATCAGGTAGCGCTCGACCGGCACCCCGACCGCCGTCTCCAAAGGGGCGATGCGGTGGGTCTTCAGATCCTGCTCGACGCTGGAGCGATCAGCCCGGCGCACCAGGTCGACCAGGGGGCTGGGATGCGGCACTTGGGTGATGGCACTGAGGAAGCCGACATAGACCCGCGGATCCGGCGTGCTGAGCCAGGCATCGATGTGCCCTGGCAGGATCCTGCGCAACGCGGCCAGGCTGAACGGCTCATGATCACCGCCACGACCCGCGCGCCAGTGCAGGAAGTAGCGTCGCAACCCGTGGCGACTGGCCCAGTCGAGCAGGTCGCCTTGGAACGGACTCCAGGTCAGCTGCCCGTCACGATCGGTGGCGCTGACATCGGCGATCGCCTTGCCGGCATCGTGCAGCAATCCGGCCAGGGCGGCAGCCGAGGCAAAACGCGGCTCGATCTGCAGCTGCTGCTCGCGCGGGCGATCGCGCGCAACGAGCACGCCCTGACTGAGCATCGTCGCCCTGAAGGCGACCTCGAGCCCGTGGCGCAGCAGCCCGCCACTGCCGCAGTGATGGTGCGCCTCGCTGGCCGGGAGCAGATGCACGAACGCGGCATAGCGGCGGATCACCGGCTCGATGTAGGTCGCCCAGCGTGGCGTGCCATCGTCATCGTCACCCAGACCCAACTGCTGCTTCAGCCGCTCGATCAGCTCCGACTGACTCTCGAGCAGTTGCTCCACCGTCGCCACCGGCAGTCCGCGGGCGAAAGGCGGATAGCGCGGAATCTCCTCCAGGTCGACGGGTTCGGGGGCCAGGGTTTGTGGCGCAGCGGCCAGGCTCGGCTGTGGCGGCTTGAGAGCCTCGTCTGTCCCGAGACACCAGGCGACGAGTCGATTCATGCCGAATCCTCTCCGTGCGGGCCGGTGAGCGCCTGAGCGTCGATCGTCTCCGGTGCTTCCTGCGCCCGCAACCCCTGCAGCGCCTTCAGGCGTCGCTCGATCTCGCTCATCAGACGCAGTTGCCGCCGGATCGCGCTGAGGCGCTGCTCGGCGTCCAACGCGATCGCCCGCTCCCAGGCCAAGGCGCCGATGAAGGCCTTGCGGCCGTAGCGATCCCCGGCACCACGGGCGATGTAGTCTGTGCGCCCACGCCAGCGCACGCGATACCACTCGAGCGTAAAGCTGCCACCGGGCCGACGGGGTTTGCGCACGCGCATCCCGAGGCGCGAGCTGCGCATCCCGACCGGTTGCAGGAGCCGGGTCTCACGCAGCCGGGTCATGATCTCAAGCTCGAGCGTCTCGGCCTCGAGGCGCAGTTCGGCACGGATGGCCTCGAAGGTGTTGCACAGCGCCTCGAACAGGCGGCTTTCGGGGTCTGCAGGAGCCACGGCACGCCCTGCGGATGCGGTCTCTGCCTCCTGTTTACCTCGGTGGGCGACCCCCTGTTGGGTCACCTGTACAGCGCTGTGGCTGAGCGGCTGGTCAGGCATGGCTGACCACCTCCTGCCCCCAGCGCTGCCATCGACACCTGGGTCGTGCACACCCTCCTGCGCACAGGAAACAAGTGTCTTGATTCAAGCGTTTGCAGGTCGATTCCCCGGTCGCTGCCCACCTCCCTTGGCGCCCTGTGCGGTCCACCTGTCGGCGCTGGCGGTCTTGCCCACCCGCAGTGGCGATGCCCGCGCGCGAGGCATCCGTCCATCTGGGCCGTATCGGTGGCCTGCACACGGCGCCATCAGTCGTCATTTCAATCACTTATCGGCCTCTGATCAAGGCCCTGCACACCTGTACCGAGCCCACCACCGGGCACCTGGACAGGTGTCGGGGCTTCTGTGGCGACCATGCTAGGTCGCAGGGGTGCGGATCGCAGTAGCGAAAGAGACGCCAAACGCGCGTCTTTCGCCGTGTCGGCAGCCCCAGCGAGGCCGGCATGCTGTGCCTCCGCTCGGCGTCGCTCGCCAGTCGTTCTCGCAGACAGCAGGCCGCCGTCACAGGGTCCGCCCACGTCCTCAGCGCGCGTCGCAGCGGATATCCCCGGTGCCGGAGGACTGTCAGGCCAGAGTGGCCAGGGCGCTCAGTCGTTCGTCAGTCGTTCGGGGCGTGTCGTTCTCACCATTTGAGGAGTGCAGTGATGCCGTTTGTTGGTCTGGATATTGGCTATAGCCATCTGAAGCTCGCCTGGGGTCAGGCGGGAGGGCGCCCGCGGCTGCTGGTGTTGCCGGCCATGGCCGCACCGAAGGCCCTGGTGGCCGAAGCATTGGGCGTGTCGGCGAAGGGCGGCCGTTCAACGCCCACCGAGGAGGGGTTGGCGGTCAGCGTCAACGGCGAGCCCTGGATCGCCGGCATCCGCCCGAGCCGGGTCTCGGGCTGGCAGCGGGCGCTGCATGCCGACTACCCGGCGAGTCGGAGCTATCAGGCCCTGTGGTTGGCGGCGTTGAGCCATGTACCTGGCGCGCGCATCGACTGCCTGGTCACGGGCTTGCCGGTCGCGCAGGCGATGGACCCCGCTCGTCGCGAGGCGCTGCGCCAACGGCTGCGCGGCCCGCATCAGACGCCACGCGGGCTGGTCGAGGTGGTCGATGTGCGGGTCCTGGCGCAGCCGATTGGCACCTTCATCGATGTGCTGATGCAGGCCGAGCCTGAGGTGTTGGATCGGATCAGCGAAGGGACGGTGTTGGTCCTCGATGTCGGCTTCTTCTCGGTCGACTGGGCGCTGCTGGTCGGCGGTGATCTGCGCCGGACCACGACCGGGACCAGTCTGGAGGCGATGAGCGTGCTGATCGAGCAGGCGGCGGGGCGGATTGCCAGCGAACGCGGCGGCCTGCCACCGTTAGCGGCGATCGAACAGGCGCTGGGTGAGGATCGAGCCACGATCTTGACGCGGGGTCAGCGCTTGACCCTGGCACCCTACCTGGAGCAGGCCGCCGCCGAGCGGGTGCCGGTCGCGCTGGAGGCGTTGCGTCAGGATCTGCGCCGCGAGCAGACCGAGGTCGATCTGATCCTGCTCACCGGTGGTGGGGCGCGCTGGTTTGCGCCGGCGCTCGGCGCGCTGTTTCCGGGCGTTCCATTACAGCAGCCGGTGGACCCGGTCAGTGCCAACGCGCGCGGCTATTTCCACTATGCCAGACGCTGAGGCGTTGCGGGTGCAGGTACGCCTGAGCGGCCTTGAGCATCCGGAGCTGCATGCGGCGCTGGGCGCACTACCCGTGCGCTCGCGCGCGGAGCGCTTGCGCCAACTGGCGCTGTTGGGGCTGCGCGGCTTGTCGGTGGCCCCGGCATCGACAGCGGCTGACGCACAGACAGCCACCATCGCCGACACGGCGGCACCCGATCCACGCCGGGCACAGCTCTTGGCGGCGTTGCACCTGGACGACTGATCCATTAGTCAGGCGCATTGTCAATGCTGCATCGCATGCAAGCGACGAAACGCCCAGTGATGCAAATGTCACCGATGTGACATTAGCCCCGATTGATCGCTGAACAGCGCGCGAGCTCCGCCCTAATCTCGACGCAGATCAACACCCTGACGCAAAAGGAGCCTCTTCATGCCACTGATTCCCGACGACACCCTTGAGAGCATTCACCGTCTCAATCGTGCCTATCTGCATGCCGCCCGTGATGGGCTGCGCGCCGGCCAGGAGCGTTTGATCGAGGGGCTCTTCGGTCTGGATACCGCCTTGCGGAACTGGCTGCTATCGGCCAGCCCAGAGACCATCGAGCAGCTGGCTGTGATGCCCGGGCTGGTGTTTCAGGCGCGCTTTCCGAGCGATGTGGAGCCCTTGCTGAGCGCCTGTACCGAGAAGCCCTTACGCGATGTCGCTGAGCTGCAACTGCTCCTGCACCAGTTGGGCGATGGCGAGCAGCCTGAACTGGCGGGGTCGCGCTGATGATCCTGGAGCACCATGCCAAGATGCGCCTGGCCATCGAACTGATCGCCCGGCGTGCGCGGATCTCGATCGTGCATCAGGAGACTGGTCTCTCACGGCCGATGCTGCGCGAGGTCTATCGTGAATACCATGGCGTCCCGGCGCCCTCGGGACAGCTGCCGGGGCTCGGTGGCGCGATGATGGGGACTCGACGCCAGCAGCTGCAGGCGAGCCTGTTCGCGGTACTCTATCTGCGTTGCGGCGGGAACCGGCTGATTCGCCACCTTCCCGGCCATCGCACGCGCAGCATCTACGCGGCGATCGAGGCGCATGATCAGTGTCAGCACCTGCTCGGCGCTGGGCGGAGTCTGGACATGACCCGCTGTTGGGTGGCGAGCTGCGATCTGCAGGTCGGCGCGGCACGGTTGATCAGCTGCCTGCGCTGCGAGGTGCCCTATCTGATCGCCGATCAGCTGCGCTTCGATGATGGCTGTCCGATCTGTGCACTGTATCGGGCTCAGCGCGCACCGACATCGGTGCCGCGTGAAGCGGAGACGAACGGGGTCGCGACACCGAATGAGGCCTCGGCCAGGACGCTGCTGCTGCCCGAGGAGCGGGGGTTTCTGCGCTGGCAGGGTCGGCTGCGCCCGCCACCGACGCGCGGTCGGCAGCCGGTACATGCTGGCGGTCCGGCCACAGGGGGTTGACGTCGAGGAGCGCGGGTGGCGGCCAGGCTCTTTGACGTGAAGACGTTCATCAACGCCGTTGCCCTGCCCCATCCACGACGCACTCGAACGCCGTATCAACAGTGGCGGCATCGGCGCCCCCGAGTCGGTCGGATTCAAGCGAACGCCGCAACGAGTCAACCAGCGGGCGGCGGAAATCGTCCCGCAACGAGGCCAGGAAGGCCTGCAGCGTCTCGCCGGGGTCAAGGGAGCTGGTCTGGCTGTCCATTGAAGGCCTCATCAGAATACTGTGACCTGGTTCACGGAAGTGTAGACCAAAGACCGAAATGACCCGTTGATCGGCGTCGTGCGCGGCGAGCTGTAAACGCCGATCGTCGCGCCCATCTGACGAGAATGACCAAGCACACAGGGCGCGTCGAGATGCACGAGCAACCCCTTCACCCGGCACGCCGGCGACTCCTCCTGGCCGCTGCGGGCCTCGCCAGCGGAGCGCTGCCCGCGCTCGCATCGAACCGGATGGCGACGCCGCCACAGATGCGCGGCCCGTTCTATCCGGAGCACTTTCCACTTGATCAGGACAACGATCTGACCCGCCTGATGGACCGCGACCCGTCCCAGGGGCAGATCACCGACCTCAGCGGCCGGGTGATGGATCTCGACGGCACACCGATCGCTGCTGCGCTGGTCGAGATCTGGCAATGCGATGCCAACGGACGCTACCTCCATCGCGCCGACAAAGGCAGTCGGCCCCGCGACCCTCATTTTCAGGGCTATGGCAAAACGCGCTCTGGCAGCGATGGCAGCTACCGGTTTCGCACCATCAAACCGGTGCCCTATCCGGGCCGTGCACCCCATATCCATGTAGCCGTCACGGCACCGGGCCGCAAGCCACTCGTGACCCAACTCTACGTCGACGGCGCCCGCGAGAACGGTCGCGACTTCCTGCGCAGCCTGTTGTCCGCCGAGGAGCGGGCGGCGGTGACCGTCCCGTTTCGGTCCTCGCAGGACGGCTCCGGACACCTGGCGGCGCAGTTCGACATCGTCATGGCCTGAGTGCTGACCGGCAGCGCTTGGCCAAGGACGGCGTCAGGCCCTGGGCTCTGGAGGCACGTTTGTCCTCATGACCGCAGGCACCGGTTTCGTTCCCGAATGCGCTGGCATCCATGGCCCCTGCCCTTGAGGGTCCTCGACCGCGAGTAGGAAGCACCGCGAAGTCAGAGCTGAGGTCACGATGGACGTTTCCACATTGAGGCTGCTCGACCAAGCGCTGTTCCTGCTGCACGCGGCCCTGGTGCTGTTCATCCTCACCGGTTGGATGTGGGCTCGCATCCGGCGCTTACACCTGCTCGTGGTGGTGCTCACGCTCGGCTCCTGGGTCGGGCTCGGCGCCTGGTACGGCTGGGGCTACTGCCCGCTGACCGACTGGCATTGGCAGGTCAAAGCCGCCCTCGGTGAGACCGGGTTGCCGGCGTCGTACATCAAGTACTACGCTGACGCGCTGACGGGGGAGTCGTGGAATCCGGTGCTCATCGACGTTTGGGTCGTCGGCTTGGCGCTGGCAGCGCTGGTCGCCTCGGCGGTGTTGAACGGGCGCGACTGGCGGCGGCAACAAGCCAGCAAGCGCCGGTGATCGCGGCCAGTCAGCACAGGGGCGACGCACCAACCGCATCCAAGCGCGGGCTGCTTCGTCGCCATCGACGCCCAACTCCAGAGGCATGATCAAGCGCCCTCTTTTGGCCTTGCGCACGCTGCTTCCTGGGCGCCTCAGCAGCCTCGACAGCCGCCTGCGACTCGGGTCGATCTTGATCGACTGTTGGGGACCTGGTTCGAGGTAGCCAGGCTACCCAATCTCGAGGCGGATGGGCCTTGGCAGGAGAGCGTCAATGTCCGGATAGGTCCACCGCCATCACGGGCTTCCGGGAGGCAGCAACTCGTGCTTCGTGGCCATTGGTCCTGACGTCCGCAACCGGCCAATTCCGGATATTGGCGTATTGCTGTCCGGGTTCTGTAGCCGCGTGGGCAGCAGACACTCGCCAGAACCAGCGATGACACCGACTGTCCTAAGACGTCCTCGCGCCTCTGGTTTCGCCAGGTCGATTCGGCGAAGATGAGCGATACGCCTGCGCACCCAAGAGCACTTGGCCATGAGCAATACCTTGCACGTCGATTACCCGGAAACCTTCCCCGATGCGCTGCATATGTCCCGAGCGGAGTTTGAGCGTGAGGCAAGTCTGGCCATGGCCGCCAAATTGTTCGAGATTGGCAGGCTCAGCTCAGGGCAGGCCGCCGGCCTGATCGGAATGGGGCGAGTAGCGTTTCTCGCCGAGCTTGGCCGCCTTGGGGTATCCACCATCCAGGTGGGCGCTGAGGAGTTGGAGGGGGATCTCGCTGCTGCCGAGGCCGCCAGTGATCATCCTCAATAGCAGCCCGGTCATACACCTGAGCGTTGCCTTGGGTGGGCTCGATGCCCTACCGGCGCTCTACGGCCGGGTCTTGGTGCCGGAGCCTGTGCTGCGGGAGTTGGAGGCAGGTGCCCAGCTGGACGACACCGCCCGGAGGCTTCGAATGGTACCCGATATCGAAGTGTACGCTCTGGCGAACAGGATTTCGCCGCTTCTAGCGGGCGAGTTGGATCTCGGCGAGGCGGCGGTGATCCAACTCGCCCTGGATCTTCCGGGTGCCACCGTGGTGCTGGACGATCTCAAGGCGAGGCGGGTTGCCCGCCGTAGCTCCATCCCGATGACGGGCTCCCTCGGCGTGCTTCTGCACGCCAAACGGCGCGGCAAGCTGGACTCGGTGGCCCAGGGTGTCGAGCGTATCCGCCGTCATGGAGGTTGGCTCGCCAACGACGTCGTCGAGCGCGTACTGGCCCTGGCCGGGGAGTGATCCGGCAGCCTTGTGAGGGCTCTGCTACATTGCGTTGCAGAGAAGCGCTTAATTGCCTTCCCCTGTCCAGCATACGCCGTGAGACCGTCCAACCGTGCCCGCATCGCCCTCGACCCGGCCAGCGCATCGACCGGTGAAAACCCAATCTCTGGGCCGGCGTCTGGCTGACGCGGCCTTGGCTCTGATCGCAACGGGAGCACTGTTCACGGCCTTGGCGCCCCTACCCTCATATATGGTCCGCCCCGCGATGCAAGAGCCACTTGACTGTTCAGCAGAAGGAAACGTTGCGGCCATATATCCGGCGTCGTGATGAGGTGGCGTGATCGCTCCTCGCGCCCTGATGGAATCCGCGCGCATTCCTGTCCTTATCACTGTTTCAGTCTCGGCGATGCCGGCTGGTGAGGATTACAGGGTTTCAGGAATGCAGGACAAGCCTTTCATGCCATCACAGTGACAGTCACTCTTAGCAACTCGTGGTTAGAAACTCGTGGTGTGGGTGATCGTGCTCGCTCGGATGTGACTCAATCCCTCATCGGTGCTCGCGGCGGTTAAACCGCCTGACTCAAGGCGTGCTTTGGATCGTAGGCCTCGCCTTTGGT
>NZ_NRRY01000072.1 GCF_016583905.1 Lamprobacter modestohalophilus | reverse complement strand
GACTCCGCGATGCCAGCCGCTCGAAGAGATCCCAACTCGGGTTCATCATCAACACGTCCTTCGCCTGGGCTGCGCTCCTGAGCACGGATGTCGGGGTTTCCACAGCCTGGGCTGAAGCCGCTGGAGGTGAGGCGATGGCAGGTTTCAGCCCCGTGAACGGTTACAGGTTGTCATTGAGGGATCAATTTCGGGATGACGCGCAGGCCGCCGTCTGCAAGTATCAACCGAGCTAGCGGCTGCGGTAGGTGTTTCAGACTGACAAAGGAAAAATAGGGCGTTGAACTCTTAAGATTCCGCCGCACGTGGACCAAAGTGCCCAAGGTAGTCCAAGATGGCATGGATAAACAGGGCGGGCTAATATTGACCTTCAATGCATGAGCAATCTTGTCCTCATCATCCATGCCGATGTCTATCGCAACCGCTTACCAGCCGGAATCGCATCGTCTTCTCACCATCGAGGAGCTACCTGATGCTGTGGGCGACAGCCTTGGGGAGCTCATCGACGGGAGGTTTTTTCCGATGCTGCCAACCGGCTGGCCGCACGCCTCCATCGAAGCCCGGATGACCAGCAAGCTCCAGCAGTACGTTGACGCTAACCCAGTCGGCGTCGTGCTGGCAGGCGAGATTGGTGTCATCATCCGGCGCGATCCTGATACGTTGCGCGGTGCTGACCTCGCCTTCGTCTCGCATGATCGCCTCGCTCGGGCATCGCCGAGTGGATACTTGGATGTTGCGCCGGAGCTGGTCGTCGAGATCATCTCGCCGAACGATCGTTGGACCGAGATCACCGCCAAGCTGCTGGATGACTACTTCAGTATTGGGGTCGAGCTGGTCTGGATCTTGGACCCGCGCAGCCGACGGGTGAGCTGCTATCGCAGTCCCACGGAGCTAGAGTTGCGCGGCGCGGGTGATACGCTCACCGCTGAGCCCATGTTGCCGGGCCTGAGGCTGTCGGTCGCTGACTTGTTTGGCAAGACGCCCGAGGCCTCTTCCGTTGCAGCTAAATCCGCTGAGACTGCGATGTAGTCGGTGATCGCGTCTGCGATGTTTTCTAAGGCTTCTTGCTCTGTTTTCCCTTGAGACCAGCAGCCAGGTAGACCTGGGCAGGAAACGCTAAAGCCCTCGTCAGTTCTTCGCAGAGACACTTTGTATTTCATTGGCTACCTCAAGCGCTTTGATTGCGCGATGGCGAACCTGATTTTCGATCACCGTTGAGTCCACATCGGCCTTAGATTAGGCAGCGCGCGACAATCTGATCAGCGGCCTCTTCAGCCGATAGCGCTGTCGTGTCAATATGCAGCTCCGGATGCTCCGGCGGCTCATAGGGACTGTCAAAGCCGGTTAGGTTCTTCAGCTCACCAGCACGGGCACGCTGATAGAGCCCTTCCGGATCACGCGCCTCGGCGACCGAGAGCGGCGTATCGATGAAGACCTCGATGAACTCGCCCTCGGGCATCAGCTGGCGTACCTGATCGCGCTCGCTGCGGAACGGCGAGATGAAGGCGCAGATGACGATGAGTCCGGCGTCGGTCATCAGCCGGGCGACGGCGCCGACGCGGCGGATGTTCTCGACCCGATCGGCCTTGGTGAAACCGAGATCCTGGCTCAGGCCATGGCGGACGTTGCGGCCGTCGAGCAGGAAGGTATGGCGGCCGAGGGCATGCAGCTTCTTCTCGACCAGGTTGGCGATAGTCGATTTTCCCGCCGCCGGTAGGCCGGTGAGCCAGAGCAGCCGAGGCTGTTGCTGCTTCATCGCCGCATGGGCAGCGCGGTCCACCTCGAGATGCTGCCAGGGCAGGTTGTGGCTGCGGCGCAGCGCGAAGTGGATCATCCCGGCGCCGATGGTGTGATGGGTGAAGCGGTCGATGAGGATGAAGCCGCCAAGATCAGGCGTCTGCTCGTAGGCCTCGAACGGGATCGCGCGATCGGTGGCGATGTTGCACACGCCGATGCCATTTAGCTCCAGCGTCTTGCCCGGCTCGTGGGCGAGGCTGTTGATGTTGATCTGATACTTCTGGCTGGTCACGGTCGCGCTGAGCAGGTTGGTGCCGATCTTCATCAGGTAGGCGCGGCCGGGCAGCATCGGCTCCTCGGCCATCCAGACCAGGGTGACCTCGAACTGATCAGCGACCTCGACCGGATGCTCGGCGGCGGCGATGACCTGTCCACGCGAGCAGTCGATCTCGTCGTTGAGCGTCAGCGTTACCGATTGCCCGGCGTGCGCGGCCTCGAGATCGCCATCCAGGGTGACGACGCGGGCGATGGTAGAGCCTTGAGCGCCGGGCTGGACCTTCACGGCATCGCCAGGGCGCACCGTGCCGCTGACGATCTGGCCGGAGAAGCCGCGGAAATCCAGGTTCGGTCGATTGACCCATTGCACCGGCATCCGCAACGGCTGCGCCGCGAGAACCTGCTCATCGATCTCGACCGTCTCCAAGTGATGCAGCAGGGTTGGCCCCCGATACCAAGGCGTGGCCTCGCTGAGGGTGATGATGTTATCGCCCATCAGGCCCGAGACCGGCACCGCGACGAAGTCCTCGATGCCGATCTGTTGGGCGAAGGCGCGATAGTCGGCAACGATCTCATCGAATACTGACTGCTTGTAGTCGACCAGATCCATCTTGTTGATCGCCAGCAACACATGGCGGATGCCGACCAGCTTGGCCAAGTAGCTATGGCGCCGGGTCTGGATCAGTATCCCTTTGCGCGCATCGATCAGGATCACCGCCAGCTGCGCGGTGGAGGCGCCGGTGACCATGTTGCGCGTGTACTGCTCATGACCCGGGGTGTCGGCGACGATGAACTTGCGCGCCTCGGTGGCGAAGAAACGATAGGCGACATCGATGGTGATGCCCTGCTCGCGCTCGGCGGCGAGACCGTCGACCAGCAGGGCAAAATCGATTGCCTCGCCTTGGGTGCCGACGCGCTTGGAGTCGGCCTCGAGCGAGGCGAGCTGATCCTCGAAGATCATCTTGCTGTCGTAGAGCAGGCGCCCGATCAGGGTCGACTTGCCGTCATCGACGCTGCCGCAGGTGATGAAGCGCAGCATGGTCTTGTGCTGATGCTGCTCCAGGTAGGCGTCGATGTCCTCGGCGATCAGCGCCTCGGTGCGGTAGACGGGCTCGATTGGTGCGCTCATCAGAAGTAACCCTCTTGCTTCTTCTTCTCCATGCTGGCCGACTGATCATGGTCGATGGCGCGGCCTTGGCGCTCGGAGGTGGTGGTGAGCAGCATCTCTTGGATGACCTCGGGCAGGGTCTGGGCGCGGCTCTCGACGGCGCCGGTGAGCGGATAGCAGCCGAGGGTGCGGAAGCGAATCCAGCGCTCCTCGACCTGCTCGCCATCGCGGAACCGGAAACGCTCATCGTCGATCATCAGCAGCAAGCCATCACGCTCCACGGTCGGGCGCGGCGCGCTGAAGTAGAGCGGGACGATCTCGATGCCCTCGACATGGATGTACTGCCAGATGTCGAGCTCGGTCCAGTTCGACATCGGAAAGACGCGGATGCTCTCGCCTTGATTCTTGCGGGTGTTGTAGAGACGCCAGAGCTCGGGGCGCTGGTTCTTCGGGTCCCAGCGGTGGTTGGCGGAGCGGAACGAGAAGATGCGCTCCTTGGCGCGGCTCTTCTCCTCGTCGCGCCTTGCGCCGCCGAAGGCGGCGTCAAAACCGTAATGATCAAGTGCCTGCTTCAGGCCCTCGGTCTTCCACATGTCCGTGTGTAGGCTGCCGTGGTCGAACGGGTTGATGCCGCGCGCCTTGGCCTCGGGGTTCTGATGCACCAGCAGTTCCATGCCGGCCTCGCGGGCGGCGCGCTCGCGCAGCGCGTACATGGCCTGGAACTTCCAGGTCGTATCCACGTGAAGCAGCGGAAACGGCGGCGGCGACGGATAGAACGCCTTTCTGGCGACGTGCAGCATGGCCGCGGAATCCTTGCCGACCGAGTACAGCATCACCGGCTTCTCGGCCTCGGCCGCGACCTCGCGCATGATGTGGATGCTCTCCGCCTCGAGACGCTCGAGGTGGGTTAAAGACTTCATTGGCAATCGTTCTCCAACGCGAGGGTTGATCGTGACCGGGTTGATCGTGACCGGGTTGATCGTGACCGGGGCTCATCAGGCGCAGGGCCGATATCGCCAGCGCAGCAATCCGTCGCTGCTGCGCTGCGCTGTGCTGGCTCAAGGTTGCTGGGATGAGACCTCGAACAGGACTTCATTGCGACGCAGCGGACCCGGGGTGAAGGGATCATTGTAGTACGCATAGATCGGCTCGCCGCGCGACTCGAGCCCGCGTTCGGCCATCCAGGCCTCGAGCCGCGCTTGCTGCTCGGCGATGGCCTGATCATTGGTCCTGCCGCTGAAGCGCACGGCGGCAACGCTTCGCGCGGGTATTTTGTCTAGACGAACCTGGTCGTTGCCGGGGGGCGGCAGATCCTCCAACCCGAATTCGGCCGGCATGATGAACTGGACGCTCCAGTTGCCGTCGTTCGTAGGAGTTTGGGTCACCGGCGCCGTCATCGCGATCTTCTCGTCAGCGGCGAGCGCGCGTTGTTGCACCGGCGCGGTCATCGCGATCCGCTCGCCGCCCCGCTCCTTGGCGAAGATGTAGCGGGCGAGTGGGCCGAAGCCGCTGCTCAGGCTCTGTTGGCGGCTGCCGCTGCCGCTGACCTCGGCGACGACGAGCGGTGGGTAGTCGCGCAGCTCGAAATCGCCATCTTGAACGACAACCTGGTAGTCGGGCTTCTCGACATTTTGGATCACGTAGACGAAGACCAGCATGGCGATGAAGCCAACGACGAGCGCGCTGCCAAGCAGGATGATAAAGAGCTTCATGGTAGAGGGTCGTTCAATGGTTTCAGCCTAAGAGGATTTCAGCCTAAGAGGATTTCAGCCTAAGAGGTATGGGGCGCCTCGTCATCGATCGTATGGCAGCTTGGTATCAGCAAGCCGCCAAGGATCAACAGTATCAGGCCGGCGAGCGAGATCCAGTACCAGCCCTTCAGCCCCATCGGACCAAACTGATAGACCGAGCCGGCGCTTAGCATGACACCGTCACCGAAGGGCACGATCCAGCTCACCCCATACTGCACATGGTCTGGTGGCGCCTGGATCAGCTCGGCAAAGGCCTTAGCCTCGAGGGCGTCGCCTGACTCATCGATCTCGACGCGTAAGAGGCCATCGTCGCTGCCGATCCAGAGCCGCTCAGCCTGCTTGGACTTGGCAGGCTCGAGGTAGAGCGAGAGCATGCGGCTGTTCTCGAGGCCGACCTTCAGCCGCTGCCAGGGCTGCAGTGGCGCTTCCTGCCAGTACAGACCCTGGTCACTGCCGGCGATCAGCCGACCGCCGTCGGTGATGACGAAGCTGAAGATGTTGATGCCCTCGGGCAGCTCCTCCCGGTTGGGCTGCCAGCTGAGCGGGTCAGCGGCCTTGGCACTGAAGACGCCATCACCGACGCTGCCGAGGTGCAGCCACAGCTCATCGCCTACCTGCTGGGTTTCGAGCCGGTAGATACTGGTGCCTTCGAGCGCCTGCAGCCATTGGCCATCGCCCTGCACATAGAGCCCATTGCCGGTTCCGACCAAGAGCCGGCCGCCGGCTAGGATCTCGTCGCGTACCCGCACCGGCAGCGCTGGCATGCCCGCTGGGACATTGTAGAGGCCGCCGCCCGTGCCGATCGGGCCCTTCGAGGCGTCGCCGGAGAGGTCTGCTGAGAGCGCGGTGACCGGATGACCGCCGAGATTCACGTTAACGCGGGTCCAGAGGTCGCTGGCGTAACGCCAGAGCTCACCGTCTTGGGTGCCGGCCAGGATGGAGCCGTCATCGGCGCGTGCGAGATCGGTGATATGGCCGCTGCCGATGGGTGCGTTGCGCACCAACCGCTCGCCACCCGGGATGAGCGGACCGGCGATCAGCAGGATGAGTCCCAGCACGGCGATGCCGATGGCGATGGGGCGACTGGCTTTCATGAAGTCTCCTCGGGTCCAAGTTGTTCGTGGGTGTTATTCGAGCGTGTTATCGCGCGTGTCAGACCAGCGCCTCGCGCTTGCTCGACTTGCGGGCTTAGCACTTTAGGCTGGCGGCTTCTAGCAAGTGACGGTCGGCGGACCGCCAAGCAAGTGGGAAACTGGGGGCAGCGCCTCTGCTATCATCGCCGACCTTGGCATGTTGCAACAGACCTGAGAGCAGCGCGATGACCGTTCGTACCCGTTTTGCCCCATCTCCGACTGGCTACCTGCATGTGGGCGGAGCCCGCACAGCGCTGTTCAGTTATCTGTTCGCGCGCCGGCATGGGGGGCAATTCGTGCTCAGGATCGAAGATACCGACCTTGAGCGCTCCACGGCGGAGTCCGTGAACGCGATCATGGAAGGCATGACCTGGCTCGGCCTCGATTACGACGAGGGGCCATTCTTTCAGACCGAACGCTTCGAGCGCTATCAAACGATCATCGATGAGCTGCTCGACAAAGGCCTCGCGTACCGCTGCGACTGTCCGAAGGAGCGGCTCGAGCGCCTGCGCGACAAGCAGATGGCGGCCAAGGTGAAGCCGCGCTACGACGGTCATTGCCGTGGTCGCCAGATCGATCCCGAGCAGCCACATGTGGTGCGCTTCAAGAACCCGGTCGATGGCGCGGTGATCGTCGAGGATCTGATCCGCGGTCGGGTGCCCTTCGCCAATGCCGAGCTGGATGATCTGATCATCCGCCGCAGCGACGGTTCGCCGACCTATAACCTGACCGTGGTCGTCGACGATGCCGAGATGGAGATCAGCCACGTCATCCGCGGAGATGACCATCTGACCAATACCCCGCGCCAGATCAACATCCTCAAGGCGCTGGGCCACGAGCCGCCCAAGTATGCGCATGTGCCGATGATCCTAGGGCCGGACGGCAAGCGACTGTCGAAGCGCCATGGGGCGGTCAGCGTGGTCGCTTATCGGGACGCTGGCTATCTGCCCGAGGCGCTGCTCAACTATCTGATCCGCCTGGGCTGGTCGCATGGGGATCAGGAGGTCTTTTCACTCGATGAGATGATCTCGTTGTTCGATATCGCCGATGTCAATACCGCCGCCTCGGCCTTCAACGTCGATAAGCTCGACTGGCTCAATCAGCACTACATCCAGCACGCTGATCCACTGCGTATCGCGCGGCTACTGAGTCCGCACATGGGCGAGATCGGGATTGATCCATCAGAGGGGCCGGACCTGGTGGCCGTGGTCGAGGCGCAGGCTGCGCGAGCCAAGACGCTGACTGAGTTGGCGCGCATCAGCGCCTTCTGCTATCAGGATTTCGACGACTACGAGGAGACCGCCGCAAAGAAGCATTTGCGGCCAGTCGCGCGGCCGGCGCTCGAGCGGCTGCGCGCCGAGCTGGATATGCTGGCGCTCGAGGATTGGGAGCCGGAGACGCTGCACCGCGTGATCGAGCGGGTTTCCGAGGCGCTTGAGCTGAATATGGGGAAGGTAGCCCAGCCGCTGCGGGTGGCCATCGTCGGTCGTGCCGCATCGCCCGGGATCGACATCACCTTACAGTTGGTCGGCAAGGCAGCGACCTTGCGCCGCATCGATCGGGCCTTGGCCTTCATCGACGCGCGTGCCGCGAATGGTTGACGAGCAGCGAGTGATCAAGCTGTCGGCGTCGGCAGGGGACCGCTGAAGAGCCCGCCCCGCGTCTGCGTTTGAGAGCAGAACGGAAGGCGGGCTCGGCGAACATTTGAAGCGCGTCGGTTAACGTGAATTTCACGCGCGATTCAGGTTCTAGGGTGCCGCCGTGCCATGAGAGTTAGGGCGTTGACCCGATATCGATGCCAAGACCGGTCTAGGCCCCCCACTGCCTGACCGTTCCCGTGTCGAGATGGACGAAATTGGAGCGCGAGTAATAGCCGACGCCACCTCGGCTCAGCCGCAGGGCTGCGTCGCGGATGCTGCGTGTTGGCATATCGCTGACGCGGATATCGATGGCTTTGCCGCTCATGTGCAAGCTGCGTTTTGCGACCCCGCTTGAGGTTCTGCTGAGCATCGCGTTGGTCTTTGGAGAGCGGTAGCCGCTGACGATCTCGAAGACGGCGTCGGTGTGGCCGAGCGACTGCTTGATGTCGTACAGCAGGTCGAACAGCTGCGGATCGATGGTGGCGATGTCGCCGGTGCGGAAGTCTCGTAAGAAGTCGTTGAGTCGTGCTAACGAGCTGCGTTGATAGTGATCGCCCTTGCGGTAGGTCAGTGTCAGGCGTTCGTCGGTATGGAGATGATGGAAGGAGAGAATGCGAGGCGTGTCAAGGTTGCGGCGGGCAAAGGTGGGCGCTGACGCCACGGCCAAGGCCGCGCCGAGAAAGATCCGTCGGTTCACGAGTGTTCCCCCTAGAAAACGATCATGTTGTTGTGCAGTTCGAGTATAGGCGGGGGTGGGATAAAAGCAATAGCCGATTGGCGATTGGTTGACGTCCGTGGGCCGTGCTCTAAACTACATCAACGATAATGGTTAAGCATCCGTTTGAACTGAAGAAATCTGATGCGTGCTCGAATGACCCAATTCGCTGTCTCGAACCGGTTTTTGCGCTTTCTCAAGAGGCTGTCGACAGGGCTGGAGGTAAAGGCGATGGTGGCCAAGGCTAGGCCCAGCTTGTCAGCCAAGGCATGTGTTGGCGGCGTTCGGCGTTGGTGCTCGGCTGCTGGGCTGGTCGCGAGCAGTCTGGTCCTCGTACTGGCGACGAACCCTGTCAGCGCAGATGTCTTCAAGTACATCGACCAACATGGCAACGTCTTCTTCTCTGATGAGCCCTTGACGAGCACGGGCCTCAAGCTTGAGTGGAAGCGGACCGCGACGCGGCTTGCGGCCCAGAACCGAGAGCAGTCGGAGTCGATCCGGCGCAAGCAAGCAGAGGTGAACGCCAGACTCAAGGCGCGCTCAGAGGCTGAGGCTGCGGTTGCCGAGGTCTACGAGAGGCGGCCGGTTGCTCCTGTAAGCGGATCGATGTGGGTGCGTCGGACGCGCTTTCAGCCGCTCATTGAAAGCGCTGCTCGGCGCCACGGGCTGGTACCTGAACTCTTGCATGCGGTGATCCGCACAGAGTCAGCCTACAAGCCGAACGCGCTCTCGCACGCTGGGGCCTGTGGGCTGATGCAGCTGATGCCGGGTACAGCAGAGCGATTTCGGGTCACCGAGATCTGGGACCCGGCCCAGAACATCGAAGGCGGCGCAGCCTATCTTCGCTTCTTGCTGGATCTGTTTGATAACGATATCCGGCTTGCGCTAGCGGGCTACAACGCCGGCGAGGGCGCGGTCAAGCGCTACGGTAACCAGATTCCGCCCTATCCAGAGACGCAGAACTACGTGCGCAAGGTGCTGCAGTTTCTTTGGGCCGAAGAGGAGTCGCGACAGTCTTGAGCGGCCCTTGCTGCGGACTCAGTCCTCGCCGATGACGCGATTATCTTTCGGTTTGGAGAGCAGTTTCTCGGCCTCGAGTTGGTGCTTGGCGAAGATCATCCGATAGTCAGCATCGTCGCCTTCGGCGCGCTCTGCACGTAGGTTACGCACCGTGGCTCGGGCGTCTTGATAGTGCTCTTGGGTCTCAATATGGGTCAAGAGCATGTTTGGCGTGATCTTGTAGACGAAGTACGGCATTCCTCAAGATTCCATCTTGGCTGACTTGCCCGCAACGCGGCGGAGGCTGGTTCAGCTCGGGTTGGTGACAAAGGGTTTTCGGTTGGCGTTAACATGGGGGCGAGGTCGCGGCGATCGAGGCCTGGTTGTCGACTCGCCTGAGGTTGCTTCGAGTGGTGATGGCTTGATCAGCGCAGATCGATTAGCGCAAGTTCTTTTTGTAGCTCGGGATTTTGGCATTTCTCGCGGTCGAGAAGTTGGCGAACTCCATGGTCACGCTGGCCAACTGCACGCCCTGGAAATCGGCGCCTGTGACGATTGCCCCGCGCAAGATAGCGCCGCCGAGTACAGCGTTGGCCAAGTCGACACCGGTCAGGTTGGCGTTGCGGAAGTTGGCGTCTTGCGCCGAGACATTGCGCAGTCGTGCGTCAGTCAGGTTGGCACCCTCTAGGTTGGCGAGGTTGAGCACCGTAAAGCCATTGGCTTCGCTGCTGGTCAGGTCAGCCTGCACAAGATTGGCCTGTACTAGATTGGCATCGTTGAGATGGCTATCCCGCAGATCAGCCGACGAGAGGTCAGTTTCGCGTAGGTTGGCCTGGATGAACAGTGCGCGAGTCGCGGCTACTTGACTGAGATTGCTGTGGCAAAAGTCGGCACCGCGCATGTCCGCACCGGTCAATCGCGCTCGTTCCAGCTTGGCGAAGCGGATCTCGGCCTTGCGCAGATCGGCGCCTTCTAGGTTCGCATCGGTCAGGTCGGCGCCAGAGAGCACGGCGATGTTGGCCGGGCGCTCGGTACCGGCGCGGACCCGGGCTAGATTCGCCGAGCTTAGGTTGGCGTCGTTCAGATGGGCGCTGAGTAGATTGGCACCGGTCAGTGTGGCGCCCTGCAGATTGGCCCCAACCAGGTCGCTAAACTCAAGGTTGGCATCGGTCAGGTCCATTCCTTGCAGATCGGCGCCGTTCAAGCGCATATCGCGCAGATCCGCTCCGACCAGCGAATCGCCTTCGATGCTGGCCAATAGTTCGCCTGTCTCTTTGTGCTTGATCTCGACCATTCTGTCCTCCAGTGGTTGGCGTAAGCGCTGGCGTTATGCTCTTGTGGGATTTCCAGCGCGTTCCGCTATGCTATCCACCCCGCGCGCCCTTTGCATCAGAAACACCATAAATACCAGAAACAAGGCTGCAGCCGCTCTGCACCCGAGGAGAAGACGATGAAGCTCGAGACACTCGCTATCCACGCCGGCTTTGAGCCAGACCCGACCACCAAGGCGGTGGCAACGCCGATCTATCAGACCACCAGCTACGCGTTCGACGATACGCAGCACGGGGCTGATCTGTTCGATCTGAAGGTGCCAGGCAATATCTACACGCGCATTATGAACCCGACCAGTGATGTGCTGGAGAAGCGCGTCGCGGCGCTGGAAGGCGGAGTCGGTGCGCTCGCGTTGGCTTCTGGCATGGCGGCCGTCACGAATTCAATCTTCACCCTGGCGCAGGCCGGTGACAACATCATCGCCAGCTCGACCCTCTATGGCGGCACCTATAACCTGTTCGCACACACGCTGCCGCGGCTCGGCATCGAGGTGCGGCTGGTCAAGCCGAATGACATCGAGACGATGGCGGCGAAGATCGACGCCAAGACCAAGGCCGTGTTCTGCGAGTCGATCGGCAACCCGGCTGGCAATGTCGCTGATCTCAAGGCGATCGCGGACATGGCACATGCGCAAGGTGTGCCGGTCATCTGCGATAACACGGTGCCAAGTCCTTACCTGTGCCGGCCGTTCGAGCATGGCGCCGACATCGTCGTGCATGCGCTGACCAAGTACATGGGCGGCCATGGCACCACCATCGGCGGCGTGCTGGTCGACTCCGGCACCTTCCCCTGGGCTGAGCACGCCGAGCGCTTCCCGATGCTGAATGAGCCGGATGTCTCCTACCACGGCGTGGTCTATACCGAGGCGCTGGGGCCGGCGGCCTACATCGGTCGTGCCCGCGTGGTGCCGCTGCGCAACATGGGCGCCGCCATCTCGCCGTTTAACAGCTTCTTGATCCTGCAGGGCATCGAGACCCTGCCGGTGCGCATGGATCGCCATTGCGAGAACGCGATCGCGGTCGCCGAGTATCTCAAGGGTCACGCCAAGGTCGAATGGGTGCGCTACGCCGGGCTGCCGGATAGCCCGGATTATCCGCTGGTGCAGCAATACATGGACGGCGCCAAGGCTAGCTCGATCCTCTCTTTCGGGATCAAAGGGGGCCGCGAGGGCGGTGCGCGCTTCATCGATGCGCTCAAGCTCGCGGTGCGGCTGGTCAACATCGGCGATGCCAAGACCCTGGCGTGCCATCCGGCCACCACCACCCATCGGCAGCTCTCGCCCGAGGAGTTGGCCGGTGCCGGGGTCAGCGAGGATCTGGTGCGGCTGTCGATTGGCATTGAGCATATCGATGACATCATCGCCGATTTGGAGCAAGCCTTGGCGGCCTAGCGATTGTCTCAGCAAGGCAGTCTCATCGCGGCTGCTGTCAAGCGGCTGCAGGGGCTGACCTGGCTGTCCCTGGACTAACTCGATCCCGTCGAGAGGGCGTTGGCTGACTCGCCCAGAGCGGACTCACTAGAGAGGCTAGATCTGATGAAGATTCACTGCTTGATGCATGTGCCCTTCGAAGGCCCGGCCCAGATCGCCGACTGGGCCGAGAGCCGTGGTCATCCCATCGCCTTCAGCCATCTGTTCGCTGGTGATGCGCTGCCTGAGCTCGACGTCTTTGATCGCTTGGTGGTGATGGGCGGGCCGATGGGTGTTGGCGATGAGGATCGCTATCCTTGGCTGCGCGCGGAGAAGGCACTGATTCGCTCGGCGATCGATGCCGGTCGCTCGCTGGTTGGCGTCTGTCTCGGGGCGCAACTGATCGCTGAGGCGCTCGGTGCGCCGGTGAGTCGAAATCCTCAGAAAGAGATCGGCTGGTTTCCGATTCGACTGACCGAGGCGGCGCGTGCGCACCCCTTCTGCCAAGACCTCCTCGCCGAGCAACAGGTTTTGCATTGGCATGGCGATACCTTTGCATTGCCGTCCGGGGCGCTGCACCTGGCCGAGAGTGACGCCTGCGCACAGCAAGGTTTTCTCGTCGACGGACGCATCCTTGGCCTGCAGTTTCATTTGGAGATGACGCCGACCAGCTTGCGTACACTCTGCAGCCACTGCGCCGATGAGCTGGTGCCGGACACCTTCGTGCAGCGTGCGGACGAGATGCTTGCGGTATCGCCGGTGCGCTATGAAGAGACGGCGCGGGTGCTCGAGGTCCTCCTCGATCGTCTCGCTGGCTGACTAACTGGCGTTGAGTGTCCACCGTGAGCTTGCCGCCAGCTGGAACGCTTGGTGACGATTGGCAACTAAGGTGCCGTGGCGCAGCGCCTATCCCTCGGCGCTGTCGATATTGAACTGCGAGAGAGCTGCTGATGATCAAGCGACACCTGCTCAGAGCGACCATTGCTCCGACGCTCACCTTCTCGATCGGCCTGGCCACCGGTGCTTGGGTCTTTTCTGGCGAGCTGGCCGATCAGGAGACCGAGAACGAACCGGCTGGGGCTGAGATCACAACCCCTGTGGCGGACCCGGACCCCTCGGATGCCGTCGGTTCCGCGCTGGCGCTGTCCAGCGACAAAGTCGCCGTCGCCGCTGACGAGGAGGCTCAGGTTGCTGAGCAAGAGCCAGTGCAAGAACAGGCTCAGGTGGAAGAGCAACGAATCCTGCTGGCGCGATTGGAAGAGCTCTCGCAGGGCTGGGGCCGGATGCAAGCCGAGCTGGTCGCGCTGCAGCAGCGCGTCGTGAGCCTGGAGCGCCGCCCAGTGCCCGCAGCAGATGATGGCGCAACGGGTGGTCGGGCCGACGCCGCGCGGCCGCGCACACCGCAGGAGCAGCGTGATGCCCTCGTCCGCGCCGGTGTGGCTGCTGGCGCCGCCGATGAGATCCTCTGGCGTCGCTCCCAGGCCGAGCTGGATCGGCTGGAGCTGCGCGATCAGGCCCTTCGTGAGGGCTGGCTCGGTACCGACCGCTATCGAGAAGAGATCCGAGCGCTGAACGCCGAGCGCGTCTCGCTGCGGGATGAACTCGACGTTGAGGCCTACGACCGTTACCTCTACGAGACCGGTGAGACCAATCGGGTCAGTGTTGATTCAGTGATCGCTGGCTCCGCTGGCGACCAGAGTGGCCTGATGCCGGGTGATGTAATCGAGCGTTACGGCGATGAGCTAGTGTTGGACTTCAACGATCTGCGCTCGGCAACCAGTGCCGGCGCGCGTGGTGAGCTGGTGCCGGTCCAGGTGCGCCGCGACGGCCAGGTCGTCGAGGTTTGGATGCCGCGCGGCCCGATTGGTATCCGCCTCGATGCTGCTCGCGTGGACCCAAACAGTTGAACTTACGATCAGGTAGGCCTGGCTGATCATCTGCTCAGAGCAGCTGCTTTGGGCTGACCTCGGATCAGTCCGCCCAAGCAGCCAGGCGCACCTCCGCTAGACCCAAAAAGAGCATTTCAACCGCAGATTACGCAGATGAGCGCAGAGACATTAAGCCACTACGGCCAATCTCTGCTTCACCTGGTCGGTGGCCTTTGTGTTCTCGGTAAGCCACTGTTTCGACCCTTTTTAATCTGCGTCATCTGCGGTTAATAAGTCAATCCCAGCTCAGCGCCCCACCGGTCTGATACTCGGTGACGCGCGTCTCGAAGAAGTTCTTCTCCTTCTTCAGATCCAGCACCTCTGACATCCAAGGGAAAGGGTTGCTGGCGCCTGGATATTGCTCCGGCAGGCCGATCTGCGCGCAGCGGCGGTTGGCGATGAACTGCAGGTATTCCTCGAACATCGGCGCGTTGAGGCCCAGCACCCCTCGTGGCATGGTCTCGTGGGCATACTCGGCCTCGAGCTGTACGGCGTCTCGGATCATGGTGATCAGCTCCTGTTTGAAGCTCTCGGTCCACAGATGCGGGTTCTCGATCTTGATCTGATTGATCACGTCGATGCCGAAGTTCATGTGCATCGACTCATCGCGCAGGATGTACTGGAACTGCTCGGCGGTGCCGGTCATCTTGTTGCGCCGGCCCATGCTCAGCACCTGCACGAAGCCGACGTAGAAGAAGATGCCCTCGAAGATGATGTAGAAGGCGACCATTTCGCGCAGCAGCTTTTGATCGTTCTCTTGCGTGCCCGTATGGAAGTGCGGATCGGCCAGGTACTGGGTGTAGGGCAGCGCCCATTCGGCCTTGCGGGCGACCGAGGGCACCTCGCGGTACATGTTGAAGATCTCGCCTTCGTCCAGGCCCAGGGACTCGACCACGTATTGATAGGCGTGGGTGTGCAGCGCCTCCTCGAAGGCCTGGCGCAGCAGGTACTGGCGGCACTCGGGATTGGTGATGTGGCGGTAGACCGCGAGCACCAGGTTGTTGGCGACCAGCGAGTCGGCGGTGGAGAAGAAGCCGAGGTTGCGCTTGATGATGGTGCGCTCGTCGTCGGTGAGGCCGTTCGGGTCCTTCCAGAGCGCGATGTCGGCGTTCATGTTGATCTCTTGCGGCATCCAGTGATTGGCGCAGGCATCGAGATACTTTTGCCAGGCCCAGTCGTACTTGAAGGGCACGAGCTGGTTGAGATCGGCGTGGCAATTGATGATGCGCTTGTCGTCGACGCGAATGCGCCCGGCGCCGATCTCCAGGCTCTCGAGGCCGGTGGCGCCGCCTTCGGCATTGGGGTCGAACGCCGGCGCGGCTGGCTGCGCGCGCACCGTTTCGTCGTCGAGCAACGCTGGCTGCATCGGCGTGGGGTTCGGGTTGACCATGGGGGCCTGGCCAGCGGTAGCCATCAGTGCCTCGTTGGAGACGATGCCTCGACCGGGCCGAACCGGGGAGCTCGCGGCTGAGGCTGTGGCGGGCGCGGCGCTGGGCAGTGCGAAGTCGTCGTCTCGCTGCGGGTCGCTGTCAGCAGTCTGGCCATCGTCATCTGAATCGAACAGACCTTGAGCCTTGAACGCAGTCTCGTGATCATGCAGAGGGTGGCGTTTGCGCGCTGCGGGCGCTGGGTTGGCGTTGGCGAGGGGATCATCCCAGTTCAGCATGCGGTGGTACTCCGTGGTGGTGGTCTTTTGGGTAAAGGGTTCCGCGGGCCTGGTCGAAGCCGTGGCGAGATCTGACGCCGCTGATTGGGCTTGCTCTGGAGCGCGATGTCAGCCAGGTCCGCGTTGGATCAGTCGGTGTTCGCTTTGGTCTTGCTGCCAGGTAAGAGTGAGCTAGCCGCGACTGGCGGTTGGTCTTTGGCCTCGGCAGCGCGGTCGGCCAGCGAGATCAGCCAGTAGGTGATACCAAGGCCAACGACGATCACCCCCATGCCGATCAGATCGAGCGCGCTGTACTCGGCCATATCGAGGATGATGATCTTTCGGGCGATGGCCATGATCGCGGTCGCCACCACCAGCTTCATCGGGAACACATCAGAGCGGATGTAGAGCCTGATGTTCGAGAAGATCTCGTAGGCGATCAGCACCGCGAGGAAGGCGCCGAAGGTCTTGATGATGTCCGGAATCAGGAAGTACGGCGGCTGGATTAGATTGAGGAAGATGGTGTGGAGCACGCTGATCACGCCAACCAGGATCACGAACACCATCGCGATGGCGAGCACATAGGCGGCGAGGCGCATGATCCGATGCAGCCAGCGCAGGATCGGGTCGCGCTCGTTGGTCGGTAGTTCGTCGTGACCTGCCGTGTTGTGGTTGTTGGTCTGATGGGCGTTGGTCATCAGATTACGGCTCCTGGATCGGGAAGAGGTCCGGGTTGAGTAGGCCGCTAAGCGCGGGGTAAGGCAGCAACAATCGCGTAATGCCAATCGCATAGGGGCCGATCTGATACAGGCCAAAGACCACCTCAAGGCCTTCTGCAATGGGCAGGAGCACCTGATAATTATCAGGCTCAGGTGCCGTGCCACTGACCAGCCATTCGTCATCAGGCTCGAACGGCTCGCGCTGGATCAGCGCCTGGTAGCTGGCCTCGGAAAGGCGTTGTAGCCAGTTGCTGTCTGGCTTGAAGATGGCGGACACCGGTATCGGCTCACCGCTCTGGCGGCTCAATATCAAGGCCTGGTTCTCGGTGCCGCCGTGGGCGCCACCAGTGAAATGGTAGGTCTCGAGATCGACAGTCCAAAAGGTTGGACCTTGGTAGAGCAGTTCGCCGGTGATCGAGAGCCCCCAGGGCGGACCGAGATGCTCGCCGTCGTTGCCTGCGAGGAAGCCTTGGTACTCGTCGCGAAATGCGTCGATCTGACTCAGCACCTGTTGTTCGATGAGGCGATTGGCCGCATTGACCCCGGCAGCGGGCTCGCCGTCTGTGTCGCTCAGCTGAACGAATTGTGCCGCGATCTCGATCTTCGGGCCGTCTTGGGTTAGGCGCACCAGTCCGTTCTCGTGTGTCACCTCGACCGGGCCGATCTCTGAGGCCATGCTGAGGTTGCCGCTGGCTGAGACCAGAAGCAGGGCGGCAAGCGCGGTGCGCCAAAAAACAGTTGCTGTCACCGGTTTGCTCGATGTTGCTCTTTGGGGCTCGGTCGAAAGGTTCATTTTAGGCAACCTCGCTCATAGGGCGGACCTTTGGCACTGGGAGTACGCGATTCTCTGCTTTGAAATGATTCACGACATCCTGCACGACCTCGCAAAGCTCAGCATAGAGCGCGACTGGGTCGTCACCATGTATTCCGGTGATGAGATCAGGGCATTTCCCGATATACACTTGATCCTCGTCACTCCACTCCACCCACTTGTGGTATTTGTCGACATCGTTCATCAGTTGGAGAAATAATCTGAATCGATGCGTTTAACTTCATATGTCGATGCCTTGGCCACGCCAATGCCGTGATCAAACATCAATTTTGCCAACCGGGGGCCATCAATCAAGATGATCTTCATGTCAATTCTTGCCACGTATTCGATGGCCTCACTGGAGAAGCAGGATGTTGTGATAAAAATACCCTTTCTGGCGCGCTGTCCTTGAAGGGCCCCGGCGAACTTTTGGATTTCAGGACGTCCGACGGTGGTCTCCCACCGCTTTGCCTGCAGGTAAATGACATCTAGGCCCAAAGGGTCCTCTTTTATGATGCCATCGATGCCTTCGTCTCCAGATTTGCCGAGTGCTTCGCCGGCATCCTTTCTGCTGCCTCCATAGCCCATTTGTACGATGAGATCGACGACGACTTGCTCAAGAAAGCTAGGCTGGCTTTCCATCAACTGCTCAAGTAAATCGGATTCGACTTGTTGCCGAACGGTCAAATAGGCTTGTTCTAGCGTCTCTTCAGGTGTCTGCGCATCTTTTTCCTCGTCATTATTACTACTTTGTTAGATTAATTCCGAGCCCCTGACTCAACCAGTATCATTCGCGCTATCAGGATCATTTTCTCTGTAATGTCGCTCAATATCTTTACGTCGTTGTGCATGCCGAATATCCATCTGTGC
>NZ_NRRY01000071.1 GCF_016583905.1 Lamprobacter modestohalophilus | reverse complement strand
CATGCGGCCAACGCCGCTGTCTCCTGGTGTAGGTCGATCACCGTAGCCTCTTGATCAGATTAAGATTTCATGCAATCTAGCCTGATACTTGGCCACGCATTTGGCAAGCCCATTGAACGGTATTGGGTTTAAATAGGGGGTAGTGCTCCAGATCTGTTGTGCCCACCACTCAAACTCCTGATTTATTAAGCATTAATAGTATTTTCCAACAGTTCTGGAACACAACCAAGCCCAGAACCAACGATGATGGTGGCGCCGAGACCGGTGATGAGGTCCGGGATCTCGCTGAAGATGAGCCAGCCGAGTAGCGTTGCACTCAGGATCTCGAGATACTGAAAGGGTGCGAGTACTCCGGCACCGGCTCGCCGTAGCGCCAGTGCGGTGAGCACATTGGTCGCCGCTGCAATGGCGCCGACCCCAAGTAGCAGCGGCCAGACGCCGAGCGAAGGAACCACCATCAGCGGAGCGATCGGTCGCGCCGACGCCGGCTCCTGGCCAATCAATCCGACGCCCATGATCAGCAAGAGCACCAGCGTTGCGGCGACTCCGGTCCAGAACGCGAGCGTCAGGGCATCATCGCGCCCACCGACGACCCGCGTCAGTGCCAAGAAACCGGCGAAGAAGGCGCCCGCGGCGACGGGGAAGATGGCGGCTGGCCCATACGCGGCCCAATTCGGGCGCAAGACGATCAGCGCCCCGACGAGGCCAATCACCACCGCGAGCCACTGCCGCAGGGTCACTGGCTCACGCAAGGCAACCGCTGAGATCAGAGTCAATAGCAAGGGCTCGATAAAGAACAGCGCAGTGTTGTTGGCCAGCGGGAGATATTGCAGTCCTGAAAACAAAAAGATCACCGCCAGGCCAATCAGCGTCCCGAGCGCCAGATGACGAACGCCCGGCGGCGGCAGTCGGCCACCCTTGTAGACCAACACCACCGGCAGCAGCAATAGGGATTGGAAAAGGAAGCGCGCGGCTCCGATCTGAACCGGCGTTAGCTCCGCGGTGAGAAATTTCGCGAGCGCGTCGCTGATTGGGAACAGCAGCATCGCGATGGTCATCAACAGCATGCCGAGTTCGATCTCGCGACGATGATGCTGAGGGGCAGCAAGATTCATTAGACCGCCACCGCTAGCTAGCTCGGCGCATGCCCGGTCGGCCATAGCGCATGGAAATGATGCGTCGGCCCCTGACCTTGGCCGACATGGAGTTCGTCAGCATGCGCGATGGCGCCGGCGACATAAGTCTTGGCGGCGCGCGCCGCGATTATTGGTTCGGCGCCGCTCGCAAGTTGCGCTGCCAGCGCCGATGAGAGCGTGCAACCGGTGCCGTGGGTGTTCTTGGTCAAGATACGCTCGGCTTCCAGCCAAACGCCTTCGTCGACCGTTGCCAGATAATCCGGGCTCACCGCCCCGCTCAGGTGGCCGCCCTTCAGAAGCACTGCGGAAGGCCCCAACGCCAGCAACCGCTCGGCGAGTGCCGGCATCGCCGCTGGATCAGTCAGCTCCGGCTCGTCGAGCAGCGCCGCCGCTTCCGGCAGGTTCGGCGTCAGGATGGTCGCCAATGGCAGCAAGCGCTCTTTGAGGGTTCGGATGGCGGCCTCCGAGAGGAGCCGATCGCCGCCCTTGGCCACCATCACCGGGTCCAGCACGATACATTGGGCGTGATGGCGTGCGAGCGCCTCGGCCACCGCCAACGTGATCTCGGGCGAGCCGAGCATGCCGATCTTCACCGCATCAACATGGATATCTTCGAATACCGCGTCGATCTGCGCTGTGACGAACTCGGGCGCGACCAATTGCACTCCACGGACACCACGGGTGTTCTGCGCGGTCAGCGCCGTGATCGCCGCCATCGCATAGACGCCATTGGCCGAGATCGCCTTGATATCGGCCTGGATACCGGCGCCGCCGGACGGGTCGGAGCCGGCGATCGCGAGGACATGCTTGATCTTACTCATAACGTAATGCGCGAGAAACATCTTGTCGCCAACGACCAAGATCACCGGCCACTGAGGAGCGATAGCGGAGCAGTGGTCCGGTGAAGCGACTTGTTAGCGGGTGTTTGTTTAAGCGGCGGCTCAACAAAAGGATGACCCATATGAATATGTTCTTTTTCAGATTTCTTTAAATCTTCGTAGATTGCGCGCAAGTCATGGTTAAACCTTGCAGCATGAGCTTCTCTATTTGAGAATGATCAGCCGCATCTTCGCCGCCGGCTGCGGTTCTCTCTGAATTTCCGCCATAAAGGCCAAAGAGACTCGGCCCGCAGCTTGAGCTTGGCAGTTGTTAAAGCCCGTAAAGCGAATTGGCATCGGCGCTGCCGAGGCGCGCGACCTTACAAGCCTCGACGATCTCGCGCGTCGCTAGCTCGGGGTCGGATGCGGTGCAAATGGCTGAGACCAGCGCCATGCCGACCCCGCCAGCGGACCAGATCGACGCGGCATGCTCGGCGCTCAGGCCACCGATGGCCACGACCGGCAATGGGCTCTCCGCGCAGATCGCCGCGAGCCCATCAAAACCGAGCGGTGATGAATGATCGGGCTTGGTTGCGGTGGCAAACACTGGCCCGACGCCAAGGTAATCGACCAGGCTCAGCTCCGGTACCTCCAACTGCTCGCGGCTCTGCACCGACAGCCCCAAGATGGCCTCGGCCCCCAAGACCGCGCGCGCCTCAGCGACATCCCCGTCCGATTGCCCAAGATGCAGACCATCGGCCCCAATAGCGACGGCGACCTTGAGCCGGTCATTGACGATCAGCGGCACATGGGTACCGCGCAGCAGGGCCTTGAGCGCCTTGCCCTGCTCGATCAGCGCGGCATCGGAGGCCTGCTTGTCACGCAGTTGCACAGCGGTCGCCCCGCCACGCAGGGCGGCAGCAACGGTCTCAAGCAAACCGGCTCGGGCGCAGAGTGCGGCGTCGGTGATCAGGTAGACGGAGAGGTCGATCATGGCGCCGGTCTAGGGTTGGTCGCCGTTCGCCACCTAGATCACCTTCGAGAAACCGCCCTGCCCCTGCTTGGCTTCCATGTAGGCATCGAAGGCCATGCAGATGTTACGGATCAGCATGCGTCCCTTGGGCAGCACGCGGATACCGCTGCTGTCGATCTCGAGCAGCCCGTCGGCTTGCATACCCTCGAGCTTGGCGAGATCGCGGCCGAAGTAATCCTGGAAATTCAGCTCCCAAGCGCGCTCGACCTCGCTGAAATCGAGCTTGAAGTGACAGATCAGCCGGGTGATCACGTCGCGGCGGACCTCATCGTCGCGGCTCAGCTCGATGCCACGGAACACCGGCAGCCGGCCCCCGTCGATATCGGCGTAGTACTCATCCAGCTCGCGCCGATTCTGGCCATAGGTCGCGCCGACCTTGCCGATTGAGGTCACGCCGATGCCGATCAGATCGCAATCGGCATGGGTCGAGTAGCCCTGGAAGTTACGGTAGAGAGTACCGTTGCGCTGCGCCAGCGCCAGCTCGTCATCGGGGCGGGCGAAGTGGTCCATGCCGATATAGAGCCAGCCGGCCTCGGCCAGGCGTTCGGTGGTCGCCTGCAGGATCTCGAGCTTGACCTGCGGCGGTGGCAGCTGGTCTTCGTCGATCCGGCGCTGCGGCATGAACCGACGCGGCAGATGCGCGTAATTGAACACCGACAGGCGCTCGGGGCCGACGGCGATGATCTGCTCGAGCGTCTCCATGAAGCTCTCGGCGGTCTGATGCGGCAGGCCGTAGATCAGATCGATACTGATCGAGCGGAAGCCCTCTCTGCGCGCGGCATCGAGCACCGCGAAGGTCTCTTCCTGGCTCTGAATCCGGTTCACCGCCTTCTGCACGCGCGGATCGAAATCCTGCACACCCAGGCTCATGCGATTGAAGCCGATCTCGCGCAGCAGCGCGATGGTGTCGCCCTTGGCCTCGCGTGGGTCGATCTCGATCGAATACTCGCCGACATCATCGTCAGCGAGCTTGAACTGCTTGCGGGTCTCGGCCATCAGCTCGCGCATCTGCGCCGCGCTGATGAAGGTCGGCGTGCCGCCGCCCCAGTGCAATTGCTCGACCACGCGGTCGTCGTCGAACAACGCCGACTGCATCGCCAGCTCTTTGTAGACGCGATCCAGATAGGGCTGCACCATGGTGCGGTCCTTGGTCGCGATCTTATTGCAGGCGCAGTAGAAGCAAACGGTGTCGCAAAACGGGATGTGGAAGTAGAGCGATAACGGCCGACCGCTGGCGTTGGTGGCTTGGCAGACCTGCTTGTAGCGGTTCTCATCAAAGGCCGGATCGAACTCGAGCGCGGTCGGATAGGAGGTGTAGCGCGGACCACTCTGGTCGTAACGCTGGATCAGCTCCAGATCGAACACGGTGCGCTGATCGGCAGCGCCCTCGCTGGCCAAGGAGCGCGCAGTCCCGGCAGCGCCTTGACTGCGTTGCTGCTCACCGGGTGCTTGGGTCATGGTGGTGTTTTCAAGCATTGTTATCGTCTACCTCAAGGCACCAGCAGCGGGCCTCGTTGCGTTGTATGGATCAAGATGTCGTGTTGGACCCATCTCGTGTTGGACCCATGCGACGGCGCCGATGCCGGGCTCCGTCGCCGATCGCGCCGTTGCAGACGCTGCGGCTGCGGCTTTGGCACTCAGGAGCCAGCCACGGCCTCAGCAAAGTCGGCATGCGCGTCTACAAGCTCTTGGCGGCGCATGAGAAACACACCGTCGCCGCCGTGCTCAAATTCGAGCCAGGTGAACTGCACGCCGGGGAACCGATCCTGCAGGGTTTCCGCGGCGCTGCCAACCTCAACGATCAAGAGGCCGTCATCAGCCAAGAAGTCTGGCGCATCGCGCAAGATTCGCAAAACCAGATCCAGCCCGGACTCACCAGCGGCGAACGCCAGTTGCGGCTCGTGCCGATATTCCGCCGGTAATGACTCGAGCTCTGCTGCAGCGACATACGGCGGGTTGGAGACGATGACATCGTAGACGGCCTCGTCATCGATCGCCGCAAACAGATCCGACTCGATGATCCGGACGCGCTCTTCGAGGCCATGCAGGGCACGATTGCGCATCGCCACCCGCAGTGCGGCGGGCGAGATGTCGGCGAGATCAACATCAGCGTCGGGCAGATGCATGGCCGTGGCGATGCCGATACAGCCACTGCCGGTGCAGAGATCGAGCACGCGGCCAACTTGAGCCGGGTCGATCCAGGGCGCGAAGCCATCGCTGATAAGTTCAGCCAGCGGAGAGCGCGGCACCATGACCTGATCGGAGACGATCATCTCCAGACCAGCGAACCAGGTTCGGCCGGTGAGGTAGGCGGAGGGCCGACGCTCGTCGACACGGCGTGCGAGTAGCGCCGTGATTGCTTCGCGTTCCGAGGCCGTAACGCGGCACTGGCCATAGTCGGCGATCAGCGCCACCGGCATCTTGAGTGCATCGGCGACCAGCCAGGCAGCCTCATCGAACGCATTATCAGTGCCATGGCCGAAGTGTAGCCCGGCCTCAATGAAGCGGCAGGCACCCCAGCGAACTAGGTCCTGAATCGTCAGAAGCTCATCGGTTTCAACCTGCATGGCGACAGGGGCTCTCGCTGATGCCTGGGGCTCCGCTCGGCGCTACTGTAAGCGCAGCGATGAAAGACGACGCCGCTGAAACAGCATGGCGACGCCCGCGGCCAACGTCGCCAGTTTAGGACGGGTTCGAAGCGGGCCGAATCTGCAAGGATAGCATTAGCAGGGATTCGACTGCCGACGGGATGAGCCGGAGAGCTGATCTAGGCCAAGCTGTATGGCCGCTGCCACTGCCACATATACTCTCACTCATCGACCCCGATCAGAGCACATCAGCCCCTGGCAGGCCAGGTCTGGCAGTCGGCGGATTCGGCCGACCCGCGAGATCTCTAGGCGGCACGCTGCTTGCGGACCGCCACTGAACGATTGTCGACCCGCTCGTCTTGCCGCAACTTGCGCTGACCACGCTCGACCAGGTCCGCGAGCGAGATCTCACTGAGGAAGGTGAATATCTCGTCGCTGAGCTGGTCCCAGAGACTATGCGTGAGGCAGCGCTCACCGCCGCGGCAGTTCTCTCGGCCACCACAGCGGGTAAACTCGACCCACTCGTCGACGGCACAGATGACATCCGCAATCGTGATCTCATCGGCAGACTTGCCGAGATAATATCCCCCCCCAGGACCTCGAATCCCACGCACGAGCTGTTTCGCGCGCAACGCCGCAAACAGCTGCTCGAGATAAGACAACGAGATACCCTGGTTGACCGAGATATCGGCCAGTGTCACCGGCCCTCTGCCCGAGTTCAGCGCAAGATCGAGCATAGCAGTGACGGCATAGCGGCCCTTGGTAGAGAGTCTCATGGTGTGATGCCTTAAGGTTGACGCAGCCTTACTCCAGCTGCGTACGTGGTTTTTCAGTCGTCAATTGTCAAGGAAAACGCTCAACTTTTTTGCGAGAGGATTTTTATGCCGCGCGTTGATACCGAGAGCTTTTACCGCCACGCGCTAGCGCGCTACGGTGAGAACGCAGAAGGCGTGCACTGGCGATCGGCCGAGAGCCAGCAGATCCGCTTTGCCGTCCTGCGTGACCTGCTGCCGCCCGATCTCTCGCGCATCTCGCTGGTCGACGTCGGTTGTGGCCTTGGGGATCTCCATGCCTTCCTCGCCGCGCGCAACGATCTGCCGCGCCAATACATTGGCCTCGACGCCGTGCCAACGATGGTCGACCGCGCGCGGGCACGCACCGGCTGCGCAATCCTGCATTGCGACGTGCTCAGTGACCCCATCCCCGAGGCCGACTGGTATCTCGCGAGCGGCGCCATGGCGCTCTTGACACACGAAGAAACGGGGTTGTTCATCACGCGCTGCCTCAGCGCAGCGCGGCGAGGGCTGGTGTTCAACCTGCTTAAAGGCGATCACCAATCGCTGACCTTCAATTATCTGATGCCCGAAGCGGTCGCGAACTGGGCCGCGGAAATGGACGTAGGGGTGGAGATCGTCGAAGGCTATCTGTCGGGCGACTTCAGTGTCGCCATGACGCACAAGCACGACGAATGACCGCGTCCTGAGCAGGGAAGCCAATCGGAAACCAGTCGGAAGCCAAGCGGAAGCCTCGACGATTCTGTTAGACTGCCGCCCACTTTTCAGCGACAGAGGAGCCGCTCATGGCCGTCGTAGAGCTCAACGAGCAGACCTTCGAGCAGACCATCAACGATCACCCGTTCGTCATCGTCGACTTCTGGGCAACCTGGTGCGGCCCCTGCCGCTCCTTTGCGCCGGTGTTCGAAAAGGTCTCGAACGATCACGAGGACATCGTCTTCGCCAAGGTCAACACGGAAGAGGCGCAGGGGATTGCCGCTCACTTCCAGATCCGCTCGATCCCGACGCTGATGATCTTCCGCGATCAGGTCATCATTTTCTCCCAGCCTGGCGCGCTTCCTGAAAGCTCGTTCCGCGACTTGATCGTCAAGGCGAAGGAGCTGGACATGGAACAAGTGCGCGCCGATATCGCCAAACAGCAGGGCGACACTGCCTGAGCGAAGGTACGTCAGCGGTTTTCATTCCTGATCGTTGAGTCGCTGTCTCCTTTCGACCTCCCGATGGAAGCGCTTGTTTCACGGTAAACGCACTCGCGATGCAGGCACCCACGCCTAACTTCTCTCGTCTCATACTGCTGAGGCCGCCGACCAACGTTGGCGGCCTCATGATGTTATGTGAAGAGAACTACGGGGCCCTGCTGAGGCTCGCGCCGCATCTACCCCAGCTCCAAGGGCAGCTCCGCTCCAAGCCAGAGGGCATGGCGGAGCTGACACTCTCGATCGTCGAGCAATCTCCCTACACCACAACCCTGCGCCTCACCCACCTGCTCCAGGTTGAGTCCATGGCGCAGCACCAGCACCCGTCAGAGCCAGATGCATTGCTCCGCGCCTACCACGATGCAGAGCAGGTCGAGGTCTTGAACCTCAGGCAAACCGTGCTCCCGATTCTGAGTCACTACCAAGCGCCCGCCTTGGCCGCCAAATGGCGCGTCAACCTGTTCGTCTCCAAGTGGCTTGGCTACTGCTTGCATCAGGGATACCGGTTCTCCGTCAGAGCCGACAAGACCGCCGCAGCAGACTCCCACGAGCTGCTACCGAGCGCCTAGCTGTCAAGTCTTGCGGGCAGTACAGCAAAAGCATGGATTTTGGCCTGAGCCGAAGCCTCGCTAGTATTCGAAGCTCCACTGAAGACCGCCCCTCGGCCCGATACGAACCCGCTTGCGGCGCGAAACGTCCGCTTCGGCTAGGGGTTCAGCCTCGCCAAGCTCGACCAGAATCTCGGCACGTTGATCGAGCCAGCGCTCAAGGTCGCCAGGGCGCGACAGCGAGATTCGGCGCCTAGCGCACGCCACCAAGGTGAGCGTCTTAAGACGCGCCGCCTCATCGAGGCCGTTCAGTAGATGCGGCAGCGGTTGTGGTAAGAGCAAGAAGAAGCTGGCACCAAACTCGTCGGTCGCGATACCAACAAATCGCCTCGATGCTTCATCCTCAAGCGAAGCGGCGATGATCAAAGCGCGATCCGGATAGCGTGAAGCGAGTCGCGCCAACGCCCGCCGCATCAGGGCGGCAATCGTCGCCGTTGGCCGCTCAACACCCGACGCCGCTCGATTAGGGGCCAGATCAGGCGCCAGTCCGATCAACAACATGCGCAGCACGCCAAGACCAGAGCGCGCCAACAGGGTTGGCACCAGACGCACCGCAAATCGATCCAGATCCTTCATCGGTCCCGACAACTGCTGATAGGGAATCAGCTGCGGGTGGTGCTTAAGCCGATTGTCGCGCGTCGGCGCATAGGACCATCCGTCGAGCCAGCGGTCGGCGGCCCAGCGCCCGTGCTCGATCACGGCCAAGCGCTCGACCTCGATCGGCGCGAAGGCGAAGGATTCAACCTGACTCTCTGGCACCGCTTGGCAGTCGGTCATCGCCAGCTTGGCCCAGAGATGATCGGCTTGGTGGCGATTTGCATCCCGATAGGATGAGGCCAGCGTCGACCAGGGTCTCCCTGCCGGCTCCAGTGACGGATCGCGACCTTGTGCCTCGGTGGTATCACGATAGTGATTGTGGATCACCTGCGCGAGCTCGTCGCCTTTGCCGTCCAGCAGCACGGCGCGATCGAGCGCCAGCTGGCGGTGGCTGATCGGAATCAGCTGTCCATCCCAATCGCTGAGCTCGCCTTTGGGCGTTGCATCGCCGATCTCGACGAAGATGGGCGGCGAGCACTGTTGTACATCTAGCAGGCGCTCGGCCAGGGCGCGCGCCTGGCTCAGGGCGTCAGGCGCGTCAGGCGCCCCTGTCGCGGGCACGCACTCGCCGCAGACCATCGCCGCAGTGACCGGCGGCACAGGCGCCAAGCCCAATCCATCCAGGGTGCTGAACCGACACTCGGCGATCTCATGGGCCTGCGGATAGGCCCGGGTAAAGGCGCGCTCCCAGGCCTCAGGCGCCTCGCTGAGCAGCGTGAAGCGGCTGCGCTGCTCACCATAGCCACTGATGCGCAGCGCATGCACCAACAGGGCCTCTGAGAAACGGCTGCGGCCGAGGATAGCCAGATGAATAGGCTGGCCAAACCGCGGGTCAGCGCCCCAATGCAAAGGCCAGCTCGCCAGCAGCCGTCGGGCGGCGGCGGTTGGGATCGAGACTTGCTCGAATTGGACCTCGTCCGACCAGCGTGCGCGGGCCTCGGCCAAGTCGCTCGCCGCAGGCGCTGCGCCGTCGTCAATGATCAGCACCCGCAATGGCTGGCGTCGACGCCGCCCCCTGAACCCGCGGCCTAGCCGCGGCGACAATTCAGCCAGCAATGCAAGCGGTTCATCCAGGCCCGCCAGCAGCAGGACATCGGCATTCAGCAACTCCCTCAGCAGCTTCCGCTGAGAAAGATCAGCGCCTGCGGCCCTGATCAACCGGTCCGAGCCCCCTCGTAACAGGCGCGCGCAGGCATCGGCTACCTCGCCCTGGCCAAACAAGAGCAGGCGCCGGCGGCCCCTCTGCCAAGAGACAGGCATCAAAGACAACGGCATCAATCGCTCTGGTGCAGGAGATTGCCCGCCTCGTCGAGCACCAAGACCTTCATCGGTATACCGGCGCGAACACTGGCTGAGACCACGCAGAAGTCCTCGAACAGGGTCTTGCAGCGCTCGAACCGCTTGGATTCGAGCAACGCCGGCGCGACGATCAAGCGCACCTCCATGCTGCCGATGCGCAAGCGCTTCTTCTCGTTACGCACCATCACGCAGGTGACCTCGGTGCGCAGGCTCTGATCCGGTGGCTCCTCCTTGCCGATGCAATAAAGCAGGCTTGCCGACAGACAGTTACCCACCGCGGCGGCGAGCAGCCGCGAGGCATTCGGACCATTGGTGCCACCCAAGGGCGGTGGCTCATCCATCAGCAGATCAGCGGCGCGCTTCCAATCGAAGGCGACATTGATCTCAAAGCCCTCGCGCTGCTCGAGCTGGATGGTAAAGCGGCCCTCTTCGGTCGCCTGTGGAGCATTGGTCTCAGTCGTCATTCCGGTCTCCGTCGCTATGAGTCGGGATCTTAGCTGCTGCTGCCGACCCGGGTTTTTTGAATCGCGCCGGCAGCGGACCCCAGCCGCTCGCAACGGTGACGCAGCTTGGGAGATCCGGCGCCAGTCACCGCTCGGGATCAGCGGTCGATCTCGCACCGAGCCGCGGTAGACGTAGGTCCAGGCCCGGCCAAAGCGAGTCGCGATCAAGCACCGGCCATAGAGCCGTGGATAATCTTCAAGGGCGTCCAGCGCCCTCAGTCCGGCATGATCGACCCGATACAGTTCGCCAAAGACCGCGGTGCGACCCGTCGTGATCAGCCCTGGATAGGCGCCGAGCAGCAGCAGGGTAAAACGCGGCTCGGTGCGATGCTCACCGACCCATTCGGCGTCTTCGAGCAGCCGGTGATTGACCTCGCCCCGGAGCAAGGTGCCGTAGACGAAGACCAAATGCCGCATCGCAACCGCTCTGAATCTAAAAACCTAAAAACCGATCAGCTCATCGGGCCAAAGCCGGTGATCTCAGGTTATGCGAACCCTGCGACCGGCATCAACGCCGGCCCGCTCAGTCCGTATCAAAGGCCGCCAAGAAGGCCTCGACGAAACGCGGATAGTCACTGTCGGACAACTGGTTGATACCGGCCGCTGCCTTGCGACCGCCGCCGGTCTCGAACTGGCGGCAGAGTGCATCAGCGCCATCCGGACGGTCGATCGGCGCGCGCACACTGACCACAAAGCCGCCTTGCTCGAGCTGGGTCAGCAGGGCATGCGCTCGACTCGGCGCCTGCTGCGCCAGTTCGTTGGCAAACACACCCCCGACCCGGCGTGCCCAGGGCGCAGCCGGGAGCACCATCAATAGGTGCGTCGCGTTCTGGTGCTCCGGGCTCATGGCGCGCGCGCGTGCCATGTCGTCAGCGTAGCCGGTCCGCAAGGCCTCGAAAGCCTGGTCGCAACGCACGAACTCGAGCGGGTCGGCATAGGGACGCAAACGCGCGAATAACGCCTCGGGCGGAAAATGCAGATCCGCCACCGTCGCGCCATAGCCGTTGTAATTCAGCAGGATACCAAGCTCGCGCAGGCGCTTGAGCGCGTCCTGCTGCAACCCCAGCGGCGCTGCTGCGCGGATTGCGGCGGCATCGAAGTTATCGCCGAAGGTGCCGACCACGGCCCAAGCGCGCTGACGGCCCTCGAGCAGGTCGTCGACCAAGAGGCTGGTGCCGCGATCGGCGGTGGTATCGATGTGGGTCTGCAGGTTCGGATGCTCGGGGATCTCGCCGGGGTAATGATGATCGACGTAGCGCACGCTGACCCCGCGCTCGAGCAGCTCCATCAGCGCACCGCGATTCTTATCGAGCGAGACATCCAGCACTGTGATCTGATCACCGGCCTCGGCAGGCACCTGCTGTAAGAGTGCGATCTCGCGCTTGGTGCCGGTGATCAGGATCGCATGTTCCGCCTCTGGCTCACTCAAATGCAGCTGCTGCAGCGCGCAGAGGCCATCGGCGTCGCCATTGAAGACATCGTAGCGGGTCATTCGAGTATTCGCCTCTTGCTTCGTCCAAGCCATTATGCAACCCAGTTTGCAGGTTAGGATTAGCTTAACGCGCGGATGGCGCCGGTGCCCAGTGACTCAGTCTGACTCGCCGTCCAGCCGAACTCTCATGGCGAGGCGCCACCCCGGACAATGAATCGCGTGAGATTCACGTAAACGGCAGGCGCAGGCCTGCAAACTCGGCCGATACTGCGCTTAGACACACACAAAATGCCTCAGATCACAAGAAAAGCCCCCTTATGCTGGCACCAGGCCTTGTCAGACGAGTAGAATTTGCGCCGCTTGTGCCGTGAATACCCGTCTGCTCAAGGCGCTCGCGAGCTCGCGTCCCAACCCCATATCCCGACCGGCCCGAAGACAGGCCCGCCAGTGATGACCGACGACAACGATTTCGAGGCCCTGCTCAAGGAGCTGGAAAAGACCGAGCAAGCCGTGGCTGCTCGGCCCAAGGTAGGTGACCGAGTCAAGGGCACCATCATCGAAATCGGCGAGGAGCATGTGTTCGTCGATATCGGTGGCAAGGCCGAGGCGACGATGGAGGTCGCCAACCTGCGCAATGCCGATGGGCTGATCAACAAAGCCGTCGGCGACAGTATCGAGGCTGCCGTCACTGGCGTCGATCCGGACAGCGGCACCCTCGTGCTCGGCAGTCGCCACGGCCGCCATGCCCATGGCGCCGATCAGCTCGAGGCAGCGTTTCAGGCCGGCACGCCGGTCGAGGGCCAGATCACCGGGACGACCAAAGGCGGTCTCGAGGTGCAGATCGCTGGCCAGCGCGCCTTCTGTCCGGCGTCGCAGGCCGATATTCGCTTCATTGAAGACCTGTCGACCCTGGTTGGTGAGCGCGCATCGTTCCGCATCACCAAGTTCGAGGGTGGTCGAAGGATGAACCTGGTGGTCTCGCGTCGTGCTGTGCTGGCTGAGGAACAGGCGGAGCGCGCCGCCGAACTGCGCGCCAAGCTCGAGCCCGGCGCCGTGCTGCCCGGTGTCGTCGTTGGTCTGCAGGAATTCGGCGCCTTCGTCGATCTCGGCGGCGTCGAGGGCATGATCCATATCAGCGAGCTGGCGCTCGGTCGGGTGCGGCATCCGGAAGAGGTGCTGAGCATCGGTCAAGAGCTTGAGGTCGCGGTGCTACGGATCGAGCAGACCAACAACCCCAAGCGCCCGGAGCGGATTGCGCTTTCGATTCGCGCGCTAGCGAAGAATCCCTGGTCCGATGCTGCGCAGCGCTATCATCCCGGCACGCGCATCCGTGGCCGCATTGAGCGGCTCGAACCCTTCGGCGCCTTTGTCGAGATCGAGCCTGGGCTCACCGGTCTGGTCCATGTCAGCGAGCTTGGCGCGGGACGGCGTGTCGAACATCCCAAAGATGTCGTCCAGGTCGGTCAAGAGGTCGATGCCGTGATCGTGCAGGTCGACACCGAGCGCCGCCGCATCGGCCTCTCGCTCGCCTCCGACCGCATCGACGAGGCCGAGGCCAGCAGCGCACAACCGACCTCGTCAGCGGGCTCGAAAAACGATCGCCGCGCGACAGAGAGCCCCGAGGAGTCGGGCGTCGGCACCCTCGGTGAGCTGCTCAAGGCCCAGCTCGGGCAGGATGACGCGCGCTGAGCCGGTCTAACCGACATCGCAGGTCGCCACCCGACGCTGAAGCGCATGTTCCACGGCAATCCGGTCCTTAGGTGACCACCGACAATGCCTTGACTGGGCGAGCGCCGGAAAATCCCTGATTGATATCCGCGCGGAGAGAGAGACCCATGTCAGATAAGGCCCCCTGGATCACCTACAGGCCTGAGCTCAAGGTGATGGACTGTACGGTTCGTGATGGCGGCTTGGTCAATAGCCATCGCTTCAGCGACGACTTCGTCAGCGCCTGTTATCAGGCCTGCGTCGCGGCGGGCGTCGATTACATGGAGATCGGCTACAAGAACTCCCCAAAGACCTTCCCTCGCGACAAGTTTGGGCCTTGGCGCCACTGTGACGAGAGCGATCTGCAGCGTGTCGTCGGTGATCATGACCCCGTCGCGACCGGGCTGAAGCTCGCGGCCATGGCCGATGCCGGCAAGAGCGACTGGGAAACCCAGATCGTCCCCGCCGCCGAGAGCCCGCTGAGCATGATCCGGGTGGCCTTTTACGCGCATCAGGTCTCCGAGGCGGTCGACATGATCCGCTTCGGCGCCGAGCAGGGCTATGAGACCACGGCCAACCTGATGGCGATCTCCAATATCACCGAGGAGGAGATCGACACCGTCCTCGAGGCCATCGCCGACACGCCAGCCAGCACCATGGTCATCGTCGACAGCTTCGGTCATCTCTACCGCGAGCAGGTCGACCGTCTCTATCACAAGTATGCGAATGCGCTGAAAGGCACCGGTAAAGAGATCGGCATCCACGCCCACAACAACCTGCAGCTGGCGTTTGCCAACACGATCGAAGCCATTATTCTGGGCTGCAATCGCGTTGATGCGACCATCTTCGGTTTCGGCCGTGGTGCCGGCAACTGCCACACCGAGATGCTGCTCGGCTTCCTGCGCAACCCGAAGTTCGAGGTGCGCCCGATCATCGAGGTGATCCAAGAGCACATTCTGCCGCTACGCCGCGAGATCGAATGGGGGCCGATGATCCCCTACAACCTCACCGGCCAGCTGAATCTGCATCCGCGCGCGGCGATCGAGTGGCGCGAAGGGCCAACACCCGACGACTTCCTCGCCTTCTACGACAAGGTTGTCTCCGAGATCTAGGTCAACCAAGCGATTGCCGATTGCCGTCTCGCATCCCGCCTGGCTGAGTGCGCATGATCCAACAAGGAAGCTCATCCAGGCATGCACAAGAAGGCGCTGACCGAAGCCGACATTCGCACCAAGTTCATCACGCCCGCGCTAGTCGGCGTGAACGGCGACAAATGGGATCTCCTCACGCAGATCCGCGAGGAGGTCTACTTCACCAAGGGCCGGGTCATTGTTCGCGGCAAGACGGTGAAACGTGGCGTTGCCCGACGAGCCGACTACATCCTCGTCTACAAGCCCAATCTCCCGCTCGCGCGCATCAAGGAGGCGCTGCTCACCGACTGCAACCTGCACAGCATCGTTCGCCTGCCCAACGGCGTCTTCAATCCCTACACCAGCATCCGCACCAACCTGTTGTTCTTCACCAAGGGCCGGCCAACGACCGAGATCTGGTACTACGAGCATCCCTATCCGCCGGGCGCCAAGAGCTACAACAAGGGCAAACCGATCCGCATCGAAGAGTTCGCGGCCGAGCGCGCCTGGTGGGGATCGGAACAGGACGGCTTCGCCGCCCGCGTTGAGAACGAGCGGGCCTGGCGTGTCTCCATCGACCAGATCAAGGCCGGGGGTTTCAACCTCGACCTCAAGAACCCGCATCAGGCCGATGACGGCCCCGGCGACCTGGAGCATCTATTGCCCGAATATGAACGGCTGCTGGCCCAGATCGCCGAGACGCGGAACGCTCTCAAAACCCAGCTCATGGAGGCATTGAACCGATGAAAACGCAGGGAACACCAAAACCCGCCGAAGGGAGCGACTTCGAATCCCTGGTGGTGACGATTGTTCAGATCCACCAGCAAGCCCATGACTTCGCCACCAAGGCCGTCAACGTCGGTCTCACGCTGCGGAACTGGTTCATCGGACACCGCATCGTCGAGTTTGAGCAGAACGGCGCAGATCGCGCTGCTTATGGAGAAAGCCTCATGGATGCCCTCTCCCAACGCCTTGCCGCTCACAGCTTGCCTCGGGTCACCCCCCGTGAGCTTCGCCGCTACCGGCAGTTCTACCAAGTTTATCCCCAGATTTGGCAGTCAGTGACTCCCAAATCCCTCGAAGCCTCCGGGTTCACCGCCATGCTCCCACTGGCTCATCTCCTACCATCCTCAATTCGGGAGTCAGTGACTCCCGAATCTCAAATTGCGGAGTCAGCGACTCCACAATTGATCCACTGCCTCTCCTTCACGCACCTGTCCGAGCTGATCCAACTCCCCGACGACACCCAGCGCCGCTTCTACGAGATCGAGTGCATCCGTGGCAACTGGTCCGTCCGCGAGCTGCGGCGCCAGATCGACAGCCTCTACTACGAGCGCAGCGGTCTCTCGAAGAAGAAATCCAAGCTCTCCGCCGCCACCCACGCCGAGGCCGAAACCCTCCAGCCCGCCCAGATCATCCGCGATCCCTACATCTTCGAGTTCCTCGGCCTCCGCTCCCGCGATGTCATGGCCGAGTCCGATCTCGAAGACGCTCTGCTCGACCGCCTTCAGGATTTCCTCCTCGAAATGGGCCACGGCTTCTGTTTCGAGGCCCGCCAAAAGCGCCTCCTCATCGGCGACGAATACTTCTTCGTGGACCTCGTCTTTTATCATCGCGTGCTCAAGTGCCATATCCTCGTTGAACTGAAGACCACCGCCTTTTCCCACGAGCACCTCGGCCAGCTCAATACCTACGTCGCCTACTACAAGAAACATGAAATGACACCCGGCGACCAACCGCCGGTCGGCATCCTCCTCTGCACCCGCAAGAACCAAGCCCTCGTGGAATTCGCCCTCGGCGACCTATCGAACAAGCTCTTCGTCTCCCGCTACGCAGTGGAGATGCCGAAAAAGCAGGAAATGGAAGCCTTCCTGAAGCAGATCGGAAAGGAGATCGGCCATGAAGGCTAAAGCGATCCGCCAGCCCGCGCCTGCCTCCGTGGATCCCGACTTCGCGGAAATCAGAGCCCTCGCAGCCGCGCTGCACGACCTCCACCGGGATGGATTTTCGGGGTAACCACCCAGCCAGAAGTGTTAATAATAGCGCAAGATAAATCACAAACCCAATAGCCATCATATCTAACATACCGTCGACCGACTCATGCCAATTAGCGATCTCATACTGCAAGGATTTCTCACATGTCGCACGAAAGGATACATGCAATCTGTTGGTACAATTGCCACTGAGCCTGAATTTGCCGAATACCAAACGCGGATTGCCAATGACTTAGCACAAAAGTTCCACCTTATAGCTGCTAAGAAATTCGCAGCGGTGATGTGCCCACCTGGCATCTCATTTGTTAATGCTTTTAGGTACTCAAATGCACTGATTCTAGTAAATTGTGCAATTAGGACGCAGTCAATAAGGACGGTGATACATGGCGTCGAACGTATTGCGGATAACAACAGAACAGAGCAGTACTTTCCACTCCGTCTAGCTCTAGAGCAAAAAATAACGAAGATCGATAAAATCTTGCTTGCATTCGATGCTATTGCCATTGAATCGCAAACTGGCAGAATACCAACGTTTGGCCGATTTATTGCCAAAGACGATAAGGATAAATCTCAGAAAGTGCAATTGACTGATAGCATCATGGATTCGGCACGCTCAGCTCTTAACGAACTTCTCGCCTTTGAAAGCAAACAGCCACCTCCGGAAATTATTTTAAACCGGCACTGCTCGGAGTGCGAATTTCAGACTCGCTGCAGAAAACTTGCTGAGAAGTGCGATGATCTGAGCCTTATTTCCACAATGAGCGCAAAAGAGCGATTAAAATTAAACGACACCGGCATATTTACAGTAACACAATTATCTTATACGTTCCATCTTCGGCGGAATCGCAAAAACCCTGACTCGATTTATCGCAAACGTTATAATGCTTTGACGGCTCTCGCAATTCGAGAAAATAAGACCCATGTGATTGGGCGACCAAATTTAGAGATTGGAAAGAAATCCATTTTTTTGGATGTTGAAGGGTATCCAGCAAAAGATTTTTATTACTTGATAGGGTTTTGTTATGAAGATGGTGATGATGGCTCTCTCACATACCAATATTACTGGGCTGACGACCCATCACAGGAATGCACGATTTGGGAGAATTTCGTAGCGACATTGAAGAATATAGGGTCACCAACCATGGTGCATTATGGCGCCTATGAAAAAGAATTCTTAAAAAAAATGAACAAGCGCCACTCGGTATCCGAGGAAACTAAACAGTTTATTGATGATCTGGCCAATAATTCTTGCAACGTCCTGTCAACAATTTATTCGCATATCTATTTTCCAGTTTATTCAAATGGCCTGAAGGCAGTTGGGGGTTATTGCGGATATACATGGACTGTCCCGAACGCGTCGGGAGGGCCTTGATCATCCCTTGGTCCACTGTTGCTAAGCCGCCACAAGCGTGAGGTAAGGCCGCTTCGCTGGTCGCGGTCGTCGTCGCGCCGGTCGGGCCGGCCAGGGCATGCGCTCAAGCACCTGCTCGA
>NZ_NRRY01000070.1 GCF_016583905.1 Lamprobacter modestohalophilus | reverse complement strand
GCGCGCCTGCTCGGTGTTGAGCAGGTGCCGCTGCTGATCGCTCCGGATGGCCGGTTGCACCAGGGCGTCCCCGAGAATCTGGCTGCTTGGCTGGGGGAGGGCGATGCGGGATGAACGCAAAGGTTCTGCAACGCCGGACCAGGCTGATCCTCCTGCCTGTGCTCACCATCGCCATCACCATGACCAGCAGCTGTGCCAGTCCTCTGGGACGTCCGCACTTCGCCTGCGAGGGGCTGCCGAGCCGGCCGCTCTGTCTGTCGGTGACCGAGGTCTACCAACGCACCGAGGGTCAAGGGCCACCGCCGGCCGAGGTGCTGACGCGGAAAGGGGATCTGCGATGAGATCAACATTGTCTTCGTTCGCTGTGCTGTCTGGCAGCGCCCTGATCCTGTTGCTAAGCGGTTGTAGCGGATCGCTGCCAAAGACGCTGCCCTCGACCACGCCCGATACGCTCACCGCGCTTCAGGCACCGCAGTCGATGGTGTCATCGCGATCGCGATCAGCGGCCTCTGCAAGTGAGTCGAGTGGTCAGGCCTCCGTCGCTCAGAGCGCTGCTGACCCAGGTGAATCACCCACATCAGCGCCATCCGAGTCGACGCTTGGAGCACCGGCACCCATCCGCGCCCCAGCCTCAGTCATGCGGGTCTGGGTCGCCCCTTGGGAAGACGCCGACGGCACGCTGCACGGCGCCAATCACCTCTACATCGAAGTGCTGCCGCGTCGCTGGCAGCTCGACGGCGCCGTCTTGCCGGCCGCCGGAGTGCTGCAACCGCTGCAGATTGCCGAGCGCAGCCAACCCGACCGGCCGAACAATCGCCGATGACGCCGATGACGCCGATGGACACCGATCGACACACGACGCAGCCATCCCGCGGTCCAGGTGCTGATCGCAACCGCCAGGTGATGCGGGGTTCAAGACCCAAGGTCGAACGCGCTGCGCCCATCAGTGGTTTAACGCCCTTTCACAGCATCCATCGACAACCCACACCGCGGCCATCGAGGCCGCTCCAGCCAACCCCGGAGACCGCCGCTATGGCATCCCATCCTTGTCCGAGTCTAAGTCCGTGTTCCGCAGCTTCCACTACCGCCGAGTCCGTCATGTCATCCCACGCACACCCAACCCACCACTGGCTCTTCGCCGCCACCTTGATCGGCGTCGGCGCCGCCGCCCTCACACTCGCCCCGGAGTCGGCCCTCGCCGGCACCGGCGGCACCGAGTTCCAGGCCACCTACGACATGCTGATCAGCTGGATGACCGGTCTATTGGGCCGGATCATCGCCATCGCCTTCATCATCGTCGGGCTGATCGCCGGTGTCGCACGCCAGTCGATCCTCTCGTTCGCGATCGGCATCGCCGCCGGTCTTGGCCTGTTCATGGCCCCGGACATCATCGACGCGGTGGTCTCGGCGACGCTGCCGATCACCTGATCTCAGGGTTGATCACCTGAGCCCATTTGCGCCTGCCCCTCATCGCCGCTGCTGACTGACCGGTCGCCCTGACCGAGGCCGGACGGGACACCGTCCATCGTTCTCCGCTTTCTCTGTGCCCTTCCTTCACCAGGAGCCAAGACCATGCGAACCGATCGCGTGCGGCGCCGGCGTGCGTCCCGATCCCATGAGCCCGAACGCGTCAGCGTGCTCGATCCCGTCGGCCATCTGCTCTCACCCTGCCATCCGGCCAGAGCCCGGGCGCTGCTGCGTCGCGGTCGCGCTTGGTTGGTGCGCGATGATCCGCCGCTGATCCAGCTGTGCCGGATGGGCGAACCTGCGCCGGTAACGGTCGCGCAGTCAACACCAGGGATGCCACCGCCATGACCCATCCCGCCCGTCACTACCAGGGCGAGCGCCTGAGTACGCTGCTCAGCCCGCTGGCCTACGATGCCGAGGCTAAGCTCTTCCTGCATGATGATGAAAGCCTTGGCTTCGGTTTCCTTTGCACACCCTTATCCGGCCTCGAGGAGAGTACCGCTGAGCGCCTGCTGGTCCTGCTCAACCAGGACTGGCCCGCCGGCACCCTGATCCAGGTCGGCCTCTGGGCGAGCCCGGACATCGATGCCGCCTTGGCCCGTATGCTCGGCCTGCGCCTGGACAGCCCGACGCCGGTGTTGCGTGAGGCGACCCGCCAGCGTGTGGACTTCCTGCGCCAGGGTGTCGAGCAGCCGCTGGTTCCGGGTACCGCTTTGCGGGTGCGCGATCTGGTGCTCTTCATCAGCGTCAAGCTGCCGTTGGCTTCAGGGCTGCCGGAAACTGCTGAGCGCGCCGCCGCGATCGAGCGCCGCGAGGCCAGCGAGCAGGTTCTGGCCACGGCAGGGCTGCAGCCGCGTCCTTTATCCTCCGATGACTTTGTTCGCCTGCTCGGCACCTTGCTCAACTGGGGCGAGGAGGCCGGTTGGCGGGCCAGGCTGATCCCCGAGTGCGATCCCCACCGGCTAATCCGCGAGCAGCTGCTCGATCCGACCCATGCCTTGGAAGTCGACGCCGAGGGGCTGACGCTCGGGGAGACCCGGGTGCAGGTGCTCTCCTGCAAACGTTATCCCGACCGTGTCGGCTTTGGGGTGGCCGCGCGCTATCTGGGTGATCCGCTCTCTGGAACCCGCGGTATCGGTCACAACGCCCTGCTGACCATGACCCTACATGTGCCGGATCAGGAAGGGTTGCGCTCGCGCCTGAAAGCCCAGCGCCAATGGGCCACCAATACGGCCTATGGACCGCTGGCCAAGTTCCTCCCTGAGCTGATCAGTCGCAAGCACGGCTTCGATGTGCTGTTCACCGCCTTGGAGCAGGGTGACCGTCCGCTGCAGGCGCATCTGAGCCTGGTGCTGTTCAGTCCCAAGGATGAGGCACAAGCAGTGCGCTCCAATGCCATCACCTACTGGCGCGAGCTGGGCTTCCAGCTGATGCCAGATCGCTACTTCGCGCTGCCGCTGTTTCTCAACAGCCTGCCATTCGGCGCCGAGCGCAAGGCGATCCGCGACATGATGCGCTATCGGACCCTGGCGGCACGACATGCGGTGGCCCTGCTGCCGGTGTTCGGCGACTGGAAGGGCACCGGCACGCCGGTCATGCAACTCCTGTCGCGTAACGGCCAGCTGATGGACCTGTCGCTGTTCGATTCGCAGAGCAACTACAACGCCGTGATCGCCGCCAGCTCTGGGGCCGGCAAGAGCTTCTTCACCAATGAGCTGGTGGCCGCGTCACTCAGCACGGGCGCGCGCTGCTGGATCATCGATGTCGGGCGTAGCTACGAGAAGCTCTGCACTGCGCTCGGCGGGCAGTTCATCGCCTTCACCGAGACCGCAGACCTCTGTCTGAACCCGTTCGAGCTGGTGCAGCGCTGGGAAGAAGAGGCCGATGTGGTCACGGCGTTGATCACCGCGATGGCCGCTCCGACCGAACCTTTGGGCGATTACCGTACTGCAGGGCTGAAGCGCATCCTGAAGACGGTCTGGGATCGGCTCGGCAAACAGATGAGCGTGGATGCGATCGCTGAGGCATTGTTGGCCGAAAGCGATGCACGCTTACAGGATGTCGGCCGGCAGCTGTTCTCCTTCACCTCGGCCGGGGAGTACGGGCGTTTCTTCAACGGCCGCAACCGGATTGGTTTCACCGCGCCCTTGGTCGTGCTCGAGCTCGAGGAGCTGAAGAGTCGCCGGCATCTGCAGCAGGTGGTGCTGTTGCTGCTGATCTACCAGATCCAGCAGGCGATGTACCTCGGTGAGCGCGCACAGCAAAAGCTGGTGGTGATCGACGAGGCCTGGGACCTGCTCACCAACGGTGATGTCGGCAAGTTCATCGAGTCCGGCTATCGGCGCTTTCGCAAGTATGGTGGGGCGGCGGTGACCATCACCCAGTCGCTGGCGGATCTCTACACCCATCCGGTCGGACGCGCAATCGCCGAGAACAGCGCCAACAGCTTTCTGCTTGCACAGCCCTCGCAGGCGATCGATCAGCTGGCGGCCGAGCAGCGGCTGCCGTTGCCGGCCGGGGCGGTGGAGCTGCTCAAGACCGTGCATACGGTGCCGGGCGCCTATTCCGAGATCTGTTGCCTGACCAGCCTCGGTGGCGGCATTGGGCGTCTGGTGGTCGATCCGTTTCGTCGGTTGCTCTATAGCACGGCGCCGAAGGATGTGGCGGCATTGGAGGCCTTGCGGGCAAAGGGATTCAGCACGGTCGAGGCGATCAACGCCTTGATCGAGGAGCGGCGCCATGGACGTTGAGGCTGTCAAGCAGGAACGATCGACGCCGCCGATGCGACTGAGTGCGGCGGTGTTGATCGGCGCGCTGCTGGCCGGCGCAATCGGGGGAATCGGTGCCAGTCAGTTGGCAGAAGGTTTGATAGGAACAGACGCCGATGTTCAGTCACAACCGCCGCTGATCATTCTCTCCGTCGCCGATGCGCTGATGGCCGGTCACGACGCGCGCCAGATTCGCGCGATGGCCGAGCGCTTGGCGGACGGTGGTTTTCTGGTCCTCGATGGGCAGGCGGTGCTGGCCGCACCGGCGGAGCTGTATCTGCCGCTAGGCGAGGGCACGGGCCGATGAGCAGGCCTCGGAACCTACCGCGTCACCGTCAGCCCTGGGATCGGTTCCTGCTGCAGGCCCTGGTGGTGCTGACGCTGATCCTGGTGATCGGCAGTCTGCTCTGTGGGCGCTTTCGCCTGGGTCTCGATGATCAGGAGGCGCTCTGTCTGCCGCCGTATCGCTGGTATCTGATCGATACCTGGGATCGGCAGCCGCAGCCTGGGCAGTTGGTGGCCTTTGCCGCGACGGAGGCGATGGTGCCGTATTTCACAGTCGGGCAGACGGTGATCAAGCGCGTGGTGGGCGTGGCCGGTGATCGAGTGGCGGTCGATGCTGCCGGGACCACGATCAACGGGGTTGTGCGGCCGAATAGCGACCCCGCCTTGGCGACGACGTTGCAGCAGCCGGTGACCACCTTCGATCGCGCGGAATTCGAGGTACCGCCCGGTCATCTCTGGGTGATGGGGGACACGCGCGACAGCTTCGATGGCCGCTATTGGGGAACGTTACCGATCGAGCAGGTGCAGGGGCGGGCGTATGCGGTGTTTTGATGCCTTGGGTCTTGCTCGGTTCTGCCGACCCTGTTGTTGCGGTGCACATGCAACAGCGGTCTCGACCGCTTGGCGGTCCGCCAGCGCTTGCCAACTCTTGGTGCTGGCTAGCTTCGCGCTGACCCCAGTCGTTGTCGCTTCCGAACAGAAGAGCGATCAGACGGAGCAAGGCATCGATCAGGCACTGGCACCGATCCGGGCGCAGGCCGAGGCGATTGCCCGGAGCATTGAAGGTCAGCCGTTGCCGGCGTGGCTGCAGGCTCCTGATCAGACCGGCACGGAGTCGAGCTTTAAAGACCCTGCCGTCGTGGATGGTCTGCTGGAAGATGCGCGTCAACACCTCGGGTCTGAGGACCTGACGGCATCGATCTGCGAGACCCTGGCGAGCGACTGTGCACTGGATGGCCGATCCTCCAGTGTTCCTGAGCCCGCTGATTCCGATCCCTTCCAGCCGACGAAGAACGCGCCCTCCAGAACCTACTTGCTGTTCGCCTCCCGCTCCCTCGGCGAGGCCGCTTTGCGCGAGCTGTTCTCCCTGGCCAGTGGCCGGCCTGAGCTGCGCATCCTGTTCCGCGGCGTCGACGATGGTGAGTCGTTGATCGCCTTCGCCGCCAGCCTGCGCGAACTGCTTGAGGGACTCGAGCCGCCCCCGAACGTGCTGCTCGATCCAACGCCCTTTCGGACCTACGGGATCACGGCGGTACCGACGCTGATCTTGTTGGAGCGGGAGGGCACCGCCTGGCGCGAGCGTGCTCGGGTCGCTGGTCTGATGAGCACCGGCTGGCTCGAGCAGGCCCTAGACGCCGGTCGCCAGGGCGACCTCGGCACGCGTGGCCCAGTCACCGAGATCCGCGAGCCCGATCTGCTCGTCGAGCTCGAGCGCCGCCTGGCCGAACTCGACCTGACTGCGATGAAGGCGCGTGCCCTCGAGCGGGCCTTCGGTCGTCTGCACCTAGAGCGCTTGCCAACAGCCAACGAAGATCGCACGCGCTGGATCGATCCAACCCTCACCGCTGCGGCGGATATCCAACTGCCGGACGGTACGTTGCTGGTCGCTGCCGGAGACACCGTCAATCCACTCGCGCAGCTGCCGTTCACCCAGCGCCTGGTGGTCTTCGACGCCACCGATCGACGCCAAGTGGCCTTCGCGCAGGCGCGTGCCGATGAGCGCTCAGCGAAGGCCAGCCTGTTTCTGCTCACTGATCTGCCGCGCGAACGCGGCTGGAGCGGACTCGAGCAGGTGATGACCCAGCTCGACCGACAGGTGTTCCTGCTCACATCGACGCTGCGTCAGCGCTTCGCCCTGCAGCGGGTACCCGCCGTGGTCGAGGCCGAGGGACTGCGGTTTCGCGTCACGGAGACGGCGATGCGCGGACCAACCCCGATGCCCGTCGGTCTGGAGCCTGCCGATGGCCACGAGAGTGATGCAATGCAGTCGGAGACGATCCCATGACGCGCGCTCTCTACCCAACTGGCTGTCGAGGGTTCAACGCATTCAGAGCCCTCAGTGGCCTCACTGTTTGCAAGCTCGGCAGCCTCAGCACCCTGTGCATCCTGCTGATCACCCTCGCGCAGACGTCATCCACCCAAGCTGCCGATGCCGCCTGCCCGGATGCCGAGCTGCTCAGCGGCAAGCTGATCACCGACATCTGCTGGTCCTGCCTGTTCCCCGTGCGCATCGCCGGGATGCCGATCGGCGGGGGTCGGGTGCCTGAGGGGGCTAGCGATGCCTCGGTCTGTGTCTGTCGCGATGGACTCGGCGTCCCCCGTCCTGGTTTCACCCTCGGCCTTTGGGAGCCGGCCCGGATCATCGAACTGGTGCGCAATCCGACCTGCACGCCGGCCCTGGGCGGCATCCGCCTGCCGTTTGGCGATGTGCGCCTGCTCGGCAGCGGTGGGCAGGGCGAATTGGACGACAGCGAGGCGGCCTTCTACAACGTCCATGTCTACGCCTTCCCGCTGCTGGTGATGCTGGACCTGTTCTTCGATGATCGCTGCAACCCGGATGGCTTCAGCGAGCTGGACCTGCTGCACTTCACCGAGCTCGATCCGACCTGGAACAACGCCGAGCTGGGGTTCTTCGCCCATCCCGAGGCGACTTGGCTCGCGTCTCCTGCGGCGCAGGCGGCCTGTTTGGCCGATGGCGTTGCCGCCAGCGCGGGTAACCCAATCGATGAGCTGTTCTGGTGTGCTGGTACCTGGGGGCTGATCTATCCCTTCGCCGGCGCGCAGCCGACGCTGGGCTCACGGGTGCGTGCGACCTCGCTGTCGGCCACGCGGGTCATGGCGGCGCTGCATCGGCGCGGTCTGGCCCGGCAGACCATGGGCGATGGCGCCTTGTGTGAGGCACCGCTCGCGCCCTTCCTGCCGAAGAGCCAATACAAGCTCTCGATGTTCTATCCGCTGCCGGAGGCCAACAGCGCGCATGTGATCGGCGAAAGCCCGTTCCGCTGGGGCATCCATCGCACCTATCCCGGTCCCGGTGAGGATCACCTCTATGTGCTTTGGCGTTGGCAGGATTGCTGTGCGACGTTCTGAGCCGGGTATTGACGGGATGCTGAATCGGTTGCTTGCCGACGCGACCTCGCCGCATCAAGCGTCGGGGACTGATTGCCGGCCGTCTGCCGGGGCATCGATTGGGCATCGAGTCCTCGTCGGACTGCTCTGCCTCTGTGTCGCCTGGACGCCTTGGGCACTGGTCTGGGGTGATGAGCTGGCCGATCTGGGGCGGGCCGGACAGGCCTTCGGTCAGGGTCAAACCACTGGATTTTCGCTGCCGACCCTGGAGGGCGATCAACTCCGGTTCCAGGTCAACGGCGAGACCCAGTCCGTCAGTACAGAGGATCTCTTCCCCGGCGCCTCGACCGGCAGCGCAGCGGACTTCTCGGCCCTTTACGGCCAGCCCGAGGGCTTGACCGCCCGTGGCCGCGCCGCGCAGTCAACGCTGCTCGGCGAAGAGGGCGCGCAAGCCGAGGCCTTCCAAAGCCTCTACACCAACGTCGGGGTCTCGGTGAGCGATCTGCGCGCCGATCCGGTCTGGTCGCAGACCGACCAAGTCATCGATGAGATGGCCGACCTGGCCAATGGCTTTGGCGATTGCGCGATCGACACGCAATTCCAGACCGGCACCCGCCCGGTGCATCTGCCCGAGATCGAGACCTGCCAGCAGGTGCAGCAGGGCGGGGAATGCACCCTCACGCATGCTTATGACCTGCCACCGGCCGATCACATCGTCGCGGTCAGCGGTGGGGCGGTGCAGACCAACTGCGCCTATGGCTGCATCGAGGTCGTCTACGATTTTCCAGGCGCTGCGCATCAGCCGTCCTGTCCCGATTGCGCCTATCGACCGGCACAGACCTTCGGTTTCACGGTCAACGACCCGGGACGCATCCAGCGGATTGCGGTCAGCGTGGCACCACAGGCCACCGAGTTCGATACCGGCTGTGATTGGGACTGCAAGATCGATGCGCTCTTCCAATCCTGGTCGATCAGTTTTCCGGGCTACAGCCAGGCCGACAGCAGCACGGGCAACTTCGATCCGATCCAGCGCACCGCCCTGAGTGGGCACGAGGCGACCGCAGCGCTTCGCAACGGCGGCTCTTTTACTGTCGCCAACGACTACCGCTTCGAGACCAATGCTGGGCACTGGTATGTCGCCCAGGCACCCTACCGCGTCTCGATCCACATCCAGTTCACGCCGTTGCCGTTACACGACCACGGCTGGGAGGCGCCCGAGGCCTGCGTCCATCTGGCCGAGACCATCCGTGACAGTGCCTTCTGTGACGGCGAGGCGGTCTGCTCCGGCGCACCGCCGCTCAACCAAAACGGCTGCTATGAAACGATCGGCGTGCTGATCTGCCCGGGCAACTTTGGGCCTTCGCCAGTGCCCTGGCTCAATCCATTCTGCCGCGAGCTGGCGATCAGCTCCGACTGTGCCGGGTTCAGCAGTGGCGACATGCAGTGCTGGACCGATCCGCAGGGCCAAACACACTGCCCCTATAACCCCGGCGATATCGACAACGACTGCGGGCCACTCGAGGCCGATCCGAACTGCGGTTACCTGGGCTCGACCTGCATCGAGGGTGCCCGCGATCGCTACGGGGTCTGCTATGCCACCGAATCCCGCTATGACTGCGGCACCACCGCCGAGATCCCGGACATCACCCGCGAGACCGCCATGGACTGCGCCGGCCCGGTGCGTTGTGTAGGGAATGACTGTCTGGACCTGACCTTCGAGCAGTCGGATGACTTCGGTGAGGCTGCTGCAGCCCTGCAAGCCGCGCAGTATGTGCTCAGCGACAGTAACTGTACGAGCCCCGGCCAGTGCCAGATCTTCCAAGGCCAGGCGGCCGAGTGTAAGCAGGCGGTCGGTGGCATCGTCGACTGCTGCGAGACCCCGGCCGGTGTGTCGCTGATCGACTACATCCAGCTGATCGTAGCGATGACCAAGATCGACTCGGCAATCATGGCCAGCGAGTCCGGGAGCACCCTGCGCGGCGGCTGGGAGCTGCTGCGTGATCCGCTGGTCGACACCTGGGATGCGGTGACCGAGACCATCACCTCGGCGGCGAACAACCTGGTCGGCAATACTGCGGCCGCGACCAGCGAAGCCGGTGCCAGGCTCTCTCTCGATGCGGCTAAGCAGGCGCTGTTGCGCCAGACCGTCGATTGGACCGCGCAGGTGTTTGGCGACGCGGCGGCCAACGCGCTCTTCGCTGTCGAGGGCGGTGGATCGGCGGTGGTCAATGGCACGGTGCAGGCGGGCAACATCCAGCTTGGAGGGTTGATCGGCACCACCCTGGCCTGGGCGATGACGGCGTATCTGATCTACAGCGTGGTGATGATCCTGATCCGCATCATCTGGACCTGTGAGGAAGATGAGTTCGAGTTGGGGGTGCAGCGCGAGCTGCGGGCCTGCCATTACGTCGGCAGCTATTGCGACAGCGATATCCTGGGGATCTGCATCGAGAAGCAGAAGGCCTTCTGCTGCTTCAACACCCCCTTGGCGCGGATCATCAATGAGCAGGCCTATCCGCAGTTGGGGCGGAGCTGGGGGGAGCCGGAGCATCCGAACTGCCGTGGACTCTCGCTGCAGGAGCTGGAGCGGTTGGATTGGTCGCGGATCGATCTGTCGGAGTGGATTGCGCTCTTGACCCAAGCCGGGCAGTTTCCGCTGCCGGAGCACATTGATCTGGAGGCGCTGACTGGGACGGGTTCGGAGCTGAGCACTGGGGCTCGCGCCAATGCCGCTGAGCGCAGTGCGGCGCGGACCGGGGGGCTCGATGCCGGAGAGATCGGCCAGCAGGCGGCCGATCAGGTTTGGGAAGATGTGCGGCGAGGGCTGCCATAGTGGCAGGCGGCAGACCGCAACCGCGATGGATCAGTGCAACGCACTCGACGCCGATCTGCGCAGTCGGGCAAGCTAGGGCCAATAGCACTCCGGAGCCCTCGCCATGAAAACCCTTGCTGCACTGATCCTTGCCTGCCTGATCTTGCCGACCGCTGCCGCGCAGGCGCAGCCAGCGCCCGCCGTCAGCTCCGACCTCGCCAAAGAGCAACGCTGGCGTGAGCAGATCGTCGATAGCCTGATGGACGGTGATGCCATCGATCTGGATGCCGATGGTCAGACCATGCTTGGTCTCTACACCGAAGCCGAGCCGGACACCGGTCGCGCAGCGGTGATCGTGCATGGCATCGGGGTACATCCCAACTGGCCTCAGGTGGTCTACCCGCTGCGTGTCGGTCTGCCCGAGCGGGGCTGGAGCACGCTGTCAGTGCAGATGCCGGTGCTGGCGAACGACGCCACCGGCGCCGACTATGCCGCGCTCATGGACGAGGTCGCGCCGCGCCTCGAGGCGGCGATCGCGTATCTCCGCGCACAGGGCGCAGGCCAGGTCGTCCTGATCGCCCACAGCTTGGGTGCGACCATGAGCAATCAGTATCTGGCGCAGCATCCGCAGGCCGCTGAGGCCTTCGTCGCCATCGGTTTGTCCAGTGGCGGCACCCATGCCGGTGTCGATAACGAAGCGCTGATCGGGCGTATCCCGGTGCCGATCCTGGATCTCTTTGGCCAGCATGACCTCGAGGCCGTCGTCTCCGGTGCCCCGGGCCGCGCCGAGGCGGCGGCTTCCAACAGCGGTTACCGGCAGGTGCAGACGGCAGAGGCTGATCACTTCTTCGAGGGTCAGGATGAGGTGTTGGTCGAGAGCGTCTCCGGTTGGCTCGATGAGGTGGTGCCGGCGGGAGAATGAGGGCGCTGTACGACACCGGGCTGAGCGGTACGCGAAGCAGCGACGATTCGTCGCCCCTGCTGATTCGAGAGAGACGACATACGATGAACCGCATTCGCACGATCTGCAGAAGCCATCTGGGCAAGTCGTCTTTGGTCACCGCGTATGATGACGCCTATCGTCTTCAGCCAGCGCCGCCAGATGAGCCTCGCGGATCGACCGCCTGGCGATGCGCACTGTGAAACCCTCGCCGCGCAGCAAGTAGTAGGACGGATGATCGAATCCAGCCCCTTGACAGCCGATGCAGACGCCAGCGTCGCGGAAACGCGCACACCGCTCCAGGCGCCCTGTGCTGTCGCGCTCTACATCGACGCCGATAATCAATCGCCGGCGATCGTCGACGATCTGCTCGCCAGCGTCTGTGATGACTGGAGACTTGAGATCTCGCGCGTTGTCCTGGCCGGTAATGACCATGGACAATCCATCCCGCGCTGGCAAGCCGCACTGTCCACGCGGGTGCCCGAAGAGCAGGTGCTGACCTTGGAAGTCCCGAGAACCCCTGAGGCGGCCGATCTGGTCCTGATCCTGGAGCTCGGCGCGGCCATGGAACAGCATCGGCAGCGAGCGGATCTGATCGTCGTCCTCTCGCGCGATGACTTGTTGATCGCGGCCGCCGAAGCGGTCCGTTTGCGCGGTTGTCGGGTCTGGGTCGCCTATGCGCAGACCGAGGCTGCAGCGGCGCGCACCCGACTCCCGACCCTGCTGTTACCGGCGGTCAATCGCAGCGTAGACAGCAGCAAGCCCAGGGCAGCCGCCGACCCTCTGCCATCCGTCAAGGCCGCGATCGATGCACCGAACACGGACGTCCAGGGCACCACCGCGACGCATCAGCAACCGCAGGACCCAAAGACCAAGACACGGCTTGCTCAACTGCGCGCACAGTGCATACCACAACCTGGCGGTGGCTATCTCAGCAGCGACGTTGGACAAGTCCTTTACCAGCTTGGCCTGACCCGCAAGGCAGACCGGGCACGCTTCCTTCGCGCGGTTCCAGGCTTGCGCGAGGTCGGCACCGGCAAGCACAAAAGACTCCTTTTCTAGCGGACCATGACCGGCATCCATCCTGTCCACATCCACACTTACTCCGGCATCGCCTTCGACCTGCGTGATCCGCAGCCGGTGATGGTCCGCTTGGACGACATCGTCCATTCGCTGTCGTTGATGAATCGCTTCAACGGCGCCGCCCTGTTTCCCTACAGCGTCGCCCAGCATTCGTTGCACGTTGCTGAGCTGCTGCCGCCTGAGCTGCGCCTCGAGGGCCTACTGCACGATGCCGCCGAGGCCTATATCGGCGATATGGTCAGTCCGCTCAAACAGGTGATGCCCGAGTATAAGGCCGTCGAGGTGCGCATCAGCGCTGTGGTCGCCGAGGTCTTCGGGCTGGCCTATCCCGAGCCAGCCGCCGTCAAACAGGCCGATCTGGCGGTGCTGGCGGCAGAGCGCGAGCAGGTGCTCGGATCCTCCTATGGCCCCTGGTTCAAGGATTTTCCGGCGCCGGCGCCGATCACGATCAGGCCACGCGATTGGTTGGAGGTCAAGGCGAGCTTTGGGGAAGCGTTGCAGACCGAGATCACTAAACGCCGCACCGCAACCGAACCACGCCGGAAAGATGCGGCCGAGCCATTAGGCGACCTTAGGCTTCAGGAGGCGAGGGCATGATAAAGACACAAGACACGGCGGATCAGGCGGCGCCGGACGGGCCGGTTGAGACGCTCGAAGTGATCGATCTGCAGCTTATCCGCAAGGCGCTCGCCGAGGCCCAGGGCGAGCCGACCGCGGCTACGCGTGCCCAAGCCTTCGTCACCTCACTCTCGGCGCTCCTGCTGATGTCGGGCGATCGCGAGTTCGGCAACGCGATTGGTGCCTTGATCGGACTGCGGCCGCTCGATGCCCACGCACTGGAGCGCTTGATCACCGACTGAGTCTCTAGGTTCAGCGCGTGATCACCAAGTACTGGTCAAGGGCTTTTGGGCGCAACGAAGCAGAAAACCTAGGTAAGGGCTCAAGCTCGGCTGTTTGCAGCGGTCGCGGCGGTTTGTATCACTAGGGTAGAGCCTATCCTGACACCATCGAACAGCGTGTAAAACCGTCAGGATAGAGCGGTTACGGGTATTCCTTGACAGATGACCGGCAGGGTTATAAACCTTTTCCTGACAGTTTCGGCAGGAAGAGGGCCATGCAGGGTCAACGCGTCGGCTACATCCGGGTTAGCAGCTTCGACCAGAACCCCGAGCGACAGCTCGAGGGAGTTCAGCTCGATCGCGTCTTCACCGACAAGGCCTCGGGGAAGGACACCCGCCGGCCGGCCCTCGAACAACTCCTCGCCTTCGTCCGAGACGGTGATGTCCTGGTCGTGCACAGCATGGACCGGCTGGCCCGTAACCTGGACGATCTTCGCCGACTCGTCAGCGAACTCACCGGCCGGGGCATCCGGATCGAGTTCATGAAGGAAGGATTGACCTTCACCGGCGAGGACTCGCCGATGGCAAAGCTCTTGCTCTCGGTCATGGGTGCTTTTGGTGAGTTCGAGCGCGCGCTGATCCGCGAGCGTCAGCGCGAGGGCATTGCCATCGCACGCAAGAAAGGGAAATACAAAGGCCGCAAGCCAGTGCTCACCGCCGAGAAGGTCCAGGACCTGAAGGAGCGGGTGGCCGCAGGCGAGAAGAAGGCGGTGATCGCCCGCGAGTTCGGGATCAGTCGAGAGACGCTCTATCAGTACCTAAAAGCCAGCGCGACGGTGGAGGAGGGACGTCATGGAGCCTGACACCGAGCCGAGCGCCATCGTCTATCTCGAACGCCACGACCCGGACAAGCGCATGGTGCGGTTCTACAGCTTGCACCTCGCTCCGACCCTGTTCGGCGGTTGCGATCTTGTTCGGGAATGGGGCCGCATCGGCAGCCCTGGCAGGGTGCGCCGCGATCCCTTCGACACCGAAGACGACGCGATCGAGGCACTGCGGAGCATCGAGCGGAACAAACGGCGGAGGGGTTATCGGCCGTGGTCGTCATACACAAGCGCTTCGCGCGATGGAGAGCGAAGCGACAGCGCATATCCCGGATAGCCATAGACCCGACGCAGTGTGGCAGGTGTGCAAAGGCCATCCCACCGCATACGGCGTTTAGCCGTTTGAGCTTCGTTGTTTGTTTCCGTGGGGCGTTCGTGACGAATTTCTCGATGTCGCCGACCTTGCCATCGACGATCGAGCTCGTGCTCCGGCACCGCTTAGAGCGATTCTCAAGGACAGCTTTCGACCCGAGGGAGAAATCGGCTCTTGGAGCAACGACAGCGGCACTGAAAACCAGAGCGGACATTGCGAGAATCGTGATTTCTATCAGTGACGCCGCCGATTGCCCCACGCGCGGACCGCCCGCCTGGGACGATGATCTCTGGCCGATGCTCGACTGCGACCTCCTCGGCCAGCCCGAGCCCGACGTCGAGTTTGATCAGCGCGTCTCCTGTTAACCGCCATTTTCTGCCACAGAGCGTGCCGCCGCCCCTGATCTCGCGCCTGCCCGCGGCGCCTACAATCTCCTTCCAGACCCCGCCAACGCGGGTTCCGGCACGTCCGAGATGTCTGCGCCGCTCTCGGTTGAGCCTTGACCGGCCCTCTGGCCCTCGCTAGCCTCTCGTCCCGACGCCGCCTTCGGCTCACAGAGGCAGTTGAATCGGCTAACTGTAAGCCGCGATGGCTGGGTTCCCGACGAGTTCGACGCGACGCCGACCCGCGCCTAAGCTCGCCCCTGCGCCGCTTGCTGCCACCTCTCGCCGCCCCTTGGAGACGCCGATGATCCGATTCACCACGGCAGCCGTTCTGCTGCTCGCCAGCGCCTGCGCTGTTGCCCAAACCGCCGACCGCATCTGGAGCGGCGGCCCCATCTTGACCATGAACGATGCGGCCATGCGTGCCGAGGCCATCGCCGAGCAGGACGGCCGGATCATTGCCGTCGGCAGCCGCGACGAGGTGATGCAGCTGCGCGGATCGGACACGCAGCTCATCGACCTGGACGGGAGGGCGCTGCTGCCGGGCTTCGTCGATGCCCACGGCCACGTGATGATGGGCGGGCTTCAGGCGCTCTCCGCCAATCTGTTGGCACCGCCGGATGGGGAGGTGACGGACATCGCCTCGCTCCAGCAGGTGTTGCGCGACTGGGTGGCGGCCAACCAGGCGGCGGTGGACAGCGCAAAGCTGATCATCGGCTTCGGCTACGACAACGCCCAGCTCAAGGAGCTGCGCCATCCCACCCGCGACGACCTGGATGCCGTCTCCAGTGACTATCCGATCCTGATCATCCACCAGTCCGGCCATCTCGCGGCGCTGAACAGCAAGGCGCTGGAGATCGCCGGCATCTCCGCGGCCAGCAAGGACCCGGAGGGCGGCGTCATCCGCCGCCGCGCGGGCAGCGGCGAGCCGAACGGCGTGCTGGAGGAGCTGGCCATGTTCAGCGCGCTGTTCAAGATTCTGCCTGCCATCGGCGCCGACGGCTTCAAGGCCTTCGCGCGTGCGGGCAGCGAGCTCTGGGCGCGCTTCGGCTACACCACGGCGCAGGAGGGCCGGTCCTCGCCGGACACCGTGCGCATCATGCGGGAGGTGGCGGACGAGGGCGGCTTCGCCATCGATGTCGTGACCTACCCGGACGTCCTCATCGACCGCGACTTCATCAAGGCCGGCGTCAGCCCCAGGTACGACCAACGGCTTCGCATCGGCGGCGCCAAGCTCACCATCGACGGCAGCCCACAGGGGTTCACCGCCTGGCGCGACCAGCCTTACTACAAGGTCGTCGGCGACTATCCGCCCGGCTACTCCGGCTATGCGGCGGCCACTGCGGAGCAGGTCTTCGATGCCGCGCTCTGGGCCGCGGAAAACGAGATCCAGCTCATCACCCACGCCAACGGCGAGCGCGCGATGGACCTGCTCATCGCCGCTCAGCGCGCCGCTGCGGCCAGGCATCCGGAGGCCGGCGCGCTGCGCCCGGCGCTGATTCACGGCCAGTTCGTACGGGCCGACCAGCTCGACGACTTCAAGGCGCTCGGCGTCATCCCGTCGCTGTTCCCGATGCATACCTTCTACTGGGGCGACTGGCACTTGGAGCACACCGTCGGTCCGGAGAAGGGCCAGAACATCTCGCCCACGGGCTGGGTGCTGGAGCGCGACATGATCTTCACCAGCCACCACGACGCGCCGGTGGCCTTTCCGGACTCCATGCGCGTGCTGGATGCCACCGTCACCCGCCGCGCGCGGGGCTCGGGTGTGGTGGTCGGGCCGCAGCACCGGGTGGACGTGATCACGGCGCTCAAGGCCATGACCATCTGGCCCGCCTACCAGCACTTCGAGGAAGCGACCAAGGGGTCTCTGGAGCCGGGCAAGCTCGCCGACTTCGTGATCCTGTCCGCCGACCCCACCGCCGTGGACCCAGAGACGCTGGACACCCTAGACACCCTAGACGTTACCGAGACCATCAAGGAAGGCCTCACCGTCTTCCGTCTCGACGCCCGGACCGCGCGGGCGGCGGAGAATCCGGGCTTCACCCGCGCCATGGCGGCGCTCGCGGGCGCGAGCCATGCACCGCGCATGATCCAGCCAAGCGCTTGGTCCCGCGTGCTTGCAGGGCAGAAGTCCGTCGTCACCACCGCCTGCCTGTCCGACCTTTTCCTCGCACTCTCCGACGGCATGGCCTCGGCGCCGGGGCGCTGAATCATCCGGTCTTCGTCGAGGCACGGATGGCCTCGGGCGCTCGTCCCGACGGCCGGGCACTGACGGCGGAAGCCATCGCCGCGCTCACTGAGCAGGTGCGCATCCGGGGGGCTAGGGAATTCAATGTCCAGTCTGTTGGATTAACCAGACGCTCTCGTCCGAGAGGCCAGTGACCGTAAGTGGCCGAGGGCAGACGAGCGAGAGTTTCAAATGGCGGCTGATGTCACGAGTGTTGGGTCTAGGGGTTAGGGGCGCAACGGAACAGAAAACCTAGCCCATCTTTAACATGGCCCCATTGATTCTGGGCAGTTTTTCAGCCTAAGGCTCTGATTTTATTATACCAGCGAGTCTGATTTCGCAAAGTAGTGCCATAACATTCAATGGGGTCTATTGCCTTATAGTGGTGTAGGGGCTAGCGTTTCGGGTATGTACATCCGCCGCACCCAGACGCGCAACACCCCACCGGCGAGCGTTACTTCACGCACCGGCTGGTGCGCTCTGAGCGCTTAGGCGGGAAGGTGCGCCAGGTGACCCTGCTCAACCTGGGGCGACATTTCCCGGTGGCGCAAGCGCACTGGCCGACGCTCTGCGTGCGCCTCGAGGAGATCCTCAGTGGTCAGGAGGACTTGCTCGGTGGCCGGGGTGGGCTGCTGATCGAACGCGAAGCGCAGCGTCTCGCCGCACTGCTGCTGGCCCGTCAAGGTGCCGCGCCTGCGGCCACGGCATCCGGGAGCACGGCACCCGTGGAGGTGCACAGCATCGTGCTCGACTCGCTCAAGCTGAGCCGAGCGCGCACGGTCGGGGTCGAGGCGGTCGGGCTCTGGGCGATGGCGCAGGTCGACTTCATCGAGCAGCTTGAAACCCTGGGGCTCACGGGGCCGCAACGCGCCTCGGTGCTGGGCGTCATTCTGGGACGTATGGCCGCGCCAGGCTCAGAACTGGCCACCCAGCGTTGGCTGTGTCAACGCAGTGGGCTGGGCGAGTTGCTCGATGTCGACTTCGAGGCCATGAGTCTGATGCAGCTGTATCGCGCCGCCGATGTGCTGATGCGCCACCGCGAGACATTGGAAAGGGGGCTGTTTACACACCTGACGGGCCTGTTCGGGCTCGACTGGTCGGTCACCCTCTACGATCTGACCAACACCTATTTTGAAGGCGAAGCGGCCGCCAACCCCAAGGCCCAGCACGGCCACTCCAAGGAGAAGCGCAGCGATTGCCCCCTGCTGACCCTGGGCCTGGTGCTCGATGGCAGTGGGTTTGTCCGTCGCTCCGAGGTCTTTGACGGCAACGTGGTCGAAGGCACGACCTTAGCGAGCATGCTCCAGCGCTTGCGCGCCCCCAAGGATGCGCTGGTGGTCATGGATCGGGGGATCGCCACCGAGGAGAATCTGCTTTGGCTGCGCGAGCAGGGGTATCGGTATCTCGTGGTCAGCCGTGAGCGTCATCGCCAGTTCGACCCCAGCGACGCCAGTGAGCTGAAGACCGCCAGTGGCGAGCGCGTGTGCGTGCAGCGCGTCGAGGATGCCGAGGCCGAGGAGGTCCGCCTGTACTGTTATTCCGAACGCCGTGCAGGGAAAGAACAAGGCATCAGCCAGCGCTTCGCCGAGCGCTTCGAAGCCGCGCTCCAGGCCATGGCCGACGGGCTCAGTCGTCCGCGCACGACAAAAAAGATCGACAAGCTCTGGGAGCGCATCGGGCGCCTGAAGGAAAAAAGCCATGGGGCTGGTCAGCACTACCACATTGAGATCATTCCCGATGCCAGCGGCGAGAAGGCACAGGCCATCCGCTGGCAGCGCCGACCCATCGACGGCACCATGGAGACCCATCCTGGGGTCTATTGTCTGCGCAGCAACGAACTGACCTGGGACGCTGAGCAACTGTGGCGGACCTACATGATGCTCACCGACCTGGAGGCCGTGTTTCGCTCCTTGAAATCGGAGCTCGGGCTGCGTCCGATCTTCCACAAGACGGCAGCACGTGCCGAAGGGCACTTGTTCATCACCGTGCTTGCGTATCAGTTCGTGCAGTTGATCCGCCAGCGCTTGCGTGAGCAGGGCATCCACGACAGCTGGACGCTCTTGCGCGAGACC
>NZ_NRRY01000069.1 GCF_016583905.1 Lamprobacter modestohalophilus | reverse complement strand
ACCAAAGGCGAGGCCTACGATCCAAAGCACGCCTTGAGTCAGGCGGTTTAACCGCCGCGAGCACCGATGAGGGATTGAGTCACATCCGAGCGAGCACGATCACCCACACCACGAGTTTCTAACCACGAGTTGCTAAGAGTGACTGTCACTGTGATGGCATGAAAGGCTTGTCCTGCATTCCTGAAACCCTGTAATCCTCACCAGCCGGCATCGCCGAGACTGAAACAGTGATAAGGACAGGAATGCGCGCGGATTCCATCAGGGCGCGAGGAGCGATCACGCCACCTCATCACGACGCCGGATATATGGCCGCAACGTTTCCTTCTGCTGAACAGTCAAGTGGCTCTTGCATCGCGGGGCGGACCATATATGAGGGATCGCTCAGTCAGCTCGAGATCATGCGGATAGCGCGCTGATGAGGGATGTCGGCAACGCTTGGCTCTTGCCGGTACGCGGATCGATGGCGACATGGACGCTGAGCGCTGTTGCCACTTCCTGATCACCGATGAAGAACCCGTAGGCCAAGCTGAAACGTCGCTCGCCCAGCTCCTTCAGCGCGATGACGACATCGACCTGATCGCCATGGCGCAGCGGCCGCCGAAAATCGGCTTCGACATGCACTAGTGGCAGCCCGATCTGACGCCCACGAATCAGGCCATCGACCGGCCAGCCGATCCTGGCCATCATCGCCTCGTAGGCATCGTGGGCATGGCGGAACAGATGGGCGAAGAACAACACGCCGGCCGCATCGGTGTCGTGCAGTGCAACCCGGAAGTGATGCTCGATCATTGGCGCCGTCATGTTGTGGCCTGAGCTAGCAGCTCGGCCTCATAAGCGGCCCAGGCGACGTGCGATTCGCTGAGCTGGACCCGCATCGCGGTCAGCCCCTTGGCCGATTCACCGAGATCGCCCGCGCTGATCCGCGCTGCGAACCGGTCGAAGATCGCCCGGGCGAGAAACTCGGTGGTCGTATTCTGGCCCTTGAACGCGGGGTGCTCATCGAGGTTTTGGTAGTCGAGCTCGCCGAGCACCTCGCGCAGCACCATCGAGGCCTTGCCGATATCGACCACCAAGCCATCCGCATCCAGCTCCGGGCGGCGTAACTCGCAGTCGACCACATAGGTGGCACCATGCAAGTGTTGCGCGGGGCCAAAGATCTCACCGCGAAAGCTGTGCGCGATCATGATGTGGTCGCGAACGCAGAGGCTATACATGATCACTCATCCTATGCTGACTCATCTCAACGGACATGGCACGTCATCACCCTGGGCGATGATGCGCGCGTTGGGCAGGGTAATCTTGGCGCTGCCACCGCACAATTTGAACATGGACGACCTCAATCAGCAGCCGTCGATCCGGTCGTTCGCCGGACGCTGACGGCGTTTCACGAGTGGTATCGCCATCTGTCCTGACTGCTAGACAGGATGGGCGCATGAACGCTAGGCTTTCACGGCTTGTTTTTGTCTAGCGATCAGGTGCAATCACCATAACGGATACGGTGCATCAGTGTCGCACCTGGGGCCTTGGCCAGCCTAGCCATGACCCTCGGCAGATCGGAAAAGGCCTCTTCGCCAGTGATCAACGCATCGAGCACCGGGTCGCGCAGCAGCGATAGGGCAAGCTGCAGGCGCCGCCGATGATCCCAGCGCGCCCGCTGCCCAAGCGGCAGGCTGCCAACCTGCGATGAGCGCAACGTGAGCCGGCGCTGATGGAAGGCCTGGCCCAATGGCAAGCTGACGGCTTGGCTGCCGAACCAGCTCAGTTCTAGGACGGTCGCCTCGACGCCGGCGAGCGCGAGCGCGCCGACGAGCCCGTCGGAGGTTCCGCTGGCATGAATCACCAAGTCCGCATCAGGACGAGCGGTGGCGGGATCTTGGAACGCAACCCCTAATGCCGCCGCGGTCTCGGCACGCTGCGGATTGATGTCGACTAGCTCCACCTCGCAGCCCGGTATCCTGCTCGCGAGCCAAGCGCAGAGGCAGCCAACTGTCCCAGCGCCCACAACCGCGATCCGATCGCCGAGGCGCGGCTGCGCATCCCAGAGCCCGTTGATCGCGGTCTCCATCTGCGCGGCGAGGATCGCCCGTTCCGGCAGTAGCCCAGCCGGCAATGGATGCACCGCCAAGGCCGGCACGCGATAGCGATCTTGGTGCGGGTACAAACAAAACACCGGTTGGCCGATCAGCTCGGCATCCTCGGCCGCATCGACGGCCTCGACGCGGCCAACGCTGATATAGCCGTACTTGACCGGCGCCGGGAAGCAGCCGACCTGGAACGGTGCGCGCATGCGCTCGTACTCGCTCTCCGGGATCTCACCGCGAAACACCAGTGCCTCGGTGCCTCGGCTGATGCCGCTGAAGAGGGTGCGAACCTCTACCTCACCGCCGCTGAGGGGCGCAAGCGTCTCGGTGCGTAGTGCCCCCTGCCCTGGGCGGACGAGCCAAAAGGCCTGTGCTTCATCCGTCATAGTTCGGATCGATCGCGCTAGGCATCCACCCGCACCGCATAGATATCCCCCGCATTCGCTGCTTCCGGCAGCCCCTCGGTCCAGCAGCCGATCTCCTCGGCGCTCAGCCAGTTCGCGTGCACCAGCGACGTGCTCGCACCCAATGCGGCGTTGTAGCGATAACCGCCGAGCCGCTCGCATTCCGCGAGCGCCCGCAGTGCGACCTGGCGCTGAATGGTCGTGAACTCGAACGAAAGCGCGGCCAAGGGGCGACTCAGCCCTTGTAGGACAATGGCCTCATAGCCCTCGACATCGATCTTGCAAAACCGCGGCTCCCCATGACGCGCGATCATCGCATCTAGCGTCGTCACGGGTACCTTGACCCTGCCCTCCCAGCGCTGGCCCTGCCATGCCTGCCCGTACTGAGCGGCGGTCATGAAGCCACGCGAGAGCGAGCTGACAGTTGGGTTAGCAAGATTGAGATACATCTCAGCCTCAGTCGTGTCAGCGCCCATGGCAACCTGCTCGAGCACCACTTGCCGGTCACGGCCATGCAATATCCGCAATGTCCGCGCCAGCGCCGGTTGTGGCTCGACAGCGACCACGCGCGCCTCCAGCCGACGCAGGCTCGCGATACAATCACCAATGTGCGCGCCAATATCGAAGACGAGATCCGCTGGCTGCACGAACTGACCCAGCAACCGGTCGCGCCAAGCACCGTCCGCGCTGCGGTAGCGCTGAACCAGTGAGCGGGCAACTCCCAGCTCACGTCGGAGTATGTTCTTTAGCTTGAGCACAGGCGACTCAACCTCTCAGATGGCGACGCGCCATCAGCGTTTCCGTGAAACATCTTGCTGCTCTGCCGGTCCCGCTCTGAATGAAGCTTCGCTACTACATCCTTCTGCTGCTGCTCGCATTCGGGCTGATACCTCTGATTGTCGCGGTGCTGATCAATCTGCCGCTGGTGCTCGATCGTACCGCGATGTTCTACCAGAAGGCCTATCTGCAGAATCTGCGGGCGGACTTCCGCGATCTCGACCAGCATCTGGCCAGCCGCCACGAGATGATCCGGCTGCTGGCCAAGCTGCCTGAGCCCGGCATCATCCTCGGTGAGGCCAGCGATGAAGAGGCCATCGACCTTGCCCGTGCGCGCTACACCGGTTGGATCAACCAGATGCTCAGCGACCAGGCCGACCTGATCGAGATCCTCTTCGTCGATGGCGATGGCAACGAGCGCTTTTGGCTCGCGCGCGACGCCTCGACCCGCGAATGGCGACCAACCGCGCACCCGCCGGACCCACCCAGTCGCGGCTTCACCAGTGCCGGCCTAAAGCTCAAATCCGGCGAGGTCATCGTCAGCCGGATTCGGGTCAACTCGTTCGCCGCGCGCGAAGATCCTCGACAACTGATGACGCTCCAGCTTGCGAGCCCGGTTGGTCAGCATTCCGAGGACCAGATCAAACCCCTCGGTCTGCTGATGATGACCATCGACGTGGGCGGTCTGGCAAACTTTTATCGGGAAACGCTCTGGGTCACCAACGACGGCCGTTATCTCCGCCCGGGTGAGCCATTCAGCGAGGAAGCCCTCGCGTTCGCCGATTTTCCCGGCCTTAAAACGATTTTCGACGAAGAAAAGCTAGCGCTCTGGAAAGGGGACTTCGGGCCACCGCTGCTCTGGGTGCCGATGTTCCTCACCGAGAATGCGCAGCCGCTCTGGGTCGGGCGACCGGTCGATCCGTCGCCGATTGCAAACTTCCGCAACGCCCTCGTCGGGCGCGTGCTCAGCATCGTGTTGGTGTTGATCCTGGTCCTGCTGCTCATTGCTCGCTGGCTGGCGTCGCGCGCCGAGCGCTTCGGTCAGCAGCTGACCAGTGGCGTTCGCGGCATTCTACGCGAAGAGCAGACGCCCCGGTTTCGCTGGCAGGGTCCCACCGAAGTGCGCGAGCTCGGCGATCAGCTCAACGCACTGGCTCACAGCCATGCCGAGCATCTCAGCGCCGAGCGCCAACACATGCGGCAGCTGGAGCAGTCCAATCGCTACAAGTCGGAGTTCCTCGCCAACGTCAGCCACGAGCTGCGCACCCCACTCAACTCCATCTTATTGCTCTCTAAACTGCTCGCAGCGCGGGAATCCGGGCTCGATGACGATCAACGTCGCCAGGCCAAGGTCATCAACGAAGCCGGACGTGACCTGCTGGCCATGATCGACAACGTCCTCGACATCTCGCGCATCGAGGCCGGCGCGGTGACCGTGCATCTGGAGTGGGTCCCAACCAGACCGATGATCGATGAGCTGGTGGTGATGCTCGGGCCGATCTTCGCCGAAAAAGGGCTGAAGCTGAGGGTCGAGCTCAGCGCCGCCGCACCCGATCATGTTTATAGCGATCAAGCCAAGATCCGCCAGATCCTGAAAAATTTCCTCTCTAACGCTGCAAAGTTCACCGAGAAGGGACAGGTCACCATCAGCATCGAGGCTGATGACGAGAACTATCCACTCGCGATCTCGGTCACCGACACCGGCATTGGCATTCCGGTCGGCAAGGAGGAGATCATCTTTGAGGCCTTCCGGCAGGCCGACGGCTCCACGCGCCGCCGCTACGGGGGCACGGGCCTCGGACTCTCGATCAGCAAGGAGCTGGCGCAGTTGCTCGGTGGCCACATCACCGTCACCAGTACGCCCGGGCTTGGGTCTTGCTTCACGCTTCATCTACCCCTGTCATGCGATCCAAGCGGTCTGCCAGCGGTCGAGGTGATCGAAACGATGGAGGCATTGCCGGCCAGCGCTGGCGTCGCCGAGCTCAATAGTCGTCATCGCGAAGGAACAGAAAAAACGCCCTTCTCCCAAGGCCCCCAATCTTCGACACACAATGCGGTTTTCGCTGTCGATGATACAGGCACGCTAGATCAGGATACTGGCGCCGACGCCTCTGATGCGACCAGCACCGATTACGCCAACCAATGGGTCTTGCTGGTCGAGCGAGATGTGCAGAGCTTGCTCGCCGTCACTGAAGAACTGGAGGCACTCGGACTCCAGGTACAGACCGCTGCTGATGAAGAGGAGGCGCTTGAAACCCTCACCGAAGAGCATGACTGCTCGATGCTACTGCTCGCAGGCTGTCTTGAAGCAAGCGACGCCTGTGCTACGATCAGGCGCTTACGGCAGACGGATCGGCTGACCGATCTGCCGATCGTTGTCGTCGGCGATTTGGACACAGCAGCGCAAGCGCGTTGTCTCGAGGCAGGGGCATGCTGTTTCCTGAAAAAGCCGATCGAATCGGCTGCCTTGGCCAATCTCATCCACGCCTCATTACGCCCGAGTGCTGTTGAGGGTATCGAGGAGACGGCATGATAGACGGATTCGATTACAAACTGCTGATCGTTGACGATCATGCGCACAACCTCTACACGTTGCGCAAACTGATCGAAAAGCATCTCCAAGCGACCGTGCTCGAGGCGTCCTCTGGCCGCGAGGCGATTGATCTCACCCTCAGCCATCACGACATCGACCTGATCATCCTGGATGTCCAGATGCCGGAGATGGACGGTTTTCAGACCGCATCGCTGCTGAAGCGGCGCCGGCGCTCACGCGATATCCCGATCATCTTCCTCACGGCCGCGTTCAAGGCAGAGGAGTTCCAGCAGCGCGGATACGCGATTGGCGCCGTTGACTATCTGCTCAAGCCCATCGACGACAACCTATTGATCAATAAGATCAGTACCTACTTTAGGCTGATCGAGAAGGAGCGCTCGCTCAACCGCGAGCTCGAGATCAAGGTCGCCGAGCGTACCGCCGAGCTCGCCGAGGCGCGGCAGTATCTGGCCAACATCATCACCCACATGGGCGAAGCCTTGCTCGTGCTCACCCCTGAGGGCGAGATCAAGATCACCAACCCAGCCGCCTGTCGCATGCTCGGCTACAGCGAGTCAGATCTGCTGGGGCTATCGATCGGCGACGTCTTCGAAGAAGAGGGCGACGAGGAGGCCGGCGCCTTCATGGGTACCTGGCTCGAGGCCTTGATTCGCACCGGTGCGCTGGCCAAGATCGAGGCGCGCTTCATCGCCAGCAACGGCAGGCGTGTCCCCATCTTGTTCTCGCGCACGGCAATAAAAGATACTGATGGAGCAATAACAGATATCATCTGCATCGCTAAAGACATGAGCGGCTATGCCCGCATCGATAACGACAACGTCAAGGAAGCGCTGACGACCACCCATCTCGAGAGGACGACGGAGGCTGACCATGACCGATGACTTGCCAGCCGATTATTCTGACCCCGAAGATACCACCCTGACCGCCATGGCCTTGAAGGCGATGGCGCATCCACTGCGCTGGAAGATCCTCTGCTCGCTCGGGCAAAACGAGCTCTCGGTGGGGGAGATCGTCGAGCGCACGGGAACCTCGCAGAGCAACATCTCCCAACACCTCGAGCAGTTACGGAACAAGAATATCGTGATCGCGCGCAAGGAGGCCAACCGCATCTACTATCGCATCCGCAACGACCAGCTTTTGGAGCTGATCGGTATCATGCGCGATGTGTTATGCCCGGCGAATCTCGACGATCGCTATCCGCGTTGATGAAGAGCAGTTTGAACGGGGGAGCGGGAAGTTTGAAGGGCGAAGTTTGACGTTTGACATGGGGAGAGGTTGACGCTAATGCTGGACGAGAACAACTGGTTTACCGAGGTAGCTGAGGCCGCTGGCAGTGCTTTTTCACTGCGGATCAAACAGCGGCTGCATCGCGAGGAAAGTCCGTTTCAGACCATTGAGGTCTACGAGACTGAGACCTTCGGCAACCTGATGGTGATCGATGGTTTTACCATGCTCTCGACGCGTGAGAACTTCCTCTACCATGAGATGCTTTCGCACCCGGTGCTGTTGACGCATCCGGCGCCGAGACGGGTCGCGATCATTGGTGGGGGGGACTGCGGCACCTTGCGCGAGGTGTTGCGCCATCCGGAGATCGCGTCTGCGGTCCAGATCGATATCGACGAGCGCGTGACTCGCGTCGCTGAGCAGTTCTTTCCTGAGCTGACTGAGTCTAACGCCGACCCACGTGCGACCCTGCTGTTCGACGATGGGATACGCTGGATGCGGGAGGCGCCGGATCAATCGCTCGATATCATCATCATCGATAGCACCGATCCAGTTGGCCCGGCCGAGGGCTTGTTTACCACCGCCTTCTATCGCGATTGCCACCGTGCCTTGGCGCCCGGCGGCCTGTTGGTCCAACAGAGCGAATCGCCGCTCTATCACATGGATATCATCCGCGGTATCTATGCCGACACCGAGGCTGCCGGTTTCCAAGACCGTGCCACGCTGTTCTTTCCACAGGCGATTTATCCGTCAGGTTGGTGGAGCGCTACCCTGGTGAGCCGTGACCAGGCGATTCCAGACTTCCGCGCCGTCGCTGCAACCAATCTGCCGTTCCCAACACGTTACTACACCGCTGAGATCCATCGTGCCGCACTAGCTCAGCCGGCCTTCTTCAAACAGGCGCTCGCAAGCACCCAGGGCGAATAGCCGGCTTGCCACTCATCGCTGGTCATTTCACCTGATTGCTGGACGTAACGAGCCGGCAAGCCAAACCTTTATTGGCCCCTGATCTCTGGCAGTCAGGACGAATGGCGATACTCCAGACGCAAAAACGGGGCCCGAAGGCCCCGCTGCAAGGTCGATACGCGGAAAGCGTAATCCGTCAGACTCCAGCGCCGCCGCGGGAGCCAACGAATTCAGGATAGGCCTCGAGTCCGCATTCGCCGACATCGACACCTTCGTACTCTTCCTCCTCGCTCACGCGGATGCCCATGATCAGTTTGATCAGCAGCCAAACGATGATTGAGGTGATGAAGACCCAAGCGAAGATCGAAACCAGACCGATCAACTGCGGCACGATGCCCGCATCGGGGTTCGTGATCGGCACCGCCAGGAGGCCCCACATACCAACGACACCATGCACGGAGATGGCGCCGACGGGATCATCGATGCGCAGCTTGTCCAAGGAGATGATGGCGAAGACCACGATCACGCCACCGACACCACCAATCAGTGTGGCCGCGAGCGGCATCGGTGTCAGGGGCTCAGCGGTGATCGCAACCAGGCCAGCGAGCGCACCGTTGAGGGCCATGGTGAGATCGGCCTTACCGAAGATCAGCCTTGCGGTCAGCAGCGCGAAGACCAGACCGCCGGCGGCGGCCATGTTGGTGTTGACGAAGACCGCGGCAACGGCGTTGGCATCGGAGATATTAGAGACCACCAACTGCGAGCCGCCGTTGAAACCAAACCAGCCCAGCCAGAGGATGAAGGTGCCGAGGGTAGCGAGTGGGAGGTTCGCGCCGGGGATGGCGTTGATCGAGCCATCTTTTCCGTACTTGCCCTTGCGCGCGCCGAGCAGCAGCACACCAGCCAAAGCTGCGGAAGCACCGCAGAGATGGACGAGACCCGACCCGGCAAAGTCACTAAAGCCGATGCCGTCGAGCCAGCCGCCGCCCCACTTCCAGTAACCCTGTACCGGGTAGATGAAGCCGGTCAGGACGATCGCGAAGAGCAGGAAGGCCCAGAGTTTCATGCGCTCAGCAACCGCACCAGAGACGATCGACATGGCCGTGGCCACGAACACCACTTGGAAGAAGAAGTCGGACATCACCGAGTAGTAGGTGTCACCACCGCTGGCAAGCACGTCCTCAACCGTGTTGTCGCCACCAAACATGAAGCTCCAGCTAATATCTGGAACGATGCCGTTGCCGCCATTCGGGTACATGATGCCGTAGCCGATCAGCATGTACATGATGCAGGCGATCGCGAAGAGCGCGACGTTCTTGGTCAGGATCTCGGCGGTGTTCTTGGCGCGCACCAAGCCGGCCTCGAGCATCGAGAAGCCCGCGGCCATCCACATGACCAAGGCACCTGAGATCAGGAAATAGAACGTATCCAGCGCATACGCGAGTTGAATAGTCGGTTCTTCCACTGTTGATTTCCTCCGTTGCCGAGTTAGAGGGCGTCCGGACCGGTCTCGCCGGTGCGGATACGAATGACTTGGTCGACTTCACTGACGAAGATCTTGCCATCGCCAATCTTTCCGGTTCGCGCGGCGTTGCTAATCGCCTCGATCACCTGATCGACGAGGCTATCGTCAATCGCGATCTCGACCTTGATCTTGGGGAGGAAGTCGACGACGTACTCGGCGCCGCGATAGAGCTCGGTATGGCCTTTCTGACGACCGAAGCCCTTGACCTCGATGACGGTGATGCCCGAGACGCCGATATCGGCCAACGCCTCGCGCACGTCATCGAGCTTGAAGGGTTTGATGATGGCAGCAACCAGCTTCATGAATATGCTCCGTTGGATGGGTGGCGGCTGGCCCGCTGTAGGCCAGCCGCGTTAGACGATGGCAGTTCGGCCATTGCCGCTACGCGCTTGTGCGGTGAAGCTAATGCAAGTGGCGAGCCAATCGATCAGAACTCTTTGTTCCAACCGACCCAGAACTTGGGATCGTCGTCGTAGCCAACTTCCTGGCGACCATTGTTCTGGGTCCAGTTGAAGCTGAAGGTGCCAAAGTCGCCCGCTTCGCGACTTATCGAGGCTCCGTAGTTCCAATAATCCGCGGATTCCGTGACATCGATCAGATTGCCGTTCGCGTCTTCAACCACATCGACGACCACATCGTTGTGTCGGAACTGGTAGTAGCCTCCGAAAACACTGAAGCCAAAGTCATACGGCAGTGCGAAATCGGCACCACCGAAGTAGTACAGATCACCGTCATCGAACAAACCGCCGTCATTTTCGCCGTACACCGTGTAGGCAATGCCGAGCGTGAACCATTTGAAGGAGCCGCTCAGGGTCAGCTCTGCGAAATCTGAGTCTCGTCCATCGGGATAGGCGTAGTAGATCGCACCGATGTCGTAGCTGACATCATCGTTGATCGCCCCGCCAAACCCTGTGTAGAGATCCAACTCGTAGTTCGGATCAGCTGTCCCCCAGTCGATGTTCGACACCCAAGTACCTGCATAGAAGCCGCTTTCGTGGCCGACATCGAGCCCGCCTTGGATCGCGGCCTGATCGCCTGTCTGCGTGACGCCGCGCCATACGTAGTTTGAGACGGCGCCGATGTTCGCACTGAACGACCAGGGGTCTTGAGCGGCAGCGGGCACAGAGACGAGAAGCGAAGCAGCGGATAGCAGGGCGCCAGATGCGGCCACCATTCCCAAGCTCTTTGTTTTCATGGTCAAGTTACCTCAGTTCATGTCGTAGAGACGGGCGAGACGACCGCCCTGCGTGGTGATCGTGCCAATCGCAAAATCACAGTCGGACAGAGCTAAGCAGGTTGTATGCCAAAATACTTATGTACCCAAAAGGCAACGGAATTGGGCATAATGTCGCAGAAGCGCAACTCTGTAACCGCACTGTCACGGTGCGTTGATACGGGGCTCTCGACCGGCTTGTGCGCCATTTCAGGGCAAGCACGGTACAGGCGCCCGAAACGCCATCGCCCTATAATGATCGGCATTGCTTCCATTGCAGGTGAACTCCCATGCTCGACCCAAAACAGATTGACGACCTCGCCCGCCGCCTTGCAGAACATGCACCCAAGGGCTTTCAGGTGTTGCAGGAAGACATCGGCCGCAGCTTTCGCGCAACGCTCGAGTCGGGGCTGGCGCGGCTCGACCTAGTGACGCGCGAGGAATTCGATGTTCAAGCAGCGGTGCTCGCCCGCTCGCGCGCAAAACTGGCTGCGCTGGAAAAGCGTGTCGCAGCGCTTGAGGCACCGGCGGGTCAAGGCTCGACCGCGACGGCCGATGTCGAAGGGCCAAGCGCATGAGCGCGACTCTGCGCTAACAACGCCCCGCGCCAGCACCATTGGGCCTCTCCGTTCTCTATAGCCGTGCCCGGGTCGGCATCCAGGCGCCAGCGGTCACCGTCGAGGTGCACGCGGGCGTTGGCCTGCCCTCGTTGTCGATCGTTGGACTGCCGGAGCTGGCGGTGCGCGAGAGCAAGGATCGGGTGCGCGGAGCACTCGCCAATAGTCGCTTCGACTTCCCGGCCGGGCGGGTGACCATCAACCTGGCACCCGCCGATCTCCCGAAGGAAGGTGGCCGCTTCGATCTCCCCATCGCGCTCGGCATCCTCGGCGCCTCAGGCCAGATCCAGGCGGAGCCACTGACCCGGCATGAGTTCCTCGGCGAGCTGGCCTTGAGCGGTGAGCTGCGCCCCGTCGACGCCGTGCTACCAGCGGCGCTAGCCGCGCGCGATGTCGGCCGCGCGCTGATCCTACCCAGGCTCAATGCAGCCGAGGCCGCACTGGTGAGCGGCCTCGAGATCTTCCCCGCCGACTGCCTGCTCGATGTCTGCGAACATCTCAACGGACTGAGCAGACTGACCGCCTATCAGCACGTCGATTCAGTCGAAGCACCGCCGACGACGCTCGACCTCGCTGAGGTCCGCGGCCAGCCGCAGGCGAAGCGCGCGCTCGAGATCGCCGCCGCTGGCGCTCACAGCTTCTTGCTGCTCGGCCCACCCGGCACCGGAAAATCGATGCTGGCGGCGCGGCTGCCGGGGATCTTGCCTGCCCTCACTGAGGCGGAAGCGGTTGAGGTCGCGACGGTGCATTCGGTCAGCCGGCAGGCCTCCGGGATACCCCTGGCCTGGCGGCAGCGTCCGTTCCGCTCGCCGCATCACACAGCCTCGGCCATCGCCTTGGTTGGCGGCGGCGCGAATCCGCGGCCAGGCGAGATCTCCCTTGCCCACCATGGCGTCTTGTTTCTCGATGAACTGCCGGAGTTCGATCGGCGTGTGCTCGAGGTTCTGCGCGAGCCGCTCGAGTCTGGCCAGATCTTGATCTCGCGCGCAGCCCGAAGTGCTGAGCTACCGGCCCGATTCCAACTCATCGCGGCGATGAACCCCTGCCCTTGCGGCTACCTTGGCGATCCGAGCGGTCGCTGTCGCTGCACCCAAGAGCAGGTCAGTCGCTACCGCGCGCGCCTCTCCGGACCCCTGCTGGATCGGATCGACCTGCATGTCGAGGTGCCGCGATTAGCCGCTGAGCAGCTGCATTCGGCTGAGCCGACAACAGCTGAGTCGAGTGCAATCGTGAAACAACGCGTCGAAGCCGCCCGCGCGCTGGCCATGGCGCGTGCCGGTAAGCCGAACAGCGCGCTGCAGCCGCGTGAGGTCGAGCGTGATTGCGCGCTGAGTAACGACGGCCGCCGCCTCATGGAGCAGGCCATGCAGCGGCTGGCGCTCTCGGCGCGTGCCTACCATCGCATCCTGAAGGTCGCTCGCACCATCGCTGACCTTGCCGATCGGCGCGAGATGACGATCGCTGACCTCAGCGAAGCGATCGGCTATCGAAAGTTGGATCGCGAAGCCCCGCAGGCGCCGAGCTTGCCGCCGATGAGCGCTCGACGAGGGCGGGCCTGAGCATGCTTGAACTGCGCGGTATCAGCTTGCGCCGCGGCACTAAGCTGCTCATCGATGAGGCGGAGCTTCGCGTCCACCCTGGGCAGAAGCTCGGTCTCGTCGGTGCCAATGGCTGCGGCAAATCAAGCCTGCTCGCGTTGCTACGGCATGAGCTCGGGACCGATGCGGGCAACGTCTCGATACCGGCCGGTTGGGAAGTCGCGCATGTCGCGCAACACACCCCATCCGGCGCACGCGAAGCCATCGAGTTCGTCATCGATGGGGATCGAGAGCTCAGACAGTTGCAGGCGGCCCTCGCCGAGGCCGAACAGGCTGACGATGGCCTACGGCAGGGCGAGCTGCTCGGGCAGCTAGAGTCGGTCGGCGCCTGGGACGCCGAAAGCCGCGCCGCGCAACTGATGCATGGGCTCGGGTTTGCGGTCGGCGAGGAGCGTCGGCCGCTCGATGCCTGGTCCGGTGGTTGGCGGATGCGCCTAGCGCTGGCGCAGGCACTCATGTGCCGCTCTGATCTGCTGCTGCTCGACGAGCCGACCAACCACCTTGATCTCGACGCCGTGATCTGGCTCGAGGGCTGGCTTCGCGCCTACTCTGGGACCCTGATCCTGATCTCGCACGATCGCGACGTGCTCGACGCCGTCGCCACCACGATCTGCCATCTCGACCGGCTGAAGCTCTGGACCTATAGCGGCGGCTACTCGGCCTTCGAGCGGCAGCGCGCTGAGCAGCTGTCCCAGCAACAGGCCGCCTTTGTGCGCCAGCAGCGAGAAGTGGCCCACGTGCGCTCGTTTATCGATCGGTTCCGCGCCAAGGCCACTAAGGCCCGCCAGGCGCAGAGCCGGCTCAAGGCACTCGAGCGGCTCGAGCTGATCGCGCCGGCCCATGTCGACACCCCATTCCGCTTCAGCTTCCGTAACGCGGCCACCCAGCCCAACCCGCTGCTCCGCCTCGAGGAGCTCGCCGTCGGCTACGATGGCGTGCCAATCCTCGAGGACGTCAACCTGTCGCTGCACCCCGACGACCGGATCGCATTGCTGGGCCCGAATGGTGCTGGCAAATCGACCCTGATCAAGGCCATCGCCGGCGAGCATGCTGCTCTGAAGGGCAACCGCGTCGAGGCCCAAGGACTGCGCATCGGCTACTTCGCCCAACACCAGATGGATCAGTTACAGCCGGAAGCCTCGCCGCTGCAGCATCTCGTCCAGATCGATCCTGCGGCCTCTGAGCAGCAACTGCGTGACTTCCTCGGTGGTTTTGGCTTTAGTGGCGACCAGGCCACGGACCCCGTTGCACCTTTCTCTGGCGGGGAGAAGGCACGGCTAGCACTTGCGCTGATCGTCTATCAGCGGCCAAACCTGCTGTTGCTCGACGAGCCAACCAATCACCTTGATCTCGATATGCGCCAAGCGCTGAGCGAGGCCCTGCAGGACTACGAGGGTGCCGTGGTCTTGGTCTCACACGACCGGCATTTGCTGCGCATCACCTGCGATGTCTTGCTACTGGTCGATGAAGGCACCCTGGCACCCTTCGATGGCGACCTTGACGACTACCCTCGCTGGATCAGCCAACGCGCTGCGCAACGCCGGCAGGCAACGAGTGCTACTGCGCCCCGCAACACTGACGCGCAAGGTGACGACTCACAGCGTCACGCCGCACAGAGTCAGGCGCTTGCAGCAGCCGGCGGCATCCCCTCAAAAAAGGAACTGCGCCGACATGAGGCCGAGCAGCGCGCGCGTCTGCAGCCCTTGCGCCGAGAACTGAAACGGCTTGAGCAACGACTCGAGTCGCTCAGTGCGCAAGCGGAAGAACTGGATCAGCAGCTGGCTGATCCAGCACTGTACGACGCAGACGCCAAGTCACGATTGCTCTCGCTGATGAACAAGAAGCGCCAGGTCGATGCCGAGCTGGCAGACGTCGAACAGGCTTGGCTGACAACCGGAGAGGCGCTCGAGCAGCTCCAGGTACCGGCGTCCTGATGTCTAGCACGAGCCAACTGCCGATCCAGGAGACTCTGACGCGGGGCCGCCTCCAGCGTCTGCCTTTGGGCGCTCGCTGGGCTCTTCTGGCCCTGCTAATCACAAGCTGCCTGTACCTGGTCTCACCGTATATCACCCTCTGGCGGCTCAATTTTATTACCGTCAATGGTCCAACCTCGGCGCTGAGCTCGGTCGTTAATATCGAGGCAGTACACGAGCAAATCCAACGGCGCCTGAACAAAGAGCACGACAGCGCAATCGGCGAGGTCTCGGACGCTTTCATCGACTGGATTCAAGAGGCCATCCGGCGCGATGGCGCTGACGCCCTATCGCACACCGTCACCCTGAGCTGGCTGCGTCAACTGCTGCTCACCCATGCCGAGGGCGGCGATGGCTTTCGGCCCGCGATCCACTATGCGTTCTATACCTCACCAACAGGCTTTAGGGTTCAAATCGGCGATCAGACGCCATCTCCAGAAGGCACGCAGGAGCCGCAGACAACCCCTGTGCACCTCCGACTCGGCCGAACCTGGCTAGGCTGGCGCGTCATCGCCGCGTACTACTAATTCACAGACCCAATTCACAGACCCGCGTTTAGTCGTTCTCAGCTTGGCGCATCACACGTTATCTTAGGGTCTTCCGCATCCCCATACCGTCATCGCCCGCCACTTCAGCGCAGGATCTCAAGCATGTCCCCATTCAAAGATCTCACCGACAGCACACCCAACGAGCGTCTCTTCAAGCTCGATCCGCTCGGCATGGACGCCGACAGTATCGGCCGCGACTTCCAGCACTACTACGCGCACACCCTAGGTCGCGACCGCGATTGCCGCTCCGCCTACTATCCGTACAAGGCCTTGGCAGTCAGCCTGCGCGATCGTCTGATGGAGCGTTGGAAACTCACCCGTCACGCGCATGACCAGGCCAACTGCAAGCGCACCTACTATCTTTCGCTCGAGTTCCTGATGGGCCGTTCGCTGAGCAACGCGCTGCTCAACCTGGGCATCACCGACGAGGCGCGCCAGGCCCTTTACGACATGGGCTTGATGTACGAAGAGATCGAATCCGCCGAGATGGACGCTGGCCTCGGCAACGGCGGCCTCGGACGCCTTGCGGCCTGTTTCCTCGACAGCTGCGCGACGCTCCAGCTGCCGGTCAAAGGCTACGGCCTGCGCTACGACTTTGGCATGTTCCGGCAACTGATCGAGAACGGCCGCCAGCTCGAAGAGCCGGATCATTGGCTGCGCGATGGCAATCCCTGGGAGCTCGAACGCCCCGAGTACACCCAACGCATCCCGTTCGGCGGCCACACCGAGACGCATCAGGACGATCAGGGCCGCATGGTTCAGCGCTGGGTGAACACCCACGACGTGCTTGCCGTGCCCTATGACATCCCGATCCCGGGTTATCAGAACGACACCATCAACACCCTACGGCTCTGGTCCGCGACGGCCACGGACGTCTTCGATCTCGGCGAATTCAATGCCGGCAGCTACCCGGAGTCGGTGGCCGCGAAGAACGATGCCGAGCACATCACCATGGTGCTCTACCCGAACGATGCCAGCGAGAACGGCAAGGAGCTGCGGCTGCGCCAGCAGTACTTCCTCGCCTGCGCCAGCATCAAGGACGTGATCCGCGAGTGGCAGCGGCTGCACGGCGAGGACTTCAGCGCGTTCGCCGACAAGAACTGCTTCCAGCTCAACGACACCCATCCCGCGGTCTCGGTGCCTGAGCTGATGCGCCAGCTCATGGACCTGCACCACATGCAATGGGATGAGGCCTGGGCGATCGCCAGCCGCACCATGGCCTACACCAACCACACCCTGCTACCCGAGGCGTTGGAACGCTGGCCGGTGCGCCTGTTCCAGCAGCTGTTGCCGCGCGTGCTCGAGATCATCTACGAGATCAACGCCCGCTTCCTCTCAGAGGTCGCCTCGCGCTGGCCTGGCGATATGGATCGGCAGCGGCGCATGTCGTTGATCGAAGAAGGCGATGACCCGCAGGTACGCATGGCCTTCCTCGCCATCGTCGGCAGCTTCTCGGTCAACGGCGTTGCCGCGCTGCATTCCGAGCTGCTCAAACAGGGTCTGTTCCGCGATTGGTTCGAGCTCTGGCCGGAAAAATTCAACAACAAGACCAATGGGGTCACGCCGCGCCGCTGGCTGGCGATGTGCAACCCAGGGCTACGAGAGCTGCTCGATGAGACCATCGGTAACCACTGGGTCAACGATCTCTCACAGCTCGAAAAGATCGCCCCCGAGACCGAGGATGCCGACTTTCGCGCGCGCTGGGACCAGATCAAGACCGACAACAAGCGGCGGCTGGCCGAGATGGTGGGCTCAACCTGCCGGATCGAGTTCCCGGTCGAGTTTATGTTCGATGTCCAGGTCAAGCGCATCCACGAGTACAAGCGCCAGCTGCTCAACATCTTGCACGTGATCCATCTCTACAACCGGATCAAGCATGGCGATGGCCACATTGGCGCCCCGCGCTGTGTGCTGATCGGCGGCAAGGCCGCGCCTGGCTATGAGATCGCCAAGCTGATCATCAAGCTGGCCAACAATGTCGCCAAGGTGGTGAACGCCGATCGCCAGGTCACCGAGCAGCTGCGGATGGCCTTCATCCCTGACTATCGCGTCTCGGTGATGGAGATACTCGCCCCCGGCACCGATCTCTCGGAGCAGATCTCAACGGCCGGCAAAGAGGCCTCGGGCACCGGCAACATGAAGTTCATGATGAACGGCGCGGTGACCATCGGCACCCTTGATGGCGCCAATATCGAGATCCGCGAGCGCGTCGGCGACGAGAACTTCTTCCTCTTCGGGCTGACCGCTGAGGAGGTCGAGCACACCCGCGCTCACTATGACCCCAATGGCATCATTGCCCACGACGACGCCCTGCGCGAGGTGATGGCCCTGCTCGAATGCGGCCACTTCAACCAATTCGAGCCCGGTATCTTCGACTCGATCATCCATGGCATCCGTAACCCCCATGATCCCTGGCTCACGGCGGCCGATTTCGACAGTTATCGTCAGGCTCAGCAACAGGCCGCAGAGGCCTATATGGACCGCCCACGCTGGCTGCGGATGAGCATCCTCAACAGCGCGCACAGCGGCCATTTCTCGTCCGATCGCACCATCGCCCAGTACAACGACGAGATCTGGAAGCTGACACCGATCGCGCCCACCCATCCCGGAAAGCGATAACCAGCGCATGACGACAAACACAACCTCCAACCTAGCCCGCGCTGCCGAAGGAACGACCGACAGCGGTAGCGAGCTGGCACCGGAGCGCATCATCCACTGTCAATTCGCGCGCGCGCAGCAGCATCTTGACGGCCTCGACGGGGGCTTGCTCGAGGTGCTGCTGCCGCCGCGTCGCACCATCACCGTGAACATCCCGGTCGAGCTCGACGACGGCCAGCTGCGGACCTTTGTCGGCTATCGGGTGCTCCACAATCGACTGCTGGGGCCGGGCAAGGGCGGTATCCGCTTTCATCCGCAAGTCTCATTGTCGGAGGTCGCGGCGCTCGCGGCCTTGATGACCTGGAAATGCGCGCTCCTGCGCATCCCCTTCGGCGGCGCCAAGGGCGGCATCGCCTGCTCGCCGAAGCAGCTCAGTCAGCGTGAGCTGCGCCGGATTACCCGACGCTTCGTCTCCGAGCTTGGCGACAACATCGGCCCTTATACCGACATCCCAGCGCCTGATCTCTACACCGACAGCCAGACCATGGCCTGGATCTACGATACCTACGACGCGCTGCATCCAGGCGAGAACAACCTTCCGGTCGTCACCGGCAAACCGCTTGCGATTGGCGGCTCGGAAGGCCGCAGCGAGGCCACTGGACGCGGCTGTGTGCTGGCCGCCGAGCGCTTGCTGAGCCTAGGCGCCGTGCCGCAGCTCGAGTCGCTCGATGGGGCTCGGGTTGCGATTCAAGGCTATGGTGAAGTCGGTCGCGTCGCTGCGCACCTGCTGCACGAGCGTGGCGCGCGGGTGATCGCGATCAGCGACTCGCGTGGCGGCGTGCTCGTCAGCAATGGGGACAGGCTCGACCTCGCCGCCCTCAACGCGCACAAGGCCGAGAACGGCACCGTTGTCGGACTCGCCGAGACCCGCACCATCACCAACGACGATCTGCTGGCACTCGATTGCGATCTGCTGATTCCAGCGGCACTCGGCGGCCAGATCCATAGCGGCAACGCAGCTGCGGTGAATGCCCGCGTGGTCATCGAAGGCGCCAATCGGCCCGTCACACCAGAGGCAGACGACATCCTCGCCGAACGCGGCATCCTGGTGCTGCCCGATATCCTCGCCAACGCTGGTGGCGTGACCGTCAGCTATTACGAATGGGTGCAGAACATCGAGCACCACAGCTGGCCGCTAGACGACATCAATGGCCGCCTGCGCGCACGGATCAACAATGCCACTGACCGCGTCGTCGCGCGTTGGCGCGCCTTCGCCTCGCACCCGAGCAACGGCGATCTCTGCACCGACCTGCGCACCGCGGCGCTGGTCGAGGCCCTCGAACGACTGACCTCGATCTTGGAGCAGCGCGGGGTTTGGCCTTAGATCGGGCGGCGAAGCCCAAACCCGATCATGGTCACCTGCACCGCGCCGGACAGCAGCAGGGCACCCGTCGCCGCTGTCAGGCTCAAGGACGCGAGTGAGAACAGCGTCGCATAGGTAAGGCGATTTCTGTCAAAGCTCAAACCGCCTTGCTAGTGCAACCCTGTTAAATACCTGAGACCGTTCCCAGATAGTAACCTTGTCATTCTCATCATTCACATAGCGACTGACCGGAGGTTCTCACCGATGCCGCGCTGTACTGCAGCCCCAGTTGACGT
>NZ_NRRY01000068.1 GCF_016583905.1 Lamprobacter modestohalophilus | reverse complement strand
AACGACCAAGACAGCCCCTGGAAAGAAGCCCTCGAACGCTTCTTCCCCGAGTTCCTCGCGCTATGATTCCCGGCCATCCACGCCGAGATTGACTGCAACACCCCCTACCGCTCGCACGACAAAGCACCGCCGCCAAGAAGGTAAAAAGAAGGCCAAAAAGTAGGCCGCAAAGTGGGCGTGGAGGGCACTCTCCGCAAGCTCATCACCCTCAAATTCGGCGAGATACCCGAGTCGGCATCCAAGCGCCTAGAGCAAGCCGCGGACGAGCAACCGGACACCTGGGTCGAGCAGATCCTCACCGCCAACTCGCTCGACGACCTGTTCACGACAAGGTGATGACCGCACAAGCCTCAAACTCGCGCTCACCGCCGTGTGCCTGCTGACCATCCAGGCTCAACCGTGTTCCGTCCCGGGTTTCGTTGCGTCCCGGGTTTCGTTGGCCTTGTATCCAACCTGAGTTGAGGATATTCTGACCACATGGTCACTTTCTAGAGATCCTCTCATGCGACATGTGCAGGTCACTGAAGCAAAAGCGGCGTTTTCCGGGCTGCTAGCCGCCGTTGAAGCGGGCGAGACCGTTGCCATTACGCGCCGTGGGCGTGTGATCGCCCGGCTGGTGCCCGACAAGCCGATCATGGCAGCAGACGCCTTTCGACCGTTCTGGGACCATCCTGGGGAGATTGATCTGGTGGCGCCAGATGAGCGGCCACCGGAGCCGATCGCAACGCTGTAGGACACCGGGGTGCGCTATCTACTCGACACCAACATCATGATTGCGGCAATGAAGCAGGTCGCCACGGTCAAGCGCCAGCTCGAGCAAAGGCTGTTGGCCGATATGCTGCTCTCCCCGGTGGTCTTGGGCGAGCTTGAGTTCGGCGTCGAAAAGAGCGCTTATCGGGAGAAGAACGCGGCCCGTCTTGCTGAGCTCGTGGAAAGGTTGGAGCTGGTGCCGATTGATGATGGGGTCAGCCGGCGCTATGGCGAGATTCGCGTCCATCTTGAGCGCTGCGGAACCCCCATCGGCGCGAATGACCTCTGGATTGCCGCGCAAGGCTCAGCACTAGGCGCGATTGTGGTTACGGATAATCAGGAAGAGTTCAACCGCGTCCCGGGCCTGCGCACCGAGAACTGGATCAAGCGGCGAGCGGCTGACCAGAAAGTCTAAACCAATGGCCTTGAGCGCTGGCCGGCTGCCGAAGACCGCGACGAGCATATCCGCACCGAGCCACCGCAGTTCCTAAACGCCTGCCAGCCGCACCTGGGCGCTGACGGAGACAGACATCGCGATGCGCACGCTCCTCGACCCCACCAACGACTATCTGCGCGCCATCAACCTGCTGAGCTACAAATCCCGCCATGAAACCCTGGGTGTCTGGTCGCTGGATGAGCTGATCGGGTATTACGTCCTCTACCGCAAGGTCAACCTCGATGCCGAGCAGGCCCGCCATCCGCGCGACGCCTTCGGCCTCTATGCCGTCGCCACACGCTATCCCAAAGGGCTCGCGCGCAGTCACGGCCTGCAACCCACCGCCTGCGCGAGCCCAACCAAAACGGCTGCTGGACACTGCTCGAACGACTGCACCTCATCTTCCAACGCGAGGCACCCGAGATGGCCTACACCCTGCAAGACTTCATCCGCGAGACCCATGAACTGGTGATTGAAGACGCGCTCAAGCGCGACCCCGAGGCGATTCTCAAGCCTGAAGGTTCACCAAGTCACCGCGCGCGGCCTGGGTCATCTCCATGATCTTCTCCGCCATGCGCAGCACCTCCTCCGGCGGGATCTGGCGGAGCACATCGCCTGACTCGCTGTCGACAATGCGCGTGATCAGGCGCTCGCCCGGCGGCTCGCTCATCTCGAACTGCACGCCATAATTGTTCATCACCTCGTTCACCCGCTGCAGCGGCTCCTCCAGATCACTGCGGCCCGGGGCTTGATTGCTCTCCGCTTGCGCCAGCGTGCTGCCGACGCTAGGCAACGCCTGCAGCAAGCCCTCCAGGCGCTGGCGGGGGTTGAGCTGGTTGACCGGGGCGGTGTTAGGGGCGGTTTGGCTGATATCGGTGATGGCACTGGACATGGGAATGGGCTCCTTGTCAGACGGTTAGCAGAGTCGGACGCTGAATCGAAGCGCGGCCCGATCGCCGCGAAGGGGAGGGCGACGCTGCGCCCACCGAGACGTCTTCTGAAACAGGCTATCGGCCAACCGCAGCCAAACTTGAGCCTGAGCGCCCCGGACTGTGCGCTAAGTCTCGACTTGGCGCAGGCCGGCAAAAAAATTCAGCAGAACCCTCAAGACTCGCCCGCCGCAGCCGTTATTACAGTCAACGGCCAACAATGGTGCCGTTGCGACAGGCCCGGCAGCCACAAGCCGCCACCCCCCTGACGCCTTCACCACGCACTCGGAAGGAGCTAATCATGTCCGTTATCAACACTAACATTACCTCGCTGATCGCTCAGCAGAACCTGAACAAGAGCCAGAACAGCCTCACCACGGCCATGGAGCGCCTGTCCTCGGGTATGCGCATCAACAGCGCCCGTGACGACGCCGCCGGTCAGGCCATCGCCAACCGCTTCAGTTCGCAGATCAACGGTCTCAACCAGGCCGTGCGTAACTCTAACGACGGTATCTCCATCGCGCAGACCACTGAAGGCTCGTTGAACCAGATCAACGACAACCTGCAGAGCATCCGCACCCTGACCGTGCAGGCGCAGAACGGTACCAACTCCGCATCTGACCTGACCTCGATCCAGGAAGAGATTAATCAGCGTCTGTCCGAGATCGACCGCATCTCCGCAGAGACCGACTTTAACGGCACTAAGGTGCTGGCTGAGGGCGCAGGCGCGCTGCGAATCCAAGTCGGTGCCAATGATGACCAGGTTATCGATATCAACCTGACTCAAATCGATGTCTCCTCACTGAATCTATCAGGCTTCAATGTCGATGGTGTGGGTGAAGACAACACTCTGGCGACCGAGACTCAGGTTCTGGCCCAGGGATTTGTGGCCAATAACGATGCAGCATCATCCTATACCGCACAATTCAATGATCTCGCAAGTCTTGCCAACGGCAGTGTTGCACTGGGGCTAGCGCAGTTAGAAGATCAGGGAACCGTGACGAATGGCGCCACTGTTTATACGCTTGATGCTGCCACCAACACCTTTACCTTTGACGAGGTTGGGCGCGTCGATAGTGGTGGCACGCTTGCAGCGGCACTTACGCCTTCCTCGGGCGAAACCAACTTTTTGACCATTGAAGGCCCCAATGGTGACTCTGTTGATGTTAATGTCGATTCATCCGGTAATATTACTCGGGCGAATGGTGGTGAGCAGCTTTATTTCGACGCTACCGGCAACCTAACCGAGAACAACACCACAGGCGACCCGCTAGCCAATATTTCCGACGTGACAGCGTTCTTGGCGACAGATAATGCGGACGCCATGACAATTCGGAGCGGTACCGTAACCTACAGCTCGGGTAGTACTGCCACTGGATATGACGTGGATAACGACACCATCTCGGTGACCGATCTACAGGCGCAGATAGAAGACGAAGCTGACCAGTCGAGCTACGTGATCGACGTAGATGGTACCGAAACAAACGGTGCAACTTATACGTTTAGTGCTGCTGGCACTTTGCAGACTAATGCAAGCACTAACCTCTTTGTCTCCGGATTTGATTCTGAGATCATCGCTACACAGGCCACGGCAACGATCTTCCAGAACGACTCGGGCACCTTTACTGATCAGTATGCCAATCAGGTGTATGCTACGGAGAACGGCACCCTCACCTTCGATGCGGTGAGTAACTCCACGGCCACGGAAGATCCATTAGCCACACTTGATGCGGCGCTCAATCAGGTGGATTCGCTCAGATCTGAGCTCGGTGCGGTACAGAACCGGTTCACGGATGCAATCTTCAATCTGGAGACCAATGCCTTGAACCTCTCCGATGCGCGTTCACGCATCGAAGACGCCGACTATGCCAAGGAAGTCGCCAACATGACCCGGGCGCAGATCCTGCAGCAGGCCGGCACCAGCGTTCTGGCGCAGGCCAATCAGCTCCCGCAGAATGTGCTCTCGCTGTTGGGATAATCACGTTCCCAGCCTGAGTCATTGAGCGGCTAAATGCCGCAACCCTAAGGCCCCCATCCGGGGGCCTTTTTTGTCCGAGTGCGCTTACAAGTCGAGCACGACGCGTTACACTCAGGCCCTAGAGTCACCGACCGACGATCGATCATCCGCGCGACGGCGCCTAACCCTTGCGCGCGCAGAGTCCCGCCATGCCGTCTCATACCGCCCAACGTATTCCTGCCACACAACGCCAGCGCTTCGAGCGCCGCTTTCAGAAAGGCGACGATCAAGCGGCCGAGCAAGAGGCGGAAGCACTCACACGACGCTATCCGCAAGACCCCTTCGGCTGGCACGCGCTGGCCCAGGTCCGCTACCGTCAAGACCAGCCCGAGACCGCCCTGAAGGCGAGTCAACTCGCCTGTGAATTCGACGGCGCGCATCCTAAAGCGGAGCACCAGTTGCTGTTGGGCAAGATCCACTTCCAGCTGGATCAGCTCCCCGAAGCCGAACAGGCATTGACGCGAGCGGCCGAGCTGGCGCCGGATACAGCCGAGACCCAGTTGATGCTGGGCCATACCTATCATGCGCAACAGCGCGAGGACGCGGCAATCGAGGCGCTCGACAAGGCGCTCGCATTGGCTCCAACCTCAATGAATGTGCTCGCCATGCGCATCACCGTGTTCGCGCTGGCGCGGCGCTATGCCACCATGTTCCGCGACTGCGAAACGCTGATGGCGCTCAAGCCACAAGAGGCGGTCTATTACAACCTAGTCGGCACGAAATACCAAGATATTGGCGAGTACGAAACCGCCCGCACCTATTACAACGAAGCACTGCGACGCGACCCTGAATACTTTGGTGCTGCCTCCAATATTCTCACCGGCATGCATTATGATCCGGCGGTGAGTGCGCGGCAGATCTACGAGACTGCGCTCAGTTGGCAAGCGCGTTTTCCGGTGCCGCCGCAACCGCCCGAGCCTCGGGATATTCATCCGGATCGCCGCTTGCGGGTTGGCCTACTTTCCTCTGGCTTTCGCTTGCATCCGGTTGGGTACATGATCCTGCCAGGGGTCTTGAATACCAAACGGTCCAATCTCGAGTTTTATTACTATACCCTTGATCGCAAGGAAGACCTGATCACCAAGCAGCTCATGCGCACCGGGCGTTATTGGAAAGCGGTTTACAGACACAGCCATGATGAACTCGAGGCCATGCTGCGAGAGGATCAACTCGACATCCTCATCGACATGTCCGGGCATAATGATGGCAATCGGCTGCCGGTATTGGTTCGCAAGCCTGCGCCCTTGATCATCAAATGGGTGGGAGGGCAGATCAATACCACCGGACTGGAGGCGATCGACTATTTCCTCAGCGATGCTATCGAAACCCCAGCGGGAGTCGACGACTGGTATGTGGAAAAGCTCATTCGCCTGCCAGATGATTACATCTGCTACAGCATTCCGCCTTATGTTCCCCAGACCTTTTTCCCTGACCCGAATGAGCTGCCCGCGCTGAGCAACGGCTATCTCACACTGGGGTGCCTGAACAACCCGACCAAGCTCAACCCTGAGCTGCTCACGCATTGGGGTCGCCTCATGCAAGCCCTGCCGGGCAGCCATCTGCTGCTCAAGAGTGGCCAATACGAGGACGAGGACTTCTGTCAGCGCATCCGAGATCGCCTCGCCGAGCATGGGATCGGCCCCGAGCGCATCGAGATGGAAGGCCCGGCCAAGCAAAAAGAATTCCTCAGAACCTATCGGCGCATCGACATCGCCCTTGATCCCTGGCCCTATTCCGGCGGACTGACCACCTGCGAGGCGCTCATGATGGGGGTACCGGTGGTGACGTACCCCGGCCCCACGTTCGCCGGTCGCCACGCCGCCACCCATCTGGTCAACGCCGGCTACCCGGAATGGGTCTGCGAGAGTTGGGAGGCCTATCACCAGCGCGTGCTCGACCTCGCCGGCGATCTTGCCAAACTGGCCAGCATCCGGCGGCGGTTGCGCCAACGGGTGACGGCCTCTCCTCTCTGCGATGGCCTACGTTTTGCCGAAAATCTTGATGGTGCCTTGCGCGCCGTTTGGCAGCGCTATTGTGAAGGCAAGACACCGGCCGCGTTGACCTTTACTGCTCAGGGTGAATGTCAATTTGAGAACGAGGCCACGCCGGTCGCGCTGCAACACCCGCAGTCGTATCTCACACCCCGCGCGCTTGCCGAGCGCCGTTTCAACTGGCAATTGCCAGGTAAGCTGGTGGCGGTCGACAACCGCGCCAAACTGCTGCGCGAGGAGGGGATCGACACATTGTTGAAGCTCGATGCCTTCGGCATCATCGCCTTCGACCCCGGCAGCTTAGTCGAGCAACCCGAGCGTTTTGCCAACAGCGCCGATGTGCAGTTGGTCCCACACGCGCTACTCGGCGACGGACAGCCCGCGACCCTGCATGCCTGCCTGGACCCGGCGCTGAGCAGCCCGCTCGAGCCGCTGCCGGTGGCGCAGTTGCCTCCGAGCATAGGTCAAGGTGCGCAAGTGCTCGCCAAGCTGCCGATCAGCACCGTCGCGCTGAACAGCATCGCTGGGCTGGAGAGTCTGGACTGGCTGATCCTTGATCATCTGAGTGATGCCAATGCGATTCTCGAGAACGGCGATCAAGCATTGAAAGACAGTCTGCTGATCCAAGTGCGTATCGCCTTTCAGCCCACCCACCAGCGCCAACCCAACCTGGCCGAATTGCAGCACTGGACGGCACGCCATGGCTTTCGCTTCTATCGATTCAATGATCTGACCTATGAGAGTCATCTACCTGCGCGCGAGGAGCTGATCAAGACCCAAGGCAGCGAACTGATTGGCGCCGACGTGCTTTTCCTGCCTAGCTTAGAGCGCATGGCCATGCTCAGCGACGCCCAGCGCCTGAAACTCGCCTTCTTGCTGCATACGGTGTTCAACGTCCGTGACCTCAGTTATGCGCTGCTGGCCGAGGTAGATGACGACAAGGCTGAGGATTACCTGCTCGCACAGGGGATGGTAAAGGCGCCTGAACCCGCAGCGGAGCTCGAATCGGAACCAACCACTAAGACCGAGGCGCTTGCTGACCCGGAGCGCTCGGACTTGGATACGGGCGATAAGCCGGCGTCCTCATCAGCGACAGCAGAGGCCGATGATGCCGACGAATTCATCTTCGAGTAACACTCGCACCTAACACCCCAGCAGAACGCCAGAGCAAACCGTGCAGCCCCACTGGACCCTTAACCTCAAGAACGGCCTCAAGGTCAACGTCCCGGCCGACCTCGACAACCCGGTCACCCTGACCCTGCTCGAGCTTGAAGACTGGCCCGAGCCGGAAGTCGCCTTCTGCTGCCAACTCGCCCAGCCCGGCCTGCGCCTGCTCGATGCCGACACCGGCTATGGCCTCTACGCGCTGAGCCTCGCCCAAGCCCTGCAAGGGCAGGGCAGGGTGCTCGCGCTCAACCCCGACCCGCTGTTCGCCCGCAGCGTCGCCGATAACGGCCTGCAAGCGGTGATACACACCGAGGCTGAGGCCCAAGCGCACAGCGACCACCGCCAACCCGCCGCCGCCTTCGACCTGATCCGCCTCGGCGCCAGCACCCCGCTCGACCCCCGCTGGCTGCAACAGGCCGACCCGCTGTTCCTGCTACCTAGCGACAGCGTTGCCCTGGCCGACCTGCAAGCCGCTGGCCTCAGCCTCTACCGACTGATCCCGGCCCTGAATGCCTTAGTCGCGCTGCAGGAGGCTCCCGCCGCCAACGGCCCCCGAAACGCAAGCCCCGACCTGCACACAAACGCGGATGCCAACGGCAACACCGACGCCAACGCCAACGCCAACGGTGAAACCGAACCCAGCGCACAATCAGCGCTGGAAAAACCGGCTACACTTTTTGCCTGCAACGCCACCCGCGCTCGTTGGCTGCGCGAACAAGGGCGGCTGATCCGTCCCGCCTGATGACGATGACGCGCCCTAGTGACCATCAACCGCTTCCCGTCCCGACCATGCACAGTCAACTGCGCGAAACCGACGACACCGCTGCCGCCTACGACGCCGATTACTATCTCTGGCTGCAAGCGACACGCAGCAAACTCGCGCGTCGTGACTTTGCCAGTGTTGACCACATGCACCTGCTCGCCCACCTCCTAGCACCCCGCAGCGGCAACCACTGGCGAGCCGAGGTGGCCAGCTTTCGCAAACAGATCCGCGACGAACTGGACGACAGTCCGAGCTTAAGGGCCTACCTCAACGACATCTATGAAGCCTGCTACACCGACGCCCGAGACATCGCCGCAGCGCGATCGCAACAGCCGCTGAGTGCGTTTCCTGAACGGCCGCAGCGGCCGCTCGAGCAGGTTCTCAACCCGCTGTCCTCTTGATGCACTCCAACAGGCCCGCCATGCCCCCCGCAGACCCCCTCTGGCCGCAAGCGCTCGCCCGCTACCCCTTCGCCACCGCGCTACTCCCAGTCTGGCGCGAGCATGCCGCTGACCTACCTGCCGACTACCAAGCTGCGCTCGACGCCGCGCTGATTGCCTTCGACCCCGAGCGCCCGCTCGATGAGCGCTATCGGCGCCTCATCGAAAGCCGTGATCGCCTCGCAGCGCTCGCGGCAGACGGCGATGCACAGATCGCAACCCAACTCCTACGCATCCGTGCACATCGCGCCTGTGGCGAGCCAGACACCGCGCGACAGCTCAACGAGGCGCTGCTGCAACGGATACAGGCGCACGATGCCAGCAAGGCGCAGAACGCGCCGGAGTTCGATCGCCCTTTCCTGCCAGCGCTGGAGTCCTTTGACCAATGCGCGATCAACAACCCGCAAGACGACCTGGCTGGCTGGCTCACCGCCCTCGCGCTGGATACCGCCGCTGAACTCAACGCCTCCAGCCGCCACGCCCAGCCAGCACAGCACCTGTCGCGCTTGGCGCAACGGCGCAAGCTGCCTTGCGCGAGCATTGAGCGCGAACGCATGCTGGCGCTGGCAGCGCTTCGGCTTGGAAAGAAGGTCACCATTAAGCCGGAAGCGCAACTCGTCGAACAAAGCCTCAATGCGCCGCTTTGGCTTGAACTTGGTCAAATGAATCAAGTCTCACGATCGGCGGCATCAATCGGGTCGCGGTCAAAAAGAGCCACGGTGATTTATGATCCAGAGCGACTTCAGAGTAAACAGCGGACCTACAAGCTCTGCGTAGGCGTTCCGGTCTATAACGAAGAAAACTATATTCAGGAGACGATTCGCTCGCTGAAGATTCAAGACATTGATGATGTTAAATTCTTGATTTCTAATAATTGCTCAACGGATAGGACGCTGGAGATTATTCAGGACGAAGTGGCCGGCGACGAGCGCTTCGAGATTTTTCAACAGCCGACCAATGTGGGGGGGGGGGATAACTTCGTTTTTCTTTTTGAAAATAGTAGATCAGAGTTATTTATGTGGCTTGGCGCCCACGACTACTTATCTGCACACTATTTAAAGACGGTTACTGATAGGCTTGATGCTGACGCTTCTTTGTCTATGGTTTGTGGGTATCCTTATGCCGTAATTGACGGATCGGAAGACAAAAAGATCGTCGAGTCTGCACTCTATAATTTCAACCAAGATGATGCATTACAGCGATATTTGCAGTCTATCGTTCGACTCGCCAATTGTACAATATTTCACTCGGTTTTCCCGAGAAAGTATCTCGCTGATGCCGAATTCCGAAAAACAATATCATGGGATCATGTTTTGATTAGCCGTTTGCTTTCGTTTGGGAAGCTACAGCAGCTTGAAGAGGTTCGCTATTATCGGCGCTATTTTCGCAGCCGTAAGGAGACCCAAGATGAGCGCTTCACTGGAGAGCAGGGTTTAATGCTTGATCGGCGCGACTTCTACCAATATTACCTCGATGATCTTTCAAAGCTGTACAAAAGCCGCCTCTTCAAGCCAAAGCGGCCGCTTAAAGCCTTGCAAAGCCAGGTCAAAGACCTACTAAAACGCCGATGGGAAGGGCAAGCGCAAGCCGCTCACTAATCCGATGAAATGCCTTCTCTTAGCCGGTGGTCTCGGAACCCGTATTTCCGAAGAAACACATCTCAAGCCGAAGCCCATGATCGAAATTGGCGGTAGGCCGATTCTTTGGCATATCATGAAGCTCTATTCTGCGCATGGTGTGAATGAATTCGTGATCTGTTGTGGCTATAAAGGCTATTTGATAAAGGAGTATTTTGCAAATTATTTTTTGCACATGTCAGATGTCACCTTTGACATGATGACCAATGCCATGGAAGTGCATCACAAGCATGCGGAGCCATGGCGTGTAACGCTGGTTGATACTGGCGAAGAGACGCTCACCGGTGGACGTTTACATCGAGCGCGCGAGTATATTGAGCATGACGAGGCGTTTTGCTTTACCTACGGCGATGGTCTCAGTGATGTCGATATCGGTGCATTGATCCGTTTCCATCAAGCTCACGGCAAACTGGCAACCGTGACCGCAGTACAGCCGCCAGGGCGTTATGGCGCACTCCAATGCAACGGTCGCCAGGTCACTGGCTTCACCGAAAAACCCCGGGGCGATGGCGGCCTGATTAACGGTGGCTTCTTCGTCCTCTCGCCACGCTGTCTGGATCTCATCGACGGAGATCAGACCTCTTGGGAGAGCAAGCCGTTAGAAACGCTCGCCAGAGAGGGCCAGCTCATGGCCTTTGAGCATCGCGGATTCTGGCAGCCGATGGATACCTTGCGAGATAAGAATCATCTCGAATCGCTTTGGGACCGTGGAGAAGCGCCATGGAAGATCTGGAGCTAACCTTCTGGTCAGGCAAACGGGTTCTGCTCACCGGCCATACCGGCTTCAAAGGCGGCTGGCTCGCGCTCTGGCTTTATCGGCTGGGCGCTCAGTTGACCGGCATCGGACTCGGACCCGCCACCGAGCCAAATCTCTATCAGCTTGCTGGGATCATGGATCTCTGCGACAGCCACATCCAGGATGTTCGAGACGCCGAGGGCTTGGCGGAACGGGTCCGCCGCGCCGATCCAGAAGTCGTGTTCCATCTTGCCGCGCAGCCGCTGGTGCGCGCTAGCTACCGCGATCCGCTCGGCACCTTTGCGACCAATATCCAAGGGACTGCCAACCTGCTCAATGCGCTGCGTGGTCTCCCCAGCCTGCGCGTTGTCGTCGCGATCACAACCGATAAGGTCTATCGGAACAACGAACAGCCCTTTCCCTACCGCGAGACGGACCCACTCGGGGGGCATGACCCGTACAGCGCAAGCAAGGCTGCGGCGGAACTGGTGATCGCCAGTTACCGCGCAGCGTTCCTCAGCGAGCAGGGCGTTGCCGTTGCTACGGCCCGCGCGGGCAACGTCATCGGTGGGGGTGACTGGTCAGAAGACCGCTTGATCCCCGACGCTGTGCGCGCTTGGAGCAGTGAGACCCCGTTGCAGGTTCGCCGCCCTGAGGCCACCCGACCCTGGCAGCATGTCCTCGAGCCCCTGAACGGTTACCTCCGGCTCGCCGAACAACTCTGGCACCAGCCCGCACTGGCCGATGCCTACAACTTCGGCCCAGCGACGCATGAAGCCGCCAGCGTTCGCCAGGTCATCAGCCAGGCCCGTGATCTGTTCCAGCGCGGGGAGATCCAATGGAGAGACGGCACCCAAGGACCGCATGAAGCCGGTTGGCTGGCGTTGGAGATCGCCAAGGCGCGTCAGTGTCTCGGCGTGCATCCGCGCTGGACGCTGCAAGAGAGTCTTCAGCGCACCATGCACTGGTATCGCCGGCAAGCCGATGGCGAATCAGCGGGCGAGCTTTGTGCGCAGGATATCGCTGCTTTTCAGGCGGCTGCGTCCAGCCGCCGTAACGCATAACCGATGGCCGATCCCCCATGTCGCGTTTCAGCATCCGCCCAACAGCGATTCAAGGGTTGAGCCTCATCCAACACCACCCCCTCGGCGATGAGCGCGGCTACCTTGAGCGCCTGTTCTGCACCCAAGAGCTGCAAGCCATCATCGGCCAGCGCGCTATCCTGCAGATCAACCATACCTTCACCGCCAAGGCCAGCACCTTGCGCGGTCTGCACTTCCAGCACCCACCACATGCCGAGATGAAACTGGTCAGCTGCCTTCGCGGCGAGGTCTTCGATATCGCCGTCGACCTACGCCAAGGCTCGCCAACCTTCCTGCACTGGCACGCCGAGCACCTCAGCGCCTACAACCATCGCACCCTCGCCATCCCCGAAGGCTTCGCCCACGGCTTTCAGACGCTCACGGCCGACTGCGAGCTGCTCTACCTGCACACCGCCGCCTATCAGCCGGATGCCGAAGATGGCCTCAACGCCCTCGATCCCACGCTCGCCATCCACTGGCCTCTGCCGATCAGCGAACGCTCCGCGCGCGATCAAGCCCATGCGCCCATCACCGCCGCCTTCATCGGACTCGACGCCGGGCTTGACGCTGGACAGAACCCATGAACTGCCGCCACTGCCAAACCCCGCTGCGCCTCGTCTTCCTCGACCTCGGCTACGCGCCGCCGTCCAACGCCTACCTCAGCGAAGCTGACCTGCGCCGCCCGGAGATCACCTATCCGCTCAAGCTCTTCGTCTGCGACCACTGCTGGCTGGTGCAAACCCAAGACTTCGTCGCCGCCGACGCGCTCTTCACCAGCGACTACGCCTACTTCTCCTCCACCTCCAGCAGCTGGCTCCAGCACGCCGCCGACTACAGCGCCATGATCCGCCAGCGCCTCGGCCTCAATGCCGACAGCCTGGTCATCGAAGTCGCCGCCAACGACGGCTACCTACTGCGTAATGTCGTCCAAGCCGGCATCCCCTGTCTCGGTATCGAGCCCACCGACGCCACCGCCGCCGCGGCCGAAGCCCAGGGCATCCCCATCCTGCGCCAGTTCTTCGGCACCGCCCTCGGTCAGGAACTCGCCGCCCAAGGCCGTCAAGCCGACCTCATCATCGGCAACAACGTCTACGCCCACGTACCAGACATCAACGACTTCACCGCTGGCCTCAAGGCTGCGCTCAAGCCCAGCGGCACCGTCACGCTGGAGTTCCCGCACCTGCTGCAGCTGATCGCCCACAACCAGTTCGACACCGTCTACCACGAGCATTTTTCCTACCTCTCGCTGCACGCGGTCCAGCGCATCCTCCAAGCCCATGAGCTGCGCCTCTGGGATGTCGAACAACTGCCCACCCACGGCGGCAGCCTACGCGTCTACGCCATCCACGCCGACGACCCGCGCCCCACCACGGCAGCGGTCGCCGACCTACTCGCCACCGAACAGACCCAAGGCCTGCGGGATCTCGCCACCTATCAGGCCTTCCAACCGCGCGCCAACCGCGTCAAGAACGACCTGCTCGCGCACCTGATCGAACAACAACGCGCCGGCCGCCGCATCGCCGCCTACGGCGCCGCCGCCAAAGGCAACACCCTGCTCAACTATGCTGGCATCAAGCCCGACCTGCTACCCTATGTTTGTGATGCCGCCCCGGCCAAGCAGGGCAAGTATCTGCCCGGTAGCCACATCCCGATCCGCCCGCCCGCAGCGCTGCGCGATGAGCCGCCGGATGAGGTGCTGATCCTGCCCTGGAATATTGCAGAGGAGGTAAAGGCGCAGTTGGCTGATCTAGCCGAGCAGGGCACTCGCTTCGTGAGCGCAGTCCCGTCACTCAACATCAGCTAGCAAGGTGAGGCCGACTTCAGCCGGCCTCATCAATCTCAACAAGAGGGGATATCCATGCAAGTCATCGAATTTGAAACCACGGCTCAGCACCAAGCGATCCAGCTCCCACGGGGAGTGCCGGATGGCGTGAATTTGCGCGTCCTCGTTTTGCTGGAAGAGCAGCCAGCGTTAGCAACAGTCGGCACCCACAAGGAACCCAATCGACCCGCCCCACAGCTAGCCGGATCAGTCAACATGACGGATGATCTCATCGCACCTGCTGCCCCGGAGAGCGATTGGAACGCGCTGCAATGATGGTTCTTGACACCCACATCTGGGTCCGATGGGTCGATCCCGAGGTCAACCCACTACCATCCCGAATCCTGACGCACATTGCGGGCGCCGATCAGCTTGCCGTCAGTGCCATCACCTGCTGGGAGGTCGCCTGGCTTGAACGACGGGGTCGCCTGCAACTGCAACCCAATCTCAACGATTGGCTGGAACTCGCGTTGGCCGGCTCCGGCGTTGATTGTTTGCCGGTGACCCGCGCCGTGGCTGTTCGTGCGGCTCAATTGCCTGAACATCATCGCGACCCGGCGGATCGCCTGATTCTCGCGACCGCCATTGAACAACAGGCGACATTGGTGAGTCTGGATGCCGCCTTCGATGCCTACAAAGAACACATCAGGATGCTGCTCCAATAAGCAAGATGACCCCCCGCATCCCGCGCACCTTGCCCTCCATCACCGAACTGGAGGTCCGCTACGTCACTGACGCCGCCGCCAACGGCTGGGGCGAGCGCTGCTACGACTACATCCACCGCTTTGAAGACGCCTTCAAAGCCCACCTTGGCGTTGACTACGCCATCGCCACCTCCAGCTGCACCGGCGCCCTACACATGGGTATGGCCGCGCTCGGCATCGGCCCTGGCGACGAGGTTATCCTGGCCAATACTAACCGTATTGCAGTAGAGATTAATTAATGGAAACCATACCGGTATTTAAGCCGCTAATTGAAAGTGAAGAAATTGCAGCAGCTGTAGAATCACTTGAACTCGGATGGCTCGGCATGGGCAGCTATGTCAAGCAATTTGAAGAAGCTGTTGCATCAGTATGTCAGCTTAAACCGGAAGACGACCTGCATGTTGTAGCAGTAAGCACCGGTCATGCTGCACTACATTTATCGCTGCTAATGATGGGTGTTGGGCCGGGCGATGAGGTTATCACCCCTTCATTTAATAATGCTGCTGATTTTCAGGCCATTAAAGCTTGTGGAGCGGAACCTGTCTTCGTTGATATTGAAGAAAGAACGCTCTGCTTAGACTCAACCAAAATTGAAGAGCTCATCACCGAGCGGACTAAATGCATTATTGCAATGGATTATGACATCTTTATCTGCGACCATGCTGCCATTAAAAACGTTGCGGAGCAGAATGGGATACCAGTACTGCATGATGCAGCTCACTCATTTGGGTCGTCCTACAACGGCGAGCCTGTAGGGAAACAGCATGAGTACACAATGTTCAGCTTCGACCCTGTGAAAACGATCACATGTATCGATGGCGGAGCGATTATTGTGAAAGGCGAAGAAGCCATGAAGAGGCTGCATGCAAAGCGTCTCATTGGTATGACCCAACCAGCAGCTCAGATGTACACGAACTCCAGAGCATGGACATATGACATGGAGGAGCTAGGTTTCAGGTACCACATGGCCAATCTGCACGCCGCGATTGGAGTCTCTCAGATTGCAAAGGTTAAAGAAATCCGAGAAACCCGGCAGCGGGTGTGTAAAAAGTACCATCAAGAGCTTTCCAAGCTTGATTGGATTGATGCCCCAAAAGGTAATTTTGATGCTGTTAATCCGTTCCTGTATTATATTCGCGTACTAAATGGTCAGCGTTCTGAATTACGCGAGCATATGAAGAATCAAGGGGTGGATACCGGAATTCACTGGCAAGCTGGCCATAGCTTTACATTTCTGAAAGACTGTCGACGAGGTGAGCTTGAAGTAACAGAACGTATTGTTGGCCAGATACTTTCTTTGCCTCTTCACAGCAAGATGAAAGAGGATGATGTTGAACGCGTGATTCAATCTATAGTCAACTTCAAAGTAACGCTATGAATTACCAGATCTTATTGCAGTGCCTCAAGGGTGTTGGTCTTTTTGACTTATCTTCTTTCATATTGCCCGTGCCTGGTACAGGATACGGCCTTTATCCTATTGATTGCCGAGCAGAAAACATCGATCCCGAAATCTTGGTCATGTTGACAGAGGCGAGAAATTCTAATAGAGACTCTTTTCTAACCTTCTTCACTGCGACTCCGGAAAGAACAAAAAAATGGCTTAGTGAGCAGGTTGCAGCTGATAGCACTCGAATATTATTTGCTATTAAGGAAATTCAGTCCAATGAACTGTATGGATACATGGGGCTGGCTTACGGAAATTCTGATGGCAGCCGTATTGAAGGTGATGCAATAGTCCGTCACGTAAATAAAACCGAGCCCGGCTTAATGCGGCTCGCTTTCCTGCGGTTAGTAGATTGGGCAAAAGTATCCCTAGGTATCGAGCAAATATGGCTTCGAGTCCTTTCCGACAATCCAGCTGTTGGTTTCTATCAGCGATGTGGATTTATTCCGGTTTCTGAAGTCCCACTACATGAAGTCAAAGGTTCGTCAGGCGAGATAGAGGCTTTAACTGAATCTCCAGATGCAGATAACTCAAGTGTTTCTTCTCGGACACTTACCTATATGAGATACTCTCCTTCTGGGCAGTAACGGATATATGCCAACAGCAGTCAATTAATAACAATTTCTGGGTCTTAAAATGACAGATTTTCACTACAGCAAAGCAGATTTGTGTATCACTCTTGATGACGGAAGCAAGCTTAAACTTGATGACCCAAGGGCTTTTTCGATTATCTCTGAAGCTTGGCTAAGAGCAGGTTGGGACACAAAATATGTCTACGGCTTTAGCTGGCTCGGAAGGCCGATCATCCAACTTCCTGAAGACATGCTAAGGATTCAAGAAGTCATCTATGAGGTCAAGCCTGACATCATCATAGAAACAGGTGTGGCGCACGGCGGATCGCTCATTTTCTATGCAAGCCTTTGCGCTGCAATTGGCAAGGGTCGGGTTATTGGGGTAGATATTGAAATACGGCCCCATAACAGAACCGCAATTGAGGAACATCGCTTGAGCCCCATGATCACTCTTGTAGAAGGTAGCTCAATTAGCCCGGATATTGTTTCGACAATAAAGGATCATGTTGGGTCTTCTGAGACTGTATTGGTTCTTCTTGATAGCAATCATCTGAAAGACCATGTGCTAGCAGAGCTCGAAGCCTATTCACCGCTGGTCAGTCCTGGCAGTTATATCGTCGCTTGCGATGGAATTATGAAACAAGTTGTAGGAGCCCCTAGGAGTCAAGAAGACTGGACATGGAACAATCCATTATCAGCAATCGATGAATTCTTGGAGCGCCACCCTAATTTCGAGTGTGTTGAGCCGAGTTGGCCATTCAACGAAGGTTTGATCAAAGAGCGTGTCACCTACTGGCCGAGGGCCTATTTGCAAAGGCAGTCTTGATTCGTCTGTGTTCATGGTAAAAAAACCACAACCGCGCCGCCATCGAAGCCCACCCGATGGCGAACCGCATCCAGATGATCCAAGGCTCCTCCATCGACCCCGAGATCATCGCCCGCGTGCACGCCATGACTGACGGCCACCAACGCATCCTGGTCTGCCTGGACTCCAACCACACCCACGAGCACGTCCTCGCCGAGCTGGAAGCCTACGCCCCACTGGTCACCCCCGGCAGCTACTGCGTCGTCTTCGACACCCTCATCGAGGACATGCCTGCGGACATGTTCCCCAACCGCCCCTGGGGTCCCGGCGACAACCCTAAGACCGCCGTGCACCAGTACCTCAAGACCCACCCGGAGTTCGAGATCGACAAACAGATCGACCACAAGCTGCTGATCAGCGTGGCGCCAGATGGTTATTTGAAGCGGGTCGCCTGATCCATGTCAGACGCCCATCAGCAATTCGGTGCCGCCTGCCTCGGCATCCTCCAATCAGCACCGTTTGGGAGTCTGACCAAACGTGAGTTGGAGCTGAGCCTTCTCAGAGCCGCGATCGATGCCGGGGTGATCCCTGGGCAGCCAGTCCCTTTGGCTGCGAGCCTGCAGTTATCACTCACCAAGGCCAGTGCCTATCTCACTGATCTGGCGCTTCGACAGCCGCCGCTTGCCGACGCCGAGGCCATCTCCGCCCTGACGGAGCTTCTCCGAACCTGCGAAGCGGTGACGAGCGATAAACATCTGTCGATTCCGCTTCACGACGCCGCGTTAAGGATTTGGCTGGAGCGCAAGCTGGCTGCGGAGCGACTTCACCCTGGCGAAAGCCTCCGCCATGACGTCCTCAAACTCACCCCGCGTGGTCTGTTGCGCTTGCTCGACCGTGCCGAGGGCATTTCGACGCCAGCCGAGGCGCTTGGTGAACTCGACAACGTGCTCGGCGAACCCGCTTGGCTGAAGGACGCGAAAGCCACCTGGACCACGAAGACCTCGTGGCAAGACACGTTATCGACCTTCGGCAGTGCTGCGACCATCGTGCAAGGCTTGCCGGCCCTCCTGGGTATAGCGGTCTGCGGCTAAGGGACATCAGGGGCGAAAAACGTCCGGGTACAGGCTCGAACCGGTATCGCAGGTAGATCAGGTTCGGACCACGTTAATTGGAAAACCAGGGATGTACCTCTATATGCTGCGTTCTTTTTTCCGTCTATCGGTATTTCTGTATGGTTTTTTGTAATCGTGATTTGCAGGCTATTTTGGATGAATTCCTGCAATCTAAGTATTCGCCTTATATCAGAGCACGGCGCAGTCGGTTAACGCTCAAAAGTGGTTATAGAGAGAAGTATTTCAATTTGTCTCCAAACCAAAAATTTGGTGGTCGTTCAATCAATTTTATTGTTGCTGCGGGTGGTGATTTTCAACTAGGTGCCTCTTTCGCAAAGGTTCGGGCTCGGGAGCCGGAGATCGATAGGATTATGCGAAACTTGACTGGTAATCAGCCTGTTCATGGTACCTTCAGGAATGGGACGTCCAGAATCGACACATTGAGATGCTCCTTCACTGCAAAGAGTCGATATGAAGCGGCTTACATGTTCATACGGTTCTATGATCTGACGGAAGAGATCATCAGAGATCCGTAGTGGCTTGAGCAACACGCCGAGCAGTACCTTTTCGACGAGGACCAAGGCGCCGGTATGGCAAAGCCGATTGCCAAATACGATCTTGATCGGGCCAACAAAAGTCACCTTGCGTGGGCGTCCATCATCGGCGATGGCGACTTCCCGTTCGTGCTCAACCGCTGGTTGTTCAGGCAGGCCCGATCCCGGTACAGTCGCCTCCATGGACGAGAGCAACAATCCGCATGACGTCTACTTCCGCGAGCGCTTCACCCGGCGCGAGATCGCGCAGGACTTTCTGCGCCAGCAACGGCTAGCTGAGCTGCTTGAGGTGGTGGATCTTGACAGTCTGGAGATCAGCAAGGACAGCGACGTCTCCAAAGAACTGCGCGCGTCGTATTCTGATCTGGTCTATCGGCTGAAATGGCGTGTGCCCGATCAGGCTGATCCAGCCGTACCTGAGCAGGCTAATCCGGGCGCTGCAGTTGATCTAGAAGATGCTGCAGCGACGCTCGCGCTCCACGTCTACATCCTGTTTGAGCACAAGAGCCGTCCCGACGACTGGGTCTTGCTGCAACTGCTGCGCTACATCGTGCTCCAGGGCGAGGCCGAGATTCTACTGCGCCTAATGGAGCGCACATTCGGCCCCACCGATGCCCGGCTGCGTCAGCAGATCCAAGAGGCCGATGCCGAGACCCTACTGGCCTGGTCCGAGCGCATCCTCACCGCTGAGACCCCGGAGGCGGTGTTTCATGAGTGCCGGGATCAGCGCTGCCCTTGCCCCTCGCGCAACGCCCGCGCCAGCTACTGATACTCCCGCGCCTGCTCCACGCGCCCCATCTGCTCATGGAGCACCGCCAGGTGATGCGCGGCCAGACAGCGACCACGCCCCTGCACACTGCCCTCAAGCTGAGAAAAACGAGGGACGTAACCCTCCTAGAAAGACCAGGGCACCGGGATGACACTTGAGCAAACGAGCGAAGGACTTGGCCTGCTCGATGTCGAGGGCGGAGCGGTCGGATTCGATCTCGACAAACGTCGCCAGCGGCAGCCCAACGCGCGTGGCGAACTCCTTTTAGGTCAATTCCTGAAGCTCGCGCAGGATGCGCACGGATTCCCCAGGCGAGCCCTCGATGCTGCGCGAACAAGGGCGGCTGATCCGGCCCGCCTGATGTTTTGACCGACTGGACTCCCGACCACCGGCCGTGGCTGCGAAAACCTCCGTCACAAGGTCCGACGCGCCTTCCAGCACAAAGAGATGAAGGATGTTTGCCAAGCGCTCGCCAAATGGCAGCCCAAACAGCCACCCGCACGCCTTGCTGATCGCTTTCTCCAGCCCCCGACGCCAGACATCCAGGCCGTCGCCAGTGCATTCGTCGAGCGCGAAGACCATGGCCACACAACATTGGACCACGTTTGGACCTTCTTCAGGGGCACCGATCGCAGGTTTCAGGAAGCCGACCCAAACACGCGATGCCCTGGTGATCCGCAATGATGGCCGCTGTGAGCCGCGCT
>NZ_NRRY01000067.1 GCF_016583905.1 Lamprobacter modestohalophilus | reverse complement strand
GCCAATGCTGACCTCAGCCGGGTAGCGATTCCAATGCCGCATTCAGCTGATGCCAAGCGCGGTGGTACCTGGCCACGCGCACCAAATCCTTATCGCGCAGGCTCTGCAGGCGCAGCACATCGATATTGTCCGCCACATCCGCGCGCTTGACCCGCGCTGCAAGCGGGTTCTCGAGCACCCGCGCGATGAAGGCCGGGTAGTCCTCGCCGTCGCGCTTGCTCAGGCAGGCCACCGCCTCGGCGATCGGCGCCGGAATGCCGGCCTCGATCAAGCCGTCGACATCGTAGTCGGTGTCTTCGATCACATCGTGCAGCACCGCGACAGACCGCTCGTCGTTAGTGTCCATTGCAGCCATCACCCGCAGCGGATGCAGGATGTACGGTCGACCGGCTTTGTCGGTTTGGCCAGCATGGGCCGCGGTGGCGATCTTCAGGGCGGCGTCGAGGAAGTGCATGTCGACCTCCATGGTCATCGGTTGCGTTCGTGAGATGCGATGCCAGCAAGTGTAACCGTGCGCGCACGCCATGATGATCAGGATACCAAGGCCCGTGTCAATCCGGGCTCAGGCACCGGGTGGACGCGTGTGATCGGCGCGGGGCTGCGCATCGGCTTGGCGATCGTCATCCCGCTGTCGTTGCTGGGCGCACTTGCCAACAATATTCCACGCGCTAACCACCAAGCACCGCGCACGGCTGTAGAGCGAGCACCCCAGATCAGGCCTAGCAGACCGCTTGCAACGTCGCCGACGGTCTCGCGCCCCACACCGCCAGCGCCAGCAAGCACCATCGCCAGCGCACCCGAAGCGCAGCCCCCGCGCAGTCAGCCCGAGCCGTCGATCCGCTGGGCGGATTCGCCACCCAACTTGGTCGCCTGGCAGCGTTGCAATCAGGCCCGCACCGCCGTCTTGATCGACAACTCGGCCAGCAACCGGCAGCAGCGCGATCACCTTTGCGCGGCAGTGCAGGGCAGCGACACACCCGATGAGCTGAAGGCCGGATCAGGGCGCTCTTCTGTGGTCGTGGTCGAGCCTTGGAAAACGCTGCATTCGGCCGGTGAACCGACACCGAACTGACCGCAGCGGTCAGCCGCGCAGGGCGTGCACCGCTGGCGCTCGTTGAAACGCCCACCGTCCGGCCCAACGCTCCAACAGAGGGCTTTGCGCCCACTTGATGAGGGCTCGTCCCATGCGCCGATTCTTCCTGCTGCTGCTAAGCATCGGCCTCACACAGGCCCAGGCTTCGCCGCCTGCGAGTAACCAGCCGGCATCCACCGCCGACGCTGCGCTGCCGACACCACCGCCGACCTACCAGGTCCAACCCATCGGCTGGGTGCGCAAACGCGAGGGCCGCACCTTCATCGAACTATATGAAGAGTATCGTCCCGCGCTGCTCGGTGTGGACGCGCTCGAGTCCATCTGGGTGCTCTACTGGTTCGACCGCAACGACAACCGCGAGGACCGCGCCATCCTCCAGGTCCACCCGCGCGGCAACCCGGCCAATCCGCTCCGCGGCGTGTTCGCCACCCGTTCGCCCGTGCGGCCAAACCTCATCGCCATGAGCCGCTGCCGCGTGCTCGGCGTCGAGGGCAACGTCATCGAGATCGATGACATCGACGCCTTTGCTGATACGCCGGTGATCGACATCAAGCCTTGAGTCTGTCGGCCTGCTCAAGCAGCATCAACGTCCGCGCATCGGGCTGGCCGTCAAAATAGTGCTCCAGCAATCGCTGGAACACGGACCCCTCCGGCGCGATCTGGGCAAACAGCGTTGCACAGGACCGCAGCTTCAGGTCATCCGGCGTGCCGAAGACGGCGCGGGCTGTAAGGCCCTGAATCGCGAGCGTTGCCTCGGCACAGGCGATCAGGCGCGGTCCAAGCACTGGATGCGCCAGATAGGCCTCGGCTTCGGCACGAGAACGAATCGCATAGCGTTGAGCGGTCACGCTGGTGCCGAGCCCCGCGAACTGCGGAAAGATGAACCACATCCAGTGTGAGCGCTTCTGGCCGGCGTTGATCTCGGCCAGCGCGTGCGTGTAGATGGGCTCCTGCGCTTGCACGAATCGGGTCAGCTCATGCGGATCAGTCGGGTCACTCATTGGATCGTTATCCTGTGTTCATGGGTGCAAGCAGTTCCGGGCCGTCGTAGATCGGCTTGTTGACCGCTCGCGAGATCGGATAGGCCTCCCAGCCGCTCGGATCAACGGGCTTGAGCAATGCCTGCAGCATCGCCTTGTTGGCCTCCCGGTCCGCACGCCTGCCACCGAGCCAGATATCGTAGTCGGCGGGATCGAGGATCACCGGCATGCGCTCACGGATCGGGCGGAGCAGGGCGTTGGCCTCGGTGACGATGATCGTACAAGAGTCAATCACAGATCCGTCATCGCCTTGCCAATGCTCAAAGAGTCCAGCCATCGCGAACGGCGTTCGATCCTTGCGGCGGATCGCAAAGGGTTGTTTGCCATCCTTGCTGGGCTGCCATTCATAGAAGGCATCGGCCGGAATCAGGCAGCGACGCTGCGCAAATGCGGCCCGATAGGCTGGCTTGCTCGCCACTGTCTCGGCGCGGGCGTTGATCATGCTGTAGCGGTTGTCCGGCCCCTTGGACCAGAACGGCACCAAGCCCCAGCGCAGGCTCACGCACTCGCGATGCTGCTGATCCTCGGCCAGTCGCACCGTCAGCACTGGCTGAGTCGGCGCGACGTTGTAACGTGGTTTGGCATCAACCGTCGCCGACTCGAGCCGAAAGTGTTGTGCGAGGATGTCGGGGTTGGCGTATTGAGCGAAGCGTCCGCACATGAGGCTGTCCTCGTTGCATCACGACAGAGTTGGAAGCTTGGCGACGCTGACTCAACCCCAAGACGGCTGTGCTCAGACGCTGACAAGCGCCCGATAGTGCCGATCAGCTGACGTGAGCGGGAACCAGTAGGTGGGCACGACGTGGATGCACCCGAACCTGCTGTCGATGGGCTTCGAGCCAATCCTTGAATCTGGAAAACAGCCTCGGTGATTCATCTGTCGGCAACAACCGATATCCGAGACGGCGCAAGAAATGTTTGCGCGCAACACTGCCATCAAACCGATGTTCGTTAGCATCAATCGAGCAGTAATCGGCCATCGTCATTCCCAATGTCGTCTTACTAGCGCCAGACTCCATTGATCCAGCGATGCTTGCGATCGGCATGAAGGCGCAGAATTTTGATGGGGCGAACAGCTCGGACCGGGGGTCGTAGACGAAATAGGTGACTGTTCTCTTGCCCCATTGTCGCGCGCCGTCGCTCGAGGCTGCAGACTGATTCCAGTGCAGCACATTGAGTGAGATCTCGAATGTGTTGGAGGCGAAGAAGATGCGGTTCGACTGGTCAACATAGACAGGCTCGCTGATGGATAGGGCGCGCTCGATTTCTGCGTCGACATCGAGATGCTGATCGAGCAATTCGCGTTGAGGCAGATGGTTGAGCGTTTTCACCAAAGTGCCAGGCAAACTCGGAAACAGCGGAACCTGAAAGGCCTGCATTCCGAGGCGCCGCATCAGCATCACCGCGCTTGCTCCGAGATTCTTGCGACCAGCCGCAACATGATCGCTCATCATTGAGACGAACGAATCCTCCGGCAACTGGGGCGCAAAGAGGTGTCCGACGGCAAACTTCATGTGGTTGGCGACAGGGTCGGCGCGGCTGATCTCGAACTCGATCCAGACGCGCCGATTTGTCTCGGCATGTTCGAGCAGGACATCAGCGCGGGGCGCGAAGCCTAAGACACGCTCAAGTTCCTTTGACAGCACCGCAACCTCGTGGCGGCATGACCATCCGGTTGGGGGTTGATCGGCAAAAGAGTGTTGAAGAAACGACGCAAGACTCATTGGTCGCTGAGCCAAGGATGCCCGGCATCGTGATCTTTCTTCGAGAAGCTAAGCCTCGCATTCGATGAAGACTGACCACCGGTTGTATTGGATGCCGATGGCGGGGCAACAAGCTCCAACGGATCGCCTTCGAGGTCTTGTAGCCGGGCTAGCAGCTCGGGCTCGCTCGCCAGTCGCTTCAGCAGCCGACCGGCGAGCTCTCCCTTGAGCCCAATCAGCGCACAGGCAAAACGCTTGGCGTCTGCATTGACCAGCGGGATCGTCCGCAGTTTCGGAAGCTTAGGGAGTGACTGGGCCTTGGTCCCACCACAGAAGAGGAGCGTTGGACCACCGAGGCAAAGCTCAGCCGTGATCTGGCAGGCCTCGAGGTATTCGTTGCCCAGCAGAACGAACGCGAGATCGTAAGGTTCCGCCAGCAGCCGTTGAAGATCCGCGGGCACGCCAAGCTGATCGGCCCAGGCTCGGAGTTCTTTTCGGCCCAGATTGGCAAAGGTGGCTTCGTAGGGTGCAAGTTTGCGCGCGGCGAGCACCAGTCTGTACCCTGCCGACAGCACCCAGAGATCCAGTGTCACGTCTCGAGCCTGCTCGCGCAGTGCTCGGACACCGCGCATCAAGCGCTGATGCTGAAGCCCCGTATAGAGTTCTTCGGCTGGGTGACAGAGATCGGCCAACTGCTGCTCGCGCTGCGCGACGTATGCCGGGCCTTGGTGGAAGTCATCGAGCCTGAGCTGATCGGCTGACGTGACCGCCTTGTCCCCAGTGCAGGAGGTGATAACCAGCAATCGCATGCGCTAGCGTTCCTTTGCCTTCCAGGCCTCGCCATCTCGGATCTCGATTTTCTCCAAGACCTTGCCGAGGCAGGCGTCGAGCGCGAGGCCGTTGGCATTGGCAAAAGCGATCAGCGTGAAGAGGAGATCACCGACTTCCTCGCCGAGGTCAGCCGAACTCTGACGGGGCCTGAGCCCTTGCTCGCGCTGCAGCGCTCCGGCGACCTCTCCCAGCTCCTCGCTGAGGCGAGCGAGGATGTGAAATCGGTCCCAGTATCCACCGTGCTCTCGAACCCATCCGTCGACCCGTGCTTGGGCTTGTGATAATTCCATGCGGCTCAGACCTTCCCCTCGCGATTGAACGCTTGTCCCAAACCAAACTTGCACAAATGGGTGTTACACAAGGTCACTTCCCCAAGTGACCTTCGCGTCGATGCGCTATCTCTGCGCACCATTTAAATGAGCATAGCGCATTTGGATGCACCGATGGTTGACGACCATTGGCCAGGGATCTGGCGCAGCAGGTTCTCGGGCGGGTCCTTCTTGCGCCGATCGGCTTAGGTGAGGGTGCTCACCGTCACCCCATCCAGCCCCAACGCCGGCAGTGCGTGGGCTAGCTGTCTCAGCAGGGAAGACCGTCACCGCGGCAGGCTGCAGGGCACTCGGCTATACTGTCTTTTCCAACAGTCACGGCGCTGATCTTGAGCCACCCATGCCTGAGCGCGTCATCCGGCCGAATCCTGCACGCCCCGAGCCCGGCCTAGGTGTCACCGCCAGCCGCGTTCACAGCCTCACGGCGTCCAAGCCACTTGGCGCTGTCATCGCCGAACCCCTCGGCGCCCTGTGCGGCCTCACCAGCCGCAGCCATCAACCCCTGCCCCGGCTGCGCTGGCCGGTGCAGGCGGGCTTTCCGTCCCCGGCCGAGGACGACCAGGACGCGGCGATCGATCTCAACGAGCTGCTCGCCCCGCATCCGGAGGCCTGCTTCCTGCTGCGGGTGCGTGGCTGCTCGATGGTGGACGCCGGGATCGACGATGGCGATCTGCTGTTGGTGGACCGGGCGCTCGAGCCCAGCCATGGGCGCATCGTCATCGCGGTGGTCGACGGCGAGTTCACTGTCAAGCGGCTGCACCGCCAAGCTCAGGTGGTGCGTCTGGAGGCCGCGCATACGCAGTATCCGGCGATCGAGCTCAAGGACGGTCAGGAGCTGCAGGTCTGGGGTGTGGTCACGCGCGTGATCAAGGCGGTCTGAGCGATGACTGCCGGCATGCCCGTCGCGCTGGTCGACTGCAACAGCTTCTACGCCTCCTGCGAGCAGGTGTTCCAGCCGCGGCTGCAGGGCAGGGCGGTGGTGGTGCTCTCCAACAACGACGGCTGCGTGGTGGCGCGCTCGCGCGAGGCCAAGGCGCTCGGGATCAAGATGGGCGAGCCCTGGTTCCAGGCCCGGCACCGGCTGCAGGGCCAGGGCCAGGCTGAGGCGGTCACCGCGCTGTCGAGCAACTACGCCCTCTACGCCGACATGAGCAATCGGGTCATGCGCATCCTGGGTCGTTTCAGCCCGCGCCAGGAGGTGTACTCGATCGACGAGAGCTTCCTTGAGCTGGACGGACTACCCGAGCCGCCCGAAGTCACTGGCCAGCGGATTCGCGCGACCGTGCTGCGCTGGACCGGGCTGCCGGTCTGTGTCGGCATCGGCCCGACCAAGACCCTGGCTAAGCTCGCCAATCATCTCGCCAAGCAGGACCCGGCCTGGGCCGGGGTCTGTGATCTCGCAGTGTTGGATGCCGGCGAGGTCGAGCGTCTGCTGGCGCCGATCCCGGTCGCCGAGGTCTGGGGTGTCGGTCAACGGCTTGCGCAGCGCTTGGGCGCCTTGGGTATCGAGACCGCACTGGACCTGCGCCGCGCGCCGTCCAAGCGCATTCGCCAGCACGCCTCGGTGATGCTCGAGCGCACCGCGCTGGAGCTGCGCGGCATCGCCTGTCTGGACCTCGAGACGCTCAGCCCGGACAAGCAGCAGATCCGTTGCTCGCGCAGCTTCGGCGCGACGGTTTCGAGTCTCGCGGAGCTGACCGAAGCGATCACCACCTTTACCAGCCGTGCCGCCGAGAAGCTGCGCGCCCAGCAGGGCGAGGCCGCGGCGATCGCCGTCGAGATCCGCAGCAGTGCCTTTCGCCGTGATGCCGCAGCCTACGCCGCCAGCCGAGTGGTACCGCTGGCCGCCCCGACGGCGGACACCCGCGCGCTGGTCGCCGCCGCCCGCGCTGGGCTCAACCGCCTTTACAAGCCGGGACCGGCCTATGCGAAGGCCGGGGTCATCCTGCTCGATCTCAGCCGCGCCGCAGAGCGACAGCCGGACCTGTTCGCGGATTCCTCTGCCGATGACCGCAGTCAGGTGCTGATGGCGACGCTGGATCAGATCAACCGCCGCTTCGGTCGCGGCAGCCTGACGCTGGCGAATGCACGCCCGGCACCGCGCTGGCGCCGGCGCGAGCAGTTTCGCTCGCCGCGCTATACCACGCGCCTGGACGAGCTGCCGGTGGCCCACTGCTGAGGCTGAAACGACGGGCGCGTGGCGTCATAGGCGCTCATCAGACGAGGATACCTAACGCAGCGCATGGCGCCTCGACCAGACCCGCTGCACCCGACCCGTCAGCCACGGCTGCTATGCTGAGCGGATGAGCAAGTCCGAACACCCCAACAACCGCCCCCTACGCTATCCAAAGGCGCGTCTGTCACCAGCGAAAGACGATCGGCTGCTGATCGAGATCGCACGCGCCGGGGTCGAGGCCGGCGACATCGCCCCGGTGCTGCAGCAGCTCGAGTTCATGACCGAGACCCGCGAACTGGCCGAGCGCTGGGAAGGCCGGGTTGCGATAGTCTTCGCCGGCTGGGAAGATGATCCGCGCGAGGTCGTCGAGATCCCCGCGGTCCGGCGCTACTTCGCCAGCCTCACCGAGGCCTGGCCCTATTGGCTGCACTTCATCGAGAAGGTCGGCGACAGCCTGCCGCTGGTGCTCGGGCTGCTGTGCTTGGGCCACCGCGAGGCCATCGCCCCGGGTCTGATCGGCTGGGCCTTCGACGACCTGGAGGAGGTTCGCAAGCAGCTGCTGCTCCTGTTTCTGCGCCAGAACGCGCTCTATGAGCGCCTTGGGCTCTCGGAGTCGATGAACCAGCGCATCACCGAGGAGGTCGCCCAGCTGCTCGAGTCCGTGTTCTCTGGCGCGCCACCACCGGCAGCGCCGGGATGACCGAACCGGCTTCGGGTCTCAACGCCCGAGCGACTTGCCCTCTGATGCGCGCTAGCGTCGCGTCCAGATCAGTCATCGAGCTTGTCAACGAAACCTGTGGATAGCCGCTAACGAGTGCGCGCAACCTGTTGTCTGCAAACGGCTGGTCGACTAGGAAGGCCGCGCCGGACAGCAGTAGGGAAGGGACGTTAAAACAAGGGCTTAAGACGCATGGCTCAACGCTTACAGATCACCCATATCGCCGCTTGTCAAGCCCAGGTTATCCACCGATGCTGTGGATAACCCTGTGCGTAAGCGACTCGCAACCGCGCCGATCCCTTGTCCGAGTTACGCTTTTATGACCTGCCGTTCAGATCGGCCAGTCGTTGACCAGTGCGGAACTTTTTTGATGTCGACCTTGCTGTTAAGGAAGTCCCACCATGCCGTCTGAGCCCTCTCCCGACAATGCCTTTCTCATCGAGCATGCCACGCTGCTCTGCACGAATTATCGGCGTCTCACCGGAACCGACTTGCTCGTTGCCAAGGCAGACCAGTCGCTGGCCGAGGCACTCTACCAAGCCTCATTCGTGGTGCTCTCGCATGGCACCGAGCCCGATCCGATCTTCAACTACGCCAACCTTAGCGCCCAGCGATTATTCGAGATGACCTGGACGCAGATAACGTCGCTGCCTTCGCGGTTGTCCGCCGAGCCTGTGAGCCGTGAAGAACGCGCACGTCTGCTGGCAGCGGTCTGTGAACGCGGTTTCATCGACGACTATCGCGGGGTTCGCGTCTCCTCGTCCGGACGTCGCTTCCTGATCGAACAGGCAACGGTGTGGACGCTGACTGACGCTCAGGGGCGCCCGGCGGGGCAGGCCGCGACCTTCGCCAAGTGGGTGATGCGCTAGGCGCCGCTGGCGGGCAGCCTTTTCTGGACCTCATGTCGGCGCGTTTCGACCCGTTGTCCTCGGGCTACCCAAGCCACCCCCTCGCAAAACGCCAGTAATCCGCTGATCTTTCGCTGTCGCGCGCGCACGCCAATCCCGCCAGGCTATCGCCACCGAAACACCGGAGGCGAACCCCATGCATGCCCTCGACCTGCCGCGCGGCATCGATGACCCACCCTCGCTGCTGCTCTGGCGCCTGGATGATCTAATCCCCCTGATGCTGATGCTGATCATCGGCATCCTCGCCGATCGCCTGCTGCTCTTCGTGCTGCTTGGCCTGGGCCTGTCTCGGCTCTACGGCCGATTCCGCGACAGCCGCCCGGATGGCTTCGCGCTGCACTGGGCCTACTGGCACGGCCTGGTCCCACTCGGCGCGCGCAGCTGCCCGAATCCCTTCAGTCGCTGCTGGCGGGGGTAGGCGGCTCATGACACTCGATACCCTGACCAAGACTTGGCGCGGCATCAATCGCGAGAACCGCTTTCACCGGATGGCAGTGGCGCTGTTGCTGGTGACCAATCTGCTCAGCCTCGCGGCGCTGCTGCGGGCCGATCGCACCGTCGTGCTGGTGCCGCCGATCCTCGAGGGCGAGGTCAACGTCGCCCGCGACCGTGCCTCGCGCGAGGTCAAAGAGGCCTGGGCGATCTATGTCGCTGAACTGCTCGGCCATGTCGGCGCGCGCTCGGCCGACTTCATCCAACAGGCCCTTGAGCCACTGCTCGCGCCACCCCTGCGTGCCGATTGGCACCACCCTAGCCTTGGGCGATGACCGCCTATCTGATCTACAGCGTGGTGATGATCCTGATCCGCATCATCTGGACCTGCGAGGAGGAGGAATTCGAGCTGGGGGTGCAGCGCGAGCTACGGGCCTGTCATTACGTTGGCAGCTATTGCGATAGCGATATCCTCGGGATCTGCATCGAGAAGCAGAAGGCCTTCTGCTGTTTCAACACGCCCTTGGCGCGGATCATCAATGAGCAGGCCTATCCGCAGTTGGGGCGGAGTTGGGGTGATACGGAGCATCCGAACTGCCGAGGATTGTCGCATCAGGAGTTGGAGCGGTTGGATTGGTCGCGGATCGATCTGTCGGAGTGGATCGCGTTGTTGACCCAGGCTGGGCAGTTTCCGCTACCGGAGCACCTTGATCTGGAGGCGCTGACCGGGACGGGCTCAGAGCTGAGCACCGGGGCGCGGGCGGATGCGGCCGAGCGCAGTGCGGGGAGGGCAGATGGTCTCGATGCGGGCGAGATTGGCCAGCAAGCGGCCGATCAGGTTTGGGAGGATGTGCGGCGAGGGTTGCCATAATGGCAGGCGGCAGACCGCAACCGCGATGGATCAGTGCAACGCACTCGACGCCGATCTGCGCAGTCGGGCAAGCTAGGGCCAATAACACTCCGGAGCCCTCGCCATGAAAACCCTTGCTGCACTGATCCTCGCCTGCCTGATCTTGCCAACTGCGGCCGCGCAAGAGCCGTCGGAGCCCGCCGTCAGCTCCGACCTCGAAAAAGAGCAACGCTGGCGTGAGCAGATCGTCGACAGCCTGATGGACGGCGAAGCCATCGACCTGGACGCCGATGGTCAGACCGTTCTGGGTCTCTACACCGAAGCCGAGCCAGACACCGGCCGCGCGGCGGTGATCGCGCATGGCATCGGGGTGCATCCCAACTGGCCACAGGTGGTCTACCCGCTGCGTGTCGGTCTGCCCGAGCGGGGCTGGAGCACGCTGTCAGTGCAGATGCCGGTGCTGGCGAACGACGCCACCGGCGCCGACTATGCCGCGCTCATGGACGAGGTCGCGCCGCGCCTCGAGGCGGCGATCGCGTATCTCCGCGCACAGGGCGCAGGCCAGGTCGTCCTGATCGCCCATAGCTTGGGCGCGACCATGAGCAACCAGTATCTGGCGCAGCACCCCCAGGCCGCTGAGGCCTTCGTCGCCATCGGTTTGTCCAGTAGCGGCACGCATGCCGGTGTCGATAACGAAGCGCTGATCGGCCGTATCCCGGTGCCAATCCTGGACCTCTTTGGCCAGCATGACCTCGAGGCCGTCGTCTCCGGTGCCCCGGGCCGCGCTGAGGCTGCGGCCGTCAACGCTGGTTACCGTCAAGTGCAGACCGCTGAGGCCGATCACTTCTTCGATGGTCAAGACGAGGTGTTGGTCGAACTCGTCTCCGGTTGGCTCGATGAGGTGGTTCCGGTTGGAGAATGAGGGCTCGGTGCAGCAGGCTTCAGGGATTGGGCTTGCCAGCGAGGCTCGGAGCCAGAGCAGCGCGCCGGCTCATCAGCGTCAGTCCCGCGTCGCCGTCACCCACAAAAACCGCTCGCCGCCGATGTCACGCAGGGTCAAGGTCTCCGGGCGTAAGCGGGCGGCCTCCAACTGCTCACGCAACGCTTCCGGGGTCGTATGGCTGTAATACAGGCGCTGGCCGAGGAACGGCTTCCAACCATCGAAGCGCTCAGCTCCGGTATAGTCGACGGTGGCATAGGTGAACAACAGGCGCCCGCCGGGTCGCAGCCAGTCGTGAATGCGGGCGAACAGCGCAGGGTGTTCGGCGCAGGGGACATGGAACAGGCTGTAGATGGCGGTGACGGCATCGAACTGACCGGTGGCGAACGCGACCTCGCGCATGTCCGCCAGGATGGTGCGCATGGCCGGCACGTAGCGGGCGGCAAGCGCGAGCATCGAGGCGCTGAAGTCGACGCCGGTCACGTCCCAGCCGCGCTCGACGAAGCCCTTGGCCACGGGTTCTCCGGCCCCGCATCCGAGATCGAGCAGGGCGCCGCTGCCTGCTGGTAGCTGCGAATAGAACGCATCGAGCACCGGCTGTATGTCAAACAGACCGCGGCTGGCATCGTAGCGGGCGGCGAGGGCGTCATAGGCCTGTTGCAGCGCGTGGTCAGTAGCGATGGCCGTTCTCCGGAGGGGTGGACAAGGCATTGCCAGTGATGAGCCGCCTCATCGATGATGGGTTGCCGACGCGCTTTGTGGCGATCAACGGGTCGAACAGGACCTCTTGGTCCCTGGTCCCTGGTGTCGAACGCGATGGTTGAACTCGGCGCCTGGTCGTCTTCGCGGATCGGGCGGGCGTCGGTTCAACGCGCATCACCGCCTGATTCTGGCACCGTTAGATAGGTCTTGGGCAGATCGGTGCCAACGATTTCGATGACGCTGCTCTCAAAGAAGCTGCCGATCATCGCCGTGTTGCCCGCGGGATACTCGCCGATCGGGAACGCGCGTCCACGCAGCGTATAGGTTCCCGTTCCGGGTGGCATCTGGAAGAAGACACGGCAGGGATTGGAGTGGCACACGCCGGTGTCGCCCGGTGCGAGGGTGATCTCGCCCCAGTCGCTGATGACGTTGCCAGTGGTGGCACAGCCCGCAAGCAGCAGTGGGAGGACGGCCAGCACAGTCAGTGGAGCGGGCAGGGTGTTCACCGGGCAGGCCGTTCAGACAAACAGATCGATCAGGGTTCCGAGCGTCTCATCGGCCGTCTTCACCACCTTGGCAGAGGCGTCCGCCTCGAGTTTGCCGACACGCTGGTTGACCAACTCTTTGGCCACGTCGATCTCCGTGCCTGATGCGCCATTGGAAGCCGTGCCGCTGGTCTGGCGCGCGATCGCGCTCGCAGCCGTCGCCACGTTGAGGTGACTGCGCTGCAGGCCAACCAGGCCGGTATTGAGTGCATGGATCGTCATCTCGCCTCCTGATTAAGTTGCACGACGGGCGTCGAAGGTTTGGGCGCTGCCGTGTCGAGACCTTGTTCTGTCAAGTCTAGTTCAACAACACCGTTCCGCTGCGTTCGCCTGTGATACATGCTCTCTACCGCGCCCTCTACGAACGCCGCCTGCTGCCGCTGCTGCGCTACGCGGATCGCGATGCCGCCGAGCGCGGGCAGGCGGCCCTGATCACCGTTCCCGGACTCGGCTGCGGTCAGTTCGCCGGTCCTTTCGCAGGGAGGCTCGGCGAGCAGCTCAAGCAGGCCCTGATCGCACTGCTCGAACGCCATGCCGCGCAGCTGCCGCACATCCGCCTGATCTATTTTGACCCCTACAGTCGAAGGCGCTTATGACACGGGGGCGAGTGGTTATCAGCCACCAGCGCCCTATCCGACCTGGGAGGCCTTGGTACAGGATCAGGATACGCAGCTGCAGTTGGTCGATCGGCTGCAGATCATGGGTTGAACCGCTGCCATTCCAGCCAACCATGACCGACATCCATCCTGTTCACATCCACACCTACTCCGGCATCGCCTTCGACCTGCGTGATCCGCGGCCGGCGATGGTTCGCCTGGATGACATCGTCCATTCGCTCTCGTTGATGAACCGCTTCAACCAGTGATGCAGCAGGAAGCAGAGCATGACGTTGGACAGGATCAGATCTCGCACGGCCTGCGAGCGCTGCGCGAGCGCCGCCAAGGCATAGCGCCGAGCCGGCAGCCGCTCCAAGGCCTCGGCCAGATCCTCGGGCAGGGTCGCAAACCAGTGTCGAAACGCAGCGTCCTCATGGTTGCGTTGAAACGGCAGCCACAGATCGCGGATGCAGGCGGCTTCAAACAACCCCTCGGCATAGCGCAGGGTGGCGAAGCCCGAAGCCCAGTGACTGACCGCATGCAGGCACTCAATGCCGAGCAGTGGCGAGTAGTCGACGAGCAGAACGGCGGCGTCCGCATCCCAGGCATAGTGCAGTCTCGGGTGGTGCTTAGGGCTGTCGCTGCGCTCGTGTCGGCGTTCGGCGAGCCGGGCTTGCAGCGGTGCTTTGAGGGTATTCGTCGATGTTGCGAGCTGTTCCATGCGTATCAAAGGGCGGCCGATGTCAGTCCTCGGCAGTGCGTTGCTGGCGGCGATGGCGTTCGGAGCAGATCAGCGCCGAGGATAGGCAGCACATCCAGCGCACGACGCATGTCAGTCTACTCACCCCTGATCACTGGCCGAGCAGGGACCACGGAACTGTTCCGGCATATTGGTGGGGCAGGCACCGCAGTCCTCATTGCCCGGCACGGCAAAGTCGATCTTGCGTGTCATGATAGCCTGGTTGCTGGGATGCCGGGTCGCCGGCAGGTTGGCAGTCTGCGGACTGCTCGTACGCTGATTGAGGCGGAAAGGGCGGGAAACCTGGTTTCCTCATCTTCGACGTCGATCACCCGCGGCCTGGTGCGCCCGCGCACTTGGTCGCGGACATGAACTGCTCGCGCAGGATCACATGAATCGGCTGATCAGGGAGACGACGCCGGATCTCGAGCATCAGCCGCCGCCGTAAGCCGATTAAGCTGACGTCCACGGCGACTTTGGCGACAAGAATCCAGGCGTCCAGCGGTGATGTGGAAGAGCCATGACAGGCTGCGGGGCGGCTAGAGGCCGCCTCACTGACTGCGGGGCGGTTAAGGGCCGCCCCTCTGAATCTTAGCTTAGGCCTTAGAACCACTGGTGCTCGTCGACCTGACGCTCTGCTTCTTCCTTGGTGATGCCGTAACGTTCCTGGACCTTGCCGACCAGCTTATCCTTGTTGCCTTCCACGGCCAGTAGATCATCGTCGGTCAGCTTCGCCCAGCGTGTTTTCGCCTGGCCTTGCAGTTGATTCCACTTGCCTTTGATTTCATCCCAGTTCATCGGTTTCACCTCGTTGATCATGTCATTGGTAGGCCCGTTGCACTCGGCGCAGAAGGGAACTCCCCGCTTGCGAGTCCAGTCGTGGCCTCCATGGACTTCGCACGTCCTGTGCCAGCTGCAAAGCCGCCGGGTGTTTGTGACGCTCAGTGCCCGCCGGATCGACCTGGAGCGATAGGCCATGGCCAGGGTTAAGGTTGGACCTTGCGATCAGCGTTGACGCTCGGGGTGCGCGAGCCTGCAGCAAATCCCCCAGCACTGGTTCAAATAAACCGCGCCTAAGCGTCACCAGCGCCACGATGGCAGGGAAGAGCGCGAGCAGACTATAGAAACCAACGCCCGCGGCCACGAGTCCAAGATTCTCGTTCATGAAACGGCGCCCAACACGCCGCGCGATCTGCCACCAGCCGCGGCCTGGAATGACCCAGGGCGATTCGGCGGCTCGGCCGGGTGCGGAGGTACTGGCTTGAGTGTCAGCCTCAGCTGTCTTAGCGGATTGCATTGGCTCAATGATGGACAGCAGCGTTCTCAGTGGGCGCCTTTCGGCAACGTTCCGGAGCGTTGATGGAGACGGCATTAGGGAACATGTTCAGCCAGGGGATACGCAGGCCATAGCCGTTGATGTGCACCGCCTTCTCGGGGCACGCTTGGCCAACACGGCGGGCGATGGATTGCAGCCGAGCGGAGTCGAACTTGAAGTACGGTGGCGTAAAGCCGGCGTCTTCGTTTCTGAAGATCAAGGTGTCCGCGGTGCCAGCCTTAACGGTTTCGATGCGATATTGGACGTCCCGGCCGTCTCCGGTGGCGCCGGTAATCTGCACCTCCCAGGATTTTGGTCCCCAACGGAGGTAAAGAAAGCCGACGACAACGACGAGGACGATAACAAGGCCGAGCTTCATGTTGTTTTTCATGACGTTTGACTCCTTAGATTGTCGTTGCTATTGAGTGATCACTGCGATTGGATCAAAAGTGATGGCCGAAAGCGACGGATTGACGGGATGGCCGTTCGATTGCTCGAACGGCCAAAGGGGGCGGCAGCTAGAGGCCACCGGCTAATCCGAGGATGCCGACGACGATCAGATAGATCGCCACGATGTAATTCAGGAATTTGGGCTGAACCAGGATCAGAATGCCGGCGACGAGGGCGAGGATTGGCTGCAAAGAGAGCTGGATCATGGCGATTGCTCCATAGTCGATAAGATGAAACCGCGCCTGAGACGCGGTAGCGCTCGAACGCGTCATCTTCGTCCATGCAATTGGCAATCCAGGTCGCGCGGCTGCGAGCCTGCGCTCGTGATCGAGCTCAGGTCAGCTCGCCTGAGATCTCGAGCTGGTTGTCGACGGCGCGGACATGGGGTGCAAACCAGCACAGCGATTCGGCGAGCTGCCACTTCTTATCATCGCTCACGGTCCCGCTGAGGGTCGCTTCGCCGAGCCTAACCTCGACATGAATCGGCTGATCGCCAAGCCGTGGATGCTCACGCATCAGGGTGGTCGCCGCTTCAGCGATGGCTGCGTCCGGGTTCTCATTCAGCGGCTGATAGCTGATCAGATTACGCACGTCCCGGCAGGCACCCGTTTCCCAGGCCAGGCCTTCAGCCAGTGCTGCCAGCGACAGCTCAGGCACCCATCCGCCGAAGTGGATGATGCCGTCACTCGCGATCACCCCGATCCAGGGTTGGGCGAGCGCTGGCGGGCGGTCGCCGGATTCCATCACAAGAACCTCGGTGAGCAAGGGCTCAGCGCGCAGGGCGCTGCGCACCTCGGCAGCCAGGCTTTCATCGGACTCGCGGATTGCCGGCTCGAGCGAGACGTCATCCTCGACGTCAGCCGTCGCTAGGGCTTCGCGCGCGAGTTGCGTGGCTTTGCGTCGTGCGGCGATCGAGGGGACCTCGCCAACAACGCGCCACTGGCAGGCCGGCTCGGTCTCGCGCGGGATGAGATGCAGTCGATCGGCCAGCTCGCCAATGTCCGGGTCATCGTGCCAGGCCTTGCGCACGGCGTCGATCTGTTCACTCTGGTGGGTCATAAGGGGGCGCCTCGGTTTCATTGCAAAGGAACGTCATGGGTTGAGGGTTCAGCTCAACTGGGTCAGTTCAACAGGTACTGGCTCAACAAGCACCGATCCAACATGCACAAGGCATTCCGGAATCGAATCCCTTCCGGAATCGAAGCATGGTGGCGCTGAAACGGTGATTACGGGTTGATGGTTGATGAGGCGTGACGCCACCTCAATCCCAACGCTGAACGGGGCAAATCGACCGCGATCGGGTGAAATCGCAACCTGGTGTTGGAGTCGGACATGGCTGGTGAGGGAGCGCCGCTGTCGTGACCTCGAGCGTTGGGAGCAAGGCGCAAGGCCCGCGCCCCGGAAGCGCTTGGGTTCGGCGCTTGGGCTCGGCGCCTGAGTTGGGCGCTTGGCGATTGCGCATGACGACGGCTAGCGACGACTTGGCATCGCTGTTGCTGTGACTCCGGTGGGCAGGCCGATTGCGGTTCGGCCGCCCGAGACAAGCTTGCGGGTGAGTCAGGGCGCCTAGGTTGGCGCTGACTGATGGGCCGTGATCAGTCGATTCAACCAACGGAGATTCCTATGCGATTCGAGACCAAGATGATGGCGTGCTCTGCACTGGCACTGGCGTTGACAGGCGCCACGGCGGTCTGGGCTGAAGATCCGATGACCAAGCCCGATGACAGCTGGATCAGCGTCAGCGGGACCGTCGAAAGCGTGACCAATGATGCCTTTGTGCTCGACTATGGCGAGGGACTGATGACCGTCGAGATGGATGACGGCGATCGCGATGCCGACGGCTATAAGCTGGTCAGGGGCGATAAGGTCACCGTCAACGGCCGCATCGATGATGATCTGTTCGAGGCGCGGACGCTCGAGGCGAGCAGCGTCTATGTCGAGAACATCGACACCTATTTCTATGCATCGGCTGTCGATGAGGAAGACATCAACGATGTCATCGTCACCGTCAGTACGCCGGTGGTGATCTCGGCGACGACCGTGCAGGGCAGGGTGACCGAGGTCGGTTCAGACGAGTTTGTTGTCGATACGGGCCTACGCGAGGTCCGCGTCGAGGTCGAGGAGATGGCCTACAACCCGCTTGACGACGAGGGCTACCAGAAGATCGAGGTCGGTGACCGTGTGAGTGTGACCGGCCAGATCGATGACGATCTGTTCGAGGGTCGCGAGCTGGTTGCCGATTCAGTGGTCACGCTGTCGAGCAGCGGCTGATCGGCCCCGGCTGCTTCGCTTGGCCAGCTATCCGAGCGACTGGCCGAGCGACTCGAATAAGACAGGCCTGCGCTCGACATGCGTTGAGCGCGGGCACTGATGTGGAGGTCTGTTATGCCCAATTCTAAACTCTGGTTGATCGTGGCCGATGAAGGTCGTGCCGCGCTCTACGCGGCGGAGAGCCCGACCGGTCCGCTCACCGAGCTGCGCGATTTCATTGGCCCGGAAAACCGACTCTTGGACCAGGATCTGGTCACTGATCGCCCAGGTCGGGCGTTCGACTCGAGTGGGGAAGGGCGCCACGCGCTTGAGCCGAGGACACAGCCGGGCGAGGTCGAGGCTCAGCGCTTCGCCAAATGGCTCACCGAGACCCTGGATCAGGCGAGAACTGAGCAGCGCTTCGAGATGCTCGGGCTGGTGGCCCCGCCGGCCTTTCTCGGTCTGCTGCGCAAGAGTTTGTCGGATGAGACGGCTCGCCAGGTTGTGCTCGAGATCGACAAGGACTTGACGCGCTACGATGCCGAGGGGGTGCGAGCCCATCTGCCGGAGCAGCTGTTCGAGACACCTCTCGCTTAATGCACTCTTGAGTGCGCTAAGCGGCTGTCCATTTTCTACTTCCGGATAATCACCTAACAGTGGTCCTCAAATCGGAAGCAGTTGCTGGACAGTTTCTATGGTACGGCCCCCAGGCCTTCAAGGTTATCGCCTGACTTGAGCCTCGACCCGCGCCGACAGCATGCCGGCGCGGGTTGTCCTCGGTGCTGGTTGATCTGGGTCGCTTGATAGGTCTGGTGCGGCTGCCGTTGAGCCCCATTGAGCCAAGTGCTCGGATGGCCTGCCATCAGGGCCAGTCAACCACAGACAATGGAATGTCCCTGATCCACTGCTCACAACTGCACACCGAACAGCACCATCGCGAAGCCGACGAGCAGGGCGGCGCTGAGCGATAGACCGATGCGCCAGGCCAGCCTTGGACCAGCGATCGTTGCGCAGAGCAGGGTCTTGAACAATGCGTTGGTGGTCAATGCGATGAGGATGGCGATCAGCGCCGTGCGCTGACCGATCTGCTCCAGCTCCATGCGGGCAATCGAGAGCGTGATCGCGTTCAGGTCGGCGACGCCGGAGACCGCGGCGACACCGAGCAACCCCGCGCTACCAAAGATCTCCGCGCTGATGCGCGCGACCAGCATGACCACCGCCAACAGCAGCCCGAAACGCAACGCCTGGCCCAGGGCGAGGGGGTTGCTGACCTGCAGCGCGCCGGCCTCGAGCGGCGCTCCGCGGCGGAGCCAGAACGCGAGGGTTGGCAGCAAGGTCAGTAGCGTCATGCCGATCAGGGGCGGCGCCAAGGCGAGCGCCAGACTGGGCTTCAGCAGCGTGAAGATGACTAGGATGCGCGGAAACAGCGTGGTGTTCGCGATCAGGATGCCGGTCGCGATCAGGTTGGCCTGTGTGCGCTGATCTGTGTGCTGATTTGTGCGCTGATCTGTGTGCTGATGGCGCGCGATGCGGGCCATCTGCAACGTCAGCGCGGTCGAGGAGGCGAGTCCGGCGAGGAGGCCGGTGAGCGCGACACCCGCATTGGCCCCGAACACCTTGATCGCGAAATAGCCGACGTATGAGATCGTCGCGATCAAGACCACCAGCCACCAGAGCTCATAGGGGTTGAGCGCCTGATCCGGTCCATAGCCTTGGTCTGGCAAGACCGGCAGCAGGACCACGGTAATCAACAACAGCTTGAGGGTGGCTTGCAGCTCGGCTTGCTCGAGCCGGGCAAGCCAGCGATGCAATTGTGGTTTGTAGCCGAGCAGGAGTGTCGAGATGACTGCGGCCGATGCCGCTTCGGCTTGATGCCCCAGCGTTGAGAGGGCGGCCAGAGCAAATGCGAGCAGCTCGGCGATCAGGGTGGTGCTGCCGATGGCGTCCGTCTCTCGGACATGGAAGAGGTAGCTGCCGAGCGCGACGACAGCCAGCGCCAGGAACAGGAAGCCGAGCACGATGGGCGAGAGCGCCTGTGCGATCACGCCGCCAACGCCGCCAAGCAGGCCGATCAGGCCGAAGGTACGAACGCCGGCTGGCTTTTTATGATCGCCGTCCTGCTCGCCGTGCCAGCCGCGCTCGAGGCCGAAGAGGAGACCAATCGCGAGCGCAACGGCGAGCTCAACCAGAATTCGGTGCTCCTCGCCGGAGATCAGGTTTGTCATGCTGCAGCTTGGTAGGGCGATTGCCGAAAAAGCGCGCGCCAAATTGCGCAGGATTTTCGTCTGCCTTCAAGGAGCGTCGTCGGCAGCATAGCCGGGCGCTGTGACCGACGACGCGATGCAGAAGGCGAGCGAAAAGACCAGCGAAAATCCAGCAAGCAGCGGGCAAGCGCGGAATCGCAAAGCGACGCCGCGGGATTTGGCTGGTTTGCAGGACAAAGGTATTCATGATCACTCCTCCGCTCGTTGTTAGGGATGATGGGCTCTGTCAATGCTGACCGGTGTCTAGCGATTGGCCTCCTCAGTGGTCGGTGGTGGGTCCTCGACCACCAGATTCCATTCGGAGCGGTCGATGACGCCGTCGTTATTGGTATCCAGCCGGCGCCAGTCGCTGCCGATGCGAGGGCTGGCATGTGCCTCGTTCGGCGTCAGCACACCGTCGCGATCGAGATCGAGATCAGTGAATGGACGCAGCGGATCGATCTCGTCTTTCAGGGGAGCGATACCCGTGAGGGGAGACTCGTGCTGGGGCATAACACCCGTTGTTGGTTCATTTGCCTGCCGCTGCTTGCCGCCGGGCAGGGTATGCGCGGCACTGCCCTCGGTAATGGAATGGTCCGCCCCGCTCCTCCAACACACCCCGAGCGGGCACAATAAGCGATGATGAGAACCCATCGTCAACCAAGGTAGCGGAGCAGACCAATGACAGAGACTCACAAAGACCGGGCCATCACG
>NZ_NRRY01000066.1 GCF_016583905.1 Lamprobacter modestohalophilus | reverse complement strand
AGCGACATTGTTCGTTGGGTCCATGCCGGGTGTGGTGATGAACGCAAAATACGCCTCGGCATGCTGGCGAAAGCGCTTGGCCATGTTCTGCGCCTCGCGCCGGCGTTCTTTGCCCTTGGCATCGATCAGGCTCGGCGCCTCATCACGACCAATACGAATGATATCGGCCTTCGCCTGCTCGAGCGCCGCGCGAAACGCCGTCTCGGGGAGCACCTCATGCTGATGGATGACGTGAAACAGCGCCTTGAGCGCACCGAGCAGCCGCTTGCCGTAGAGTCGGGTGGGCAGATCCGGCAAGGTGGTCAAGAACTTCACATCGCGAATCAGATGCGCGATGCAGAACTGCACGTTGACCCCGACGTCCTTCATGAACTTGCGATAGGCCGAGAAATAGTCACAGCCCAACGTGCCCTCGAACTCCTCACCCAAGACCTCGATCAAGACCTGTGAGCCACGGGACTTGTCGATGCGAAACAGCACATAGAGCTCCGCCTTGAAGACCCAGGTCCAGAACCGATCGCCGTTGTCCTTGTGGCCGGTCTCATCGACATTGAGCGTCGTCTCCAGCGGGATGCGCTCGAGCAACTCGGTGTAGGGTCGCTCCAGCGACCGGCTGACCTTGGTGATGAGCTTGGCCAGATAGCCACGCGAGACCGTCTCGCCGACGACGTCGCGGAGGAACTTGCGGATGGTCGAAAACGAGGCATGGCAGACGTTCTTCAGGTAGGCGACCAACGCCGTCAGGCGTGCCTTGAACAGGCCCTCCTTGCGCACCGTCTCGGGCAGCTCGGCATAATGGACCTCGCCACAGCCCTCGCACCAATAGGCATAGGCGCGATGCTCCTCGCGGATGACGACAACCTCTTGGATCTCGCTCTGCTGGGTGATGCGCGGCGGGACATCGTCGAGCCAGAGGAGGTCGTGGCCAGCGCAGTGCGGACAGGTGGCACCGTGGTGCTCATGGATCTTGGAGAGCGTCTCGGGCGGAGACGGCGGGCGGCTGTGTTTCGGATGCCCGGGTTGGCCGCCGATGCGGTTGCCCTTGCCCTCAGCGGTGTTCTTGGGGCCTTTTTTCGGCTTGGTGAGGTCATCGGAGGACGGGCGTTTGCTGGACGTCGAAGAGTTCTTCTCCCGCTGGGCGAGCTTGCGCTGCAGTGCCTCGATCTCCTGCTGAGCGCTCTGCGCCTGCGCAGCGAGCGCACACAGGCGCTCGATAACCGCCTGCTCTCCGGCCGCATAGATCGCTTGTGCCTGCTCAGGTGTCATCGCACCGTGTGATCAACCTGAGCGCGGGCGAACAGCGCCGGCCTTGTACCGCGTGCATGATCGGATGCATGCGCCAACATTAACCGGATCTCGACTCTGAGTCTAGGACCAAAAGGGTCAGCTACTTCGGGTTCAAGAGGCCGTGAACGGTTACGAAAATCCTAAGCCGTCTTTACTGCTCCAAGCTCAAGTTCACTGCCGCATAGGCAGCTCAGAAAGTGATCAGCGGCTAGCCTGCTCTCTTTCTTCTGTTCACTGCCGCATAGGCAGCTCAGAAACCCTGGATGAGTGGACGGTTCTAGCTCCGATTGTTCACTGCCGCATAGGCAGCTCAGAAAGTCGCGATCTCTTCCCCGACAAGTCTGGATCGCGTTCACTGCCGCATAGGCAGCTCAGAAAGCCGTGGAAAGAATTATCGTAGTGCGTAGAGAGTTCACTGCCGCATAGGCAGCTCAGAAAAGTCTGGCAAGGCAGATGTGGGGGATTGGTTGGTTCACTGCCGCATAGGCAGCTCAGAAAGTGTCGGGCGGTCTAGGGCGGCACCGTTAGCCGTTCACTGCCGCATAGGCAGCTCAGAAAATCCGATGAATACAGTCACGCCGAAGCCGATAGTTCACCGCCGCATAGGCAGCTCAGAAAATTTCATAGCTCGCTGTGCCGCCCTATGCCGCGTTCACTGCCGCATAGGCAGCTCAGAAACGCGCGGGGCGCGGTCTCGCCCTCACTCACTTGTTCACTGCCGCATAGGCAGCTCAGAAATGAGATGGACCGTCATTGCAAGGAATGCACTGGTTCACTGCCGCATAGGCAGCTCAGAAATCAAGCCGGTCAGCGTAATCTCGCTCAAGCAGGTTCACTGCCGCATAGGCAGCTCAGAAAAATCCGGTTGCTCCCGCGCGGGTATGCCACCTGTTCACTGCCGCATAGGCAGCTCAGAAAAGCACGCCATATTCGTCGGTCACATCGCTGGAGTTCACTGCCGCATAGGCAGCTCAGAAATGGGCGGGGGCTGGGGCTGGGGAATCATTCTCGGCCTAGTTCACTGCCGCATAGGCAGCTCAGAAATGGCGTAGCTCTTTCATTCTGAGGGTTTTAACGTTCACTGCCGCATAGGCAGCTCAGAAATCGTCAATTACAAAGAATGCACCAGGATGATCGTTCACTGCCGCATAGGCAGCTCAGAAAATCTTCACTGCTCCGCGCTCGAAGCCGTGGCGGTTCACTGCCGCATAGGCAGCTCAGAAAATCAAAAGAAAAGCCTGAACGACAAAGAACTAGTTCACTGCCGCATAGGCAGCTCAGAAAGCCATCGGAACCGCTGAGCAGACCATCGGGGGGTTCACTGCCGCATAGGCAGCTCAGAAATCACAGTCTAAATGGCAGGATCCTGCATTAGCGTTCACTGCCGCATAGGCAGCTCAGAAAACATCATCGGAGCCCGAGGCGGCGGGGCTGATGTTCACTGCCGCATAGGCAGCTCAGAAATCACTGAACACCCGCGGGGACGCAACATCACCGTTCACTGCCGCATAGGCAGCTCAGAAATCACTGAACACCCGCGGGGACGCAACATCACCGTTCACTGCCGCATAGGCAGCTCAGAAAAGCTGACGGCGACCGCTCCGCCCATGCCGCCCGTTCACTGCCGCATAGGCAGCTCAGAAATCAAAGCGGTTGGCCTGCACATCAACGGCGGCGTTCACTGCCGCATAGGCAGCTCAGAAAAATTACGCCCTGGGCCGCCTCAGCGCCGAAGAGTTCACTGCCGCATAGTACTACTTTGTTATCTTGCTCTATGCATCTGATATAGTTATCATTTTCCAGGCGACTCGTGACAAATAGATTCTGGACGTTTCATGGTCATACCCAAAAGCCTTGCGCGGCAAGATCCCTTGCGCTCGCTCAAAGAAAATCTGGCGTTTCACATTGAAGAATATTACCACCACTTTCAGACAGCGACGTCAGCGAACCATGAACTCGGCGAGGCGTATATCCGGGGTCTGTTTAAGACCGAAGCGAGCTGGCGCAACATGGAACGGATGAACGAGGAGTTGCAGATGTCCGGCGACGGTTACCAGCGTCTGCAGCAGTTCATTTCCGACTCCCCTTGGTCTGCCAGTGCGTTAATCAGTGATCTGGCCGTGAAGACCTCCGCATTCTACGCCAGCCAACCGAGCTATCAGCGCCGGGACGTCGGTTATATCCTCGATGAGTCGGCGCACCTCAAGAAAGGCAAACAGTCCGTCGGCGTGGCCCGACAATATGCCGGCGTCATCGGTAAGGTGGAGAACTGCCAGGTCGGGGTGTATGCCAGTTTGGTGTGGAACACCCACAGCACCCTGATCAACACCCGGCTGTTTCTACCCGAGGCCTGGGCCGATGACCCCGCGCGCTGCGACAAGGTGGGCATTCCCACCGATCAGCGCACCTTCAAGACCAAGCTTGAACTCGCCCGCGAGATGGTCCAAGCCGATCTCGATGCGGGCGTTGAGTTTGACTGGGTCGGTGGTGATGGATTCTACGGTCATGGACTGGAACTCGGCCAAGCGCTGGACGAGATGGGGTTAAGCTTCCTGCTCGATGTCCACTGCAATCAGCAGATCTACCCCTTCGAGCCCCAGTTGCGGGTGCCGGAGCGCACCTCGACACGCGGTGCTGCGCCCACGAAACGGCGCGCCGACGTCGAGGCGCTGCGCGTCGATGCCTACGCCCAGCAACTGCTGCCCTGCCAGTGGCAAACCGTCACCGTGCGCGACGGCACCAAAGGTCCGCTTAAGCTGGAGATGCACGTGAGGCGCGTCTGGCTCTGGGACGGCGAGGCCGAGACCCCGACCCAGCGCACCCTGGTGATCAGTCGCCGGCTCACCGACAACAAGCTCAAATACTCGTTGAGCAACGACGACGCCATCACCATACCCATTGAGCGGTTTGCCTATCGCCAGGCCCAGCGCTATTGGGTCGAGCGCGCGTTTCAGGAAGCCAAAAGCGAGCTGGGGATGTCCGACTACCAAGTCAGAAAGTGGACGGCGTGGCATCATCATATGGCGCTGGTCATGCTGGCCTTGTCGTTTCTGGTGAAAGAGCGTATTCAGCAAAAAGCGTCTTGCCCACTGTTGAGTGCACGGGACATCCGTTTGCTGATCATCGCCATGCTCCTCAATGATCCTGATGCCGTTAATCAGCGCATCGCACAGATGGACATCCGGCATGCATAACGACGTAAAGATATCGAAAGATATTACCGAGAAAATGATCCTGACAGCGCGAATGATACTGGTTGAGTCAGGGGGCTCGGAATTAATCTAACAAAGTAGTACTAGTACTAGTCTTCATTACCTTCCATTTAACTCTGAAACTGCCGATATCAGTAGCACTTACTCGACTGTAATATCCAACGGCGCCACGACCGGTAAAGCTACCCCCAATGCTACTGACGTCGCCAACTGTTTCCTCGCCGGCACCCAAATCCGCACCCCACACGGCGAGGTCGCCATCGAAACCCTCAGCATCGGCGACCTGATCCTGACCACCGCCGGGGAAGCCGTTCCGATTCGCTGGATCGGCCGCCAAACGGTCAACAACGCCATCGTTAATCATCCGCTGCCCGAAGGCCGCGAGCCGGTACTCATCGAAGCCGGCACCTTGGGCGATAACCTGCCCCATAGCGACCTCTACCGCAGCGCCGACCACGGGCTGATCTGGGAGGGGCTGGTGGTCAATGCCGGTGCCATGGTCAACGGCGCCAGCATCCGCTACGTCCCGCGCGACGAGCTGCCCAAGGAGTTCACCTACTACCATGTGGAGACCGAGCGCCACGACGAGCTCTATGCCAATGGCGCCCCGGCCGAGACCTTCATCGACTACATCGGGCGCAAGGCCTTCGATAACTATCAGGAGTATCTCGACCGCTACGGCTGCGACCGCTTGATTCCGGAGATGAAGCGCCCGCGCATCTCCGCCCAGCGGCTGCTGCCCCAGTCATTGCGCGCCAAGCTCGGCATTCCGGCCTATGGCGAAGGCTTCGAGGAGGAGTATCAGAGCCTGCTCGAGCGTTTCCGCGCCGCCTGAGCCTGGGGTGGCCGCGCAGAGGCCCATGTCCGCCGTTCCCGCGCGAGCGGACCTTCTTAAACCAGTCGATGCGGCCTTGAAGCGCGGCGACCCCGCCGCTGCGCTCTCGCACCTGGCTGAAGCCCAGCAGCACTATCCCGACGACCTCGCCCTCAAGATCAAACAGGCCAGCCTGCTGCGCACGGCCCAGCGCCTGCATGAGAGCCAGGCCCTATTGCAGCACCTGCGCGAGGCGCATCCGGATCACCCGCAACTGCTTCACGAGAGCGCTACCACCGCGCGCGTGCTTGGTGATCTGGACGCCAGCGATGCCCTCCTCGATCGCCTGCTCGCCGCTCAGCCGCAGCATCGCGGCGCGCTACTGGCGCGTGTCGATAACGCCAATACCCGTGGCGACCCAATCGCTGCGTTGGAGCACCTGGCCGGCGTCCTGGCGCACTATCCCGACGACCTCGCCCTCAAGATCAAACAGGCCAGCCTGTTGCGCACGGCCCAGCGCTTCCAAGAAAGCCAGGCCCTATTGCAGCACCTGCGCGAGGCGCATCCGGATCACCCGCAACTGCTGCACGAGAGCGCTACCACCGCGCGCGTGCTTGGTGATCTGGACGCCAGCGATGCCCTCCTCGATCGCCTGCTCGCCGCTCAGCCACGGCATCGCGGCGGGCTCATTGCGCGGGTCGACAATGCCAACATGAGCGGTGACAGGATTCTGTTACGGTCCCTCACCGATGGGGCGCTAGCCAACTTGTCCGGCACCGACACGGCCCCGAATCTGACTGACATCCAGCTCTGCCTGCGCTACTTGACCCATACCAGTCCGGCGCTTGAGCCCGAGCGCTGGGCCGCGCATTGCCACGCCGTCGGTCGCCATCTTCGCCAACTCGGCGCCGGTGAGCTCTGGAACTTCTATCGGCTCTGCGATGCCTATGGCGAGCAATTGCTTGCTGAAGCGGCAATGGAACGGTTGCTCGACCTTAAGCAAGTGCCCTATGGCACCGCCATAGCGCTGGCTCAGCACCTGCATAGTCTTGATGATCCAACGCTGTTGCAGGCCTTGGTAGAGCGGCTGCGCAACCGCGTCCCGCCGCAATTCGCGGCTGCTTTCGATCTGGAGACACAGGCGCTGCTGCGGGGGGTCGCCCACGCGCTCCAGCATCGCCGGCGTGAAGCCCCGGCCACGCGCGAAATGCTACTCGCGCTGTCGCGATTGTTGATCCAGCTCGGTCGCCTTGCGCTCGCTACCCGTTTCCTCGGTCGGGCCTCGCGTGCTAGACCTTGGGACCAAGGGCTCCTCAGTGGCTATATCGCCAGCCTTATTTCTGCCGGAGAAGCCCCGCAAGCAAAACGACTACTGGTCTGCCAACGGCCTCTCGCCGAACAGGCATCAACCCAGCAAAGGCAAGTGCTGTTGCAGGTGTTAACCGAACTTGGCGAGCATGAAGCGGCTGAGCAACTTGTCGATGAACTGCTCAACACACCCACTGGCACGGGCTTGCTCGAGCAGAAACTCAAGTTCCTCGCCCGTCGCGGCGACATTGATGGCGCGCGCACGCTGCTCGCGACGCCTCGTTTCGCGATTCCGAGCGCCATGCAGCAACGGCATCGCTTGCAATTCAGCCCCTCACTGGTCGGCGCGGAGCTGACCGAGCTGGAGATGGCCCATGCCGGTGGCTGCGCCGACCCCGACTCCGCGCAGCGGGTGGTGAGCGATGGCCAATATCTGTATCCGGCGATTGCGACGATTCAGACGTGGATTGGTCACAGTCGCGCGATCGCCGCTCAGATCGGCCCGTCCGCCCAGCCGATCCCGAGCCGCGTCATGCAGTACTGGAACGAGCCAGAGCCGCCGCCGGATATCGTCGCACTGATGCAAAGCTGGCAACATCAGCGCGGTACCGAGTATCAGAGCTTCAACCGTCGGACCGCGATGGCGTTCCTGCGGGAACACCTGGACATCAGCTGGCTGCGCGCCTTCACCGCCGCGCGCCACCCCGCCGAAGAAAGCGACTACTTTCGGCTCTGCTACCTGATGGTGCGCGGTGGCATCTATGCCGATACCGACGACCGCTTGCTCGGTAACGTCGATCAGCTCATCGCCGGGCAAAGCGGTCTGGTGGTCTTCACCGAGCCCTATGGCGCCATCGGCAACAATCTCATCATGGCCTCGCCAGGCCACCCCATGATCATCCGCGCCGCGATTCAGGCCAAGCAGGGGCTGCTGCATCGTGACAATGACGGCACCTGGAGCAAGACCGGACCGGGACTGCTGACCCGCGCCATCGCCGAGGGCCTGGAACTGGCGCAGCGTGAACAGCAGGCGCCAGACCTTACCATTAAGGCCAGCTATCTGGTCAGGAGACTCGTTCAGACCCATGTTCCGCTGCAGTACAAGAAGACGACCCGCTATTGGAACAATCAGCGCATCCTGGGGCATTTGGCTGGAGTGAAGAAGACGTTGCTCCAGGCGATCGATGGCCCTGACCACAGCGACGTGGCCCATTAAGCTTCTGAAGTTCTGGGTGTTGCGGTAGGCATCAACTCGCGGACATCGAACGCCGCCCTACCCCCTCGACGAAGACACGTGGGTATTCCGACGGAACGTGACCGCTTGTTGAATCGCGCACGTACTGGGGTAGAAATCGTCGAGCAATCGGTCACGATCAGTCAACTGACGGCGTGATGTCGCTGATGGTCGTCACCTCCTTAGAGAAACCGGTGAGAAACCGGGGACGGTGCGGCCTGGCAAGGTCGCGTGTTCTAGCGGGTGCGAGTCCCGCCTGGGTAATCTTGCGCCGCGAGCCCAGTATCGAGCCTTGCGGCGCGTCTGGTAACAGGCGCGTCGATGCGTAGGCACGAAAGCAGGCCAGGTGCAAAGGTAACGGGTGATGCCGACCCTGAAGGTGTTGAGCCCCGAAAATTTTGGTTGGTGAGTGCCGACGGTTTCGTCCCGCCGGTAGGCAACAATCCGTGTCGCGCTCTGGCGAGCGGCACGGATACTCCCCGGGGTCAGAGACCGTATCGAGCCTGACATTGAGAAGACGCGGTAACCAGGGAGATCCGCGCATCGGTCCGCAGGAAGTGGGCACCCGCGAACAAGTGTAAAAGCGAGGACGCGGGCGGTGATGCGTGGAAGTCGGAGCCACCCATACGAGCTGTGACGCCCGGTAATGCGGGTCGAGCAAAGGGGTGGCGGCCCGGGACAACGCGCGGGTGAAACACGGCCCTACACCGAGAGGATTCTCCGTGAGAACCATGCTCGCGCGTTTCACGCCGTTGGCGTGCCCGCCCATTGGGCGTTGCGCGGAACGCTCGGTGCTGCGGCGGAAGCCGCACGCGCGGAGTCGACAGGGCGCTGGGCTCGCTCCCCTGTTCCACGGCGGAAGACTCGGGCCGGGAGCCGGATGGTGTAACACTCCAAGTCCGGTTCTGCGAGGAGTCGGGCGCCGAATCGTCGCATGGCGGAGATATTGTGGCACCGCCGGGAAACCAGGCGGCAAACAGAGAAAACAAACTTCTGCCTAAACGACGGCAAGGCCCCGGCTTACTCTCCTACCACGATAAAGGCGCCGCCGGCCGGCAGAGCCGGCCCATGCGGGCGCCGATAAGTCCCATCTCATCCAGGCGGCTGCGATCGAGCGCCAAGCACCATCCCCTCTCGTGACAGCTCGATATAGCAGCTTGTTGCGCTGCAACAAGCTGCAATGCTCGACCAGGAGGCTTCGACGATCGCGATAACTTCGGTATTCGAAAGGTTACCGAGTATCAGGCGCACCATGCGTGCCGGGGTGCCCCTCAAGAAATGGCTGTCGCGGAAATCACCATCCTTGGTGATGAGCAGCATGTCGTTCTTGTCGACGAATGCCGAGATGGCAGAGTCCGTGGTCTCCGAGCCGTCCAAGATGCGGTTCACATGCGTGGCGTCGACGCCGAGTTCGCGCAACCGGTTGACCAGACGATAGGAGATATGGACATCGCAGAGGACGCGCATCAGGCGACTTGGCGCACCGGCTCGCCAGAGACGAGAAGACGCGCATAGTGCAGGCTGGCGATGATGTCCTCAGGCTCCAATTCCGGGTGATCGGCAACAATCTCATCGATCTGCATCCCGGATGACACCATGTCAAGAATCACCTCCACCGGCCATCGCATGTGGCGGACACAGGGCTTGCCGTGGCAGATATCAGGGTCGACGGTAATGCGGCTGAGGTCTGGCATGTTCGTCCTCGTTAGAAGGCTGTCTCCCACCAGAATATGCCCGTCTAAAGACGGCGGCAAATTATTCCAGAATTCCAGCGACAGCGCGGTTGGAAGCGTTTACGCGGTGGTCGTTTCCGTGCTCGACGCACCCGTATTCGATAACGAACCGGAGAGCGGCAGCACCTATTTTCGCGATCCGCTCAACCTGGTGTTGGGCGTGATCTGGGAGCGCGACCCCAGGGCGCGGCGATTTCGTCACCTTCCACTTTGACGGTAGACGGTTCGAACCCTGGGTCGGTTGAGCGGACAGCCGGAGCACGAGCGTGGCTGTACTCGCTCCTGCGGGAGGCGGCGGTTACCAGGCGCGCAGATCGAACTCTACGTCGGGCGTGGACTGGCCGAAGAGGTCACAGTCCGGCACCGGCTTGAGGGCATTTGCCCCCGGCACGCGGGTTGCGGGCGGGGCGATCGTCGGCGTAAGTGGCAAACAAGACGATCTTTGAAATGTCCGCTCTTGGTTGCATTGCCGTCATCGTCGTTCGAAGGGCAGGTGTCTCCTTCGGGTCGAGAACGGACCCTTCCGCCACCTCTCGCCCGGTGCCGCAGTGCGGAAAGATCGGCGGAAGTCAGGTGAGTGCCGCATAGGCAGCTCAGAAAAGCCCGGTTGCGCTGAAGCGCGCGACCTCGGCGTTCACTGCCGCATAGGCAGCTCTGAAATTTACCCATGTTGGCGCCAAATCGCCGGAAGGACGGATTCGGAAACCCGACTAACCCCTCAGTGAGAACTAAGAGGCCCTCTGAGCGCGAGTTCATCCCCCGCATACGCGGGGAACACCTGTCAAGCCATGCGATGGCCCGCGCGGATCATTGAGCGCGAATTCCCGGGTCTCCGGGTTTTCCAGCCAGACATAGGCGCGCTCCAATTTTTTAAATCCAATCTATACTATTGGCCGGTTCACAGGCTTGGATTGCCCGAGCGCCGATCGTGCATCCATCGAAAAAAGCCTGGAATCGGGTCGGAGGGAAACACATGTTGTGCTCTCTCGCCTGTCAGAGCGGAATGCATGCTCGATCGAACCGATTGTAGTGCCACTCTAGACACGGATGCTTCTCGGCAGGACGCCAAGCTTCGCAGCAGTCCCTCAAACGATCGAGTCGAAACCACGCATGCTACAAAAGACCGAACTGCAGACCGACGGCCGACGCAACGCTGGCCAACACGTCTCGGCGATTGTCGAGAACGCGACCCTACCGACGCCCAAGCCGTGGCCAGATCCCGCGACACAGCCCTGGGAACGGACGGTTGATCCCGCGCATCTGCTGGTGGTTGACGATGAGATCGACAGCCTGGAACTCGTTATCGCCCATCTGCGGGACTATGACTTCGCTGTCAGCACCGCGCAGGACGGCGCAGAGGCCCTCGCCGCAGCCGGCGAGCATCGGCCGGACCTGATCCTGCTAGACGTGTCCTTGCCTGGGCTCAACGGCTTCGAGGTCTTGCGGCGCCTGAAGCAGATACCCGCAACCAGCGCCATCCCGGTGCTGATGGTGACCGGCTATGGGGACACTGAGCACAAGGTGCGCTGCTTCGAGCTTGGTGCCGCCGATTACCTCGTCAAGCCCGTCGCGGAGGCGGAGCTGCACGCCCGGGTGACGGCCCAACTGCAACAGGCTCGCTTGCAGCAAGCCTTGTCGGCTCGACTGCGCGGCTATGAGCAACGCTTCGGCCCTTTGGATGAGCCTGAGCCCGGTGTCGCCGGTGAGAAAGGCATGCGCGCAGACGTGGCTTTACTGATGAATGCCCGGCAGATCCTGCGCGAACGGCTCGCTGAGCCGCCCTCCCTGACGGAACTGGCGCGCCTTGTCGGCACCAATCAGCCCCGATTGTCGAAGGGCTTCCGAACCCTGTTCGGCACCACCGTCTCCGGCTTCGTGCGCGAGTGCAGGCTGCGTCGCGCGCGCGAGATGCTTGCCGAGACCCAGCTGCCTGTTAAGAGCATCGCGCTGGAAGTGGGCTACCGCAGCACCAGCGACTTGACGCGCGCCGTCAAGGGCCATTGGGGTCTGACGCCGACGGCCCTGCGCCAACGGTTACGCACGGCACCGAACTGATGCAATGCCCGCGGCACCCACATCCGGCGTCTGGCCGACCCGCTGTCCTGACCGCCTGCTCCGCCTGCTTTTGCTGATACTGCTGGTCACCCTGGCCGCGCCCGCCTGGCCGGCTCTGGCAGCCTCTCTGCCGGAGATCGTTATCACCGACACGACGGACTTGCCGCGCCAGGTCGGGCGCTTGGAGCTGCTGCGCGACCCCACCCGCAGCCTCGATCTTGCCGACGTGCGCGCAGCGGACATCGCACAGGGCTTCACGCTGGCACCTCCAGGAATTCCGAACCTGGGAATCACCCAAGACGCCGTATGGGCGCGCTTTGCGGTGCGCAACGCCACCGATGAGGCGCTGCCGTTGCTGCTCGTGCTTGCCGAGCCGCGCACGGCGCAGGTCGCGTTCTGGGCGCTCGACAAGGCCGGCAAGCTCATCGCGAAGCGCCGCGACGGGCGCTTCGCGGACCCGGCCGAGCGCGACCGCTCACACCGCTGGTTCCTGTTTGATCTGTCCCTGCCGGCGGGGCAGACAGCCGACGTCTATGTCCGTGTGCGCACCGACATGGGCCTGTTGCTCGACCTGCGCTTGAGCGACCGCGCACACCTGGCCGCCGCCGACCGCGCCAGCTATGGCTGGCTCGCGCTCTATTTCGGCGCCCTGCTGTTCATGCTCGCCTACAACCTGCTGCTGCTCCTGCAGCTGCGCGAAGGAACCTATTTCTGGCTCTGCGCCGTCATCATCGGCACCACATTCTGGGTGGCCGACCGCGAGGGGCTGCTGACCACACTCACCTGGCGACTGTGGCCGGACGCATGGTCCGGCAACCAGTTGGGCGTGGCCATGGCGCTCATCGGTATCTTCATGTTCCCGGTGGGCTTTCTGCGCCTGCGCGAACACGCACCGCGCCTGCGCTGGATGCATCTCGCGCTCGCGACGCCGATGGTTTGCGTGCCCTTGCTGTACCGCCTGAGCCCGACGACCGCCTATGGAATCGCCCAAGGCATCGCCCTGCTGGGAGGGGTCGCCATGCTTGCCACCGGCGTCCTCGCGCTGCGCTGGCAGCGGCGCGCGGCGGCGCAGTACCTGAGCGCCTGGTCGCCGCTGCTGGTTGCCATCCTGCTGATCGTGTTGACCAACTATGGCATCACGCCGGGGCTCTCTGAGGTCTGGTTACTGTCCTACTTCGCAGTCCTGCTCATGCTGCTGCTGCTCTCGGTGGCCCAGGCCGATCGCGTCAACGAGCTGCGCCGGCAGGCCGAGCGCGCGCGGGCAGCGCTGGCGCAAAACGAAACCCGGCTCACCGAGCTGGTAGACGCGCGCACTCGCGAGCTGGCCACGGCACGCGACCGCGCCGAGGCGGCGAGCCGCGCCAAGACCCAGTTCCTCGCCAGCATGAGCCATGACCTGCGCACGCCGCTGAACGCGGTCCTAGGCGGGGCGGAGCTGCTGCGGCGCTCACCGCAGCTCGGCAGCGAAGAATTGGCGCAATGCGGCCTCATCCAACGCGGCGGCCGCCACCTGCTGCGCCTGATCGAAGATCTGCTCGACATCGCCCGCATCGAGCACGACCGCCTGCGCCCGGTGATCAGCAATGTCGCCCTGCGGCCTTTACTGGAAGACCTCGCCACCCATGCCCGTCACCAGGCCGAGGCCAAGGGCCTGGGCTTCGGTGTGCAGTTCGCGCCGGACCTGCCGGAGCAGATGCGCACCGACGGCCGCCGCCTGCGCCAAGTGCTGCAGAACCTGCTGGACAACGCCGTCAAGTACACCGATGCAGGCGACGTCGGCTTCAGCGCTGCGCTCGATCCCGCGGCACCGGTGTGCGAGGACGGTGACACCCGGTGGCTGTTGTTCAAGGTGACCGACACCGGCCGCGGCATCGCGCCGGCGGACCGCGAGCGCCTGTTCGCACCCTTCGAGCAGCTCCAGCAGACGGTCTCCGGCAGCGGGCTGGGCCTGGCCATCTGCCGCGAGCTAGCGGCCGTGCTCGGCGGCACACTGATGCTGGAGAGCAGGCCGGGGCGCGGCAGCCGCTTCAGCTTCCGGTTGCCGGCGCAGCCGGTGACGCAGTTATCGGACAGCGACACGCCCGCAGCGGGCCAAGCGCCCATCGTCGGCTATACCGGCCCCCGGCGACACATCCTGGTCATCGACGACAGCGAGGTCAATCGGCTCCTGATGGCCGGGCAGTTGCGTGGGCTGGGCTTCGCCGTCGACACGGCTGAAGGCGCCGAGGCGGCGTTGGCGATTGCCAACCAACACCCACCGGACCTGGTGATGGCAGACCTGCGCATGCCGGGCACCTGCGGCTATGCCGCCGTTTGGCAGCTGCGCGAGGCACGCGGCCGCCCGAGCCTGCCGGCCGTTGCCGCGTCTGCCTCACCGCTGCCAGAGCCCGGAGACGCGGCAGCACTGGGCTTCGCGGCGTTTCTGCTGAAGCCCATCGAGCAGGGCCCCCTGTGTGCCGTGCTCGGCGACTGTCTGGGGCTCACCTGGGTGCGGGGAGACAGCACCTCCGCGCAGGTTGCGCCAGCCGCATCGGCACCAGGTACGGCCCCTGCCAAGCTAGCACCAGCGGCGGAGCCATCAACCGCGTCACCGCTGCAGCCACCGGCTATCGAGCTCGAGGTCGGACGCGAGCTCGCCGAGCGGCGCGACTGGACCAGCCTGCGTGAGTGGTGCGAAGAGCTTGGGGATGCTTTCCCGGAGTGCGACGACTTTGCGCAGCGCCTGCGCGAACTGCTGCACGAGATCAAAGCCGGCCCGGGCGCGGACGCCGCGGCCGGCGCGCTGCAGCGGATGCTGGCGGATCGGGACTAGCGCGGCGCGCAATCTCCAACGCCTCCCGCCTTGAGCAACGCCTCCCGACATCTCCGCATCGCTCGGAAATTGTAAAGCAGGCGCTCGAACAAGGGCGAGACAGGACGCAGCCTGAACGCCGCTGACTGAAGCGCATCGAGAGCGCTATGATTCATGCTGATTGAATTTGATTGGAGATCGCCATGTCCACCGCGCAGACCAAAGTGCTGACGGCCCATGTTCCGCAACCACTAGCCGAAAAGGTCGATCAACTGGCCAACCGTCTGGAACGATCACGGGGCTGGATCATCAAGCAAGCGCTTGCCGCCTGGATCGAACAAGAAGAGGAGCGGAGCCGCTTGACGCGCGAAGCATTGGAGGATGTCGATGTTGGCCTCGTAATCGACCACCAGGCCGTGCAGGTCTGGGCCGACAGCCTGGGGACATCGGCGCCGCAGCCGCTTCCGCGTTGATGGACCTGAAGTGGACGAGCAAGGGCTTGTCTGATCTGGCCCGGCTCTTTGCGTTTCTGGCGCCGGTAAACCCGGCGGCTGCCGCGCGTGTTGTCCAGTCCCTGACAGCCGCGCCGGTTGGGTTTCAGGTCAATCCACGCATTGGTGAGCGCCTCGACGAATTCGATCCGCGAGAGGTTCGCAGCATCCTGGTGGGTCGCTATGAAATGCGCTACGAAATCCAGGACGGCGTCATCTACATCCTGCGTATCTGGCATACACGCGAGAAACGGTGAAGCGTTTTCGGCCGATGGCACCGAGACGTTGCGGATTTCACCAACGATCGCAACATCACGGGGATTATGTTGCAATCTTTGGTCTAACGATCACAGCCTGCATCAGGCAACACTCACATTCAGCAAGTAGCACTAGACATCACATCATGGCGAATTTGGCCACCGCGGATAGCGGCACACAGATCCAACGGCTCGAAGCAGCGATCGACCATCTCCTCAGCGAGGCTAAGCGCTGCGGTGCGAGCGCGGCCGAGGCTGGCGTCAGCGCCAGCACCGGGCTTGAGGTGGCGGTGCGCATGGGCGAGATCGAGACCGTCGAGCACACTCGCGATCACGGGCTCGGCATCACCGTTTACTTCGGCAAGCGCAAGGGTTCGGCGAGCACGTCTGACCTGAGCTCCGCGGCGATCAGCGATGCCGTTGCGCAGGCCTGTAGCATCGCCAAGTACACGCAGGAAGACCCCTGCGCCGGCCTGGCACCAGCGGAGCTGATGGCGACCGAGATTCCATCGCTCGACCTTGAGCATCCCTGGGGCATCAGCGTCGAGGACGCGGTGCGCCTGGCGACCGACTGCGAAGACGCCGCGCGCGCTCATGATGCGCGCATCGTCAATTCTGAAGGCGCCAGTCTTAGCACGCATGCTGGGCTCAAGGTCTACGGCAACAGTCATGGCTTCGTCGGCGGCTATCCGAGCACCCGTCATGGCCTCAGCGTGGCCGTGGTCGGCAAGGTCGGCGACGATATGCAGCGGGACTATTGGTGGACCTCGGCGCGCGCGCCGGAGGATCTGGAATCAGCCGAAAGTGTTGGCCGCCGGGCCGCTGAGCGCACCGTGGAGCGCCTCGGTGCGCGGCGACTCGGCACCCGGCGCGCGCCGGTGCTCTTCCGCGCCGAGCAGGCAGCCGGGCTGCTGCGTCACCTGTGTGGCGCGATCAATGGCTCCAGCCTCTACCGCAAGATGAGCTTCCTGCTCGATCAGCTTGGCGAGCCGATCTTTCCGGACTTCGTGCAGCTGAGCGAGGACCCGTTGCGCCTGCGCGGTCTTGCTAGCGCGCCCTTCGATGGCGATGGCGTAGCGACGGCACCGAAAGACCTCCTGCGCGACGGCGTGCTGCAGACCTACCTGCTCGATCACTACTCGGCCTGTCGGCTCGGCATGACGACGACCGCCAATGCCGGCGGTGTGCGCAACATGAGCGTCGGCATGAGCGAGCGCGATCGACCTGCGATGCTGCGCGAGCTGGGCACCGGGCTGTTTGTGACCGACCTGATGGGCCAGGGCGTGAACAATGTCACTGGCGATTATTCGCGCGGCGCCACCGGCTTTTGGGTCGAGAATGGCGAGATCCAGTATCCGGTCGAGGAGATCACCATCGCCGGTAATCTCAAGGACATGTTCAAAGGGCTGGTGGCCATCGGCAACGATTGTGACTTTATCGGCAGCACCACGACGGGGTCTTGGCTGCTCGAGGAGATGACCATTGCTGGCGAGTGAACAGCGGCGACGTCTGCATCCGCGTCTGCGCATCCGCGTCTGCGCATCCGCGTCAGCCTCGGCGCGCCACTGCCCGGCCAGGACATGAGGTCGAGGTGCCTTACCGCTCGACGCGACGGACGCAAGATGACGGCAAACACCAAGCCCAGAGGCTTGCAGTGTCTCGAAACCTGAACCAGTGACGACGACAGGTTAAAGAACCATGATCGACCCGAGTCAAGCCATCGAGCAGACCATCGCCATCATCGAGGCCGCTCCGGAATCGGCTGCCGCCCTCACGCTCTATGCCTTGGTGACGACCCTGGAATACGACCGCGCCGGCCGTCTGTTCAAGCTCAGCAAGCTCGGCGATCTATCCGCTGAGCAGCGGCAGATCGCCTACGGGCTGATGGAGCGCTCGGTCGTCGAAGGCATCGGTGATCCGGCCTGGGCCGAGGCCAAGGCGCGCATCGACCGTGCCATTCGTGGGGTCTGAACCAGTCTGAGGCCTGCTTTTTAACGTGAACCTCGTTAACCTGAACCTCGCGCGATTCATCTGCCGGGGTGGCGCCGCGTCATCAACGTCAGGATGAGCCATTCAGTGCCGACGCGGCGTGATCTGCACCGGATGCTGCTTGATATAGCCCTGGTCGAAATCAAGCTCGATCGCGAAGCCACCCTCCTCCTCGCGCAGCTTGACCTGCTTGAGCTCCGGCAGCCGCACCGCAAGCCAGGTGGTCATCGCCGCCACCTGGGCCTCATCGTTGGTGACGATCGCGTTGGCTAGATTCGCGGCCACGAACTGCGCCTTCTGCGCCAACGCTGGCATCTGGATGCGCTGACCATCGATATCGATGCCCTCCGCCTCCATCTTCCGATCCATCTTGTCGAGGTAAGCGCCTTGATAGTCAGGGAGCGCTTTAGTGCGGTCGTACTCGATCTGAGCCACGCCATTCAGCAGAACGGCCATCATCGTACTCATACTCATCGGGGCGGGATTCCTCTGTGCTTGCAGGTGTTGGCCGATAGGTGGCGAACAGGCCCATAGGCCGAGTTGAGAATTGCGGCAGCTGGACTGATCAGGTTCGCACTAGCAGATCAGACTCTGCAGATCAGACTCTGCGATCTGTCATCTACAACCGATGATGGGCGCTGTTAGGCTTGTGCATTAATTGTCGAGCACCCACTACGACAACTCTCGACTGCGACCAAACATGAGGCCATTCATGGCGAGCAAAACATCGACAACCGGACTTGCAGTTCCAAGCAAGCGCTTGAGCCGCCTCTGGCACATGGGGCGCGCAACCACTGATTTCGCCGCTGGCATTGGCCTGCGCGGCATGATCGACATGGCGCGCAGCCGCGAGGGCGATGGTCAGCGCATCCGCCTGAGTCCAGCGGCAACCGAACGCCTGACCAACCGCCTTGCCCGCATGCGCGGCGCAGTGATGAAGATGGGGCAGCTGATGTCGATGGATGGCTCCGACGTCTTCACGCCCGAGGCCGCCGAGATCATGGCCACCTTACGCGATCGCGCCGAGCCGATGCCACTGAGCCAGCTCAACCGCGTGCTGACCGCCGAGTTGGGTAAGGACTGGAACAAGCAGTTCAAGCGCTTCGAGTTCCAGCCCATTGCCGCCGCCTCAATCGGTCAGGTACATCGCGCCGAGACCCGCGACGGCCGCCGCTTGGCGCTCAAGGTTCAATTCCCCGGCGTGCGCGAGAGCATCGACAGCGACATCGCCAATCTCGGCTTTCTGAGCAGCAATTTCGGCATGATGCCGGAGGGCTTCGATCCGAAGCCGATGCTTGAAGAAGCGCGGCTGCAGCTGCATCAGGAGGCCGACTACGAGGCCGAGGCAGCCTCTCTGCAGGCCTATCGCGCGCTGATCGGCGATGATCCTGACTTCCTGGTGCCCGCCGTGCATGAGGATCTCTCGACCTCACGCGTGCTGGCGATGGACTTTGCCAACGGCGTCTCGATCGACCAGCTGACCGCCAGCCAATACAGCCGCAGCGAGCGCAACCGGGTTGCGACCTTGATGTCGCGGCTGATGATCCGCGAGCTGTTCGACTTTGCCTTGATGCAGACCGACCCGAACTTCGGCAACTTCCTCTACGACGCCGAGTCGCGCCGCATCGTGCTGCTCGACTTCGGCGCCACCCGAGCAGTGCCACCAGCGCTGATCGACGGCTATCGAGTGCTGGCCCGTGCGACGATCGCCAATGACCGAGCCGGCATACGGCAGGGTGCCATTGCACTCGGCTATATCGGCGACGAGATCCCCGCCGAGCAGGCCGCCCGCCTGATCGATCTGGTCAGTCTCTCCAGCGAGATCATCACCAGCGATGGCCCCTACGATTTTGGCAGCTCGACCCTGTTCGAGCGGGTCTTCGCGCGTGGCCGCGATATGTTCCAAGACAAGCAGTTCAGCCACATGCCGGAACCGGCGACCATGTTCCTGCAGCGCAAGTTCGCCGGCATCTTCATGCTCTGCCGTCGTCTGCGGGCTGAGGTGGATCTGCGCGCGATGCTCGAGCCTTACCTGCTCGACACCAGAGTGCTAGGCACGCTGACTGATCCGAGCCAAGCAACCCGCTCGGACATCGCCAACGCCGCTGATCAGGTTAGCCCGGCGACGCTCGCCTAAACCTCTCACCTGCCATGCGGCCTGATCGGGCTAGCTCGTCAGGCTAGCCGATCAACCTGGCCCGCCAGACTGGCCGCTGGTCCGTCAGCCTTGTGCATTGCTGGCGCCTAGGGCGATGGCTGCGGTTGCGGTCTATCAATGAGATTATTAGAAGATACTTATATTCTGCCCGATATTCCTTCTCAATCGGAGCAGTACCATGACTGAGACACCTCAGCAGGGGTATCATCCTCTTTACTTTCTCGCCGCCCTCGGTGCGGGCGGGCTGACCGTCACCTTCTATCTCTACTTCATGTTTCTGGTCTCGCACCCGAACACGCCGGTGGTGACCGCCGATCATCTGATCAACCTCTGGGCGACAGGCGCCAATTGGATACGCCCGCTGATCATCCTCGGCATCGCCGGCATGCTCGCCATGGCCGTCATGCACATCCGGCTGCTGATCTGGAATCTGGTGCAGTACCGACGCTGGCGCAACACGACCGATCTGGCTCAGATCGAGGCGCGCAACAAGGATGTCGCCTTCATGGCCATTCCGCTCACCCTGACCATGACCATCAATGTGCTGTTCGCGGTCGGCGCCGCCACCATCCCCGGTCTCTGGAGCATTGCCGAGTACCTGTTCCCGGGCGTGCTGGTGGTGCTGATCATCATCGGCGCCGTCGCCCTGCGCATGTATGGAAACTACCTCTCACGACTGGTCATGACCGGCTCGTTCGACTTCATCGGCAACGCCAACCTGAGCCAGATGATGCCGATCTTTGCCTTCGCGATGATCGCCGTGGCCTTCGCCGCACCGGGTGCAATGAGTCAGAATCAGCTCATCAATGCTATCGGGCTGTTCTTCGCGATCTTCTTCCTCAGCCTCTCGGCACTGCTTGGCTTCGTCAAGCTAGTGGTTGGCGTCAATGCCATGCTCCGCCATGGGCTCACTGCCAGCGCCTCGCCTAGCCTCTGGATCTTGATCCCGATCCTGACCCTGTCCGGGATCACGTTGGTGCGGCTGATCATGGGCCTGCAGCATGGGTTCGACCTGACGGTGCCGAAGCCGGCGCTGTTCGTGCTGACCTCGATCATCCTCTCGCTCGAGATCCTGTTCGGCCTGCTCGGCTACGTGGTGATGCAGCGGCTCGGCTACTTCCGCGATTATCTGCGCGGCGAGCAAAAGAGCCCTGGCGCCTATAGCCTGATCTGCCCAGGCGTGGCCTTCTTCGTCTTCGGCTGGTTCTGGATCATGTTCGGGCTGGTGGGCAACGGCCTCGTCACGCCGCTGACGCCGGCGTTCTTCGTGCTGATGCTGCCGCTGATCCTGGTGCAGTGGAAGAGTCTTGAGACCTTGCTCAAGCTCAACCGAAAGCTGTTGCGGAAACCTGCGCAGCCACTCGCGGTTAAGGCGAGCTGATACGACTGGGAGATTGTCCAGTTCGGTCGGCGTCCGCTGGGCGCCGACGCGGTCTTCGTCTCAGAGGCGATCTCGTCCCCGCCAGTACCCTGGCTTGCGCGCCTGGTGAGCGATTGCGACGACGATGCACTCGTCGCCGCGCTCGATCACAACAACATCATAAGGAAACCGTCGAAGCATCAACCGCATGGCTCCACGAGCGCCCGCTTCGGCAGGCATTGGCGAAAGCGGTGTCCCTTCATCTTCAAGCAGATCCAGGGCTGCCTCAACAGCAGCGGCAAATTCCGCTCCAAGCCCGGAGCGCTCACGCTCATACCAGGCAGCTGCTGCACTCGCTTCCGCTGCAGCCGCCTCCAAGATCTTGACGCGGCGCATCAATCCCTCGCGAGCCTTGACTGCATTCTCTTCTGAAAGGCCGCGCGGTCCAAAAGCTCCACCCGACCATCATCAACGTCATTGATCCGATGCACGATCTCTTGATCCCAAGCCTCGACCACCGCGACCGGATGATCTTCAGCCCCGTCGAGGCTCTTAATCAGTTCGTGAGCTAAAGTGGCCCGATCGGCCAGAGACAAGCCGAGCGCTTCAGAGCGGAGTCGCCCTAGTAATCCAGTCGCCATGACACCCCCGAAAATGGCTCTATGATTTGTGTTCGACACTCGCATCGACAGACGTTACTCGTCCACCGAAGTACCCGTTAACGAGAGACACTCACTCAAAGGCACCGATTGCCGCGGCCAGCTCCGGATGCTGAGCGGCATGCTCAGCGAGCGGTATGCCAGCGGCGATCGCCTCCCAGGCCTGGCGCAGGCTCGCCGCTCCGCCGCGCGGTCCCATCGGATGGCTGAACACCCCGCGCCCGGGCACGAAGCCGAAATCGGCATTGCCGACATGCTCATGCACGCCCGGCAGGGTCACCGCCGAATCACTGCCACCTGGCACCGGGAGACAGGGCTTGATCGGCCCCATCGGCTCGACGCAGGCCGCAATGCATTCCAGCACCTCATCCTCCGCTGTCATCATGCGTGGGCCGAACCCGGGCATGATCACCACATCGAAGCCGGCCAGACGCTGCAGCTTGGTCCAGACCCTTGTATGCACGCCGAAATAAGGCAGCCGGCTCGAGGCGGCGATCAACGGGAAGTGCGCCACCAGCGGCACCTGCGCCTGCTTGCGCAGCATGCGCACCGCGCTCAAGCCGGTCGGCAGGGCATTGACCATCACCGCGTTGGCGCCGTTCGCAACCACAAGATCTTGCAGCGGCAGCAGCCGATCGACCTCATCGGTGATGTTGGCGAGATAGACCTTGCGCTCGCCGGTCTCTTGCTCGGCTCGCTGGCGCGCGGCGCCGAGCAGGGCCGAGCGGCGTGCGATCGGTGACCAGTCCGGGTCGGCCAGCATCTCGTCGTCCTTAGCGATATCGAGCCCGCCAAGCCAGCCCTGATAGCCAAGCTCGGCAAAGGGCTCGGGGTCCAAGCCGATGTTGGGCTTGATCACCCCGAAGAAGAAAGGCCGGTTGTGAATCTGCCAGCGTTCACGCAACCCAACGAGCCCGAACTGCGGCCCCTCGAATGCAGCTAGAAAGCTGTCCGGAAACTGGATATCCAGCAGCTTGATCAACGGCACATCGGGGGCAAAGAAGGGGCCTTCGCCAAGGATCGCGCTGAGCAGATTCGGGATGCGCGGGCCAAAGTTCGCATGCGGATGGGCGATGCGCACCCGGCAGACGCTGACCGGACCCTCGACCGGCGGGCGGAGCGGATAGCTGGTGCCGGACAGCTCGGTCTCGACCTCCAGATCCAGCACCTTGGCCGCGAAGCGTGGGCGATAGTCTTCGTCGACATCGACCCGGCGCCATTGCGCGGTCGACTGCTCGCTGCACAGATGCGCCGCGGCGACACGCGGATCACCACTGCACTCGATGCGGTAGTCGAGGATCAGATGCGCCTCGGCATCGAGTGTCGATGCATCGCTGTAGAAACCGTCGATATCAGCAGCTCTCATGTTTACTCAATCCCCCGCGGCCTGGCCAAGGAACTGTAGGGTCACGGCACGCTCCGGTCGTGGTCCGTCCAGCTCGACGAAGAACACCGACTGCCAGCCACCGAGCAACAGCTCGCCATCGGCGATCGGGATGGTCTCGGAGGCATTGGTGAACAGCGCCATTAGATGCGCGTGCGCGTTGTCGCGATCATCGACCGGCGCCAGGTTGTGCAGGTAATCGCCATCGCGCGGCACAAGGCGCTTGAGGAAGGTCACCATATCGCGCTGCAGCTGGGTCTCGCGCTCATTCAGGCAGATCGCGGCCGTGGTATGGCGCGAGAGCAGGGTCACCAATCCATTGCGCACACCACTGCGCGCGCAGCATTCGCGCAGCTGTTCGGTGATGTCGATGAGTTGGATCGGCGCCGTCGTCTGCAGCGTGATGGTGTCTAGGCGTATCAGCATAGGGATGGTTCTCTGCGCGCTTCAGGATACAAAATCGTCATCGTGGCTGCGGGTAGAGTAGAGAGCAGGCATCCCGCGCCCGTAGACCCGGCCTATCTGTTTCCGCCCCTTTCGTTTGGCGGTGCCTCAATAGCCGAATCCTAGTCATGGGATACCAGCCCTCCCTCATCAAACCGTG